>NZ_JBEZWO010000031.1:0-1398 GCF_040637515.1 Streptomyces sp. NPDC029041 | reverse complement strand
TCGAGACGACCGGCACCATGCTGCTCGGCTCCGAGATCGGCGCGGCCCTGACCGCGCTGGAGCCCCTCGGCATCGACATGATCGGCCTGAACTGCTCCACCGGCCCGGCCGAGATGAGCGAGCACCTGCGCTACCTGGCCCGCCATGCGCGTATCCCGCTGCTGTGCATGCCGAACGCCGGTCTGCCGATCCTCACCAAGGACGGCGCCCACTTCCCGCTCGACGCCGAGGGGCTGGCCGACGCCCAGCAGAACTTCGTCCGGGACTACGGTCTCTCCCTCGTCGGCGGCTGCTGCGGCACCACCCCCGAGCACCTGCGGCAGCTGGTCGAGCGCGTCCGGGACACCGCCCCCACCGAGCGCAGCCCGCAGCCCGAGCCGGGCGCCGCCTCCCTCTACCAGTCCGTGCCGTTCCGCCAGGACACCTCCTACCTGGCGATCGGTGAGCGCACCAACGCCAACGGCTCGAAGAAGTTCCGCGAGGCCATGCTGGAAGGCCGCTGGGACGACTGCGTGGAGATGGCCCGCGAGCAGATCCGCGAGGGCGCGCACCTGCTCGACCTGTGCGTGGACTACGTCGGCCGCGACGGCGTCGCCGACATGGAGGAACTGGCCGGCCGCTTCGCCACCGCCTCCACGCTGCCGATCGTGCTGGACTCCACCGAGGTCGACGTCATCCGGGCGGGCCTGGAGAAGCTCGGCGGCCGCGCGGTGATCAACTCGGTGAACTACGAGGACGGCGACGGTCCCGAGTCCCGCTTCGCCAAGGTCACGGCACTGGCCCAGGAGCACGGCGCTGCCCTGATCGCGCTGACCATCGACGAGGAGGGCCAGGCCCGCACCGCCGAGAAGAAGGTCGAGATCGCCGAACGGCTCATCGACGACCTGACCGGCACCTGGGGCATCCGTGAGGAGGACATCCTCGTCGACTGCCTGACCTTCACCATCTGCACCGGTCAGGAGGAGTCCCGCAAGGACGGCATCGCCACCATCGAGGGCATCCGCGAGCTGAAGCGCCGCCACCCGAAGGTGCAGACCACGCTCGGCCTGTCGAACATCTCCTTCGGCCTCAACCCGGCCGCCCGCATCCTGCTGAACTCCGTCTTCCTCGACGAGTGCGTCAAGGCGGGCCTGGACTCCGCGATCGTGCACGCCTCCAAGATCCTGCCGATCGCCCGCTTCAGCGAGGAGGAGGTCACCACCGCCCTGGACCTCATCCACGACCGCCGCGCCGAGGGCTACGACCCGCTGCAGAAGCTCATGCAGCTCTTCGAGGGCGCGACCGCCAAGTCCCTCAAGGCGGGCAAGGCCGAGGAACTGGCCGCCCTGCCCCTGGACGAGCGCCTGAAGCGCCGCATCATCGACGGTGAGAAGAACGGCCTCGAAGCGGACCTGGACG
>NZ_JBEZWO010000030.1:1944-3266 GCF_040637515.1 Streptomyces sp. NPDC029041 | reverse complement strand
CGGGTGGCTGGTCGTTGTTTGAGAACTGCACAGTGGACGCGAGCATCTGTGGCCAAGTTTTTAAGGGCGCACGGTGGATGCCTTGGCACCAGGAACCGATGAAGGACGTGGGAGGCCACGATAGTCCCCGGGGAGTCGTCAACCAGGCTTTGATCCGGGGGTTTCCGAATGGGGAAACCCGGCAGTCGTCATGGGCTGTCACCCATACCTGAACACATAGGGTATGTGGAGGGAACGCGGGGAAGTGAAACATCTCAGTACCCGCAGGAAGAGAAAACAACCGTGATTCCGGGAGTAGTGGCGAGCGAAACTGGATGAGGCTAAACCGTATACGTGTGAGACCCGGCAGGGGTTGCGTATGCGGGGTTGTGGGATCTCTCTTCCACGGTCTGCCGGCCGTGGGACGAGTCAGAAACCGTTGATGTAGGCGAAGGACATGCGAAAGGTCCGGCGTAGAGGGTAAGACCCCCGTAGTCGAAACGTCAGCGGCTCGTTTGAGAGACACCCAAGTAGCACGGGGCCCGAGAAATCCCGTGTGAATCTGGCGGGACCACCCGCTAAGCCTAAATATTCCCTGGTGACCGATAGCGGATAGTACCGTGAGGGAATGGTGAAAAGTACCCCGGGAGGGGAGTGAAATAGTACCTGAAACCGTGTGCCTACAAGCCGTGGGAGCGTCGGAGCAAGGCTTGCCTTGTTCTCGTGACTGCGTGCCTTTTGAAGAATGAGCCTGCGAGTTTGCGGTGTGTTGCGAGGTTAACCCGTGTGGGGAAGCCGTAGCGAAAGCGAGTCCGAATAGGGCGATTCAGTAGCGCGCTCAAGACCCGAAGCGGAGTGATCTAGCCATGGGCAGGTTGAAGCGGAGGTAAGACTTCGTGGAGGACCGAACCCACCAGGGTTGAAAACCTGGGGGATGACCTGTGGTTAGGGGTGAAAGGCCAATCAAACTCCGTGATAGCTGGTTCTCCCCGAAATGCATTTAGGTGCAGCGTCGTGTGTTTCTTGCCGGAGGTAGAGCACTGGATAGGCGATGGGCCCTACCGGGTTACTGACCTTAGCCAAACTCCGAATGCCGGTAAGTGAGAGCGCGGCAGTGAGACTGTGGGGGATAAGCTCCATGGTCGAGAGGGAAACAGCCCAGAGCATCGACTAAGGCCCCTAAGCGTACGCTAAGTGGGAAAGGATGTGGAGTCGCAGAGACAACCAGGAGGTTGGCTTAGAAGCAGCCACCCTTGAAAGAGTGCGTAATAGCTCACTGGTCTAGTGATTCCGCGCCGACAATGTAGCGGGGCTCAAGCGTACCGCCGAAGTCGTGTCATTGC
>NZ_JBEZWO010000030.1:0-1847 GCF_040637515.1 Streptomyces sp. NPDC029041 | reverse complement strand
TGATGGGTAGGGGAGCGTCGTGTGCCGGGTGAAGCAGCACCGGAAGGTAGTTGTGGACGGTTCACGAGTGAGAATGCAGGCATGAGTAGCGATTCACACGTGAGAAACGTGTGCGCCGATTGACTAAGGGTTCCTGGGTCAAGCTGATCTGCCCAGGGTAAGTCGGGACCTAAGGCGAGGCCGACAGGCGTAGTCGATGGATAACCGGTTGATATTCCGGTACCCGCTGTGAAGCGTCAAACATCGAGCATCGTGATGCTAAGGCCGTGAAGCCGCCCCGGAGCCTTCGGGCAAAGGGGAGTGGTGGAGCCGCTGAACCAAGCGGTTAGTAGGTGAGTGATGGGGTGACGCAGGAAGGTAGTCCATCCCGGGCGGTGGTTGTCCCGGGGTAAGGGTGTAGGACGTCAGGTAGGCAAATCCGCCTGGCAATAGTCTGAGACCTGATGCCGAGCCGATTGTGGTGAAGTGGATGATCCTATGCTGTCGAGAAAAGCCTCTAGCGAGTTTCATGGCGGCCCGTACCCTAAACCGACTCAGGTGGTCAGGTAGAGAATACCGAGGCGTTCGGGTGAACTATGGTTAAGGAACTCGGCAAAATGCCCCCGTAACTTCGGGAGAAGGGGGGCCACACCTGGTGATGGACTTTACGTCCTGAGCTGGGGGTGGCCGCAGAGACCAGCGAGAAGCGACTGTTTACTAAAAACACAGGTCCGTGCGAAGCCGTAAGGCGATGTATACGGACTGACGCCTGCCCGGTGCTGGAACGTTAAGGGGACCGGTTAGCTCTGATTCGTCAGGGCGAAGCTGAGAACTTAAGCGCCAGTAAACGGCGGTGGTAACTATAACCATCCTAAGGTAGCGAAATTCCTTGTCGGGTAAGTTCCGACCTGCACGAATGGCGTAACGACTTCTCGACTGTCTCAACCATAGGCCCGGTGAAATTGCACTACGAGTAAAGATGCTCGTTTCGCGCAGCAGGACGGAAAGACCCCGGGACCTTTACTACAGTTTGATATTGGTGTTCGGTTCGGCTTGTGTAGGATAGCTGGGAGACTTTGAAGTTCACACGCCAGTGTGGGTGGAGTCGTCGTTGAAATACCAGTCTGGTCGTGCTGGATGTCTAACCTGGGTCCGTGATCCGGATCAGGGACAGTGTCTGATGGGTAGTTTAACTGGGGCGGTTGCCTCCTAAAGAGTAACGGAGGCGCCCAAAGGTTCCCTCAGCCTGGTTGGCAATCAGGTGTTGAGTGTAAGTGCACAAGGGAGCTTGACTGTGAGACCGACGGGTCGAGCAGGGACGAAAGTCGGGACTAGTGATCCGGCGGTGGCTTGTGGAAGCGCCGTCGCTCAACGGATAAAAGGTACCCCGGGGATAACAGGCTGATCTTCCCCAAGAGTCCATATCGACGGGATGGTTTGGCACCTCGATGTCGGCTCGTCGCATCCTGGGGCTGGAGTCGGTCCCAAGGGTTGGGCTGTTCGCCCATTAAAGCGGTACGCGAGCTGGGTTTAGAACGTCGTGAGACAGTTCGGTCCCTATCCGCTGTGCGCGTAGGAATATTGAGAAGGGCTGTCCCTAGTACGAGAGGACCGGGACGGACGAACCTCTGGTGTGCCAGTTGTTCTGCCAAGGGCATGGCTGGTTGGCTACGTTCGGGAGGGATAACCGCTGAAAGCATCTAAGCGGGAAGCCTGCTTCGAGATGAGTATTCCCACCTCCTTGAGAGGGTAAGGCTCCCAGTAGACGACTGGGTTGATAGGCCGGATATGGAAGCACGGTAACGTGTGGAGTTGACCGGTACTAATAGGCCGAGGGCTTGTCCTCAGTTGCTCGCGTCCACTGTGTT
>NZ_JBEZWO010000029.1:0-9704 GCF_040637515.1 Streptomyces sp. NPDC029041 | reverse complement strand
CGGACAGGCGCCTTGGTACTACCGGAGAAACTGCAACCCGCGCAGGTCAGAGCCCTGCGGCGGCGTCCGGAAATGCAAAAGCGGACACGTCCCCGGCAGCCGGTCGGGACGCTCGCTGGACCCTCCGCGAGGGGCTGTGGCGGGTCACCAACGACAAGGGCCTCAAGGGCTGCGGCCGGTCCGCCATCGCGGGCGGCGTCGGCGTCGTGATCAATGGCAACGTCGCCCACATGACCGGCCTGGTCACCTGCGGAAAGATCCACCTCTGCCCCGTCTGCGCCGCCAAGATCCGAGCCGCCCGGTCCGAGGAGATCGACACCGTCACCGGCGCCTGGCAGGCGGCCGGGCACGGGTTGGCCATGATGACGCTGACCCTGCGGCACTACCGCCGGATGCCGCTCGGCACCACCCGGCGCGGTGAGCGGTCCGGCCTGGTCGCAGTCCAGCACGACGCCTGGATCACCGCCTTCGGCTCCCGGGCCGGGAAGATGTGGCAGCGCCTGCAGGCCGACCACGGCGTGATCGGCTACGTGCGCGTCTGGGAGTGCACGCAGGGCGAGAACGGGTGGCATCCCCACTTCCACGTGCTGCTGTTCCTCAAGCAGCCGTGGACCCGGGACCGTGCCGACGCGTTCGAGGCTGCGGCCCGTGGCCGGTGGCTCCGGTCCGTGGAGAAGGCGGGCGGCTACCGGCCCAACGACCGAGGCCTGAAGGTCGACGTCCCCCGGCCCGAGGACGCCCAGCAGTTCAGCCGCTACCTGTTCAAGAACCAGGATGGCAAGGCCCGGTTCGAGCGGTGGGCGCCCGGCGGGGAGCTCGCCCGTGCAGACCTGAAGCAGGGCCGCGACGGTTCCCGCATGCCGTTCGAGGTCGCGGCAGGAGCGGCGGCCGGGCTCGCCGAAGATGTGCCGCTGTGGCACGAGTACGAGTACGGCGCCTACGGGATCCGCGCCCAGTACTGGTCCAACGGCTTGCGCGCCTTGCTCGCCGGGCTGGTGGAACTCGACGACCGGACCGACGACGAGATCGCGGCGGAAGAAGTCGGCGGCGAGGGCCTGGCGCTCATCCCCGCCGAGACCTGGTACCGCGCCGTGATCCGGTACCGGGGTCGCCCCCTCGAACTGCTCAAGGCTGCCGAGCTCGGTGGTGCGTGGGCCGTGCGGGGACTGGTTGAATCGTGGGGCCTGATCTGGGGAAGGGACGTGCTCGACGCACCCCAGCCCCCGGCGTAACTGGCTGTCGGTCGTTACT
The DNA here is from genome assembly GCF_040637515.1 of Streptomyces sp. NPDC029041. Classification (NCBI taxonomy): domain Bacteria; kingdom Bacillati; phylum Actinomycetota; class Actinomycetes; order Kitasatosporales; family Streptomycetaceae; genus Streptomyces; species Streptomyces sp. NPDC029041. The sequence goes on along the minus strand of NZ_JBEZWO010000029.1, from coordinate 8,453 downwards.
GCCCCCGGTCGCCGAGCGGTCGGCGCCGGGGGACCGGTCCATCCTCCCGTCGCACGCGGGGGTCGTCGTGCTCCTGGTGCTCATCGACGGCGAGCTGCTCCACGGGCAGAAGCCGAGTGCCGGCGCCTTGGGTGGGCGCACTGCTGGTGTTGCTCGGGCCGGTGCCGAGAAGTCGGCGCATGGTGCTCATGACGGAAGTCTGCTGGCCCCTGGGGCGCCGACATGTCGGAGGCCCCGCACCGACCGGTGCGGGGCCTCCCGGATCCGCCCGTGGTCGAACCCCGGCGAGCGCTCGACCTCGCGGCCACGGAGGCCGCCGAGGGCAAGGACGGCAACACCGACCCGGCGGCCGTGGGCGAACGGGTGCAGGAGGTCCTGGCCCTGGTCGACGCCGCCGACACGGTCGTCGTGCTCACCTCCGCCGAAGTCGAGGAGGAGTACGCCGCGATGCTCGAAGCGCTCGCGCTCCGCCGCGAGGAAGCAGTTGCTCGACGCCGCCGGGAGAACGAGCACGACGACGACCAGGAGCACGACGCCGACGCCACCCGAGAGCTGGCCGCTCGGCACGTCGCCAGGCTTACTGAGGTCAGTAAGCACTAACTCGCCCTCCGGCGGATTACCGCAGTCCAGATGTCAGCGGAAAGCCTCCACCCCTAGTGACACTAGGGAATGTGATCACCACTTTCCTTCACCCAGGCATGGGCCGCTGAGTGTGCAAAACCCCTCTGTGTAGGGAAAACAGCGTACGCGTACGGCACTTCCCCCCTGGGAGAGGGTTTTGTGCTTCATTAGCGGTGTGCACTGTCTTCAGCTGACACGGGCTTTGGAATGGTCTCGCTCAGCTTCCGAGGTGACTACAGGGGTGGCTCCCCTGCAGTGACCTCCTGCTCGTAGAGCACGTGACAGGCGGCCGTACCCCACCGGGTGCGGCCGCCTTGCGTTGTTCTGGCGCCGATCTCGATCAACCCAACTCGATCAACGAACCGCCCCCGCAAGGTATTTGAATCTCGAACCTCGTTCCTATTAGCCGAGGTTGAAGCGGGATTCCCTCTGGGCGGATCGAAGTTGATGGTGTCTCACCCGGGTGGCGTATCCTACGGGCTAGCTGGTTCGACCCCTCGCCAGGGTTCGCGCTTAACCGGCCATGCGTTCCGTAAGAGACCATTCCAAAGCTGCGGTCGAGCTGTACGTCCCTGGGGCGATGCGGCTCGACCGCCATACCCTTAGAGGTAACTGTCGTGTCTGAAGGGATTCTCGCGGCTGTTCTGATCGTCGCGATCGTGGTGGGGGCTGCGTGCTACGCCATCCGTCACCTCAACAAGACTGCCGGCCGCATCGCGGTTGTCATCGGCGCCCTGGCCGTTCTCGTCGGTGCTCTCGTGCCGGTTGTCAAACTCCTCGTCGAGTCACCTCCGCCCACGCCTGCTCAGGTCGTCGCACCCGCGGTTCCCGCTGACCCCGCGGGTGCTGGTCATGGAGGTGGCCTCCGATGACCGAGATCATCGACTTCGACCCGGGGGTGAGGTTCCGGTCGTGGTACCACGAGGCCTCGTTCGGGTACCTGAAGTCCTTGGGGCTGCCCTCGTACGCGGTCGATCTTCTGACGGCCGCAGCGCGCCTGGAGGCCCGTCACCGCGGAGACGTCCTGGCGTACGGCCAGGAGTGGGTGCACATCATCACCCAAGGCGTGATCAAGGAGACCACTCCCCACGGAACCACTCGGCTCTGGAGGAGGGGCGCCATCCTCGGCGACATCTCCCGAGTCCTCCTCAGGAGGAGGACGACGGACGATTCAGGTTCCCAAGGGTCGGGGCCCCACATCACCTTCCTCTCCGCCGGCGTCAGCGTCAGCCTCACCACCCGGACACTTGCGACTCTGATCGAGAAGGAGCCCGCGCTTGCACTCTTCCTCGCGCAGCTGACCAATGATCGTGCTCAGACCGTCGAGTCGGTCTACGCGGTGTCCAAGGCGGATCCCGTCGTTCGGGTGGCCCGTCTTCTCAGGTATCTGGTCCTTCTCCCCTCTTCGCGGGGGGAGGTAGTTGGTCGTCGCGTTCGGTGGACCCGAACCGGAATTCATGAGGTGCCCGAAGGAGCCCTGACGATCGCAGGTCCCAGTCAAGCCGACGTCTCCGCTGCGCTCGGCCTCGGTCGGACGACTGTCGAGAAGGCCATAGCGTCCCTGCGGGCCGAAGGCATCCTGGGTGCCCTGCCTCCGGGAACCCGGTCGAATCGGTACTACGAGATCATCGACTACGCCCGTCTCACATCGCTGGCCCGCTCAGAATCTTGATCTTGACCATCCCGACCCCCGGCAGCCCACTGAACGGCAGCCGGGGGTCGATTGCGTCCGGTCCCTGCCCATACGCGTGGGCTCCTGCAGCCCACGCTCCGAGTCCGCGTGGAAATGCAAGAGGTGTGACCGTTCCGCCCGTGCACGCCTGTGCCCGTGCACGCGTGCATGCTTCGGGGGCCGTCGGATCGTGATGCAAGGGTGTGTCGGCGTCGTGCTCCTGGCCGTCGTCGCCGTACTCGAGGAACGCGGCCAGGCTCTCGACTCGCTAGACGACTTCGAGAAAGCTCCGGCTGAGTATTGAATGCCGCTCGCCGGACTGTTCTTCTGCTCTCGCCCCCGTCCCCCTGGCCGACGTCAGGGGGCTTTTTCGTGCCCGGTCCTGTCCTCAGGCCGTCGACACCAGTGAAGGGGCGAAGGGGAGTTGCGGGGCTAACCCGCCGCTCCCTCATGGTCGCCTCCCACCCCCGGACTGTCGGGGACGGGAGGACTTTTTCCGAGCCCCTTGGAGGAGCAGTGAGCGACGAGCAGCGCGACCAGCAGCCGCAGGCGCCGGCGCCGCAGCAGCAGACGCCGGAGCCGCGTGCGGACTTCGCGAAGAAGGGAGCCCTGGCCGCGATCGGAGGGACGTTCTCAGGGGCGGCCCGTGCCGTGATGGCCCACATCCTGGGAGGCGGCTCGTGACGCAGCCCAGCGGTGAGAAACCTGTGCCGGGCCGCCAGGGTTGGGCAGGGCATGGCAGAGATCCCTACCGACGAGCACGGCAACCGGCTGTGTCTGTGGTGCGGCGAACCGATCATCCAGACCGGCACCGGCCGCAAGCGCGACTACTGCAAGCGCAGCCACCGCGAGTACGCCTACCGCGAGCGGTCGACCACCCGCCGGGTCGCCGACGCGCTGGGCTACAACCGCCCCGACGCACCTGCCACGCCATGAGACGCGCCGCGTACGGTCCTGGGCCATGAACACAGAAACACCTACGAACGCGGACGGCGAGAAGCTGTGTGCGTGGTGTGGCGGCCCCGTACCGCCCAGCCGGGGGACCAAGCCGCGGGCCTACTGCAAGCGCGGATGCGTCCAGCGGGCCCACGAGGCCAGGAAGCTGCGGGACCAGCTGGTCAACGCGTACGCGAAAGGCCGGGCCGAAGAGGCCGAGGCACGCGAAGCAAAGTCACGTGAGCTTCCGAGCCCCCAAGGAAAGTCACGTGACTTTCCTGAGCGTGACCGACCAAAGTCACGTGACTTTCCAAAACCGCAGGTCAGTTCCCCCGAGACCCGGTCGGCGCTGCCCATGACGAGTGCGCCCCGCTCGAAAGGCCGGCGCCCTCTGCTTCCGCCAGCTCCGGGCGTGAAGCGGGATACGCTGCCGCTGTTCGCAGAGGACGACACGCTCCTCGGCCCGGGTGAAAGCCGCACCGACACGGAGTGACCACGGCGGCCGCCACTACATCGCGGCAGCAGGTGCTCCCCATGAGCCCAAGACGGGCCGTCAGGTCGCCTTACGCGCCCGTCTGGTGCGACGGCGGGGGTACGGCGGTCCGGGAGGCTCACAGGCGCTCAGACGGCCGCTCAGCGCTCCGAGCCCCTCACCCCTCCCCGCTGCCCTGGTTCACGCGCACAACGGCGATGGATGCAGTCGGCGGAGCAGGCGCGCGTAAACCCCGGCGGGATGCCGCCCCGTTCAGTGCGCGGGCCGGTCGGCGGCCTGGCCGGAGCGGGGCGAAGACAGGAGCGGCGGCCGGGCCGCGGGCTGGGCCGCGCGGCCCGCAGGGCCGCCTTGATGAGGTAGAGAAACTTGTACCGCAGAATCGCCAGGCTGGCATATGCCAACTACGATGTAGTGCTTGCGTGACGCGTAGCGACCGTGCCAGTGTGTAGCGCATGGCAGACAGTGAACTGACTCCCCGGATGCTGCGGGAGCGAGCGGAAGAAGCGCTTCGGCCCGTCGCTCAGCGCAGGGTCGAACTCCTCGCCGAGCTGGAGCAGGTGGAGCAGGAGCTCCGGCCGCTCGTGAAGCGGGCCGTCGAGGCGGAGGTGAGCTACCGCCGGATCAGCTCTCTGTCGGGCCTCTCTCCGACCACCATCCGGGCCTGGACCCGGGAGTGATCGGCAGAGCCGAAATCGGGTCTCCCTCGCGCGCGCACGCGTAGGGCCCCCCTCCCGGAAACGGGGTCAACCTGGAAACCCGCAGGTCACACGCGGGTTGCGGGGGCAACTCGGGGGCGCGGGTGTAACCAAGGGAGCAACCCACCCAAAACAGGCGGGCCGGACCGCCGCTGGAACGGCAATCCGGCCCTAGATCCACGAACCCCTAGGAAGGACAACCGTGGACCTGAAGGCAGTCTCTACGAAGATCGCGGAGCCGACCAAGTCGGCCTTGGCGACGATCACGAACACGCTCGACGCGCTGGCGCCCATGGCCGCTCCGCTCGCCGTCCGTTGGGACACGGAGGCGGACCGCCGGGCGAAGCTCCGGACCCCGGAGAACCTGAAGGCGCTCATGGATGCCCAGCGCGCCCACAACAGCGCGCGGGCGACGGCGGCGTCGGCCAAGTCGCAGCGGACGGCCGCGCGAGCAGCGTCGAAGAACCCGCTCTCGACCGGCCGTCGGGCCGCGCGTACGGCGGACAAGGCGGCGAGGAATCACCGGGAGTCGGCCAAGGTCGCGCTGAAGGCGGCGCGGAAGAACTACCCGGCGACGCTGCGGGCTCGGGCGGTCCAGGCGCACGCGGTGCACGCGGTGCCGGGCGTCGGCATCACCGCTCTGGTTTGGGACCAGGCTGGGGCCTGGCCGGTTACGGGCTCGCTCGCGCTCATCGTCGTGAACGTCGCCGCGCTCGCGGTCGGCCGGCGCAAGGTCGCGGTCGAGGTCGAGGACGGGCTTTCGGCTGAGGAGCGCCAGCTCGTGGAGCGGCTCGACCCGTCGCACTGGGTCCAGCACGCTGAAGAGCGCGGCCTGGGCGGCACGGTGACCACTCCGGCCGAGGTCACCTCGGGCGGGATCCGCTGTGATGTCCGGCTGGACGGGAAGTGGACGGTCAAGGAGCTCGCTGCTCAGGTCGACCGAATCCGTGCCCTGCTCGGGGCCCGGACCGCGCTCCGCATCCGGGTCACCTCCGGCCCGCGCGGCGGCTGGGCGGTGCTGGCGCTGGCTACCCGCTCGGCGGCCGACGGGGTCTCCTCGCGGTGGACGCCGGAGCGGATGCCCGCCGACCCGCTGACGATGTCCCTCGGTCTGGACACCGAGACCGGCGACGAGGTCCTGGTCCCGTTCGACGAGCGGCTGCTCGTCTCTGGCGCCTCGGGCACCGGCAAGTCCTGGTCGACGCGCCCCCTCATGGCCACGGCGCATCTGCGCGGTGACCTGCTCCTGATCGACGGCAAGGGCGAAGAAGCCAACGTGTGGGAAGCCGTCTGCCGGGTGGCCGTCGAGGGCGATGAGATCGCGGCCGCGATCGATGAAGCCTGGGACGAGATGAACCGCCGCAAGCGGGACATGAAGGCACGAAAGATCAGCGTCTGGGACGGCCGACAACTCACGGTCGTGATCGACGAGGGCCAGGTCGTGCTCGCCAACCTGAAGCTCGACAAGTCGGATGAGGGCAAGGCCCGCATGCAGCGGCTCATCGAGCTGTCCAGCCTCGGGCGTTCGCGCGGCGTCGTGCTCTGGTGGGCCACCCAGTACCCGGTCACGGACGGGGCCGCCCCGGGCGTTCACCAGCTCATCGCGCCCAACCTGCTGACCCGCTTCAGCCTCCGCGTGGCCGGGACGACTCAGGCCCAGGTCGCCCTGGACGACTGCGCGCACTACGCCCCGCAGCAGATCCCGGAAGACCGTGCCCACCGTGGGCACGGCTACCTCAAGGGCTACGGCCCCCGGATGATCCGCACCTGGACGCTCGACGACGACGGCGTCCGAGCCCTCCCCGCGCGGCACTGGCAGCCCGTCGTGTTCAAGGCGCCGGCCGAACCGGCTCCCCTGCGCCTGGTCAAGGGCGATGACTACGTCATCGCGCCGCCCGCGGCTGCGGTCCCGGCCCAGCCGAAGTCCCAGCCGACCAACCGGGAGAAGGTCGCGGCCGCGATCGGCGCGGGCTCCCGCACGGTGGCCGACGTCGCCAACGTGACCGGCATCAACAAGGGCTCCGTGTCCAAGGCGGTCAAGTCCCTGGTTGAGGCCGGAGAGGTGCACAAGGCCGAGGACGGCGCCCTGTCCATCGCCACGCAGGCCGGGGAGGTGTCGGCATGAGCACCGACCTGACGCAGGCCGTGGCCGACGCCCGCCAGGCGGAGGACCAGGCCGCGACGATCGCCCAGATCCTCGCCGTGGTGCAGGCCGCTCAGGCGGCCCCGGCCCCGGCCGCGTGCAGCTGCTCGACCCACGCCCCGGCCCCTCGCCGGTCCGCCGGGACCACTGCCGCGTGGATCGCGGGCGGCGCCGCCTGCGCCTGCGTCCTCACCGGGCTGTTCCTCGCGGTCGCCCTGGTCGCGGTCGCGGTCACGGTCGGCGGCTGCATCGGCTACCTGCTCATCCGCGAGATCCGAAAGGGGAAGTGACCATGCGCAACGTGAAGACCGCACTCCCGGCCGTCGCCATGACGGCGGTGTCCATGGTCCTGACCCTGGCCGTGGTCGTGATGTGGCTCGGGGACTCGATGCACTGGGGCGTGGCCCTGGTCGTCGGCCTGGGCATCGACGGCGGATGGCTCGCCGCCCTCGCCTACGACCGGCGTCTCGCTGCCCAGGGCGATCACAACGCCGTGGTGACCGGCGTCGGGTGGGCGTTCGGCGCGATCGCGACCGGCGTCCTGGTCGCCCACGCGGTCGGAGAGGCCTCCCCCGGCCCGTGGCTGGCCGTCGCCTGGCTCCCTCTCGCGGCAAAGGCGCTCTGGCTCGTGCACGGACTGTGGGAGCGGACTGCCCTCACCCCGGACGCCCTGAAGGCGATCCAGGGGATCCAGCAGGAAGCCCGCGACGAGGCGGCCGTGGCCCGGGCCCGGCTGCGGGCCGAAGCCGCCACCGAAGAGACCCGGTTGACGGCCGTGACGGAGGCCGGGGCACGCGTCGCACGCGTCCAAGCCAAGACCGCTGAGTCCCTCTCCGGAGCCTGGTCGGTGCTGGAGGCAGCCCGCCAAGGCGACGGGACCGCACGGGCTCTGACCTGCGTGACAGAGCGCGTCACACCCGCGTCACAGCCCCGATGGGATCTCCCGGTCTGGGGACCGGTCGAACCGGTGGCCGCCATCGAGGCCGCACCTGCGCTGAGCGACGAGGACCTCGACCGGATCGTCGCGGAGCTCCGCGCCAGCAACCACCCGCCCATGTCGTACCGGGACATGGCCGCCGCCTTCCGGGCGGCCGGTCACAGTGCCGGGGAGACCCGTCTCCGCGCGTCCTGGCGACGCGTCACCGGGCAGCAGGGGGAGGCCGCGTGATGGCACTCGCCTACCTGCTCTCCATCGCGGTCAGCCTCGTCGTCCTGGCGGTGGCCCTGCGCCGCCGCCCGGCCCCGGCCCCGACTCCGCCCCAGGCGCCGGCACCCGCGCTGGCCGCTCTGCCGACTACGGCCGAGGGCGACGTGCGGGTGATTCTCGCCGCCGCCGCCCAGCTCGCCGCCCGACTCAGCACCGCCGCCTGACCGCACGTCAAAGCCCCGCCGGATCCCCGGCGGGGCTTCCTTCGGCCCTTCAAGTCACACCAGCCCCGCGCGCCTTCGGGAGTGGCGGGGGGAACACCTGGCCCGATCGGTGCCAGGATCACCACCAGACGAAAGAGCAACGGCCCAGGGGGCCTAATCCCTGGGCCGTCCGCTCCCAGACTCGCGCCCCTAGACCGGGCGAGACAGGAAACGTTGCTCGTGCCCAGAGTACGGAGCGAAGCCGAGGCTTTGCCATATCGGCCCGCCGGACCCCGCTGCCACTGCGGAACCGCAATTGCCCACACACCTGGCAAACGACCCAAGGTGTACTGCTCGGACCGCTGCCGGAAGGCGGCGAAGCGAGCGATCGAGCGGGGTGTTTCCATCCCCCGTCCGGCCGGTGAGGCCCGACCTGCCGAACCAAAAACGGACAGGCGCCTTGGTACTACCGGAGAAACTGCAACCCGCGCAGGTCAGAGCCCTGCGGCGGCGTCCGGAAATGCAAAAGCGGACACGTCCCCG
>NZ_JBEZWO010000028.1:0-13586 GCF_040637515.1 Streptomyces sp. NPDC029041 | reverse complement strand
ATCGGGGTGACCTGGACGTCGCTGGCCATCGATCCGACCTCGGCGGAGAAGGCACTCGACGACCTTGCCTACTACGGCGAGAACATCATCGCCGCCACCCGATGACACACCACCCACGAGAAGCGACCGCGTCCAGAAGCTGATCGGGCGCGATGCGAGGTGTCCCGTCGTCCACGCCCGGGCGACAGCGACGACGGGTATCGCGTCCCACCCCATAGGAGGAGGCTCCCATGCCCATAGCCTTGACCAAGGTCGCCTATACCACTGCCGCCACCGCCAAGGGCACCCGCTCAGGCCGCGTGACCAGCGCAGACGGCGTCGTGGACTTTCATCTCGGCCAGCCCGGCACCTATGAGGGCGACCCCAAGGCCAACCCCGAAACCCTGTTCGCCGCCGGCTACGCCGCGTGCTTCCAGGGCGCGCTCGAAAACCGTGCCAAGACCCAGGGCGTAGACACCTCCGACTCCACCGTCACCGCCGAAGTGTCCTTCGGGCAGTCCGAGGACGGCGGTTATGGCCTTGCCGTCGAGCTCAGGGTGTTCATCCCGGGCGTCGACCCTGCTCAGGCCCGGAAGCTCGTCCATCTGGCCCATGGGTTCTGTCCGTACAGCAAGGCTACGCGCGGGAACATCGATGTGACGCTGACTGTCGAGCAGTCGGCACCTCACCTGGTCGCGGATCACTAGTGTCCTAGGTCGTGTCCGCAAAGTCCCGCCTGCCCCACGATATCTGCCTCGTCCTGGCGTCTGGTTTCCGGCCGGCAACCAGGCGCGTTGATCGCCTGTGGCCCAGTCGGAACCACCCAGGAACTTCCGGCGTAGGACACCAAGGGATTCACCCCACTTACTGATCAAAGGAAGATCCAGCATGAAAGCACAGGAAGGTTCAGCATGAGCGCATCGGTAGGCGCGCGCATCGCCAATGGTGAGGTGGCGGCCGGCTTCGAGGCAGTCGCCGATGCACTGGCATCAGCCGATCTGGGCGGCGGTGGCGGTGCATTCGCCGCCTTCGTCGAAGGCCGCAAGGTCGCGGACCTGTGGATCGGCGATGCCGCGCCCGGTCAACCATGGGCCGAGGACACCATGACGACGCTCTTCTCGTCCGGCAAGGCCGTCGCGGCCCTGTGCGCCCAAGTCCTCTACGACCGTGGTGACCTGGACGTCGACGCGCCGGTGGTGACCTATTGGCCCGAGTACGGAGCGGCCGGCAAGGAAAAGACGCTGGTCCGTCACATCCTGGCCCACACCGCGGGTCTGCCCGGACTTCGGCAGCCGGAGACCCTCCTCGACTGGGAGGGGCGCGGCTGGGGCAACTACGCAGGGATCACCGAACGGTTGGCGGGGTCACCGCCCCGCTGGGAGCCCGGTACTCGAGTCGGTTACCACGGCATGACGTACGGCTGGCTCGTCGCCGAACTCGTGCGGCGGGTCTCCGGCAAGAGCCTCGGCACCTTCCTCCGAGAGGAGATCGGCGAGCCTTTCGGTCTCGACCTCTGGATCGGCACGCCGGAAGCCGAACTTCCCCGCGTGGCCACTCTTACCCCGCTCGCTCCGCCTCCTCCCGGACCGGCCAACCCGCTCCACGAGGCGATGCATGACCTCTCCCATACCCCCGGCACCATGCACTCCGAGATCTACCTGCTGTCGGACGGCAGGGCTCTCCCCGAGATGATCGGGGGGTTCTTCGCTACTCCCGCCGGTCGAATTCCCGAGGTCGCATCGGCGGGTGTGAGTGCCTCGGCACGATCGCTCGCGGAGATGTACGCGTACCTCTCACTCGATGGGTCGCTCGACGGAAAGAGGCTTGTTTCGCCGCAGGCCGTCGAACGTTTCGCGGCGGAGGAGTTCGTCGGCCCGTCGGCGATCGTGCCTGAGCCGGAGGTTCTGGCCAAGCATCCGGAGTATTCCTCGCTTGAACCGATCTGGGAGCGTTGGGGCCTCGGTTACCGGCTCAATGTGATCGACCGGCCCTACCCGCAAACGTTCGGTCCAGAGGAATCGGCCTTCGGTATGCCGGGCGCGGGCGCGCAGCTGGGATTCGCGGATCGGGTCAATCGCGTGTCCGTTGGTTTCGTGCGAAATCACATGAGCCCGACGTGGCATGCGAGTACCCAGGTGGTGGATGCGCTCTACAAGTGCCTCGGTGTCTCACCCGAAGCGAGCACAAACGCGTAGTAAGGCACGCGTCGCGCCGCGCAGCGGCGGCGATTCAGCCGGGAGTGTCGGACGGCGTCCCTTGCCGGCTACATCACTTCAAGTGGCGAGGGACGCCATTTCGTGTAGTCGTCCGGTGACACGTTCAACGCGTGGGGCCTGCGGAGATGTCCTGCTCGGTCCAGATGATTTTTCCTTCGCCGGTATAGCGGGTTCCCCACCGGCGGCAGACGTGGGCGACCAGCAGGAGCCCGCGGCCGCCTTCGTCGCCTGCGCGAGCGTGGCGAAGTCGTGGCGCGGTGCTACTGGCGTCGGAGACTTCCACGGTCAGCGTGGATTTTTGCCGGATCAGCCGCAGACGAATGGGTCCGGTGGCATGGCGGATGGCGTTGGTGACCAGCTCACTGACGATCAGTTCAGTGGCGAAGTCGAGGTCGGGCAACTCCCATTCGGTGATCTGGTTGCCGGCGAGCATGCGTGCTTCCGCGACGGTGGCAGGATCGACCGGGATGTCCCAGGTGGCTACCTGACCGGGGCCCAAGCCCTGAGTACGGGCCACCAGCAGGGCCACGTCGTCCAGGAGTGGCGTGCCCTGCTGCACGGTGTCGATCACGCGGTCGCACAGGGCCTCCAGTTCTTCGGCAGGGTGGGAGAGGGCTTCCCGGAGCCGGGCGAAACCGGCGTCGATGTCACGGTCGCCTTCAACCAGGCCGTCGGTGAAGAGCACGATGCGCGTGCCGTCGGCGAGGGGGATGTCCGCGGCGTCGAACGGTAGCCAGCCCAGGCCCAGAGGCGGGCCCGCGGGCACGTCGGGAACGGTGACCGTGCCGTCCGGGCGGACCAGGGCGGGCGGAGGGTGGCCGGCGCGTGCCAGTGCGCAACTGCGTGAGACCGGGTCGTAGACGGCGTACAGGCAGGTGGCGCCGACGTAGGCGTCCAGGCGCCGAGGGTCGTCGTCCTCCTGCTCCTGGGAGACGCTGACGACCAGGTCGTCCATGCGGGCCAGCACTTCCGCGGGCGGGAGGTCGAGGTCGGCGAGGGTGTGCAGCGCGGTGCGCAACTGACCCATGATGGCGGCCGCGGTCGATCCGTGGCCGACGACATCGCCTACGACCAGGGCGATGCGGGCGCCGGACAGCGGGATGACGTCAAACCAGTCGCCACACACCTCTCGATCGCCTGCGGGCAAGTACCGGGACGCGACCTCCAGAGCGGTGCGGTCGGCGAGGCTGTGCGGCAGGAGGCTCTGCTGCAGTCCGAGGGCCGCGCGCCGCTCGCGCTGGAACCTGCGGGCGTTGTCGATGCACACCCCGGCCCGAGCCACCAGCTCCTCGCCGAGAGAGATGTCCATGGCGTCGAACGTCTTGTGCCGATGATCACGGGTGAAGGTGGCCACGCCCAGGTTGACGCCTCGCGCGCGGACTGGCAGCACGAGAACGGAGCGGACGCCTTGGTGGGCGCGTTGCTCCCGCTGTGCGTTCCTGGTGGTCGGGGCGTCGGTGGCACTGTCATCGTGAAAGACGACCGCGTCGCCGGTGCGGAGACAGCGGGCCGTGGGGCTGTCGGGGGGTGCGCGGAATGTGTCACCGACCCGGCCGGACATCTCCGGGTATGCGCCGCCGGCCGAGTGCAGGGCCGCGCGCCGTAGGACGACGTCGCCGCCGACACCGCCGGGCGGCGGTTCGCCGCCTTGGACGATTGTGTCGTCCAGGTCCACAGAGGCACCGTCCGCGAACGGCCCCACGGCGGTGAGGACCAATTCCTCCGCGGTGACTTCTACATCGAGGGTGCTGCCGATGCGGGCGCTGGCGTCCGTCAGCAACGCCAGGCGCTCGTGGGTCCGCCAAGCTGCCGTGGTGTGGTCGACGACCATGTACCAAGCGCCGACGATCTTGTCGTCTTCGCGCAAGGGGAAGTAGCTGTTCCACCAGCTGTGCCGACGAGAGGGGTCTTCTGGCGAGGGGCCGATGAGCTCGAAGCCAAGAACGGGTTGACCGCTTGCGAGCACACGGGTCAGCTGCTCTTCGACGGCTCCTCCGAGCCCGGCCGGCAGGACCTGGGAGGGGCGACGTCCGATGCGATGTTCGCGCGGCAGGCTGCCGTGGTGGGTGAGGGCATCGTTGACCCACAAGTAGCGCAAGTCGGAGTCGAGGATGGCGATGCCGACGGGGCTTTGGGTCAAAAGGGGGTCGAGCATCATTCGCCCCAGCTCGGACGGCGCCTGTCGCTGGTCCTGAGCGATGGCCAGCCACCGACCCCCGCCCAGAGTGGTCACGCGCGTCAGCAGCCGCACTGCCTGGCCGTCACCACGCCGGATGACCGCCGAGCCGTCCCACCCGCCGACGGCACGGCAGCCGTCCACGAAATCCGAAGCGGCGCGGGGATCGGTCGGCCGGTCCAGAAGGTCGGTGACCGGTCGGCCGATGACCTCCTCGACCGGAAGCCCGACCAGCTCCGCAGCCTCCTTGGGCCAGCCGATGATCGTTCCGTGGTCGTCCAGCAAGGCGGCGCCGATGCGCCCCACGTTGTACGGGGCCACCCATCCTGAGTTGTCCGGGAGCATTGTCTCCTCCGCCGTGCGCTGTCCGTACCGGTGCGGCAACGCGGGATATCCGGGAGGCCTCGCTCTTGGTCCAGCGCAATTGCGTGCTTCGTTCGAGGATCTTGCCGTCGGGAGTGTCTGATCCAGTCTGATCCTCGATTCAGCCGCACCTCGGGTTACGGGTCGGACCCGTGTCACCAGTTTCCTCTCGTTGCGATGCAACGGCACCCCCGACATTCCTGAGCGGAATGGTCGTGCCGAAGGACGGACACGGCCGTCGGCCGCCATCGTCGAGGGGCCGTGAGGTCATGTTCCGCCTCCTGAGGGGCGCGACAAAACGGCGGGGAACCCATCTGGCCCGGGGTGATGCCTATGCGTGCGCGCTCATGTACCCATCGGCCGAGGAGCTCCGACGCGGCCGGTGGGCCCGTTGTCAAGTATCAAGTAGCCTGATACGCTGCCGAGCAATTCAGCCTCACTAGGACCGGAGACTGTCATGGTCGACGTATTGCCACACTGGGACAACGTCAAGGTCGAGATTGCCGATGGCCTCGGATGGGTCACGCTCAACAGGCCCTCCAAGCGCAACGCAATGGACCCCAATCTCAACTCCGAGATGATTCAGGTACTTGATCACCTGGAGACGGTCGATGAAGTGAAGGTCGTCATTCTGACCGGCGCCGGCGAATCCTTCTCGGCGGGTATGGACCTCAAGGCGTACTTCCGTGAGGTCGACGAGGCCCATCCCTCAGTACAGATCAAAGTGCGGCGGGACGCGTCGGAATGGCAGTGGCGCCGACTCATGCAGTTCTCGAAGCCGACCATCGCCATGGTCAACGGCTGGTGCTTCGGAGGCGCATTCACGCCCTTGGTCGGGTGCGACCTCGCGATCGCGTCCGAGGACGCGGTGTTCGGACTGTCCGAGATCAACTGGGGAATCCCACCGGGCAGTGTGGTGAGCCGGGCCATGGCCGAGACCGTCAGTCACCGAGATGCCCTGTGGTACATCATGACCGGCGACACCTTCGACGGACGCCAAGCGGAGAAGATGCGACTGGTGAACAAGGCGGTGCCCGCCGACCAGCTGCGCGACGAGGTGGTGAAGCTGGCCGAACGGCTCAAGGAGAAGAACCCCGTGGTGCTGCGGGCCGCCAAGACAGGGTTCCGCTTCGCCCGCGACATGCCGTGGGAGCCGGCCTCGGACTACCTGTACGCCAAGCTCGAACAGTCGCAGTTCATGGACCCCGAGAACGGCCGGGCCAAGGGATTGGCGCAGTTCCTGGACGAGAAGGCCATCCGCCCGGGGCTGCAGGCGTACCAGCGTGCCGCAACCGGAGAGTGATCTCACCGATGCCCTACGACCTGGCACCGTTGATCTCACCCGGTTCGGTCGCCCTCGTCGGCGCCAACGCGGACCCGGAGACGATCGGTGGTGCGCCACTGCGGCGGCTGCTCGACTACGGCTACCAAGGCGACATCCATTTGGTCAGCCGACGCGAAACGCAGATCTCCGACATCAAATGCGTCGGGACCGTGGATGCCCTTCCCACCGGAATTGACGTCGCGTTGCTCGCCGTGCCGAGTGCAGCCGTCCCGCAGGTACTCTCCGACCTCACCCGCCGGGATATCAAGTCGGCGATCGTCTATGCGTCCGGGTTCGCCGAAACCGGCGAGGGCGGCCGGGCGGCGCAGGCACACGTCGTCGACATCGCCCGGGCGCACGCCATCCCGGTCAGCGGACCGAACTGCCTGGGCCTCGTGAACTTCGTCGACGGTGTGCCGCTCACGTTCAGTGCACTGCAACCAAGGAGGCGCCCGCCGGCCCCGGGGCTGAGCATCATCAGCCAGAGCGGCGCGATGGCCATGGCCCTGACGTACGCGGCGCACGCCCAGGGCGTCGACGTCGCCTACACCGTGTCCACCGGCAATGAGGCAGTCCTGGCCCAGGAGGACTATCTCGACCACCTGTCCGCCTCGCCCATGACGAGGGTGATCGCGCTGCTCATCGAACAGGTCCGTCACCCCGAGCGCTTCCTGGAGTGTGCGCGCCGGGCACGCGAGGCAGGCAAGCCCATCATCGCCCTCAAGGCCGGACGCTCGGCTGCGGCACGTCAAGCCGCCTTGTCCCACACGGGCGCGCTGGCCGGCGACTACGAAACGATCGAGACCATCCTCGGGTCCGAAGGGGTCGTACTCGTCGACTCGATGGATGAGTTGATCGACCTCGCCTCCCTCCTGGTCGGCACGGAAACGATCGAGAAGGCCGGGACCGCGGTCATGAGCGAGTCGGGTTCGGTGAAGACACTTGCCCTCGACTCGGCGGCGCGCAACGGCGCGACGCTCGCGGATCTGACCCCCACGACAGTCGAGCGTCTGGACCAACTGATCCCGGACTTCGCCGAAGCCACGAACCCGATCGACATCACCGGGCAGGCGCTGCTCGAGCCCAGCCTGTACGGCGAGGTGGCGCGGGCCCTCCTCGACGACCCGAACGTCAACCTTCTGATCGCTTCCACGATGCCCGGCACCGAGGTGCAAACGCGTGATCAGGTGGACGCACTGTTGCCGGTCCTCGCAGCGGCGGACAAGCCTGTGATCTACACCTTCGCCGGCGGCGGGCACCCGGTTCCCGCTGACCTCGACCAGGCCATTCGTGCCGGGCGCGTTCCCGTCTTCCCCTCCTTCGACCGCGCACTGCGTGCCGTCGCTCACGCCGAAAGACGTCTGCGGCTGGCCGAGCTGGCGGAGCAGCGCGGGCAAACCGCGCTCCCGACGTCCACGGAGGCAGCCCCGGCGGGGGCGGAGGCCGTCATCATCCGTGACGAGAACGCCAGCAAGGCCGCCCTGCGTGACGCCGGGGTACGCGTTCCCGCAGCCGAGTTCGCCCCCGACGCGAAGGCGGCACTCGACCGCGCGTCAGAGATCGGGTTCCCCATGGTCGCCAAGGGGGTCAGCGCGCTGGTCCACAAGACCGAGGCGGGCGGAGTCGTCGTCGGAATCCGCGACCGGGCCGAACTCGAGCGGGCGCTCGCCACGATCGCGGACGGCATTGCCGACGCCGGCCACACGCTCGACGGTTACCTGCTCGAAGAAATGGTCCCGGCAGGTGTGGACCTGATCGTCGGCGCTCGCCGCGACGACGAGTGGGGCGTGGTGCTTCTCGTCGGGCTCGGCGGAGTCCTGGCCGAAGCGACACGCGACACCACGCTTCTGCCCGGGGTGGCAACACCGCAGGACATCGTGGGCGCGTTCACATCCCTGCGAGGCGCTGCGGTGCTGAGCGGGTTCCGCGGCCGGCCGCCAGTCGACATGGAGGCCGTTGTCCACGCTGTGTCGGCCCTCGGAACTCTGATGCGTGACAACCCGCACTACGTGGACGTCGACGTCAACCCTCTCAGGGCGCTGCCCGTCGGCGCCGGGGCTGTTGCGCTCGACGCCACCATCATCGAACGAGTCCGCCCGCACCACGGACATGACGGAAGTGAGCAGTCGGCATGAGTCTCGTGACGAACGACCACTTCGGAAAGATCTTCGCCGAAGGCAAGTGGATCTCGGGAGGAGGCGGCACACGCCCGGTGTCCAACCCTGCGACGGGAGCGCGTCTGGGGGAGCTCGGCCTCGCCTCCGTCACCGACGTGGACGACGCGGCGGCAGCCGCCAGGGACGCGCAGTCGGCCTGGGCCACGACGCCGTTCACCGAGCGAGCCCGCGTGCTGCGCAGGGCGGGGGACCTGTGGCACGAGCACGCCGCCGAGATCAAACACTGGCTGATCGCCGAGACCGGCGCAGTCGACGGATTCGCCGGCTTCCAGATCCTCACCTCGGCGCAGGAGTGCTATGAAGCGGCCGCATTGGCCGCGTACCCGTCGGGTGAGGTACTGCGCTCGAACAGCCCGCGGCTGAGCCTGTTGCGCCGAGTTCCGGTCGGCACAGTGGGTGTGATCGCTCCGTTCAACGTGCCCACCATCCTCGCGATACGTGCCGTCGCACCCGCTCTGGCGCTCGGGAACGCCGTCGTCCTCAAGCCGGACCCACGTACCGGGATATCGGGCGGAGTCCTCCTCGCGGCACTGTTCGAAGAGGCGGGCGTGCCGCCCGGGGTCCTCGCGATGCTGCCAGGGGACGGAGCCGTCGGCGAGGCGGTGGTGTCCCACCCCGGGATACCGGTCATCGCCTTCACCGGCTCGACCGGCGCAGGCCGCGCTGTCGCGCGGGTGGCGGCCGAGCACCTCAAGCGAGTCCATCTCGAACTCGGCGGCAATTCCGCGCTGCTGGTCCTGGACGACGTCGATCTCGAAGTCGCCGCTTCCACCGGTGCGTTCGGGTCGTTCAACCACCAGGGCCAGATCTGCATGGCGACGAGCCGGCACATCGTGGACGGCGCGATCGCCGACGAGTACGCGGCAGCGCTCGCCCGGCACGCCGACGCGTTGGCCGTCGGCGACCCGGCATCGGGACACGTGGCGCTGGGTCCGGTCATAGACGAAGGACAGCGCGACCGGATCCACGACATCGTGACCTCCTCGGTCGCGCGAGGGGCAGTGCTGGAGACCGGCGGTACTTACGACGGTCTCTTCTACCGGCCGACAGTGCTCGCCCGCACCCCGGTTGACGCGCCTGCCTTCACCCAGGAGATTTTCGGGCCGGTGGCACCGGTCACCTCCTTCGCCTCGATCGACGACGCCGTGCGGCTGGCCGGCAGCACGTCCTACGGGCTGTCGCTCGGCATCCTGACCAGAGACATCGGTCGCGCCCTGGAGATCGCCGACCGGTTGCCGGTGGGGATGGTCCACATCAACGACCAGACCGTGAACGACGAAGCCCAGGTTGCGTTCGGGGGGATGGGTGACTCCGGTAACGGAGCGCGGCATGGAGGCATCCAGACGAACCTCGAAGCCTTCACCGAGGCACAGTGGGTCACGCTGCGCAGTACTCCTCCGGCATACCCGTTCTGAGCGCTGCCGATCCGGGCCGGCTTCCGGGAGGCGACATGAACATCGTCGAACCGGACGAGGGGGAGTCGTGTGAGCCGACTCTCCCGGCCTAGTACAATTGTCTGATACGGCGACTCCGGGGAGGTGCATCTCGTCATTGACGCCGAGGTGACAGCGGGAGGGGCGGGCGGAGCCTCTTGAGGAGGTAGGTTCCGTGCAGGCCTGTATCCGGGGAGACTGACCGTCGACCTGAGGGCAACGCTGACACCGGATTACGAATAGGGTGCACATATGACTCGCTCGGCCGGACGGAGCACGGACGCTCCAAGCCCTGTCTCCCGAGCCGCTGACGCGCGGATCGTCTACCTCATTCGTCGAGCCGAGCGCGCCATCCGAGCTCGACTCGACGTGATCGTGCGTCAGCACGGCCTCACGACGCCCCAATACACGACCCTCAGCGTCCTCAAGGTCAGGGACGGCCTGTCTTCGGCGCAGTTGGCTCGCCGCGCGTTCGTCACCCCGCAGGCGATGAACGAGATCATCATCAAGCTGGAGCGCGACGGCTTGATCCAGCGGTACACGACTCCGGCGCACCGCAAGACGCTGCATTGCGAGTTGACGCCAAAGGGGTCGGCGATCTTCGATGCGTGCGACCGCGACTGCGCCGACATCGAGGCCCTGTTCGTTGCGGGGATGGACGCGGACGAGATCAGTCACATGCGCGCGCTGCTGAGTGAGGGGATCGAGTCCCTGGCCGTCAAAGACCGGCGTCGTGGCGGCAGCAGGCCGGGCTGAGCTGTCTCTTCAGTCCGTGGCAGCCGGCGAGGAACGCATTGTCATGTATCAGGTTGCTTGATACTGTCCACTCATGCGGTTCTACCTCGAAGGCATCGCTTCCCTGACGGTGCGGATCGATCACGATCACGCACTCACCGAGATACTCAACGACCTCGCCCACTGTGGCGAGAACATCATCGCTGCCATCCGATGACATGCCACGAACCAGTAACACCCCCGTCCACGAAGGAGCGGGAGGTTGGACGCACCGGTCCGCGCAAGCCGCTCGGGCTTGTCGTGGTACTGGGCGCGCTGGCGGCCACGGGGCCGCTCTCGATCGACATGTACGTGCCCGGCTTTCCCGCGATGGGGGCGACGCTGGACGCGTCCGACTCGGCCGTCCAGCTGACGATGAGTACCTTCCTCGCCGGGCTCGTCATCGGCCAGCTCGTCATCGGGCCCATCAGCGACAGCATCGGTCGCCGGAGACTGCTCATCGGCGGGGTCATCGGCTTCGGGATCTTCTCTCTGCTCTGCGCCCTCGCACCGAATGTGCAGGTGCTCATCGCGGCCCGCTTCCTGCAGGGGGCCGCCGGCGCCGCGGGCCCGGTGCTCGCGCGCGCGGTCCTCACGGACCGCTTCACGGGCACCGACCTCCCACGCTACTTCGCCGTGCTGGCACAGGCGGTGAGTGTGGCGCCGATCGCCGCGCCCGTCCTGGGTGGGGCCGTGCTGTCGGTCGCTTCGTGGCGCATGATCTTCGTCGTGCTGAGCGTGATCGGGCTTGTACTGCTGATACTCGTCTTGCGCAAGGTGCCGGAATCGCTTCCTGTGGAGCGCCGACGGCCCGGTGGCCTGCGCATCACCCTCCTGTCCATGGGCTCGCTCGTGAGGAGCCGCGTCTTCGTCGGCTATCAGCTCACCCTGGGTTTTTGTGGCGCCGCCCTGTTCATCTACGCCAGCGGGTCGAGTTTTGTCTTCGAAGGCCTGCTTGGTCTCTCGCCGACGATCTACTCGCTCATCTTCGCCGCGAACGCCGTCGGCATGCTCGTCGCCGGGCTCGTGTTCGGACGGCTCTCGGCGCGGTGGCACCTCAACACGCTGCTCACACTGGGAGTAGGGGTGGCCGCGATGGGATCCGTGCTCCAGGTGGTGCTCGTCATCACGCTCGGCGAGACGATCGCCGGGACATGGGTCAGCCTGTTCCTCGTCGTCGTCGGCGCTGCCCTGGTCGTGCCGTCGACCATGAGTATCGGGCAGGCGATCGCCCGTGACGCGGCGGGTGCCGGCTCGGCTTGCCTCGGCGCGGCGCAGTTCCTGCTCGGGGGAGCGATCTCACCGATTGTCGGGCTGTTGGGCGAGGGCAGCTCCCTGCCGATGGCGCTGATCATGCTCCTGGTGATGGTCTGCTCCGTGTGCTCGCTGCTTGTCCTGGCGCGGCCGTGGGAGGGGCACGGCGAACCGGCGGACGGGAACCCGCCCTCCCCTGCGGCCTCGGCATGACGAGACCTGGCCGGGCATTCGCGGCGGGCGGAGAGCAGCGCACAGACGCCGATCAGGTGCTGACGGCCGTGCGGACGCCCAGCGCGTGGAAGCGGTGAACCAGGCGATGTGAGCAGCATTGTCGGTCCTGGCTTTAGCTGCTCTCGGCCGGGTCACCGCTCACTCGAGGCCGGCCGAGCCGGAGGGCCAGAGCGTGGGGCGCAGGAGTGCCGACGCGCCATCGCGTCGCCTTCGTACTCCTCGGTGCGCCGTCCGCGGTGCACCCAAGTCCCCACGCTGCCCGCCCAGTTGCGCTACGCGGTCGGCGCCTGGCCTTCCTGCTCGGCCTCCACGCCGGCGTGCCAGTCGCGCTTGGAGGCCTGCCAACCCTCCTCGTCGTGGCCGAGTCGCCAGTAGCCGGAGATCGACAGGTCCTCGCGCGGGATGGCCAGGTCGACACGGAGTCTCCGCCGCAGTTCCTTGACGGCCGCTGCCTCGCCGTGCACGAAGGCGTGGAGGCGGCCCTTGGGAAACTTGAGCGTGCTCACGGCCTCGACGAGTTTCTCACCGACCGGTCGCCCGGCGCGGTGCAGCCAGGTGACCTTCACGGGGGAGTCGAACCTCTGCTCTTCGTCGGGCCCTTCGACCTCGATGAAGGCGTGCGCCACCGCACCGGACGGCAACGACTCCAGTGCGGCCGCGATCGCCGGCAGAGCGCTTTCATCGCCGGCGAGCAGGTGCCAGTCGGCGGTGGCGTCGGGGGCGTAACCGCCGCCGGGGCCCATGAAACGGACGGTCTCGCCCGGCTGGACGCGCGCGGCCCACGGCCCGGCCAGGCCCTCGTCGCCGTGGATGACGAAGTCAAGGGTCAGTTCGCGGCGTTGGGGGTCCCAGGCCCGCACGGTGTACGTCCGGGTCACCGGCCACTGCTCGCGCGGGAACTCGGAGCGGATCCGCTCAAGGTCGAAGGGCTCCGGGTAGCTCACCCCCGGAGGCCCGAAGAGCAGTTTCACGTAGTGGTCGGTGCAGGTGCCTGCCGAGAACTCGACCAGGCCTTCGCCGCCGAGGACCACACGCTGCATGTGCGGGGTCAGCCGTTCGGTGCGTACGACCTGCGCGACGTGAGGCCGGCGGGGTTGTCGTGCCGGGCGTTCTGCCACGACGATCTCCTCTGTTCTGTGGCTGGGTTTCGCCTGAGTTGGTCCCTCTTCCCCAGTGATGGCGCTCCTGGAAGAGGTGAGTTGACCTCTTGGCGGGAACGGCTGTCCGCCGCTGCGCATGTCATCCGTGCGGGTCAGAGGGATGGGCGAGTCGAAAGTGGCCTTGGGCGGCACGCTGGGACGGCCGACTGAGACGGCACACACTCGTGTCCCCGCCGAGTCCAGGGCCGCTGCTTGTCCTTGGGCCTGCTGGCCGTACGGCGTTCATCGGCGCGCCGTGGGCATGGTCAGCCCGGTTGTCGTGAAGGTCGGTCCGACCGTCACGTTCGAGGAGGATACCGCCCCGTGGGTGGGTTCGATCCCGGCCCCCCGGCAGGCTCCCCTGGGATCTGCAGTGGCTCGGATGTCGGGGAATTGGTGTCGGATTCATTGCCATGTATCAAGTTGCTTGATACTGTCCGGTCATGCGGTTCTACTTCGAATATCCTCTGAATGCTGATGCCGATGGTGGTGCGTGGCTGGATCCGGCGCACATGAT
>NZ_JBEZWO010000027.1:638-37248 GCF_040637515.1 Streptomyces sp. NPDC029041 | reverse complement strand
CGTCAACTGTCATGAGGCACAGTCTCGTCCAGTCGCCGGCCCCACACGCGGCACCGAGGGCACCGAGCCGGCCCTTTCCGGTGCTTCGCGCTACTTCTTCTTGCCGCGCTTCTCGCGCACCCGCACGGAGATGTGGATCGGCGTCCCGTCGAAGCCGAACTCCTCGCGCAGGCGGCGCTCGATGAAGCGCCGGTAGCCCGCCTCGATGAAGCCCGAGGCGAACAGGACGAACCGCGGCGGCTTGGTGCCCGCCTGCGTGCCGAACAGGATGCGCGGCTGCTTGCCGCCCCGGACCGGGTGCGGGTGGGCCGCGACCAGCTCGCCGAGGAAGGCGTTCAGCCGTCCCGTCGGGACCCGGGTCTCCCAGCCCGCCAGGGCGGTCTCGATCGCCGGGACCAGCTTCTCCATGTGCCGGCCGGTGCGCGCCGAGACGTTGACCCGCGGCGCCCACGCCACCTGGCCGAGCTCGGTCTCGATCTCCCGCTCCAGGTAGTAGCGGCGCTCCTCGTCGAGGGTGTCCCACTTGTTGTACGCCATGACGATCGCGCGGCCCGCCTCGACGGCCATGGTGACGATCCGCTGGTCCTGCACCGAGACGGACTCGGAGCCGTCGATCAGGATGACCGCGACCTCCGCCTTCTCGACCGCGGCGGCGGTGCGCAGCGAGGCGTAGTAGTCGGCGCCCTGCTGGAGGTGGACGCGCTTGCGGATGCCCGCCGTGTCCACGAACTTCCAGGTGACACCGCCGAGTTCGATCAGCTCGTCGACCGGGTCACGGGTGGTGCCCGCCAGTTCGTTGACGACGACGCGCTCCTCGCCCGCCACCTTGTTCAGCAGGGAGGACTTGCCGACGTTCGGGCGGCCGATCAGAGCGATGCGCCGCGGACCGCCGCCGATGCCGCCGCCGAAGGTCTGGCGCGGCGCGTCGGGGAGCACCTCCAGGACCTGGTCGAGCATGTCGCCGGTGCCCCGGCCGTGCAGCGCGGAGACCGGGTGCGGCTCCCCCAGGCCCAGCGACCACAGGTAGGCCGCGTCGGCCTCGCCGCTGGGGCCGTCCACCTTGTTGGCGCACAGCACGACCGGCTTTCCGGCCTTGCGCAGCAGCCGGACGACGGCCTCGTCGGTGTCGGTGGCGCCGACCTTGGCGTCGACGACGAAGACGACCGCGTCGGCGGCCTCGATGGCGTACTCGGCCTGGGCGGCCACGGAGGCGTCGATGCCGAGGACGTCCTGCTCCCAGCCGCCGGTGTCGACGACCTTGAAGCGGCGGCCCGCCCACTCGGCCTCGTAGGTCACACGGTCGCGGGTGACGCCGGGCTTGTCCTCGACCACCGCCTCGCGGCGCCCGATGATGCGGTTCACCAGAGTCGACTTGCCGACGTTGGGGCGGCCGACGACGGCGAGCACGGGGAGCGGGCCGTGACCCGCCTCCTCGAGGGCGCCCTCGACGTCCTCGAGGTCGAAGCCCTCCTCCGCGGCGAGCTCCATGAACTCCGCGAACTCGGCGTCGCCGAGCGCCCCGTGGTCGTGCTCGTGGGCGCCCTCGGACGCGTCCGAGCCGTCGGGCTGGATGTGGTCGTTCATGAAGTCCGTACCTCGTCGTTCATTCGTGGTGGTCGGTGGAGTGCCCAGGGTGTTCCGGGCCGATCCACTACTCAGTGTCGCCTAGCGCCTGGTGAGGTGCCTGGCGTTTTCCAGGTGGGCGGCCAGCTGCTTCTGGATGCGCCCGGTCGCCTCGTCCAGCGCCTTGCGCGTCCGGCGGCCGCTGCCGTCGCCCGCCTCGAAGGGCTCGCCGAACACGACGTCGACGCGGGAGCGCAGCGGAGGCAGCGCCTTTATCAACCGTCCCCGCCGCTCGGAACTTCCCAGTACGGCCACCGGCACGATCGGGGCGCCGCTGCGCACCGCGAAGTACGCCAGGCCGGCGCGCAGCGAGGCGAAGTCGCCCTCGCCCCGGGTGCCCTCCGGGAAGATGCCGAGCACGCCGCCGCTGTCCAGGACGCCCAGCGCCCGGGTGATGGCCGTGCGGTCGGTGGTGTCGCGGTCGACCTTGACCTGCCCGATGCCGAGCAGGAAGGGGTCCAGCGGACCGATGAAGGCTTCCTTCTTGATCAGGAAGTGCGTCGGCCGGGGCGCCACGCCCATGACCATGGGGCCGTCGATGTTGTGGGAGTGGTTGACCGCGAGGATCACGGGGCCGCTCGCCGGCACCCGCCACGCGCCGAGCACGCGCGGCTTCCACAGCCCGTACATCAGGCCGACGCCGATGCGCCGCCCGACCTCGGCACCCCGTGCCGAAGGAAGCTCGGTCACTTTCCGGCCCGCTTCTCCTCGACGAGGGTGACGACGCACTCGATGACCTGGGCCAGCGTGAGCTCGGTGGTGTCCACCTCGACGGCGTCGTCCGCCTTGGCGAGCGGGGAGGTCTTGCGGCTGGAGTCGGCGGCGTCCCGCTTGATGAGCGCCTCGCGGGTGGAGTGGACGTCGGAGCCCTTCAGCTCACCGCTGCGGCGGGCGGCGCGGGCCTCCGGGGAGGCGGTGAGGAAGATCTTCAGGTCGGCGTCGGGCAGCACGGTCGTGCCGATGTCCCGGCCCTCGACGACGATGCCCTGCTCCGCGGAGGCGGCGATCGAACGCTGCAGCTCGGTGATCCGGGAGCGCACCTCGGGCACCGCGCTGACCGCGCTGACCTTGGAGGAGACCTCCTGGGTTCGGATCGGGCCGGCCACGTCCACCCCGTCGACCGTGATGGCGGGCCCCTCCGGGTCGGTGCCGGAGACGATCTCGGGCTTGCCCGCCACGGCGGCGATGGCGGACGGGTCGTCTATGTCGATGCCGTTGCTCACCATCCACCAGGTGATCGCCCGGTACTGGGCGCCGGTGTCCAGGTAGCTCAGCCCGAGCTGGGCCGCCACGGCCTTCGAGGTGCTCGACTTGCCGGTGCCGGCGGGGCCGTCGATGGCGACAATCACTGGCGTGGCGCTTTCCACAGTGGGGACCTTCCTGAACCGGGCTCGGCGGGGGTGAGGGCGCGAGTGCCCCGCACAAGGTTACTGGGTGCGCGTCACTCGTCCGGCCGCGCGTCCGGGGCGGCCGCGCGAGCCTGCCGACGGCACCCGCCACACCCGGCCCACAGCCGCCGATCGCCTCCGACCACACCCACCCCAACGGCCGAGGACGGCGCACGGCCACACCCGGCCCACGGCCGACGACCGCGCCCGGCCACATCCAGCCCCCGTCCGGCGCTTGAGGACGAGGCCGTTCAGGCAAGCGGGGGCCCGGGGGCGGCAGCCCCCCGGAACAGGCCCACCGACCGCAACCCCTACCACCGGCCGCCCCCCTACTGCCGCAGCGCCCAACCCCGTTCCCGCAGCGCAGCACTCAGCACCGGGGCCTCCTTCGGCTCCACCATCAGCTGCACCAGACCGGCCTGCTGCCCCGTAGCGTGCTCGATGCGCACGTCCTCGATGTTGACGCCGGCCAGGCCCGCGTCGGCGAAGATCCGGGCCAGCTGCCCCGGCTGGTCGTCGATGAGCACGGCCACGACCTCGTAGGCGCGCGGCGCGGACCCGTGCTTGCCGGGGACGCGGACCTGGCCGGCGTTGCCGCGCCGCAGCAGGTCCTCGACCCCGTCGGCGCCCGCGCGGCGTTTGTGGTCGTCGGACGACTGCAGGGCACGCAGGGCGCGCACGGTCTCCTCCAGATCCGCGGCGACGTCGGTCAGCAGGTCGGCGACCGGCGCGGGGTTGGCGGAGAGGATGTCGATCCACATCCGCGGGTCGGAGGCGGCGATCCTCGTCACATCCCGGATGCCCTGCCCGCACAGCCGTACGGCGGCCTCCTCGGCGTGCTCCAGGCGCGCGGCGACCAGGCTGGAGACCAGGTGGGGCATGTGCGAGACGAGGGCGACGGCACGGTCGTGGGCGTCGGCGTCCATCACCACCGGCACGGCGCGGCAGTGCGAGACCAGCTCCAGGGCGAGGTTCAGCACCTCGGTGTCGGTGTCCCGGGTCGGGGTGAGCACCCAGGGACGGCCCTCGAAGAGGTCGCCGGTCGCGGCCAGCGGGCCGGACTTCTCCCGGCCCGACATGGGGTGGGAGCCGATGTACGCGGACAGGTCGAGACCGCGGGCCTCCAGCTCGCGGCGCGGTCCGCCCTTGACGCTGGCGACGTCGAGGTAGCCGCGTCCCGCACCACGGCGCAGGGCGTCGGCGAGGACGTCGGCCACGTGTGCGGGCGGGGCGGCGACGATCACGAGGTCGACGGGCCCGTCCGGCGCCTCGTCGGTGCCGGCGCCGAGCGCGGCTGCCGTACGGGCCTGCTCGGGGTCCGGGTCGGCGAGGTGCACGGTGACGCCCCGCTGGGACAGGGCCAGGGCGGCGGAGGTGCCGATGAGGCCGGTGCCGATGACGAGTGCGGTCCTCACTGGGCGATGTCCTTGCGCAGGGCGGCGGCGGCGCCGAGGTAGACGTGGGCGATGCCGGACCGGGGCCGGTCGGACTCGATGTGGGCGAGGACGCGGACGATCCGGGGCATGGCGCCCTCGATGTCCAGTTCCTGCGCGCAGATCAGCGGCACGTCGACGATGCCCAGCTTGCGGGCGGCAGCGGCCGGGAAGTCGCTGTGCAGATCGGGCGTGGCCGTGAACCAGATGCTGATCAGGTCGTCGGCGGAGAGATCGTTGCGCTCCAGGATCTCCGTGAGCAGGGCTCCGACCTGCTCGTCCATGTGCCCGGCCTCGTCCCGTTCCAGTTGGACGGCGCCCCGGACCGCTCGTACCGCCACGGCGATGCTCCTTGCTGACGTGCGTGTCGCTCTACGTCCGACCAGCCTAGTCAGCCGGCGCGACCCCGATGCGGGGCGCCCGCCCGGTGAGACGCCAGGAACGGCACCTTTGGGTAAGTTCGATCCCTGGACGACGCATATCCCCTTTACACCCTTTGGCACGTTCGGAGTGACGACATGACCTACGAGACCACGCGCCGCACGGTTCTCCTCGCGACCGGCGCCACGGGTGCGGCGGCGCTCGTCGCGGCCTGCGGCGGGGGCGGCGACGACAGCGGTTCCGCGTCGACGGGCTCCCCCACCGGCCAGGAGACGACGGCCGGCCCGGCCGGGCAGGTCCTGGCCAACATCGACGAGATCCCGGTCGGCGGCGGAAAGATCTTCAAGGACGAGGAGGTGGTGGTGACCCAGCCGGAGGAGGGTCGGTTCAAAGCCTTCTCGGCGATCTGCACCCACCAGCGCTGCACGGTGGGGTCCGTCTCCGACGGCACGATCAACTGCCCCTGCCACGGCAGCAAGTTCAAGATCGCCGACGGCGCGGTGGTCAACGGCCCGGCGACCCGGCCGCTGCCCGCCGAGCAGATCAGTGTGGAGGGCAACTCGGTCCGCCTGGCCTGAGGCTAACGGGGCCGTCACGCGTCCCAGAGCGCCCCGAGGGTGAGCAGGTCGCTCCGGTACTCGACGCGGTCGGCCCATTCGGTGGGCCAGGCCTCCGCGCCCAGGTGCGCGCCCGCGAAAGCGCCGGCGAGGCAGGCGATCGAGTCCGAGTCGCCGGCGGTGCAGGCGGCGCGGCGCAGGGCCGTCACCGGCTCGTCGACGAAGAGCAGGAAGCACAACAACCCGGTCGCCAGGGCCTCCTCGGCGATCCAGCCCTCGCCGGTGGCCAGGCACGGGTCGGTCTCCGGCGAGACGGTGCGCACGGCGTGCCGGAGCCGTTCGAGGGCCTCCAGGCACTCGTCCCAGCCGCGGGCGATGAACCGCTCGGGGCTCGGATCCCCGGCACGCCGCCACAGGTCACCGAGCCAGCGCTCGTGGTAGTGACTGCGGTTCTCCAGGGCGTACGAGCGGAGCAGGCCGATCAGCCCGGTCGGCTCGGCGCCCTGCGCGAGCAGGCGTACGGCGCGTGCGGTGAGGTCGGACGCGGCGAGCGCGGTGGGGTGCCCGTGGGTGAGGGCGGACTGCAACTGGGCGGCGCCCGCACGCTGTTCGTCACTGAGACCGGGGACCAGGCCCAGGGGCGCGACGCGCATGTTGGCGCCGCAGCCCTTGGATTCGATCTGACTGGCGTCCTGCCAGGGGCGGGAGTCGTCCTTCAGCAGGTAGCAGGCCTTCATACACGTGCGGCCGGGGGCCCGGTTGTTCTCAGGGGACTGGTACCAGTCCACGAACTCCTCCCGCAGGGGCCGGACCAGCCGCAGCGGGGTGAGCAGCCCCCGGTCCATCGCCGTCCGCACCGCCCGGCCGAGCGCCAGCGTCATCTGGGTGTCGTCCGAGACGGTGGCCCGCTCGGGGAGGTCCAGCCGCCGCCACGGACCGAACCTGGCAAGTATCGACGGGACGTCACTGAACTCGGTCGGGTATCCCAGCGCATCCCCGAGCGCGAGACCCGTGAGCGCTCCGGTGGCGGCCTGCTTGTGGACGAGCGTTGTCATGCGGGGCGTCCTTCCCGGGCGGGCCGGAGGAGGGGCGGATGGAGGGCGGTGGCGGTTCCGGCGCGGTACAGCGCGGCAGGCTTGCCACGGCCGCCGGTCAGTCGCGCGGCGCCCGGGACGGCTTCGACGAAGCCGGGGGTGGCGAGCACCTTGCGCCGGAAGTTGGGCCGGTCGAGCTCGGTGCCCCACACGGTCTCGTAGACCTGCTGGAGCTCCCCCAGGGTGAACTCGGGCGGGCAGAAAGCGGTGGCGAGGCAGGTGTACTCGAACTTGGCGCCGACGCGGTCGTGGGCGTCGGCCAGGATGCGGTCGTGGTCGAAGGCGAGCGGCCCGGCCGTCCCGTACGGCATCCAGCGGGCCTGCGCGGCGTCGCTGCCGCCGTGCGCCTCGGGGGCGTCGGGCAGCAGGGCGGCGAAGGCGACCGACACGACCCGCATCCGGGGGTCGCGGCCGGGCTCGCTGTAGGTCCGCAGCTGTTCCAGATGCAGCCCGGAGACGTCGGACAGGCCGGTCTCCTCGGCGAGTTCACGCCGGGCGGCCGTCTCCGCGGACTCGTCCGGCTGCACGAATCCGCCGGGCAGGGCCCAGCGTCCGGCGTACGGCTCCTGTCCGCGCTCGACGAGCAGCACGTGCAGTGCGCCCTCCCGGAGGGTGAACACCGCGAGGTCGACGGTCACCGCGAAGGGTTCGTGGGCGTACTTGTCGTAGCCGTCCATGCACCGGCACCCCCTTTTATAGTCGCGTTGACTATAAAAGGGGGTGCCGGTGGTTCACAAGGTCTAGAGGTCGACCTCCTGCATCAGCATCCCGACCTCCGTGTTGGACAGCCGCCGCAGCCAGCCCGACTTCTGGTCACCCAGGGCGATCGGCCCGAAGGCGACCCGGACCAGCTTGTCGACCGGGAACCCGGCCTCCGCGAGCATCCGGCGGACGATGTGCTTGCGGCCCTCGTGGAGGGTGACCTCGACGAGGTAGTTCTTGCCGGTCTGCTGCACGACCCGGAAGTGGTCCGCGCGGGCGTAGCCGTCCTCGAGCTGGATGCCGTCCTTGAGCTGCTTGCCCAGGTCCCGCGGGATGGGGCCGACGATGTGCGCGAGGTAGGTCTTCTTCACGCCGTACTTCGGGTGCGTCAGCCGGTGGGCCAGCTCGCCGTGGTTGGTGAGCAGGATGACGCCCTCGGTCTCGGTGTCGAGCCGGCCGACGTGGAAGAGCCGGGTCTCGCGGTTGGTGACGTAGTCACCGAGGCACTGCCGCCCCTCAGGGTCCTCCATCGTCGACACGACACCGGCGGGCTTGTTCAGCGAGAAGAACTGGTAGCTCTGTGTGGCGACGGTCAGGCCGTCGACCTTGATCTCGTCCTTCTCGGGGTCGACGCGCCGCCCCTGCTCCAGGACGATCTCGCCGTTGATCTCGACCCTGGCCTGTTCGATCAGCTCCTCACAGGCACGGCGGGAGCCGAAGCCCGCTCGGGCGAGGACCTTCTGCAGCCGCTCGCCCTCCTGCTCGGCACCGGGGAAGGTCTTCGGAAGCTTGACCTCCTTCTTCCCGGCGTACCGGTCGCGGTTGCGCTCCTCGACCTGCGCCTCGTACTCGCGCGGGCGCGCCGGGGCCGTACGCCCCTGCCGCTGGGGCTGCTTGGGGCCGCCCTTCGCGCCGCCCCGGGCGGAGCCGCCGCGCCCGGACTTGGGGCCGTCCTTCGTCGCCCCGGGGCCCACGTCGTAGCGGCGCTCCTCGGGGCGGGGCTTGCTGGGGCGGCCCTGCCCCTGCTTCTGGTCCCTGTTGTTGCCGGCGCCGCGGTGGTTACCGCGTCCGCCGCTCTTGCCGCTGCCGCTGCTTCGCATCAAAGTTCCGTCTGGTCGTCTTCGTCGTCGGTACCCGGGGTGGCCGGGCGGCTGCCCGGCACGTCGTCAGGCGCGTCCGGGTCGAACGACGGTACGCCCTCCTGGGTCTCGGCCTCGATCGCCTCCGCCTCCGGGAGGAAGGGCGCGAGCTCCGGGAGCTCGTCCAGACCGCGCAGGCCCATCCGCTCCAGGAAGTAGTTCGTCGTCCTGTACAGGATCGCACCTGTTTCGGGTTCCGTGCCCGCCTCCTCTATCAGTCCGCGCTGCAGGAGGGTGCGCATGACGCCGTCGCAGTTGACCCCGCGTACCGCCGAGACCCTGCTGCGGCTGACCGGCTGCCGGTAGGCGACGACGGCCAGGGTCTCCAGGGCGGCCTGCGTGAGACGGGCCTGCTGGCCGTCCAGGACGAAGCGCTCCACGGCCGGGGCGAAGGCGGCCCGGGTGTAGAAGCGCCAGCCGTTCGCGACGTACCGCAGCTCGAAACCGCGGCCCTGGACGGTGTACTCGTCGGCCAGCTCACGCAGGGCGTCCGCGATCTGGCGCCTCGGCCGCTCCAGTATCTTCGCGAGGTGCTCCTCGGTCGCGGGCTCGTCCACGACCATGAGGACGGCCTCCAGCGCGGGCTTCAGATCGAGGTCGGCGACGGTACGCGGTCCGGCCGGCAGATCGGTCGTTCGCTCGCTCACGCCTTCTTCTCCTCCTTCGGCGGCTCGGGCGGCCGGTCGAACTCGTCGGTGACGGCCGGTGTCTCGTCCCCGTCGCCCCCGGTCCAGCGCACCAGCAGGTGCCCGAGCGCGGTCTCCTGCTCCAGGGCCACGGCCTTCTCGCGGTACAGCTCCAGCAGGGCGAGGAACCTCGCCACGACGGTCAGGGTGTCGTCGGTGTCCGCCACGAGGTCCAGGAAGCCGGCCTCGCCGAGCTCTCTGAGCCGGGCCACGACGATCTGCGCCTGCTCCTGCACGCTGACCAGCGGAGCGTGGATGTGGTCGACGTAGACCTGCGGTTTCGGCCTGGGCTGCATCGCCTTGACGGCGAGCTCGGCGAATCCTTCGGCTCCGATGCTGATGACGACGTCGGGCAGCAGCTCGGCGTGGTGCGCTTCGAGTCCGACGGTCCGCGGGTAGCGCCGGGCCTCGTCGTCGAGCCGCCCGCTGAAGATGTCGGCGACCCGCTTGTACGCCCGGTACTGCAGCAGCCGGGCGAACAGCAGGTCCCGTGCTTCGAGCAGGGCGAGATCGCCCTCGTCCTCCACCTCGGCGGCGGGCAGCAACCGCGCGGCCTTCAGGTCGAGCAGGGTGGCGGCGACGACCAGGAACTCGGTCGTCTCGTCCAGATCCCAGTCCGGCCCCATCGCCCGGATGTACGCCATGAACTCGTCGGTCACCTTGGACAGCGCGACCTCGGTCACGTCCAGCTTGTGCCGCGAGATCAACTGCAACAGCAGATCGAAGGGCCCCTCGAAGTTGGCGAGCCGAACCTTGAAGACTCCGTCGTCCGCCGCCGCCTCGGCCTCACCGGCCGGGGGCGGGAGGTCCGGGGCGGGCGCGGAAGGCCCCTCGGACGCGGTCGCCTGCGCGGGCAGCGTCTCGGCGGCAGACCCACTCGGTTCACCCGTGAACACCGGCCCGCCCGCGCCCGCGGGCCGCGCGACGGGTTCGGCCACGTCCGCAGCCGCCGCCACCGGCCCGGTCGCCTCCACTGGCGGTGCCATGGGCTCGGCCGTGTCCACCGTTCCGGGGGCTGCGGCTTTCGGGGACCCGACCGGCGCAGCCGCGGGCCCGGCGTCGTGGGGCGAGAAGCCCGGCTCGGCCGGCGGGGCGCCGGGCTCCGAGTGCGCGACGCCCTCGCTCGCGGGCGGCCTTCCGTACCGGACCGCCTCCGCCCGCGGTTCGACCGGCGGAGCGGTGCCGTCACCATCCGGGGAGCGGCCGGGCGACACGGCCACCCCTGTCCCGGCCGGCTCGACCGGCGGGGCCTCCTCCGACGAGGGGGACGGGCCGACCTCCTGAGGCTCGGCCTCCTGACGCTCGGCCTCCTGCGGCTCGACCTCTGGCCGCTCAGCCGGCGGAGCCCCCGGCCCCCTCCCCAGCGCACGCCGGCGGCCGGCCGGGCCGCCGGGGGGAGGTGGGGAAGCGTTCGAGGTCATGGCCCCCGCAGGCTACCGCTACCGCCCGCGCAGTCGTCGTACGAGGATGCTGGCGTCCCCGCGGGTCTCCAGGTCGGCGAGGACCACCGCGACCGCCTCACGGACGATACGGCCGCGGTCCACGGCCAGGCCGTGCTCGCCGCGGAGCACGAGACGGGCGTGCTCGAGGTCCATGAGCTCCTCGGCCGACACGTACACCGTGATCTTCTCGTCGTGCCGCTCACGGCCGCTGGGGCGGCGCGAGGGATTGCGTCCGCGCTTGCGGGGCGCGGCCGCCGCCGCACCGGCGGCAGAACCTTCCTGCGCCGCCTGCCTGCGGCCGGCGCCGGAGCGCTCGGCGGCCGCGGAGCGGCTGTGGCCCTCCCCGGCCTCGGCCGGCTCGGCGTCCGCCGCGACATGTTCCGGACCCTCGCCGTCACCGCCCTGCGCGGGCACCGCCTGCGGCGCGTCCTCCGCAGCGGCGGCCGCCGCGTCGCCCTCCCCCGCCGGAGCGGGCACCCGGGCGTCGCCGTTGGCCTGACGCCTGGGCTGGGACGACTGAAGCGCCATCCCCCCTGTCGTACGGAAGAGTTCGTCGGCCCCCGGCAGACTCACTCGGCGTGACACCGGGCGAGCACCTCCCTGGCGAGCTGGCGGTAGGCGGCGGCGCCGACGGAGTTCGAGGCGTACGTGGTGATCGGCTCACCGGCGACCGTGGTCTCCGGGAAGCGGACCGTGCGCCCGATGACCGTGTGGTAGACGTGGTCGTCGAAGGCCTCGACCACCCGCGCGAGCACCTCACGGCTGTGCACCGTGCGCGAGTCGTACATGGTGGCGAGGATGCCGTCGAGCTCCAGGTCCGGGTTGAGCCGTTCCTGGACCTTCTCGATGGTCTCCGTCAGCAGGGCCACACCGCGCAGCGCGAAGAACTCGCACTCCAGCGGCACTATCACCTTGTGTGCGGCCGTCAGGGCGTTCACCGTGAGCAGGCCGAGCGAGGGCTGGCAGTCGATGACGATGAAGTCGTAGTCGGGCAGCAGCGGCTTCAGGGCGCGCTGCAGCGTCGATTCGCGGGCGACCTCGGAGACGAGCTGGACCTCGGCCGCCGACAGGTCGATGTTGCTGGGCAGCAGGTCCATGTTGGGGACCGCCGTCTTCAGCAGCACCTCGTCGGCCGCCATCCCCCGCTCCATGAGCAGGTTGTAGACGGTGAGGTCGAGTTCCATCGGGTTGACGCCGAGTCCGACCGACAGCGCGCCCTGCGGGTCGAAGTCCACGAGCAGGACCCGGCGTCCGTACTCCGCGAGCGCGGCACCCAGGTTGATGGTCGACGTGGTCTTGCCGACGCCGCCCTTCTGGTTGCACATCGCGATGATCTTCGCGGGACCGTGCTCGGGCAGCGGTCCCGGGATCGGGAAGTACGGCAGCGGCCGTCCGGTCGGGCCGACACGCTCCCGGCGCTGTCTGGCCGCGTCGGGCGCGAGAGTGGCCGCGTACTCCGGGTCGGGCTCGTACTCCGCGTCGGGGTCGTAGAAGTGCCCCTCGGGCAGTTCGTCGTAGTCGGCGAAGTGGTTGTGGGGCGCGCCACTTCCGTCGCCGGCCATGGCGTTCACGTGATGGCCATCCATCTTCTGGTGTGCAGTGTGAGTCGCCTGCTGACTCTGGTGGGCTGCGAAGGTGCGCACAGCGACGGAGCCGACAGCCGCGTACCCCGCGGGCTCCTGGTCCCGTGCAGGCATTCCTGGTTGGCCACCCCCGGGAGTAAATGTCGACTCATTCACAAGTCGTCTTACCTCCTTGGTGACCAGGAAACTTCTAGACAGGTCAGCGTGGCACCATGCCGACAGCTGGCGACTCTATGGCGTGTCGGGCGTCCGCAGCAACACAATCCGCCGGACCCGGCCCGATGTGTCGGCAATGAAACATCCCGCTGTCAAGGGCGTACGGCCGTCGCACGGCAGGTTTCACCGGTGTGCGAATCGGTTGAAGGGTTACGTTCGAGGCGAGTTGCCCGAGAATCGCGAAGTGACCATACACACATCCGGCCGGACCTTGTCGGGCAAGGTCCGGCCGGGTGCGCGGCGTTGACGACGGGTGTTGACGTATCGCCTTTGCCGGTTGGTTACTTAGCCGACTTACCGGCTGCCGAGAGGTGGCGGGCGGCTCAGCCGAGCAGCGAGGACAGCTCCACGTGCTCCACGCCGTGCGCCTCGGCGACCTCGCGGTAAACGACCTTGCCGTCATGGGTGTTGAGGCCCTTGGCCAGCGCCGGGTCGCGGCGCAGCGCCTCCGCCCAGCCGTGGTTGGCCAGCTCGACGATGTACGGCAGCGTGGCGTTGGTCAGCGCGTAGGTGGAGGTGTTCGGCACCGCGCCGGGCATGTTGGCGACGCAGTAGAAGACCGAGTTGTGAACCCGGAACGCCGGCTCGGCGTGGGTGGTCGGCCGGGAGTCCTCGAAGCAGCCGCCCTGGTCGATCGCGATGTCGACAAGGACACTTCCGGGCTTCATCCGCGAGACGAGCTCGTTGGTGACCAGCTTCGGGGCCTTGGCACCGGGGATCAGCACCGCGCCGATGACGAGGTCGGCCTCCAGGCAGGCCTTCTCCAGCTCGAAGGCGTTGGAGACGACGGTCTGGATCTTCGTGCCGAAGACCTTGTCCGCCTCGCGGAGCTTGTTGATGTCCTTGTCGAGCAGGGTCACGTGGAAGCCCATGCCGATGGCGATCTGCGCGGCGTTCCAGCCGGAGACGCCGCCGCCGATCACGACGGCGCGGCCGGCCAGCACACCGGGGACGCCGCCGGGCAGCACGCCGCGGCCGCCGTTGGCACGCATCAGGTGGTAGGCGCCGACCTGCGGGGCCAGCCGGCCCGCGACCTCGGACATCGGGGCGAGCAGCGGCAGCGCGCGGCTCGGCAGCTCGACGGTCTCGTAGGCGATGGCCGTGGTGCCGGACTCCAGCAGGGCGTCCGTGCACTCCTTGGAGGCGGCCAGGTGCAGGTAGGTGAAGAGCGTCTGGTCCTTGCGGAGGCGGTGGTACTCCTCGGCGATGGGCTCCTTGACCTTCAGCAGCAGGTCGGCGGCGGCCCACACCTCGTCGGCGGTACCCAGGATCTGCGCACCGGCGGCGACGTACTCCTCGTTTGTGATCGAGGAGCCGACACCGGCGTCGCGCTCGATGACGACCTGGTGGCCGTGGCGCACCAGCTCGTGCACGCCGGCGGGGGTGATGGCCACCCGGAACTCGTTGTTCTTGACCTCGCGGGGGATGCCGACCTTCACGTCGATCACGGTCCTTGGCTCAGAGGGTATGAGGGCTCTTACTTAGACATACCCGGGCACGCACGGGCACACCGGGAGAGACCGCAGGAGAACGTGCGGCAGAGCCAGTCTAATGAAGGTGTTCTCGCTGTCTAGCCTTTCATTGCATCAATCTTCAGCTGATGCGGTACGGATTTCGCAGGCGTCGGGGTCATTTTGAAGGTTTGAGTCGCCGAGAATCCGTTCGGCCGCGCCCCGGTGCAGCCCCGCCGAAGCGGGATCACCCAGGCGTTCGAGGGTGTCGGCGACCCGCAGGTGCAGGGCGGCCTGCAACCGCGGGTCCTCGGCGCGCCGCGCCCACTCCACGGCCTCCCGGCAGGTACGCAGCGCCTCCTCGGGGCGGCCCGCGTACTCCTGGACCCGTGCCAGCTCGCCCAGGGCCCGGGCCTGGGCGGCCACATCGCCGTTCTTGCGGTGACCGGCGACGGCCGCGCGCCAGTTCCGCAGGGCCTCGCCGTAGCGGCCCGCGAGCGTGTGGGCTGCGGCGATACGCCCGTAGAGCCGGGCGGCCTCGGCGCGCTCGCCCCGGGCGAGCCGTTCGACCAGGGCACGGCCGAACCAGTCGGCGGCCCGGTCGACGTCGCCGAGCTCCAGATGCGCGCCGCCTACGGATTCCATCGCGCGGCCGGTCGCGTACGGGTCGTTCACCTCGCGCCCGGCGTCCAGCGCCGCCCGGTAGCGCGCCAGGGCGTCGGCCATACGGCCGGTGCGGGCGTCGAGGTCGCCGAGGTTGAGCAGGGCGGCGGCCCGCTCGCGGGGCAGGTTCCGGCGCTCGGCGACATCGAGGACCAGGCCGTGGATGTCGTACAGGTCGGGTGCGGCGGCCCGGGTGCCGATGTGCGCCGCCATCGCCCGGACCAGCTGGGCCATCAGCCGTCGGGCCAGGGTGTCCAGCTCCCCGTCGGCCACCGCGAGCCGGGCCGAGGCCAGCAGGGCGGGCCGGGTCAGGCGCAGCCAGTCGGCGGCCGCCCGCGGAGTGGGGAAGCGCAGCGCGCGGGGCATGTCGAGGAGCTTCTGGCGGGCCTGCGGACTGTCGGTCTCGGTGATCGCCCGGCAGGCCTGGAGCAGCCGGACGGTGCGCTCCAGCATGCGGGCGCGGGCCAGCTGGAGATCGGCCGGACGTTCGTGGTGCTCGGCGAGGATCCGCAGGTGCGGGTGCAGACAGCCGGGCACCTCGTACTGCGGCAGCGGGGAGTCCACGGCGTGCAGGAAGCCCAGGGAGACGAAGTCGTCGAGGGTGGTGCGGGCGCTGTCGACCGAGCAGCCGACGAGCGCGGAGGCGGTCTGCGGGTCGACGAGGCCCGCCGGGGCGAGAGCGAGCAGACGCAGCATCCGGGCGGCGTTGGCCGGCAGGGCGGCATGGGCGAGCCGGAAGACCCGGGTCAGGGCGGTGCCCTCGCTGTCGTCGGCGCGCAGCTGTTGGGCCAGGTCGGAGACGGCGGCCTTGGGGCGGGCCGCGAGCCAGCCGCCCGCCAGCATCAGCGCGGCCGGCTGCCCCTGGCACTCCTCGGCGAGGCCCTCGGCGGCCCGGGGATCGACGGTGATGCGGACCGAGCCGGTGTGCCGGGCCAGCAGTTCCACCCCGGACTTGGCGTCCAGTCCGCCCAATGTGCAGGGGCGGACGTCGGAGATGCCGGTCAGCGGGCCCTCGGAGACCGCGACGACCAGGCAGTCGGGGGTGTCGGGCAGCAGGGCGTCCACCTGCTCGGCGTCGGCCGCGTCGTCCAGCAGGAGCAGCGCCCGGCGGTCGGCCAGGGCGGTGCGCAGGGCGTCGGTGAGATCGTCCTCGCAGGCCCCGGCCGGTGCCTGCTCGTCCAGGGCGGTCAGCAGGTCCCGGGCGGCGCGTCCGGCGGGGACGGGGGTGCCGTCGGGGTGGGTCAGGCCGGCGCGCAGCACCCCGTCGGGGTAACGCTCCGCGACCTGCCGGACGAGTTCCTCGGCGAGTGCGGTGCGGCCCGAACCGGGCCGGCCGGCGATGAGCAGCACACGTGCGCGGGGTGCCTTGCGGCCGGCCAGGGTGTCCAGTCCGGCGCGCTCGATGTCGGCGCGCAGTTCCTTCAACTCCCGTGTGCGGCCGAGGAACTCGCTCGCCCCCGCAGCGGGCCCGGCCGGCCGCACGTCGCCTGTCTCCACGACCTGATCCGTCACGGGCCACACTCCCGTCCCACCGCACCCGCAAGCCCGCCGGGACTCCGGTTCGGGCGTGCCCCAGAGCCTAGTTCACGCTCTGCAACGTTCCGGGCGGAGCACCGCGCAGAGACGGCCGCTTCCCCCGATCGGATCAACAGATCGTAGGACCGACACCGTCAGGGAAGCGCCCCTGAAAGGGGCGCGGGGAACTGCGCGACAAGCCACGACGCCGCCGCACCCGAGCGACGACCTCAGCGGCACCCACCACCGCGGCCCTCCCAGCGGAGCGCTACGCCTCGAACGGCCGCGCCGGCCACGGCGCCTGGGCCGGGCGCAGGGCGTCCAGCCCGTCACCCGCCCGCGCGGCGACCAGCGAGAGGACGCCCACGACCAGGCAGTTGTTGTGCAGCTC
The DNA here is from genome assembly GCF_040637515.1 of Streptomyces sp. NPDC029041. Taxonomy (NCBI): domain Bacteria; kingdom Bacillati; phylum Actinomycetota; class Actinomycetes; order Kitasatosporales; family Streptomycetaceae; genus Streptomyces; species Streptomyces sp. NPDC029041. The sequence goes on along the minus strand of NZ_JBEZWO010000027.1, from coordinate 20,984 downwards.
ACCGGCCAGCACACCCCGCACGAGGTCCTCGACCGGCACCCGGTCGAGCTCCATGTCGGCCTCTTCCTCCTCGACGGCGAACCGCTCACCCTCGGCTTCGGACAGGTCCCGCGCGAGGAAGATCCGGACGGCCTCGTCGCAGCCGCCGGGCGTGGTGTAGACGTCGGTCAGCACCCGCCAGTCCTCCGCCTTGACGTGCGCCTCCTCGTACAGCTCGCGCTGCGCCGCGTGCAGCGGGTTCTCGCCGGGCACGTCGAGCAGCCCGGCCGGGATCTCCCACAGCTTGTGGCGCACGGGGTGCCGGTACTGGCGCAGGACCAGCACACGGTCGGCCTCGTCGAGGGCGAGGACGGCCACGGAGCCGGGGTGGACCTGGTAGTCCCGGCCGACCACGGTGCCGTCGGGCATGACCACGTCGTCGGTGCGGACGGAGGTCTTGTTGCCCGTGAAGGGGGTCGCCGTCGCCCGGATCTCCCACTCCTCCGGGGTGTCCTTGATCGTCATGCCTGTCCTTCCACGTGCCGCGCGACCTGCTGAAACGAAACCGGGGTGCACACCCTTTGAAGGGATGCACCCCGGCCACCGTACAACTGGTGTGTTACTTCGAAGTCTTCCGCTCGACCGAGGCCTTGACGAGCCCGGCGAACAGCGGGTGCGGACGCGTCGGACGCGAGCGCAGCTCCGGGTGCGCCTGGGTCGCGACCAGGTACGGGTGGACGTCGCGCGGATACTCGACGTACTCGACGAGCTTGCCGTCCGGCGACGTGCCGGAGAACACGATGCCCGCCTTCTTCTCGAGCTCGGCGCGGTAGGCGTTGTTCACCTCGTAGCGGTGCCGGTGCCGCTCCTCGACGTACTCCTTGCCGTCGTACACCTCGCGCACGATCGACCCCTCGGCCAGCTTCGCCGGGTACATGCCGAGCCGCATGGTGCCGCCCATGTCACCCTCACCGGCGACGATGTCGAGCTGCTCGGCCATGGTGGAGATGACCGGGTGGGAGGTGGCCGGGTCGAACTCGGTGGAGTTGGCGTCGGTGACGTCGGCCAGGTTGCGCGCGGCCTCGATCACGATGCACTGCAGGCCGAGGCAGAGGCCGAGCAGCGGGATCTTGTTCTCGCGGGCGTACTTGATCGCGCCGACCTTGCCGAGCACACCGCGGTCGCCGAAGCCGCCGGGGATGCAGATGCCGTCGACGTCACCGAGCTGCGCCGCGGCGCCGGCCGGGGTCTTGCAGTCGTCGGAGGTGACCCACTTGATCTTCACGCGGGCCCGGTTGGCGAAGCCGCCGGCGCGCAGTGCCTCGGTGACCGACAGGTAGGCGTCGGGCAGGTCGATGTACTTGCCGACCAGGGCGAGGGTGATCTCGTGGTCGGGGTTGTGGACGCGGTCGAGCAGGTCGTCCCAGGTCGTCCAGTCGACGTCACGGAAGGGCAGGTCCAGCTTGCGGACGACGTAGGCGTCCAGGCCCTCGCCGTGCACGGTCTTCGGAATGTCGTAGATGGAGCGGGCGTCGGGGCAGGCGACCACGGCGGCCTCGTCGACGTCGCACATCAGCGAGATCTTCCGCTTGATCGCGGTGGGCACCTCGCGGTCGCAGCGCAGGACGATCGCGTCCGGCTGGATGCCGATGTTGCGCAGGGCCGCAACCGAGTGCTGGGTGGGCTTCGTCTTCAGCTCACCCGAGGGGCCGATGTACGGCAGGAGCGAGATGTGGACGACGAAGACGTTGTCACGGCCGACCTCGTGACGGACCTGGCGGACGGTCTCCAGGAACGGCAGCGACTCGATGTCGCCGACGGTGCCGCCGACCTCGGTGATCACGACGTCGACCTCGTCCGTCGCCATGCGGCGGATGCGGTGCTTGATCTCGTTGGTGATGTGCGGGATGACCTGCACGGTGTCACCCAGGTACTCACCGCGCCGCTCCTTGGCGATCACGGTGTTGTAGACCTGGCCGGTGGTGACGTTCGCGGAGCCGTCGAGGTCGCGGTCGAGGAAGCGCTCGTAGTGGCCGATGTCCAGGTCGGTCTCGGCGCCGTCGTTGGTGACGAACACCTCACCGTGCTGGAAGGGGTTCATCGTGCCCGGGTCCACGTTCAGGTACGGGTCGAGCTTCTGCATCACGACGCGCAGGCCCCGGGCCTTGAGCAGCATGCCGAGGCTGGAGGCCGTCAGGCCCTTGCCGAGCGAGGAGGCGACACCCCCGGTGACGAAGATGTGCTTGGTCGTCGAGTTACGAAATGCGGCGGGCGGCATGGCCAAGACGGGGCTCCCGTGGTCGCGGTCTGGGGGTGCGGTGCGGCTGCCCGCCGGAGGTATCCGGGGTGCCGTCGCTGCGGTTCGGGGGTTTCCTGTCGGGCAGGGGCCCACCGGTCCACGGGCTACCAGCGTATCAGCGCCGCGGGGCGTCGGCTTCCGGCCACCCTCCGCACACATCCCGACACGGAGGGGACCGTCGTCACGGGTCCCTCACCCGTTGCTCACTCGTTCGGCGTACTCGCCTTACCGGGACGAGCACCCGGATCATCTGCGTGCGTCGTATCCTGCTCGGACACTCGCTGCCGAGCCCGTCCGGCCCAACGGCACCACCCCCCGCCCGTAACCACCGGAACAACGTGTGCTCGTCAGTTCGTTGAGCAACAATTGGCGCTTTGCATCACGGATGAGCGACCTGTTTTGCTTCATCGCTCAATGACGCATTGCAAGACCTGCTGAAACCCCCCTTGACCGCACTAGCGACAGCCCCCTCGTGGGGTGACGTGGCCGTTCGACTGGAGTTGCACGTGGCCGGGCGCATCGAAGACTACGCACTCATCGGAGACATGCAGACCGCTGCCCTGGTCTGCCGGGACGGGACAGTCGACTGGCTGTGCCTGCCCCGCTTCGACTCGCACGCCATCTTCGCCGGCCTGCTGGGCAACGAGGAGCACGGCTTCTGGCGGCTGGGCCCCGCGTACGCCTCCGACCAGCAGCCCCCCACCGCCGCCCGGCGCAGCTACCGGGGCGACTCGCTGATCCTGGAGTCCGAGTGGGACACCCAGCGGGGCACGGTCCGGGTGACGGACTTCATGCCGCCGCGTGACGGCGCCCCGCAGCTGATCCGGATCGTCGAGGGCGTCTCGGGCCGGGTGCCGATGCGCTCGGCGCTCAGGATGCGGTTCTCCTACGGACGGGTGGTGCCGTGGGTGCACCGGCACGAGGGGCGCACGGTGGCCGTCGCCGGTCCCGACTCCGTGTGGTTCGACACATCCGCGGAGACCTACGGCAAGTCGCTGACGACCTACGCGGACTTCACGGTCGCCCCGGGTGACCGGATCGCGTTCACGATCTCCTGGCAGCCCTCGCACAAGGAGCCGCCGCCGCTGCCGGAGCCGGAGCAGTCGCTGGAGGCGACGGAGGACTTCTGGCGCGAGTGGGTCGACCACTGTACGTACCACGGCCCCTACCGGGAGGCCGTGGTCCGCTCGCTGATCACGCTGAAGGCCCTGACGTACGCCCCGACCGGCGGCATCGTCGCCGCGCCGACCACCTCCCTGCCGGAGGACATCGGCGGCGTCCGCAACTGGGACTACCGCTACACCTGGCTGCGGGACGCGGCGATCACCCTGTCCTCGCTGCTGCGCACCGGTTACCGCGAGGAGGCCCGCGCCTGGCGCGAGTGGCTGCTGCGGGCGGTGGCAGGCGACCCGGAGAACCTGCAGATCATGTACGGCATCGCCGGCGAGCGCGAGCTCGGCGAGGCGGAACTGGACTGGCTGCCGGGCTACGAGAACTCCACCCCGGTCCGGGTCGGCAACGGCGCGGCCCACCAGCTCCAGCTGGACGTGTACGGCGAGGTCACCGAGGCCCTGCACCTGGCCCACATGACGGGCCTCGCCCGCAACGACTACGCCTCCCTGCTCCAGCTGAAGCTGATCCGCTACCTGGAGGACCACTGGCAGGACCCGGACGAGGGCATCTGGGAGGTGCGCGGCCCGCGCCGCCACTTCGTGCACTCCAAGGTGATGGCCTGGGTCGCGGTCGACCGCACGATCAAGCTGATCGAGTCCGGGGACGCGGACGGCCCGCTGGAGCGCTGGCGGGAGCTGCGCGACGACATCCACCGGGACGTGTGCGAGCGGGGCTACGACAAGGAGCGCAACACCTTCACGCAGTCGTACGGCTCGAAGGAGCTGGACGCCTCCCTGCTGCTGATCCCGCAGATGGGCTTCCTGCCGCCGGACGACAAGCGGGTCATCGGCACGATCGAGGCGATCCAGCGGGAGCTGTCCACGTCGGACGGTTTCATCCTGCGCTACCCGACCACCAGCGGCGACGAGAACGTCGACGGCCTGCCGGGCGACGAGGGCGCGTTCCTGGCCTGCTCGTTCTGGATGGCCGACGACCTGGCGATGATCGGCCGCGTCGACGAGGCCCGCAAGCTGTTCGAGAAGCTGCTGTCGCTGCGCAACGACCTCGGTCTGCTGGCCGAGGAATGGGACCCGCGCCTGCAGCGCCAGGTCGGCAACTTCCCGCAGGCGTTCAGCCACGTGCCGCTCATCGACACGGCGCTTCGCCTGACCGCTTCGGGCGCGTACGGCGGCTGAGCGGGAGTCGGCCCCGGGATGTCACTGCGGCTTGAGGGTCGTGAGCGTGCCCCCGCCGCTGTCACTGCGGCCCTGAGGGCCGTGAGCACGCCTCCCGGGGTGTCACTCCGGCCTGAGGGCCGTCAGCGTGCGTTCCCCCGCGGGGTCGCCGGCCGTGGCCGGGACGAGGGCGATCTCGTCGAGTCCGGCCTCGGCGTAGGCGGCGATGCGGGCGTGGACGGTGTCCGCGTCGCCGACCAGGGCGACCGTGCCGGCGGGCCTCGGGCGGCAGGGCCCGCAGCAGGGTGTCCGGGTCGGCGCCCTTGGCGGCCAGTTCGACGACGGCTGCGAACCCCGCGTCGACGAACATGTCGCTGTAGCCCGGTACGGCGAGGTAGCCCACGACGCCGCGCAGGATCCGGGTGAGCGCCTCCGGCTCCGGGTCGACGGCGGCGGGCAGCCAGGCGGCCAGCCGTGGCGGTGTGCGGCCCGCCTTCTCGGCGGCGGCGAGCATCCGGGCCCGCAGCATGCGGACCTGTTCGGGCGAGACGAGGTCGAGCAGCATCCGGTCGGCGTGCGCCACGGCCGCGGCCACCGCGCGCTGCCCGAACGCCGCGACGGTCACCGTGCCTCCGGGCGGTGGGAGCCGGCGCAGTAATCCGCTGCCGGGCACGATCGGCTCGCCGGGCACGCTGTGCATCAGCGTCCGCACGGCCGCCGCCGACTCCGCGAGAGCGGCGGCGGGCCTGGTGCGCGGCCTGCCGTGCACGCCCTCGACGACGCGCTTGGTGGAGGTGCCCAGGGCCACGCCGACGGGCCGGCCCGTGATGGCCGCGGTCGAGGCGGCGCCCCGCACGATGGTGAGCGGGTCCCGCACCGACACCGGCACGGGCCCCGCGGTCAGCGCGACCTGCTCGGTGGCCGCGCCGATCGCCGCGGCCAGGACGAACGCGTCCCATGTGGGTCCCTCGCCCGCCCACACCTCCCGGTACCCGAGCCGGTCGGCGAGCACCGCGGACCGCAACGGCTCCTCGACCGGACTGTCGTCCTCCCGCCCCACGGCGACCACGCTCATGTCCATGACGGCGCCCTACCCGGCCGATCACCCGGTAATCCGGGGTGGTCCACGACGGGATCCGGGCAGTGATCGTCCCGCTGCCCCTCCGGAGATGTCCGGGAGGCGGGCGCGCGGGTAGCGTCCGGCCCATGGAGAGCGGGACGGACAGCGCGCACGACACCCAGGGCACCGGGATCACCGTGCGGCGGGCGCTGGAGCTGCCGGGGCTGCGCAGCGGACTGCCCGAGGTGCTGGCGGGTGCCGAGCGGCTCGGGCGGACGGTGCGGTGGGTGCACGCGGGTGAGGTGCCGCACATCGCCTCGCTGCTGAAGGGCGGGGAGCTGCTGCTGACCACGGGCTACGGCCTCGGCACCCGGCCCGCCGAACAGCGGGCGTTCGTGCGCACCCTGGCCGAGCGCGGCATCGCGGCCCTGGTCGTGGAGCTCGGACCGCGCTTCACCCGGCTGCCCGCGGCCCTCGTCGACACCGCACGCGCGGCCGGGCTGCCGCTGGTCCAGCTGCACCGCGAGGTGCCGTTCGTCACGGTCACCGAAGAGGTCCACACCGAGATCGTCAACGGCCACTACGCCCTGCTGCAGCGGGCCGAGGAGGTGCACCGGCGGTGCACGCAGGCCGTGCTGGGCGGCGGCGGGGTGCCCCAGGTGCTCGGCATCCTGGCCGACTTCGCCGGCAATCCCGTGTTCCTGGAGACGGCGGACGGGCAGTTGCTGTACGCCGCCGGGGCCGGTCCCGAGGGCGCGGACCCGCTGCAGGTGTGGGAGGGGCTGCGCGGCCAGCACAAGGACGAGCCGCCGCTCGCGGGGTCGGTGCTGGTGGACGTGCCGGGCGGCGGGCCCGGCAGCGGGGGTGTCCGGGCGCGTCTGGTCCTGCTGCCGGTGCGTACTCCGCCGGCACCGGTGCACCGGATGGCGGCCGAGCGGGCCGCGGGCATCCTGGCCGTGGTGCTGATGCAGGCCCGTCAGGAGGAGGAGCTGGCGGCGCGCGGGCGGGGCGACTTCCTCACCGACCTCGCCGAGGGCCGGGTGACGGCCGAGGATGCCCCGGCGCAGGCACGCGTGCTGGGCTTCCGGCCAGGCGAGGGGCCGCTGCTGCCGGTGGTCATGCGACTCGGGGAAGCCCTGTCCCCGGGCGGAGGAGGCTGGGTCGTTCCCGCTCGGGCGATCTCGGAGGAGCTGGCCTCGCTGGGCGTGCCGGTGCTGCTCGGCGTGCGGCCGCTGGAGGGCCGGGTGCTGGTACTGCTCGGGCTGCGTGCGCAGGCGGAGCGGACGGCGGTCGCGGACCGGGTCGCGGCGGCGCTGCGGGCCGGTGTGGGCCGGGCCGGGATACCGCGGCCGGGCGGGCAGCCGCCCGTGGTGGTCGTGGGGACGGCCGGCGGCTGGCCGGCGGCGGCCTCGGGCCTGCGGCACGCGGCCGAGACGGCCACGGCGGCCCAGGGACTCGCGGACCGGCCCTGGTACGACGCGCGCCGGCTCGACATCGACCTGCTGCTGTGGCGCTTGCGCGATCATCCGGACCTGGCGGCCTTCGTGGACCGCGCCCTCGGACCGCTGCTGGAGCACGACCGCCGTTCCCGGCCGCCGCTGCTGCCCACGTTGACGACGTACCTCGCCCACGCGGGGCGCAAGGCGGAGACGGCCCGGGAGCTGCACCTGAACCGGCAGACCCTGTACAACCGTCTGGCCCGCATCGGCGAGTTGCTGGGCACGGACCTCGACGACCCGCAGACGGTCCTGGCCCTGAGCCTGGCCCTGCGGGCACGCAGACACGTCCCCTAGTGGCCTCCGGGTCTCCTCGGGCCTCCGGGCTCCCAGACCCCTGGAGCTCCTGGGCGTCTCTCGGCTTCCCTAGGTGAGCGGGCGGGGTTGCGTCAGCTCGTCGTACACGCTGAGGACCTGGGCGACCGTCTCGTCCTCGGTCGGCCAGGTGGCGGCCTGCCGGGCGCCCCGGGCCGTCAGCAGGTCCCGGCGCGACGGGTCGTCGAGCAGCCGTACGACGGCGTCGGCCAGGGCATTGGCGTCGCCGTACGGGACGAGTTCGGCCGCGTCGCCGACGAGTTCGGGGATGCCGCCGACCTCCGTCGCGACGAGCGGCACGCGTGCGTGGAGCGCCTCCTGGGCGAGAACGGAGCGGGCCTCCCAGCGGCTCGGCAGCAGGGCGAGGTCGGCGGCGGCGAGCAGGTCGCTGATGTCGTCGCGCCGCCCGATGAGCCGGACGGGCAGCCCCTCCTCCTCGATCCGGCCCTGGAGTTCACCGCGCAGCGGCCCTTCCCCGGCGATCACGACCAGCGGCACGGGATCGAGCCGGCGCCAGGCGCGTGCGGCGTCCAGCAGCACGTCGTACCCGCGGTGCCGTTCCAGGGAGCCCACGGCCATCAGCAACGGCCTGCCGATGGCGCCGAGTTCGGCGCGGACCTTGGGCCGCAGCCGGTCGGGGTCGTCGGGTTCGCGGGGGCTGCGGGGGCCGGGCAGGGCGACGGCCGCGAGCCGGGCGTCCCGCGCGCCGGTGAGCCTGGCCCGGTCCACGAGCGGCGAGGTCGTGCCCAGCACCACGGTGGCCGCCTTCACGACCCTGCGCTCCAGTACCCGCAGCATGTGCGCGCGGGCCCCGTCGGCATGCGCCCGGTCGTGCCACGTCACCACCAGCGGGGTGCGCACGCGCCGCCCGCTCAGGGCGAGGACGGTACGGAAGGAGGCGTGCAGGCCGTGCGCGTGCACCAGATCGGCGTGGGCGCAGGCCGCGCGCAGGGCCGCCACCGACACTGGGTCGCTGCTGCGCGGCACGTGCACGTGATCGGCGCCGACTCCGCTGAAGTCATAGGCGCGATCGGCCTCGTAGGGGGCGCACACCGTGACTTTCACGCCCCGCGCGACGAGCCCCGCGGCCAGCGAGCGCACATGCGCGCTGCTGGCGGCGTTGCCTCCGCCCAGCACCTGCACGGTGCGCAGCGGCAACTGGCCGTGCGGTGAGTGGCTGCTCACGGGGGTCACGTGGCCGGGCTCCTGGTTCGGGTCGGGCGGTCACGACGCGTACTCCGCCAAGGATGCCAGGACGTAAGGGGGTTCCGGGAACGCCGGAGCCCCCGCGACGCCACAGCGGGGTGCGGCATCGGGGGATTACGCCGGGCCGGGTCACCCACACGAGTGAAATCGGGCGACCCGCCCGGCCCTTGCCGGAAACCGCCGGTGCACCGCTCCGAGGGTCTGTTGCGAACGTGGCGCCTGCCGTGCGACGACGCCACTTTCGCCGCAGACCCTAGGCGTCCGCCCTGGCCGCCGCGAGCAGCTCCTCCGCGTGCGCCCGGGCCGTCTCGGAGTCCTCCTGGCCGGCGAGCATGCGGGACAGCTCCCGGACCCGGTCCTCGCCTTCGAGGACCTTGACTCCGGAGCGGGTCACGGACCCGTCGTTGGTCTTCTCGACCAGCAACTGCCGGTCGGCGAAGGCCGCCACCTGCGGCAGATGCGTCACGACCACGACCTGCGCGGTCTTCGCCAGCCGCGCGAGCCGCCGGCCGATCTCGACCGCCGCCTTGCCGCCGACCCCGGCGTCGACCTCGTCGAAGAGGTACGTCGGCACGGGATCCGTCCCCGCGAACACGACCTCCACGGCCAGCATCACCCGTGACAGCTCACCGCCGGACGCGCCCTTGGCGATCGGCCGGGGCGGCGCGCCCGGGTGCGGGGCCAGCAGCAGCTCGACCTCGTCGGCGCCCGCGGGGCCGTAGGCGACCGGACGGCCGCCGACCTCGACGCCGTCGGGGTCCTCGGTCTGCCGGATGTCGAAGGACACGCGCGCGTGCGGCATGGCGAGCGAGGCCAGCTCGGCGGTCACGGCGGCGGCGAACCGCTCGGCGGCCTCCGTCCGGGCATCCGTCAACGCCTGCGCCAGCCCGCCCAGTTCCGACCGCAGGGCGTCCCGCTCGGCCGTCAGCTCCCCGATCCGCTCGTCGTCGCCCTCGAGTTCGGTGAGCCGCGCGGCGCTCTGCTCGGCCCAGGCCAGCACGGTCGCGATGTCCTCGCCGTACTTCCGGGTCAGTCCGGTGAGCGCGGCCCGACGCTCCTCGACGGCCGCGAGCCGCAGCGGATCGGCGTCCAGGTCGTCGGCGTACCCCGCCAGGTCGCCCGCCGCGTCGCGCAGCAGGATCCCGATCTCCCCGACGCGGTCGGCGAGCGCCGCCAGCGCCGAGTCGTGCGACCGCACGGCGTCCAGGGCCCGCTGGGCGCCCGCTACGAGAGTCCCCGCGTCGACACCCTCCGGGTCCTCGGGATTGCCCGCGAGGGCGGCGTGCGCGGCCGCCGCGGCGGATGCCAGCGCCTCGGCGTGCCCGAGCCGCTCGGCCTCCTCGGCCAGCTCCACGTCCTCACCGGCCCGGGGCTCCACGGCCGCGATCTCGTCGAGCCCGAAGCGCAGCAGGTCGGCCTCCTGGGCCCGTTCCCGGGCCCGGGTGGTGATCTCGTCGAGCTCGGCGGCCACGGCCCGCAGCCGCTTGTACGCCTCGCCGTACTTGGCCAGCGGTCCGGCGACCGCGTCGCCCGCGTACCGGTCGAGTGCCTGCCGCTGCCGGGACAGCTTGAGCAGTCCCTGCTGGTCGGTCTGCCCGTGCACGGCCACCAGCTCGTCCGCGAGCTCGGCGAGCACGCCCACGGGCACGCTGCGCCCGCCCAGGTGCGCCCGGGAGCGCCCCTCGGCCGAGACGGTACGGCTGATCAGCAGGGCCCCGTCGTCCAGCTCGGCCCCGGCCTCCTCGGCGCGCACCGCGACCGTGGCGTCGCGGGGGACGGTGATCCGCCCCTCCACGACGGCCTTCCCGGCCCCGATCCGTACGAGCGCCGGGTCGGCCCGTCCGCCCAGCAGCAACCCCAGGCTGGTGACCACCATGGTCTTGCCCGCACCCGTCTCACCGGTGACCGCGGTGAACCCGGGCAACAGCTCGACGACGGCGTCGTCGATCACGCCCAGCGACCGTATCCGCATCTCCTCCAACACGGACACGACCTTACGAGGTCCGGACCGGGGATTGCGACCGGCCCGGCCCTGTCACCCACGCGAGTGGTGATCGGCCCCTGGGGGCGCGGGGAACTGCGCGACAAGCCACAGAGCACCCGCGCCCGCCGACGACGAGCACCCACCCCTAATGAGGTGCGCCCCGCCACCCGGAAACAGGCAGCGCGAACTTCGCCACCAGCCGGTCCGTGAAAGAAGCATGGTGCAGCCGAGCCAGCCGCACCGGCACAGCCCCCCGCCGCACCTCCACACGCGCCCCGGCCGGCAACTCCACCGTCCGCCGCCCGTCACACCACAGCACCCCGGGCGGGATGTGCGGCAGAACCTCCACAGCCAACACGGAATCCGGCGATGTCACGAGCGGCTTCGCGAACAGCGCGTGCGCGGAGATCGGCACCATCAGCAGCGCCTCGACCTCCGGCCACACCACCGGCCCGCCCGCCGAGAAGGCGTACGCCGTCGACCCGGTGGGCGTCGCACACACGATCCCGTCGCAGCCGAATCCCGTCACCGGCCGCCCGTCGATCTCTAGGACGATCTCCAGCATCCGCTCGGCGGACACCTTCTGCACGGCCGCCTCGTTCAGCGCCCAGTCCGTGTGCACGATGTCGCCGTTCTGGTGCACCACGACGTCGACGGTCATCCGCTCCTCGACCTCGTACGCCCTGGTCACCACCCGGTCGACGACCTTGTCGAGATCGTCCCGCTCGGCCTCCGCGAGGAACCCGACGCGCCCGAGGTTGACGCCCAGCATCGGCACGCCCGACGCCCGGGCGAACTCGGCGCCACGCAGCAGCGTGCCGTCGCCGCCCAGCACGATCAGCAGCTCGCATCCGTCGAGGCACTGCGGGGTGGCTTCCTTGACCAGCTCCACCTCCGCCGGCAGCGGCAGGTCGCGTGCCTCGGCCTCCAGGACGCGCACGCCAAGACCGGAGCGCAGCAGCCCCTTCACGACGAGCTCGGCACTGCGCACGGCCGCGGGCCGGCCCGTGTGGGCGAGCAGGAAAACAGTACGAGCTCGGTTCTCGGTCAACGCGGCCCCTCCGCCACTGCACGGTCTGCCTCGGCCGGGTCCAGTTCCGGTGCCCCGGACCGCAGCCACAGAAAGTATTCGACATTCCCCGACGGCCCGGGCAGCGGACTGGCCGTCACGCCCTTCACCCCGAGCCCCAGCCCCCAGGCCTTCTCGGCCACCCCCTGTACCGCCTCGGCCCGCAGCTGGGTGCTGCGTACCACTCCCCCGCTGCCGAGGCGCTCCTTGCCCACCTCGAACTGCGGCTTGACCATCATCACCAGATCGGCGTCCGGCTTCACGCACCGCACCAGGGCGGGCAGGACCAGCCCGAGCGGGATGAAGGACAGATCCCCCACGACAAGATCCACTGGCTCCCCATCGATCGCTTCAAGCGTCAACTCGCGTACGTTCGTACGGTCCTTGACGGTGACGCGTTCATCTTTCTGGAGGGACCACGCGAGTTGTCCGTATCCGACGTCGACGGCGACGACGTGGGCCGCGCCCGCGCGCAGCAGGACGTCGGTGAAACCGCCGGTGGACGCGCCCGCGTCGAGCGCCCTGCGCCCCTCGACGGCCAGTCCCTGAGGGCCGAACACCGCGAGCGCGCCGGCCAGCTTGTGACCGCCGCGCGAGACGTAGTCGGGGTCGCTGTCGTCCTGGGCGACCAGGATCGCGGCCGCGGTCTCCACCTGCGTGGCGGGTTTCGTCGCGACGGTCTTGCCCACGGACACCCGCCCCGCGGCGATCAGCTGCGCGGCGTGCTCACGCGAGCGCGCGAGCTTCCGGCGGACCAGCTCCGCGTCCAGACGGCGGCGTGCGACTCCTGCCACGTTCGGCTCAGCTCCTAGGTGCGTGCGGCATCGGGGGCCCCGGAGGTCCCGGGCGTACGTCGAGCGCGGTGAGCGCGTCGCGCAGCCCCCGGTGTACATCCTCGTACACCTCGAGATGCCCGTCCGTGGCGAGGTGGTCCGCGTCGCCGAGCCGGTCCAGGGCGGCATCCACCCCGGCGTCGCCGGTGGGCGTGCGGGGCACGTTCAGGGGAGCGGGGGCGGCGGGGTCGTACGCCGGCTCTTCCTCCGCCGCCGGCGGGGGCTCGGGAACTGCGTCGTTCATGCCCCGACGCTACCGCGAACCGCTGCGGTACCGTCGACCGCGATGGCCACGATCGAGGAGTGCCGCAGCGCACTCGACAAGCTCTCGGACAACATGCAGCGCGCCGAAGGGGACGTCCGCGACGCCGCGGCCCTGGACCGCTCGGTGAGCTGCCACATCACGGACCTCGACGTCACCTTCGCCGGCCGGATGCGCGGCGGGCGGATCGAGGTGCACGACACCGTGCCGGGGCCGCCGCCCGGCAAGGCCGAGATCAGACTCGCCATGACCGGCGACGACCTGGTGGCCCTGGTGGGCGGCGAGCTGAACTTCGCCAGGGCCTGGGGTTCGGGCCGGGTGAAGCTGCACGCCGGTGTGCGTGACCTGCTCCAGCTCAGGAAGCTTCTGTAGCCGCGGCCTTCCCGACCGTGCTCCGAACGCGGGCCTTGCGGGCCGCCGGCACGACCAGCGGGGTGCCCGTCTCCGGGTCGTCGATGACCTGGCAGCGCAGCCCGAAGACCTCCTCGACCAGGTCCGCCGTGACGATGTCCTTCGGCGCGCCCTCGGCGATGACCCGGCCCTCGCGCAGGGCGATGAGGTGGGTGGCGTAGCGGGCGGCGTGGTTGAGGTCGTGCAGTACGGCGACGAGCGTGCGGCCCTGCTCCTCGTGCAGATCCGCGCACAGGTCCAGCACGTCGATCTGGTGCTGGATGTCCAGGTACGTCGTCGGCTCGTCGAGCAGCAGCAGCGGCGTCTGCTGGGCGAGGGCCATGGCGATCCACACGCGCTGGCGCTGGCCGCCCGAGAGCTCGTCGACGTAGCGGTCGCCGAGCTCGGCGACGCCCGTCTGCCGCATGGACTCCTGGACGATCCGCTCGTCCTCGGCGGACCACTGGCGCAGGATGCCCTGGTGCGGGTAGCGGCCGCGCCCGACCAGGTCGGCGACGGTGATGCCGTCGGGCGCGATCGACGTCTGGGGCAGCAGGCCGAGGGTCCGCGCGACCTTCTTCGCGGCCATCGACTGGATGACCTGCCCGTCGAGCAGCACCCGGCCCTCGCTCGGCTTGAGCATCCGCGACAGCGCCCGCAGCAGCGTCGACTTGCCGCACGCGTTGGGGCCGACGATCACCGTGAACGACTGGTCGGGTATCTCCACCGACAGTTGCTCGGCGATGACCCGCCGGTCGTAGGCGAGGGTGACGTTCTCGGCGGACAGGCGGTTCACGGTGCTCCCTTGGTAGTTCAGTCCGCTGCTGGTCCTGCTCTCGGCGAGCGTGCCCGCCCTCATATCCGGCCCGCCCTGCGCTCGCTGACCAGCAGCCACAGCAGGTAGACACCGCCGAGGACGCCGGTCACCACGCCCACGGGCAGCTGCTCGGCGCCGAACGCCCGCTGCGAGACCCAGTCGGCGACGACCAGCAGGGCGGCCCCCATGCACAGCGAGGCCAGCAGGTTCGGCCCGGGTGAGCGGGTCAGGCGCCGGGCCAGCTGCGGCGCGGTGAGCGCCACGAAGCTGACGGGGCCGGCCGCGGCGGTGGCGGAGGCGGTGAGCAGCACGGCCGCCACCATGAGCAGCAGCCTCACGCGCTCGACCCGCACTCCGAGGGCGTACGACACGTCGTCGCCCATCTCCATCATCCGCAGCCCGCGCGCGTTGACGAGGACGAGCGGCACCAGCACGGCGGTCAGCGCGAGCAGCGGCCACACCTGGTCCCAGTCCCGGCCGTCGAGGGACCCGGTCATCCACACCACCGCACGGGCGGCGTCCACGATGTCCGACTTGGTGAGCAGATAGCCGTTGACCGCCGTGACGATCGCGGAGACGCCGATGCCGACCAGGACCAGCCGGTAGCCGTGCACGCCCCGCTTCCAGGCGAGCACGTAGATGGCGAGTCCGGTCACCAGACCGCCCACTAGTGCCCCGACGGCGACCTGGTTGGCGCTGCCGGAGGTCAGCACGATCACCGTGAGCGCGCCGGCCGTCGCTCCCTGCCCGAGGCCGAGCACGTCCGGACTGCCCAGCGGGTTGCGGGAGATGGCCTGGAACAGCGCGCCGCCGAGCCCCAGCGAGGCACCGACCAGCAGCCCGACCAGGACCCGCGGCAACCGCAGTTCGTTGACGATGAACTCCTGGCCCGGATTTCCCTCTCCGGCCAGCGTCCGCAGCACGTCGGCGGCCGGGATCGGGAAGTCGCCGGTGCCGATGAGCACGACACTCGCCACGAGCGCCGCGACGAGCAGCAGGAGCACGACGATCAGGGCCCGCACGTCCAGGCGTACCGAGAGCCCGCCGGTCCGCACGGCACGGTTGGTGGTCTTCACAGCTGTGCCGTCCTCCGCCGTCGTACGAGAAAGATGAACACCGGCCCGCCGAGGATCGCGGTGACGATACCCACCTGGAGCTCCGAAGGACGGGCCACGATCCGGCCGATGACATCGGCGCCGAGCAGCAGCACGGGCGACAGGATCGCGGCGTACGGCAGGATCCAGCGCAGGTCGGGCCCGGTGAACGAGCGCACCACGTGCGGCACCATCAGCCCGACGAACACGATCGGTCCGCAGGCGGCGGTCGCGGCCCCGCACAGCACGGTCGCGGCCAGCATCGACAGCGCCCGGGTGCGGTTGAGGTTGGCGCCGAGCGCCTTGGCGGTGTCGTCGCCCATGGCCATCGCGTTGAGCGGCCGGGCCAGGGCCAGGGCCAGGGCCGTGCCGGTCAGCAGGAACGGCAGGACCTGCGTGATGGTCGAGTTCGTCGCCGAGGCCAGCGAACCGACCGTCCAGAAGCGCATCTTGCCCAGCGCCGCCTCGTCCATGATCATCACGGCCTGCAGGTAGCCGTACAGCGCGGCGCTGACGGCCGTACCGGCGAGCGCGAGCCGCACCGGCGTGGCGCCCCGGCTGCCGCCGAGGAACCAGACCAGCGCCCCGACCGCGGCCGCGCCGAGGAACGCGAACCAGACGTAGCCGGTGAGTGAGGTGACCCCGAAGTAGGTGATGGCCGTGACGACCGCGGCGGAGGCACCCGCGTTGATGCCGAGCAGTCCGGGATCGGCCAGCGGGTTGCGCGTGAGGGCCTGCAACACCGCCCCGGACAGACCGAGCGCGGCACCGGCGAGCAGCCCGAGCAGGGTCCGCGACAGGCGCTCCGCCACGACGACGTCGCCGTAGGTCCCCGAGTCCTCGTACAAGCCGTGCCAGACCTGCCCGAGGGACAGCTCCTTCGCTCCGATCGCGATACTCGCCAGCGCGACGAGCACCAGGATCGCCACGGACAGGAGCAGCCCGAAGGCTCGCACCGCCCGTCGGGTCGGGGGCGCGGGGGCGGTCTCCGCGCGCTGTTCGGGGGGACTGTCGACCAACACGTGGTTAGGTTAGCCTACCCTCGCATTCAGGCAAGATCCGGTGTCCCGAGATCCGGTGTCCCCGCCCCGCCCCGGGTACCCCCGCCCCGGGCACTGACAGGCGCTCAGATGCCCAGCCGCGCCAGCGCCTTCCCCCCGTCCAGCGCGCACGCGCCCTCACCGGCCGCCGTCCACGCCACGGCACACAGCGCACGCAGCCCGTCCAGTGCCTCGCCCTCCCCGTCGAGCTCCAGCCGGTCCGCACCGGCCGTCGCCGTCCAGCCACCGCACCGGAAGCCGCCCTCGCCCACCGCGACGACCTCCGGCTGACCGGCGAGCATCCCGCGCAGATCGGCGTCCACATACGTCGGCCGGTGCTGCGGCGGCGCGGCCAGCAACTGCGCGCCGTCGGTCACTCCGGTCAGGACGAGCAGCGAGTCGACCTCCCCGTTGAACGCGCCCTCGATGTCCGTGTCCAGCCGGTCCCCGACCACCAGGGGCCGCCGCGCCCCGGTCCGCAGAATGGTCTCCCGGTGCATCGGCGGCAGCGGCTTGCCCGCGACCTGCGGCTCGGCCCCCGTGGCGATCCGGACGACCTCCACCGCGGCCCCGTTGCCCGGCGCGATGCCCCGCCCGCTCGGAATCGTCAGGTCGGTGTTGGAGGCGAACCACGGCACGCCCCGTGCCACCGCGTAGGAGGCCTCGGCGAAGCGGCCCCAGGGCAGGTCCGGTCCGCCGAACCCCTGCACCACCGCCGCCGGGTCGTCGTCCGCCGACTCCACGGGCACCAGCCCGCGTTCGCGCAGCGCGACCCGCAGCCCGTCCCCGCCGATCACCAGCACCCGGGCGCCCTGCGGCACCTGCTCGCTGATCAGCCGCGCAACGGCCTGCGCCGAGGTGATGACGTCCTCCGCACCCGTCGGTATCCCCAGCTCGGTCAGATGCGCTGCCACGGTGTCGGGGGTCCGCAGCGCGTTGTTCGTCACGTACGCCAGGCGCATCCCGCCCTCCCGGGCCGTGGCCAGCGACTCGACCGCGTGCGCGATGGCACTCCCGCCCGCGTACACGACACCGTCGAGATCGAGCAGCGCCGTGTCGTACGCCTCGCTCAGGGCCTGCCCACTGCCCTCGGGCCTCGTCCTGACGCTTCGGCTCATCCCGCATCGCTCCTCGTTCGACGGCTTTCCCCCGATCATCCCCCATGCCACCGACAGCCGTACGATGCCGGGATGAACTCAGCAGGTCACTCGGAGGCAACGACGCACCGAGGCCTGGAACTCACCCCGTTCCGAGGCCTTCGTTACGACCCCGACCGGGTCGGCAGCCTTGCCGCCGTCACATCTCCCCCGTACGACGTCGTGGTCCGCCCCGACGGCCTGCACCACCTCGAATCCGCCGACCCCTACAACATCGTCCGCCTGATCCTCCCCCAGGCCGCCACACCCAGCGCCCGCAACGAGCGGGCCGCGGACACCCTGCGCCGCTGGCTGTCCGAGGGCATCCTCACCACCGACCCGGAACCGGGTCTCTACGTCTACGAGCAGCAGGACGGCGACGGCATGCTGCAACGCGGCATCATCGGCGCTCTGCGCGTGTCGGATCCGGCGGAGCGGCTGGTGCTGCCGCACGAGGACGTCATGCCGCACGTCGTCGCCGACCGCGCGGCACTCATGCGGGCCACCTCGGCCAACCTCGAACCCCTCCTGCTCACCTACCGGGGCGATGGCTCGACGACCGCCACAGCAGACCTGATCGAGCGCACCGCGACCCTGCCGCCGCTCCTGGCCACCACCACGGAGGACGGCTTCCGCCACCGCCTGTGGTCGGTCACCGCCCCCGGGGACCTGGCGACGATCCGGACGGACCTCGGCCGGCACCAGGCCCTGATCGCCGACGGCCACCACCGCTGGGCGACCTACCGCCGCCTGCGCGCGGAGCACCCCTCCCCCAGCCCGTGGGACCACGGCCTGGTCCTCCTCGTCGACACGGCCCGCTACCCGCTCCGGGTCCGCGCCATCCACCGCCTCCTGCACGATCTGCCGGTCGCCGAGGCCGTGGCAGCCCTGGAGGGCCACTTCCGCGTGCGGCGCCTCGACGTCCCACTGTCCGAGGCCCTGGACAAGCTGGCCGACGCCGCCTGCGCCGGGAACGCGTTCCTGCTGGCCGGCGACGGCGCCTTCCACCTCGTCGACCACCCGGACCCGGGCCTGCTGGCCCGTACGGTCCCCGCCGACCGCCCTGCGGCCTGGCGGACCCTGGACGCGACGGTCCTGCACGCCACGCTCCTCGAACATGTCTGGCGCGTCTCCGAGGACTCACCCGCCCACATCGCCTACATCCACGACACCGCGGCAACGGTCGAGAAGGCGGAACGCGACGGCGGAACGGCCGTCCTGATGCACCCGGTGCGCGAGGAGGTCGTGCGGGAGCTGGCCCGCCAGGGCGTGACGATGCCCCGCAAGTCGACGTCGTTCGGTCCGAAACCGGCAACCGGCCTGGTACTGCGGGCACTGGACCTCTGACAGGACGTCAGGGCGGGAGCGGCGTGACGCCGGCCCGACGCACCGGCATGACGAAGGGGGCGGGACCCGAGGCCTCACAGCCCGGGTCCCGCCCCCTGTCGCACGGACGTCAGTCCTTGTCGTCGCCGCCTTCGACGTCGGTCTCGCTCTCGTCCGCGTTCCGCGGGGCCGGAGCTTCCTCGTCCTCGTCCTCGACCATGGCGTCGACGAACTCCACGCCGTCCAGCTCGGCGAGCCGGTCCGAGGCGTCGGTGCTGCCGTCACGGTCGGCCTCGACGGCCTTCGCGAACCACTCCCGCGCCTCGCTCTCCCGCCCGGCGGCGAGCAGCGCGTCGGCGTAGGCGTACCGCAGGCGCGCGGTCCAGGGCTGCACGGAGTTCGCGGCCAGCTCGGGGCTCTGCAGCGTCACGATGGCCGCGTCCAGCTGCCCCATGTCCCGCCGGGCACCGGCTACGACGAGCCGCATCTCCACCTGGCCGGCCTTGTCGAGCTTGTGCACCTCGGGCGCCCCGGCCATGTCCAGCGCCTTCTCCGGCCGGCCGAGCCCGCGCTCGCAGTCGGCCATGACGGGCCACAGGTCGATGTTCCCGGTCATCCGCTTGGCGGCCCGGAACTCGGCCAGCGCCTCGCCGTACTTCTGACTGGCGTACGCGGCGAATCCGGCGGCTTCCCGCACGGCGGCGACACGCGACGCCAGCCGCAGCGCCACCCTGGAGTAGCCGTAGGCGCCCTCGGGGTCCTCGTCGAGGAGCCGCGCGACCATCACGAGGTTCCTGGCGACGTCGTCGGCGAGCGTCTTGGGCAGGCTCTGCAGCTCCTGGCGTACGTCCTTGTCGATCTCGTCACCCGTGACGTCCTCGGGGATCGGCAGCCGCTTGATCGGCTCCCTGTCCCGATCGCGCTCCTCACGGAACCGGCCCGGGCCGCGCCGGTCGTCACGGCCGCGGAAACCACCCCGATCGCCGTCACGCCGGTCGCCGTCCCGACGGAAGCCGCGCTCACCGCGGTCGTCCCGCCGGGGCCCGCGCCCACCACGGTCGTCACGGCCGCGGAAACCACCGCGCTCACCGCGGTTGTCGTCCCGCCGGAAGTCGCTGCGGTCGCCGCGGTTGTCGTCCCGCCGGAAGTCGCTGCGGTCGCCGCGGGGGCCGTCCTCACGGCGGAAACCGGGGCGCCCGCCCCGGCCGCCGTCGTCGCGCCGGAAGCCGCCGCGCTCCCCGCGGTCGTCGCCGCGACGGTCGTCCCGGCGCTCGTCACGGCCCCGGAAGCCACCACGGTCGTCGCGCCGGAAGCCACCACGGTCCCGGTCGCCGTCGCGCGGCCGGTCCCGGTCATCGCTGCGGAAGCCACGGTCGCGGTTGTCGTCCCGGCGGAAACCGCCACGGTCCCGGTCGTCGCGGCGGGGGAACCCGCCGCGGTCGCCGTCACGCCGGTCGTCCCGCCTGTCGTCCCTGCGGTCGTCACGCCGGTCGTCTCGCCGGAAGGCGGGACGCTCGCCGCGGTTGTCCCGGTCGTCACGGCGGAAGGGCGGGCGCTCACCACGGTCGTCCCGACGGAACCCACCCCGGTCACGATCGTCCCTACGGGGACCGCGGTCACGGTCGTCACGCCGGCCGAAGCCACCACCACGACTGTCGTCACGCCGGTCGTCTCGCCGGAAGGCGGGACGCTCGCCGCGGTTGTCCCGGTCGTCACGGCGGAAGGGCGGGCGCTCACCACGGTCGTCCCGAC
>NZ_JBEZWO010000027.1:0-541 GCF_040637515.1 Streptomyces sp. NPDC029041 | reverse complement strand
GACGGAACCCACCCCGGTCACGATCGTCCCTACGGGGACCGCGGTCACGGTCGTCACGCCGGCCGAAGCCACCACCACGACTGTCGTCGCGGCGGAAGCCACCACGCTCACCGCGGTCGGGACGATCGCCGCGGTCGCGGTCGCCGTCACGACGCCCGTATCCTCCGCGGTCGTTGCCGCCCCGGTCGCGGTCGTTGTCGCGGCGGAAGCCACCACGGTCTCCGCGGCCCCCGCGCTGACCGCCGCGGTCGTTCCGGTCGCCCCGGTCCCCCTCCCGTCGCCGCTGGTCGCGCTCCGGTCGGTCGTCGGGAGAGTTGGTGGACATGGTGACTCCTGTCTTCGGTACCGCAAGTCATTCTCGCGCAGCCGGGTGCCCAGCGCGCACTGCCAAAACAAAAAGGACCCTTGGTCCCAGCTGAACGCTGGGACCAAGGGTCCTTCCAAAGATTGTTCGGCGGCGTCCTACTCTCCCACAGGGTCCCCCCTGCAGTACCATCGGCGCTGTAAGGCTTAGCTTCCGGGTTCGGAATGTAACCGGGCG
>NZ_JBEZWO010000026.1:0-73982 GCF_040637515.1 Streptomyces sp. NPDC029041 | reverse complement strand
GCGTACCGCACACGACCGCCGCGGTGCTCCTGTCCTGCGACGGGCTCGTGAAGTCCGTGCACGGCCTCCGCAGCGTCGCGGACCCGGCGACCGGTCGTCACGGGGGGAGGCTGTCAGCCGGCCGGCTCGCGCTCCCACAGGTAGAAGCGCTGCGCCATGGCGTCCTTGGGGGAACGCCAGGTGTCGGGGTCGTACGCGCTGACGTACGCGGACAGCCGCTCGCTGACGTCCCGGAACTCGGGGTGCCCGGCGACCTCGGCGATGGCAAGGCCGGGATCGCGCTCGGCCTCGATCAGGTGCATGTAGACATCGCCGAACTGGAAGAGGCTGCGCCGGGTCACACCGACGAGCCGCGGCAGCTCCCCCCGGTCGGACTCCTCGAACACCTTGGCGATGTCGGGCGCCGATCCGGGGGCCATCCGGGCGACGATCAGAGCTTGGTGCATGGGGGGTTCTCCGTCCGGCTCAGTCGTTCAGACGGTGCGCCGCACCGCGCTCCGCTGCGATCTTCTCGATGCGGTCGCGGATCAGGGCCATCTGCACCTTGGAGTTCCGGTTGATGTTGTCCGTCATCCACGCGTCGTCGACCGGCGCGTCCGGCTTCATCGCGAAGTCCTGGGTCCAGACCATGCGCGTGCCGGCCGGTACCTCCTCGTACCGCCAGTGGATGTCCATGTGGGCGAAGGGGCCCGTCTCGACCCGGCGGGCCTTGACCGTGAGTTTCTCGCGGTCCGGCTCGCGCTCCGAGACCCAGCTCCATACGGTGCCGTTCTCGTCCGGGTGCATGGTCAGCCGGAAGGTCGTCCTGTGGCCCTGGCGGGAGAGGATCTCGACGGAGGCGTACTCGCTGAACAACTGCGGCCAGTTCTCCAGGTCGTTGGTCACCTCCCAGACCAGGTCCAGGGGCGCCGCGATGGTGATCTCGTTCTGCGTGTGTCCGGTCATCTCATGCTCCTGTCAGCAGTGCGCTGTTGACGAGGTCGAGGAACTGCCGGGGCGTCTTGGAGCGTTCGGCGTCGGTCGGCATCGGTGTGCCGTACCGGTTCTCCAGCTCACCCACGATGCCCAGCAGGCCCAGCGAGTCGACGCCGAGACCTTCGAAGGCCGTGTCGTCACGGCCGAGTTCCTCCGGTGTGACGGTGACACCGGTGCACTTCTTCATGAGTTCGGCCAGCTCTTCGACGGTGATGCGGTCGGTCATGTCGTTCCCTTCCTCTTCTGCTCCGCGGCGCCTCACCACGAGGCGTCGCCGGCGCCGTGCCGCAGCACGAGCGCCGAGTTCGAACCCATGAGTCCCCGGCTCAGCAGCAGCGCCGTGCGGACCTCGGCGGTGCGGGCCCGGCCGGTCACGAGGTCGAGGTCGTGGCAGATGTCGAAGACCTGGGGGGTGGGCGGGATCAGGCCGTGCTCCATCGACAGCACCGCTGTCGCGGCGTCCATCAGCGGCGCCGCGCAGTAGGCCCGCCCGATCCCGGTCTTCGGCGCGGTGACGGGCACACGGGTGCCGTGCGCCCCGAGGGCATCGGCGATGGCCAGGGCCTCGGCGCGGTCCGCCTCCGGTACGCCGAGGGCGTCGGCGAAGACGACGTCGACGTCCTCGGGAGCACAGCCGGCCTCGGCCAGGGCTCCTCGGATGGCCTGGGCGAGGCCTTCCCGGGACTCCTCCCAGCGGGAGGCCCCGGTGAAGGTCGCCGCGTGTCCGGCCAGGTGGGCCCGCACGCGCGTCCCCCGGTCCCGGGCTGTGCACTCCGCCTCCACCACGACCATGGCACCGCCCTCCGCGGGCACGAACCCGCAGGCCGCGGACGTGAACGGACGGTAGGCGCGGGTCGGGTCGTCGACCGTGCTGAGCTCTGGATAGCCGAGCTGGCAGACCACCGAGTAGGGCGCGATCGGCGCCTCGGTCGCACCGGCCACGATCACGTCGGTGCCGCGCCGTACGGCCCGCGCCGCGTGGGCGAGGGCGTCCAGGCCGCCGGCCTCGTCGGCGGCGACGACCGAGCAGGGTCCCTTGAAGCCCCGGCGGATGGAGATCTGGCCGGTGCTGGCGGCGTAGAACCAGGCGATGGACTGGTACGGGCCGACGAAGCGGCTGCCCTTACTCCACAGTTGCTGCAGTTCGCGCTGTCCGAACTCGCCGCCGCCGGAACCCGCCGCGGTGACCACGCCCACGGAGAACGGCGCCTCGTCGGTCTCGGTCCGGTGCAGCCGGGCGTCGTCCAGCGCGAGGTCGGCCGCGGCCATCGCAAAGTGCGTGAACCGGTCGGTCTGGACCAGGAAGCGCTCCTCGATCGCCGCCGACGGGTCGAAGTCGCGCACCTGGCCCGCCACCCGCAGCGGCAGGTGTTCGCAGCCCTCCCGGGTGATCCGCTCCAGAGCGCTGATGCCCTCCGCGGTGGACTTCCAGAAGGTCTCGGTACTGGCTCCGTTGGGCGCGACCACACCGATGCCCGTGACGGCCGCGCGCCGGGGACGGGATTGGCTCATCGTGTCTTCTCCCTCGGCCGGTTCATGACCACCGCGGACTGGAAGCCGCCGAATCCGCTGCCCACCGAGAGCACGCTGTCGAGCTTGCGCTCGCGCGCGACGCGCGGGACGTAGTCCAGGTCGCACTCGGGATCGGGGGTCTGGTAGTTCGCGGTCGGCGGTACCACCTGGTGGGCCAGGGCCAGCACACAGGCGACGAGTTCGATCGCCCCGATGGCGCCCAGGGAGTGGCCCACCATCGACTTGATGGAACTCATGGGGGTGTCGTAGGCGTGCGCGCCCAGAACCCGTTTCACCGCGGCCGTCTCGTGACGGTCGTTCTGCTTGGTGCCCGACCCGTGCGCGTTGACGTAGTCGATCGCGGTGGGGTCGAGCCGTGCGCGGTCCAGGGCGTCCTCGATGGCCCGGGCCATCTCCAGGCCCTCGCTGGTCAGACCGGTCATGTGGTAGGCGTTGCCGAAGGTGGCGTACCCGCCGAGCTCGCAGTACACGTGGGCACCGCGGGCTCTGGCGTGCTCGAGCTCCTCCAGGACGAGCACGGCGCCGCCCTCGCCCATGACGAACCCGTCGCGGTCGGCGTCGAAGGGACGCGAGGCGTGGGCCGGGTCGTCGTTGTTCGGGGAGGTGGCCTTGATCGCGTCGAAGCAGGCCATGGTGATCGGGGAGATCGGCGAGTCCGAGGCGCCGGTGATGCACACGTCGGCCCGGCCCTCCTGCACGGTGTGGAAGGCGTAGCCGACCGCGTCGAGCCCGGAGGTGCAGCCCGTGGAGACGGTCTGCACCGGACCGCGCGCCCCGAAGCGCTCCGCCACCGTCGAGGCGAGCGTGCTCGGCGAGAACGCGCGGTGCAGTTCCGGGCCCGCCTTGCGGTGGTCCACGTCCCAGCGCTGTCCGCTGCTGCTGACCAGGACGTAGTCGTTCTCCAGCCGGGTGGTGCCGCCGACCGCGGTGCCCAGCGAGACACCGACGCGCCACGGGTCCTCGGCGCTCACGTCGAGTCCGGCGTCCCGTACCGCTTCGTCGCCCGCGACCAGGGCGAACTGGATGTAGCGGTCGCAGCGTTCCGCGTCTCGCACGTCCAGACCGTGGTCAGCCGGGTCGAAGTCGCACTCGGCGGCGATCCGGGAACGCAGCCCGGACGGGTCGAAGAACGTGATGGCCCGTGTCGCCGTGCGCCCCTCCGCCAGGAGATTCCAGAACGCCGGTACGCCTATGCCGCCGGGAGCGACGATGCCTATGCCGGTGACCACCACTCGTCGCGTCATGACCGGACCTGACGTCGTGCGGCTGCCTCCGCCCCCACCACCGCGGACTCGGCGTCGGTTCCCTCGGTGTCGACATGGCCCAGCGGCGGGCTCGGGGCCAGCGGGCCGAGGTGGAAGACCATACGGGCCTCCACGTCGCCGACGTTGCGGAAGCGGTGGCGCACGTTGAGGGGGATCAGCAGCCCCTGCTCGGGCTGCAGCGGGTGCGGCTCGCCGTCGAGGTCCACCTCCAGCTGCCCGCACACCACGTACACGAACTCCTCGGAGTACGGGTGGTAGTGCTCGGCGATGCGGTCACCGGGTTCGATGAGGGCCACGCCCATGAATCCGCTGGTGGCGCCGACGGCGGCCGGAGTGAGCATGGCACGCAGGTCACCGCCTCGTCGGCGGTTGGGCTCGACGTCGCTCATGCTCACGATGTTGGGACGAGATGTGATCACGCGTTCCTCCGTTGATGTACTGCACCACCCGTGGCAGAGGCGGGCACCGCCTCTGCCACGGGACGGTGAATCAGGCGTCGGGTGACCGGCGGTCGGTGACGAGGTCCATGCGCGCGAGTTCGAGAAGGCGCGCCATGCCGGCGTCCTTCGCTGCGGTGAGGTCGGTGCCCGCGTCGTCCAGGAGGGTCGTCAGCTCGGCGACCTGTGCCGGGTCGGTGAGGCCCAGGATCTGGACGGGGTCGGCGGCGTCCAGCCCGTCGCGGACGTCGATGAGCCGTACGACGACGTCGTCGCGCTGGAAGATGGTGCTGCGCAGGACCGGGCTGCGCGGGTCGTCCGCCGCCGCCTCGTCCTGGCGGGACAGGAGTTCGGCCAGCTTCATGCCGAGGTCCGGCCGGGCCGGGTAGTACAGGGCGTACCGCTCGGCCCTGGGGTCCTGCCGCCCCGCCATCACGTGATGAACGGCCGGCAGCGCGGCCCTGGTGAAGAAGACCCGGGCGGACTCGGGGTCGTCGAGGTCCCGGTCCTGCTCCAGATGGGGGTTGATGGCCTCCTCGACCGCCCGGACCTCGGGCTGCCGGGCGACGTGGCGCAGCGCGGCCAGCAGATCGCCCCGCACTTCGATGGCCCGCACCACGCGGTTGCCGTGCATGAACAGCGAGGTGCGGCACAGCCGGGTGGTGTCGTCGACCTGCGGCTCGGGCGAGGCGTAGTCGGAGAGGATCTTGGCGACGATCTCCTCGCTGCCCGGCTTGACGGTGAAGGTGAGCGCGTGGCGGATCACGCCGTCGCCGATCCTGGGCGCGGTCTGGAGCCGGCGCTCGCCCTGGCCGGCGTCCGCCGCGGGGCCGCCGGTCTCGCGGACGACGTGGAAGCGCAGGGACCGGGTGTCGCGCACGCAGCTGTGCAGCGGTTCGACCATCCGCACGTGCTCTTCGCTGTTGACCCAGGCGAGGAACGGCGGGGCGCTCTCCCACTCGCTGGTGATGAGCCATTGCGAGGGGTTCTCGATCGACTGGCACAGCTGGTCGCTGACGTGCCCGGGGACGGACGCGACCTGGTTGCACAGCTGTTCGTAGGCGTCGAGGAACTCCTGCTGGGCGCCGTCGTGGACGTCGACCAGGAGGACGACTCGGAGCCGGGAACCGTCGAACACGGACTGCGAGACATGGTGCGACGCCTGGCGCGCCCGCGAACCTGCAACCCGTTCGGATGTGGTGGTCATCCTGCGCACATCTCCTTCGCGCGGAGGGGAAAGTGAACGTTGGCCGCAGTGATGCGACGTCAGCGTTTCTCGATCCTGTGCCCGTGCCCGCTCATCGCGCGACTCGGATGTAGTACGTGAGTGACAGGGGGGACGACGTCCGGACCCGACGGGCGAAGGAGACCTCGGCCGTCGGCGTGCTCCCCGGCCCGACGGTCGCGGTCCCCCGCACAGGTGATGTGCGCGTGCGCGCCCGGGCGTCCTCCCGTCCGGGGCACCGCCTTGGCCACCGGCGTCAGGGACGCCGGTGGCCAAGGCGGACGGTGCGGCCGCGGGCAGGGCCGCGCGGAACGCCTCACACGAACGGAGCCCGCGGGGCTCAGGCGACTGCCAGTGCGCTCCGCAGGACCCCGCGCAGTACGGCCTCGGCGTCGGCCTCGGGACCCGGTGACCGCCAGAGGACGAAGCCGTCGGGCCGGACCAGCACGGCGCCCCCGGGCCCCGTGCCGTGGCGCTCCGCCCAGTCGGTGGTGTCCTCGGGCACCAGGTCGGCCTCGGGTCCGGTGCCCAGCCGGTACGACTTGAGCGGGAGGGACAGTTCGTCGGCCAGGCGCACGGCGGCCGGGTGCCACTCGTTCGGCTCCGCGGCGTCGCTGAGCAGGACGAGGGACCGCTCGTAGAGGTCGAGCGTCGAGATCCGTTCGTCGCCGCGGCGCACCCACAGGTGCGGCGCTCTGCTGCCGGGTCCGCCGGTCAGGTCGAGGCCCTCCGGCACCACCGGGGCGTCGGGGTCCGCGCCGACGACGGCGCCCTGCGGGTAGCGGTAGCCGAGGGCCACGTTGAGGATGCCCTGCCGTGGACCGGCGCCTCCGGCTCCCGGTGGCGGGGCGAATCCGGGGTGGCTGTGTTCGGCCGACCGGGCCGCGGCCCGCGCGCTGGTGGCCTCGGCCACGGGGCGGCGCTCGGCGTCGTAGGTCTCCAGCAGTTCCTCCCCGGCCCAGCCGTCGAGCACGGCGGCCAGCTTCCAGGCAAGATTGTGGGCGTCCTGGATACCGGTGTTGGAGCCGAAGGCCCCGGTCGGGGACATCTCGTGGGCCGAGTCACCGGCGAGGAACACACGGCCCGACCGGTAGCTGCGGGCGACCCTCTGGGCGGCGTGCCAGGGGGCCTTGCCGGTGATCTCCACGTCGAGGTCGGGGACGCCGACCGCCCGGCGGATGTGCTCGGCGCACCACTCGTCCGTGAACTCGTCCAGGGACTGTCCGTGCTCGGGGTGCCAGGGGGCGTGGAAGACCCAGTTCTCGCGGTTGTCGACCGGCAGCAGGGCGCCGTCGGCCTCCGGGTTCGTCAGGTAGCAGACGATGAAGTGACGGTCGCCCACGACGTCGGCGAGACGGCGGGAGCGGAAGGTGAGGCTGACGTTGTGGAACAGGTCGCCGGGGCCGCTCTGAGCGATGCCGAGCTGCTCACGCACGGGACTGCGGGGGCCGTCCGCGGCGACGAGGTAGTCCGCGCGGATGGTGGTGTGCTCACCCGTCTCACGGCTCTTGACCACGGCGGTCACACCCGTGGGGCCGCTGTCGAACGACATCAGCTCGGTGGAGAAGCGCAGGTCACCCCCGTGCCTTCGGGCGTGGTCGAGCAGGACCGGCTCGAGATCGTTCTGGCTGCACAGGCACCAGGCGCTGGGGCTGAAGCGGGCCAGGCCGCCGCCCGGGTCGATGTCCTTGAACAGCCACTCGCCCGCGTCGCCGACCAGGGTGGGCGCCTGCAGGATGCCGTGGTTGACGGACAGGGTGGCGGCCGCCTCCTGGATCGCCTTCTCCACACCCGCCACCCGGAACAGTTCCATGGTGCGGACGTTGTTGCCCCGGCCCCGCGGGTGGATGGAGGTGCCCGCGTGGCGCTCCACCAGCAGGTGCGGTACGCCCAGCCGTCCCAGGAACAACGAGGTTGCCAGGCCGACCAGGGAGCCGCCCACGATGAGGACCGGGACGTCGATGGTGTGGGTGCCCGCCTGTCCGGCTCGTTCTTTCATCACTCTCGCCTCCAGTGCGTCGGTGCCGCCGGCCCTGCCGGTTGCGGCGGCGATCCTCATGCATGCCCCGGGGAGGTGACAGCTGCTCAGGCTTCACCCGCGTGCTTCGCGGCGCGGCCCTGCGGGAGAGCGGGCAGGACCGCACTGCGGCGGGACGGTTCAGTCACCGACTCGTCCGGCGTCGACACGTCGCCCACGGGACTCGTCCACGACGATGGGCACGCCGTTTGTCCCGAAGGACGAAGACGGAACCGTGACCGGCATGGAGATCGCCGACCTCACCGGTGACGGCAGGCTCGACCTGGCCGTCTTCGAGGGCGCCTCGTCGGGGCTGCTGGGCCAGGACGACGTCGAGGAGGCCGCCACCGCGCTGGAGCCCGGCTGCTCCGCGGGCATCCTGCTCTACGAGAACGTGGGGGCCGCGCCGTTCGCCGCCGCCCTGCGCCGTGGCGGGGCCAGGCTGGTCGCCTCGGGACGCATCCCGGTCAACGCCGTCGCCGACGCCCTCGACGCGGTCGAAGCGGCCCGCTGAACGGCGTCGACCACGCCGACGACCAGAAGGGAAACAGCCATGCCAGGTCTGATTCGCGGGGTCGCGCGCACCGCCGTCGTCGCCGGGACGGCGACCGCCGTGTCGAACCGCGTGACACGGCGGCAGCAGGGACGATGGGCGGCGCAGGAGGGGTACGGGGTGTACTCGCCGCAGCCGCAGGCCGTCGCCGAACCCCCTGCCTCGGATATGGCGGACAAGATCGAACAGCTGCGGCAGCTCGGTGAGCTCAGGACGCAAGGCGTGCTCACCGAGGCCGAGTTCGAGGAGCAGAAGCGCAGGCTTCTCCAGGGGTGACCGGGGTCGGCCGCCGGGAAGCCGGAGCGGCCTGAGGGTTGTCGCCGCAGGCCGCCGGTGGACACAGTGCGGGGAAGGGCCGCTCCGACCTCCCCAGGTGTCGCAGCCCTTCCCGTCCAGCGGCAATCGCTTACCCCGAGATGCGGACCTCATTCCTCATGTCGTCGGCCCGTCCAGGACGTGCTGCAACTCCCTGAGCGCCGGCAGCGCCTCCTCGATGGCCCGTCGGCCGTCCGGCGTGAGAGCGGCCAGGGCACGCCTCAGTTCCTGCGTGCTCACTGCGTCGTACCGGTCGAGCAGGTCGAGGGCGTGCGGGGAGGCCACGAGGGTCACCGTGCGCAGGTCGGTCGATGACGGCCTGCGCTCGACGAGACCCGACGCGGTCATGGCACGGACCAGGTTGCTGACCGTCGAGGAGGCCACGCGCAGACGGGACGCGACGTCACCCGGCCCGAGGGGTCCGGCCTCGGACAGGACTCTCAGGAGTTCGATCTGCGCTTCGGGAAGATCCGGCAGGTCCTCCGCGCGGCGGGTACGCAGCAGCACGGCTCGCCTGAGGGGCCCGATGAGGCGGCCGAGATCAGTCGCGGTGTCCATGCGTTCATGATGCCCTCGATATTGTTTTGTCGCAAAATAGTTTTGTGACAAAATAGAGTGCCGCCCGGTACCGAACGACGAGGAGGTCCCCTCATGGACAGCCGCGAAGCGCACGAGACCACCGTCCGCAACCCCGTCCCCCCGCAGCAGCTCTCCGGCATCGTCGGCCACCGCTTCATCTACACCTATGCCAACGGCTGGCAGTACGAGATGTACGTGAAGAACGCGACCACCATCGACTACCGGATCCACTCCGGCATGGTGGGCGGCCGATGGGTCAAGGACCAGCAGGTCGACCTGGTCCTGCTGGACGACGACCACTACAAGGTGTCCTGGAACGAGCCCACCGGCACGTCGGTGTGCGTGAACGTCATGCCCGCCAAGCGCCGCCTGCACGGCGTGATCTTCTTCCCGCGCTGGGTCGAGGAGCACGGCGAGCGCACGGTCCTCTACCAGAACGACCACCTCGACGAGATGCGCGCGTTCCGCGACGAAGGCCCCACGTATCCGATCCACGTCGTCCCGGAGTTCGCCGAGATCACCCTCTTCGAGTTCGTCGGCCCGGACGACGACACCGTCATCTCCACGGCACCGGGCGACCTCCCGCCGGGCTGGTCCGACCGCACCGGCTGACCGCCCGCCCCGGCCACACGTTCCTCCAAGATCGATTGTCAGTGGTGGGTGAGAAGGTGGAACCACCAAGCCGGAACGAGGGGGAGCTGTGATGTCCGAAAGCCAGAACTACATCAACCACGTTGCTCTAGTGCTGGATGCCAGCTCGTCGATGTCGCATCTGAGCCGCAAGGTCGTAGAAGTCGCCGACCAGCAGATCGCCTATCTCGCCCGCCGCTCGCGGGAACTGGACCAGGAAACCCGCGTCACGGTGTACGTCTTCGCCGACAAGGTGGAGTGCGTCATCTACGACAAGGACGTGCTGCGCATGCCGTCGCTGAAGCAGCTGTACCGGACCGGTGGGATGACGGCCCTCCTGGCAGCCGCGCTGAAGTCGCAGAGCGAGCTGGCTCAGACCGCCCAACTGTACGGCGACCACAGTTTCCTGACGTTCGTCCTGACCGACGGACAGGAGAACGCGAGCCACCGCTGCCCGGACGCTCCCGCCCGGGATCCACGTCAACTGGTCCAGGCCGTCGCGGAGATGATCCGGACCCAGCAGGACAACTGGACGCTGGCCGTGCTGGTGCCCGACCAGATGGGCAAGCGCGAGGCCATGCAGTGCGGCTTCCCCAAGGACAACATCGCCATATGGGACGCCACCAGCACGCAGGGCCTGGAGGAGGCCGGGCAGGTCATCCGGCAGGCCACCGAGAACTTCATGATGGGCCGCACCCAGGGCATCCGGGGGTCGCGTGCGGTGTTCTCCACGGGGGCGGACGCCGTCAACGAAGACACCATCAAGGCAGCCGGACTCACCCCGGCCGACCCGACGAAGTACCAGCTGATCCCGGTCGCCCGCGACGCGGCGATCCGGGAGTGGGTCACCGAGTGCGGGCACACCTACACCACCGGTGGCGCGTACTACGAGCTGAGCAAGTCGGAGAAGATCCAGGCGCGCAAGCAGATAGCGGTGCTGGAGAAGAAGACGGACCGCGTGTACACGGGCCCCCAGGCCCGCGCTCTGCTCGGGCTGCCCGACACGGAAGTGCGCGTCAAGCCCGACCACAACGACCACTTCACCATCTTCGTGCAGAGCACCAGCGTCAACCGGAAGCTCGTGGCCAACACGCGGCTGCTGCTCATGCTCTGACATCCCGTGGAGCCGACGGGGCGCCCGGAGGTCGCACCGGGGACAGGTATGTCGCTCCTGTCCCCGGCGCCCCGTCCCACGGCTGTCACCGGAGTTCGGCACGCCCGTTCCCTCAGTGAGGGAGTTCCGGCGACAGACCCAGCTCACGCTCCCCGAGCGGGGTGAAGAAACGCTCGACGTCGGTGTCGGCGACCTCGGCCAGGGTCTTCGGCGACCAGCGCGGCCTGCGGTCCTTGTCGACGACCTGGGCGCGGATTCCCTCGACCAGATCGGGTGTGTCCAGGGCGGCGCAGGACACGCGGTACTCCTGGTTCAGCACAGGCTCCAGCGCGCCCAGCCTCCGGGCGCGGCGCAGGGAGGCGAGGGTGACCTTGAGGGCGGTCGGCGACTTGGCGAGCAGGGTCTCCGCGGCCTCCTTGGCGGCAGGATCACCGTGCGCCGGCAGGCGACGCACGATCTCCTCGACGGTGTCGGCGCGGTAGCCGGCGTCGATCCAGTCACGCTGGGCGGCCAGGACGCCCTGCGGGGGTGGGTACGCGCAGCCGGCCAGGGCCTCGTCCGCGGGACGTTCGGCCAAGGCGTCGAGGAAGTCCCGCAGCGAGGCCGCCGGCACGAAGTGGTCGGCGAGTCCGCACAGCAAGGCGTCGGCCGCGCCGACCTGCGCTCCCGTCAGAGCCAGGTGAGTGCCCAGCTCCCCCGGGGCGGCGGCGAGCAGGTGCGTGCCCCCCACGTCCGGCACGAAACCGATGCCCGTCTCCGGCATGGCGATGCGGGACCGCTCGGTGACCACGCGGACGCTGCCGTGCGCCGAGACACCGACACCGCCGCCCATCACGATGCCGTCCATCACGGCCACGTACGGCTTGGGGTAGCGGGCGATGCGGGCGTTGAGGCGGTACTCGTCACGCCAGAACGCGGCCGAGGCGGTGCCGTCGCCGTCGCGGGCGTCGTCGTGGATGGCACGGATGTCACCGCCGGCGCACAGGCCGCGCTCCCCCGCGCCCGTGATGACGACGGTCTCCACGGCGGGGTCGCGCTCCCATGCGAGGAGGGCCTCGTCGATGCGGCGGACCATGGTGTGCGTGAGCGCGTTGAGGGCCCGGGGCCGGTTGAGGGTGATGTGGGCTGCGCGCCCGTTGGTGTGGAAGAGGACGGGTTCCTCTTCAGCGGTTCCGCTCATCGGACAGCCTCCCCCGAGCCGTGGGCCGCGTTGACGCGCATGTCCTGTCGGTTCCTTTCCGCTCGGGTGGAGGGCACTTCGTCCGCGGTGGCGATGACGAACCACCTGGGCACTGTGGACCCTACGGTGCCTGACGTCCTGCCCGGGCCGGCCGGCGGGGTAGGCGGGGGCGATGGCGTCCGGCTGCCAGGGCCGGAACCGCACGAGGCTCTCGCGCCGGTGATCTCCGGGAGAGATGGCCGCCGTTCACCGCGCGGCGGCCGTGCGCTACATTTTGCCTCTCTTTGACCGCGATCACTCATGATCTCTACGCTTCGGAGTTGGCACCCCCATGAGCGACATCGTCAACGGACTCGGACGGGCCACTGCCTACGGCGGTCTGGGACTGGTTCTGTTGCTCCTCGGCATCGTCCTGGTCGACGTGCTGACGCCCGGAAAGCTCGGCCGGCAGATCTGGGAAGAGCGCAACCGCAACGCCGCCACCGTCCTCAGTTCCGCGCTGCTCGGTATCGGCGGCATCGTGTTCACGTCCATCTGGACGACGTACGAGGACTTCGGCAAGGGCCTGGTCTCCACCGCGGCGTTCGGGATACTCGGGCTGGTCATGATGGCGGTGGCGTTCCTGGTGGTGGACCTGGTCACGCCGGGACGCCTGGGTGCGACGCTGGTCGAGGCGGAGCCGCACCCCGCGGTCTGGGTGACGGCTTCCTGCAACCTCGCCGTGTCCGCGATCATTTCGGCCTCCATCGCCTGAACCCCGGGCGCCGACAGGCCCGTCGGCGGCTTCCCGCGCCGTCACCCCCGCCGCACCGGGAACGCACAGCGACCGCTTTTCCTCTTGCAGGGTGAATCCCCTGACCGAGAGGAACCTGCTGTGCGTTCACGGAGACCTATGCGTTCGCGTCTGTACCCGGCCGGGTCGGTGGTCCTGGCCATGGCCGCCGCGGGATCGGTGCTGGCGGGGCCGGCCGGCTCCGCCTCCGCCGTCGAGACCGGTGGGCGTGCCGACCTGCGGGCGGACGTGAACCGCGACGGACGGGTCGATGTCACCGCCGGCAGCGACACCGCAGGCGAGGACGGCTGGTCGGTCGAACGCGGGGCCGTGTACCTGCCCAACATCGATGACGACGCCGAACGGTGCCCGGTGTCCGGTCCCGGTGGCCGGCCACTGTCCGACGCCAAACTGGCCGCGTGCAACGACGGCACCGACAAGAAGGTCAACGGCACCGAGGACGCCGCCGACCTCGCCCGGATCCGTTCCGTGCCGCTGCCGGCCCTGCCCGCCGGCGCGACCGGCAGCCTGAAACTCACCACCGGTGCCGAGCACGCCCACCTCTTCTTCAAGCGTGCCGGGAAGTGGATCCTCGTGACTTCCGGGACCCGGCTGACGGCCGCCGAGCTGCGCTCCGGTGCGGAGTTCGGTGTCGAGGCCACCGATGTCGTCCGGAACAGCGCGAAGTGGGACGGACGCGCGGTGGTCCGGCTGACGGTGACCTCGGGGCGGAAGTCCACCTCCGACGCCGTGACCCTGCGCGTTGCACCACTGCTGACGCAGCATCACCTGCAGGACACGCGGCAGGTGATGGTCTCCAAGGTGCAGGGCGAGGGCCCGGACAGCCGCCTGCAGCGGACGTTCGTCACCGCCCTGCGCAAGGAGGTCGTGAAGGCGGGCATCACCACGCCGCTGGTCACCTTCACGAAGTACGCCGACCGCTGGGCACAGGACTTCGTCGAACCCGCCTACGTCAGCATGACCGGGCCGGGTGGCCAGCGGCAGGTGATGCGGGTGATGCTGCGTTCCGCCCAGCGGGACCGGGACGCGGGCCGGGAGCTCTTCGAGAGGATGCGCGGCCGGGACATCGGTGTCGTGCAGGTGACCGACCGGGCGGAGCCGGACGACTGGTCGCTCAACTCTATGGGGAACCTGGAGACGATCCCGCCCTACGCGCACGGCGGGCGTTCCTTTCCGGCGGGGCGGATCATCATGGGCGAACGCAAGGACAGCGGAGCCCGCCCGTCGAAGGTGATGCGGACGCTGCTCAGGTCACAGGGGTTGCAAGACCCATTGCTGCTGGACACCTCCTGGCTCGCCGTGGGGCACGTCGACGAGTTCGTCCAGTTCCTGCCCGCCGACACGGCCCGCGGCTGGCGCATCGGTGTCGCGGACCCGCAGGCGGGACTGAGACTGTTGCGGGACGCCAAGCGCGACGGCCACGGCCGGACGAAGATGTTCTCCGTTCGGGGGCGCAGCGACAGTCCCGCGCCCAAGGAGACGATCGACCAGGCGCTCGCCTCCCGTCACCTGGTGGCGGACAACGAGATGGCGGCGCGGCGCATCGCGGCCGACCTGGAGATCCTCAAGCGCGAGACGGGGGTGACGGACGAGGAGATCGTGCGGGTGCCCGCGCTGTACACCCGTCATGGGGAGGCCCTGACCGCCGCTGGCCAGGAGATACCCGTGCCGCGCCTGACACGCATGGGCGCCGGCTCCGGCCTCGTGAACAGCCTCGGGGACCACGGCCAGCAGCAGTGGCTCGCCCGGAAGCCCACCGCCTCGCGTGCCGGGGCCGAGGCGACCGTGACGACCAGCGCGTACGTGCCCGGTGCGGTCAACGGCCTGCTCCTGACACGCGACCGATACCTGGCCCCACGCCAGTGGGGGCCCGTCATCGACGGCAAGGACATCTTCACGCAGGCCGTCACCGCCGCCTACCGTCGGGTCGGCCTGAAGGTGTCGTACGTCGACGACTGGTACACCTACCACCTCGGCATGGGTGAGGTGCACTGCGGCACCAACACCCTGCGCGACGCGACCTCCGCATGGTGGGCGGCGCCCGGTGGCACCACCTGACGAGCTGTGGCCGGCGAGGGGCGGTGGGACGGTGACCGCCGCACACTCACCCGCGTCGGGTGAGGCGGCCGGGGTGGTGCCCTGGGCACGCTGATGGGGACATCGAACGGTTCGGAGCGAGAGCTGGAGCTGCGAGCGCCCTCCCGCTCCTTCCGGTCCCTGAGCATCGCAAGCGAGGCGCAAGATGACCGCGACACACACTCAACCGTCACACAGGGCGAGGGACGAATGGGCCACCGGCCTGACCGCCTTCGCGGCTGTGATGCTCTTCCTGGTCGGCCTGCTCGACATCTTCCGGGGCATCATGGCCATCGCCGAGGACGACATCTTCGTGACGACCCGCAACTACGTGTTCGAGTTCGACCTGACCGGATGGGGCTGGGTCCACCTCGCTCTGGGCGTCCTCGCCGTGATCGTCAGCCTGGGGCTGCTCAGGACGGCGATGTGGGCCCGCGTCCTGGGCGTGGCCATCGCCGGACTCGTCATCATCGCCAACTTCCTCTCCCTGCCGCAGTACCCGGTGTGGTCGGTCGTGATGATCGCCCTCTCCGGCTTCATCATCTGGGCCCTCTGCGTCGTGCCGCGCGACAACCTCCTCGACCCGTCCGAGGAGGGCTCGTGGCGCGAACGCGAGGACACGTACCGTCCCACGGCCGCTCCGCGCCCGCCGCGCTGACGACGTTGGGCCGACTACCTCCGAGAACCGCTCCCGATGCCGCTGACCTGCCGCCGAAAGCGCAGGTCAGCGGGCTGTCGGGGCGGTCTGCCGTGCGGCCGTGCGGGAAGGCTGGGATGCTGAACGTGAAGCGCTGCCCGTGACGTGGCCCTGACGGACAGGGGTGATGAGCGCCGTGGCGATCCATGAGAGCGGTCCAGGACCGGCGGTTCCCCTCGTTCCGGCGCTGTCGCGCACCGACCCCGTGGGGGACCCCTTTCTGCGTACGCGGTTCGCGCTCCCCGCGAGGCCCCGGACGTTCATGCGCCGTCAGCGGCTCGTCGATCACCTCGGCCAGGCTCTGAGCACGCCGTTGACGCTGCTCAACGGTCCGGCCGGAGCCGGCAAGACCCTGCTGGCCGCGGACTGGGCCTCCGGACTCGCTTCCCCGGTCGCCTGGCTGACCTTCGACGTGGGTGACCGGCGGCCCGGGGTCTTCTGGGCCTACGTGCTGCAGGCGCTGCGCGCCGGTGGTGCCCCGGTGTCCGAAGCGGTCGGAACGCCTGCGGACGCCTCCGGTGTGGACCACAGACTGCTGTCGGCGCTGGCCGGTGAGCTGAGCGACCGAGAGCGGCCGGTGGTTCTCGTGCTCGACGAGTACGACGGTGTGACCGATGCGGAGGTTGCCGAGCAGTTGGAGTTCGTCCTGCACCACGCCGGCCGCGGTCTTCGCCTCGTTGTCATCACGCGCAACGAGCCACTGCTCCCGTTGCACCGGTACCGGGCTGCCGGTGAGCTGACGGAGATCCGCTCCGCCGAACTGGCCTTCACTCCGGAAGAGGCCGCCGCACTGCTGGAGTTGCACGGTTTGAGCCTCCCGGTCCAGGCGGCGCGGACCCTGGTCGAGCGCACCCGGGGCTGGGCCGCCGGTCTGAGCCTGTCCGCCCTGGCCGCCCGGGAGAGTTCCGACCCCGAGCTCTATCTGAAGGAGTTCGAGGCGGACCGCAGCACGGTCGCGGACTTCCTGCTGGCCGAGGTCCTCAAGCGACAGACACAGGAGACACAGGACCTCCTGCTGCGCGTGAGCGTCCTCGAGCGTTTCTGTCCCGATCTGGCCAACGCGCTGACCGGCCGTGTCGATGCCGAGCCCATCCTGGCCGGGCTGCACCGTGAGAACGCGTTCGTCGAGCGTCTCGGGCACTCGTGGTACCAGCTCCACCCGCTGTTCGGGGAGATACTGCGCGCGCATCTGCGCGTTCGCCTGCCCGGGCTGGAACCGGAACTGCACCGACGGGCCGCACAGTGGCTGCACCTCCACGGCTTCCTGCCGGAGACACTCGCCCACAGCGCCGCCGCGGGTGACTGGGACCTCACCGCCGGAGCCCTGGTGGACGATCTCGCGATCGGCCTGCTCTTCACCGGGCCGAACGCAAACGACCTGGCTCGGTTGTTCTCCGGTATGGGGCCCGAAGCGAGGAGCCCCGCCACCTTTCTCGTACGCGCCGCCCAGGACCTGTCCCGGCACGACCTCGATCACGGCCTGGCCAGCCTGCGCCGCGCCGAGGAGCAGCTTGCCGACGACGACCACGACGCGGCGGCCGCCCGGTTGAGCTGCGCTCTGCTGGATGCCCTGGCCGCCCGGCTGACCGGTTGCCCCCCGGAGGTGGAGAGGGCCGCGGAATCGGCCGCGCACCTGAGGCAGGAGGTTCCGGTGGGTCTTCTGGACCGGCATCCCGAACTCACCGCCCTCCTGATGACCCACGTGGGCGCGACGCTGCTGTGGGCCGGGCGCTTCGAGGACGCGCGTTCAGTCCTGACCGGCGTGGTAGCAGCTCCCGGCGGAGCCGCCACCGAGCTGCCCCGGGAGGAGGCGATGGGGCACCTGGCCCTGCTCGACTACATGAACGGCTGGCTCGGCCGGGCGGAGCGCAGGGCACTGGCCGCGGTCTCCGGGGCGGACCGCCCCGGTGCGCCCCGGCCCTCGGGCGCCGGAATCGGACGGCTGGTCCTGGCCGCCGTCGCGGTCGACCGCGACGAGCTGGGCCGGGCACAGACCCTCATCGACGAGACGGCCGGGCTGCCCTCCGAGACGCGTGATCCGGTGCTGGCGGCGGGGCACGCCCTCGCCGCGGCCCGCCTGCTCCTGGCCAAGGGCAAGGTGCGAGCCGCTGTCGAGGCGGCGGATGCGGCCGTCCCGGCCGCCGTGGCTTCTCCCTGGGCGACGAGCCACGAAGCGCTCGTCACCTCGGCCGCCCATCTGGCCGAGGGCCGGCCGGACGAAGCCGCGGCGGTACTCCGGGCCGTCTCCGGTGACCAGCCCGTGTGCGCGGTGGAGGCCGCGGCGATCCAGCTCGCCGCGCGACGTCCCGCGGCAGCCTTCGACCTGCTCGACAGCGTCCACGCCGAGGGACGCACCGGTCCGGCGGTGACGGTGCGGGCAGCCCTGGTGAGGGCCCGGGCCGCGCACGCGGCGGGAGACGGAGCCACCGCACACAAACTCGTGGCACAGGCGCTGCTCGACGCCCGGCGTGAGCGATTGCGGCGTCCGTTCCTGGATGCCGGAGCCTGGATCCGGCCCCTCCTGGCCACCGGGCCGCTGCACGATCTGGCGGCAGGCTGGCTCACACCCGCACCGGCGGGTCAGGGCGATCGCATCCGGCCGCAGTCGCCTGCCGCTCCCCTCGTCGCCGTCGAGCTGAGCGCGCGCGAGCACGACGTACTGGAGCGTGTGGCCCGGATGATGTCGACGGAGGAGATCGCCGCCGATCTCTGCCTGTCGGTGAACACGGTGAAGACCCACCTGAAAAGCGTCTACCGGAAGTTGGCGGTGAACCGGCGGGGCGAAGCGGTCCGCCGCGCACGCGACCTCCGGATGCTCTGACCCAGCGCCGCGGCCTCCTGCGGGGTCGGCCGCGCCCCTCCCGCGGGCCCGGCGGGGGCCCCACAACTCCCCCCTCGTGGGTGAGGCGCACGGCGCGCACCTCGGGTGCCATGAGAACAGCCGGCGCACGGTACGCCGGCGCATGCCCGGGCACCGCCCGGGTGTACCGGGCCGACTCGGCGAGGTGGACACGTGAAGCGCTGGCGGGCTCTGATCGTCCTGGGCGCGGCCCAGTTCCTGATGGTCCTGGACACCTCGGTGATGAACGTGTCCATCAGTCAGCTGGTCGAGGACTTCGACACGGAGGTCACGGCCATCCAGGCCGTCATCACCCTGTACGCGCTGGTCATGGCCGCCTTCATGATCATTGGTGGCAGGCTCGGGGACATCGTGGGGCGCCGCCGCATGTTCCTGCTCGGGATGATGGTCTACGGCGTCGGATCCGCCCTCACGGCTGTGTCACCCACGCTGTGGGTCCTCATGCTGGGCTGGTCCGTCATCGAAGGGCTCGGTGCCGCCATGGTGCTGCCGGCCATGGCGGCGCTCGTCGCGGAGTCCTACCGCGGACGCGACCGGGCCATCGCCTACGCGGTCATCGGCGGGCTCGCCGGCGCGGGAATCGCCGTCGGCCCGCTGCTCGGCGGCTGGGTGACGACGTATCTGACGTGGCGGCTGGTCTTCGCCGGCGAGGTCGTGGTCGTCGTGGCGGTGCTGCTGTGCCACCGGGTGATCGCGACGCCCGCCCCGAGCGGGCCGCGCCCCCGGCTGGACGGTGTCGGTGCGCTCCTTTCCGCCGCCGGACTCGGGCTGGGCGTCCTCGGCGTGCTGCAGAGCAGCACCTGGGGATGGGTGCAGCCGCGCAACCCTCCCTTCACCGTCCTCGGCTTCGCCCCGACCCTGTTCGTCGTCGGCGCCGGGGCCGCCGTCCTGGCCGTCTTCCGGTGGTGGGAGCGGCGGCGGGAACACACCGGCGCCGATCCGCTCGTGCACCTGTCCCTGCTGGGCCGGCCCGTACTGCGGTCGGGCCTGCTGACGCTGCTGAGCCAGAATCTCATCCTGCTGGGCCTGTTCTTCGCCATCCCGCTGTACCTGCAGGTGGTGCAGGGGTTCGACGCCTTCGAGACGGGCCTGCGTCTGCTCCCGGTCTCCGCGACCATGCTCGTGACCTCGCTGTGCGCGTCCTCGCTGGGGCGCGTGATGGGGCCGCGCCGGGTGGTCCGGCTGGCCCTGACCACTCTGGTGGCGGCCATCGTGTGGCTGCTGGCCACGATCGACCCGGCCATCGACGACGCACAGTTCGCCGGTGCCATGGCCCTGCTGGGCGTGGGGGTCGGCCTGCTCGCCTCGCAGCTGGGCAACGTCGTGCAGTCCGGGGTCGGGGAGGAGGAACGCAGTGAGGCGGGAGGGCTGCAGTTCACGGCCCAGAACCTGGGCTCCGCGCTGGGCACCGCACTCATCGGGTCCCTCCTCATCGGCGCGCTGGCCCATGCCTTCACCACGCGGGTGGAAGACGACGCGCAGCTGTCGAGGGAGACCCGTGAGCAGGTCGGCGTCGCCCTGGAGGCCGGGATCACCTTCGTGCCCACCGATCAGGTGCGTTCGGCGGCCGAGCGTGCCGGGCTGCCGCCGTCCGAGGTCGACGCCGTCGCGGATTCCTACGCGTCCGCGCAGTTGCAGGGTCTGAAGGCGGCGATCCTGGCCACTGGGGGCATCGCTCTGGCGAGTTTCCTGGTCACACCGCAGCTGCCCACCGCCCGGAAGGGCCGGCCCCGCGAGCGGGGTGCCGAAACGATGGCCGGAGCCTCCGGCTCTCCCCACTGAGTCCGCAGGGAGCTGCTCATGTCCCGGACCACAACCGCTCCGACCGCCCGCAGCAAACGCCGCGCGGAGCGCCGGGCCAGCGCCGACTACACGGGTGGCGTCTACGGTTCGATGCTCGCGGCCTCCGTGGTGGCCGGCGCCGGAACTCTCGGTTCGTTCCCCCGGGCCGAGCTGGTGGTGCTGCTGCTTCTCACCGGGGTGGCGTTCTGGATCGCGCACGTGCACGGCCAGCTGTTCGGGGCGCGCCTGGCACAACAGGTGCCGGACCGCCGCCTCGTGCTGCACGTGTGCCGAGACGAGTGGCCCATCGTCAAGGCCGCGGTCCCGCCGGCCGCCGCGGTGGCGGCCAGCCCGCTCCTGGGGCTGGACGTCCGAGGAGCCCTCTGGCTCGCTCTGGGCGTCGCCGTGGCCGGCCAGATCGGCTGGTCGGTGGCGGCGGCCCGCCGTGCCGGCGCCTCGCCCCGGCTCATGGCCGTCACCGCGTCGGTCAACCTGCTGCTCGGCCTGCTCATCGTCGCCTTCAAGATCGTGCTGAAGCATTGAGCCCGGCGTCCGTCACCCGGTGGGTCACCTCCTTCGGGTGAGGTCCGGGCCGGGCCGGAGGCGGACGATGGCACAAAGGGCGCCGTCCGCCTGTCCCGGGCATCTGTGGGAGGACAAGCTCGTGCGCTATGAGATCCGCGTCGAGGGACACCTGTCGGAAACGCTGGCGAAGGCCTTCCCGGAGCTGGGCCATGTGGTGATGGCCGGCCAGACCGTCCTGTTCGGCCACGTCGTGGACGAAGCGCACCTGTACGGGCTGCTGGCTCGCTGCCAGTCACTGGGACTGCGCGTCGTGGAGATGCGGCCGGTGCCCGAGTGACGCGATCGCCCCGTGCGCCCTCTCGCCTTGCCGTTCGACGTCAACTCCCCTGCCTCGAAGATCTGCTGGCTGAGCATCAGCTCTCTGGCCGACGGCTGCTTCGAGCAACCTGCGCCGTCGCCGCGCTCGCCGGCAGATCACCCTTGGCGGGTGACCCCGGCACCCGGCGGCACGCGAGAGTCTGGAGCCGGCAGAGCCACGCACAGGCCCTGTCACACCCGTCGGAACGCCGCCCCGCAGGCGGCCCCGAAACGACCGATCGATCACGCGAGGAGGAGCCATGACCATGTCGCGTGGTCCGACACCGCTCCCCGGGCAGGAACACCGGTCCGACGCGGCAGTCCTCGCTCCGGCGTACGGCACGGCCTACGGGCTGGAACGACTGGGCCGTTCATG
This sequence comes from Streptomyces sp. NPDC029041, assembly GCF_040637515.1. Classification (NCBI taxonomy): domain Bacteria; kingdom Bacillati; phylum Actinomycetota; class Actinomycetes; order Kitasatosporales; family Streptomycetaceae; genus Streptomyces; species Streptomyces sp. NPDC029041. The sequence continues at coordinate 52,693 of NZ_JBEZWO010000026.1, read as the reverse complement.
GACCTGGCTCATGGGCTCGGCCGTCGCGACCCTGGTGCCGGGTGTCCTGATCCTCGTCTGGCCGGAGGCGACCCTGCACGTCCTGGCCGTCCTCGTGGGGCTGTACCTGCTCGTGAACGGGGCGTTCCGGTTCGTGGCCGTCTTCGGCCGCACAGAGCACGGCGAACGGCTTCCGGGACTGCTGCTGGCCGTGGTGTACGTGCTGGCGGGAGTGCTGTGCCTGCGCAACCCGCTGCAGACGATCACCGTGCTCTCGCTGGTCACCGGCGTCGTCTGGCTGGTGTCCGGGATTCTCAGCCTCTACACGGCCATCGTCGCCGAGGACCTGCCGCACCGCGGTGTCGTCCTGGGGGCGGCGGTGCTGGGCATCGTCGCGGGGATCGTGGTGCTCGCCCTGCCCGCGGAGTCGGCCCGTGCCCTGACCCGGCTGCTCGGCCTGTGGCTCGTCCTGCTCGGCCTGGCCGAGACGGCGGTCGCCCTGGCGTGGCGGGCCGCGCTCCGAAAGACGCACACGGCGGGGCCGCACGCCCCCTCCGAGGCTGCTTGACACCCTGCCCCGGCGCGACGGAAGCGCCGCGGCTCGTGCGACGCCCCGTCCGTCATCCCGAGCTGCGACGACCGCAGCGCCGGGGGCGGCGCGCTCACGGAACCACGCGGAAAGGCGCACCCATGGACCCGGCCGCAACCCCGGACTCCCCGCACTCCGGCGAAGCCGCGAACGCGAGGCACGTCATGACCGCGGAGGAACGCGCGGAGTACGAGCGGCTGCGCCGCCACGCCGCGGTCCGCCACCGGCGGGCGCGGCGGGCCGGGGCCTCGGTTCTGCTCCTGCTGGCTCTGCTGCTCGCGCCCCTGGCCGTCGTCGCGGCCTGGGTCCACGACACGGTCACGGACACCGGCAGGTATGTGGCGACCGTCGCGCCGCTGGCATCGGCGCCACCCGTGCAGGACGTCGTGATCAACCGGATCACGGAACGCGTGGTGGAGAACGTCGACGTCCAGGCGGTGACGGACGCGCTCGCCCGGACCCTTCAGGACGCGGGAGCACCGCCCCGCGTCATCGCCGGGGCCGAGTCCCTCGAGGGTCCGCTGCGCGACGCGGTCAGGACCGCGGTGGACCGCGCCGTCACCCGCGTGATCACCGGTGATGCCTTCCAGCAGGTGTGGGAGGGCGCCAACCGCCGCTCGCACGCCGCAGTGGTGAACATGCTCACCGGCGACCGCGAGGGTGCCGTGGGGGCCGTGAACGGCACCGTGCAGCTGGATGTGGGAGAAGTCGTCGACCAGGTACAGCAGCGGCTCGTCGACGCGGGCTTCGAGAAGGCCGCCGCCATCCCGGACACCGACCGGACGGTCACCCTGTTCGAGACCGAACAGCTGGGCAAGGCGCAGGACGCGATGCGGCTGCTGGACATCGTGGGCACGTGGCTTCCGGTCCTCACCGTCGTGCTGGCCGCGCTCGCCGTATGGACCGCTCCCGCACACCGGGTCATGCTCATGATCACCGCCACCGGCGTGGGCGTGATGATGGTCGGACTGCTCGTCGCGCTGGCCCTGGTCCGGCGCGTCTATCTGGACTCGGTCCCGCCGCAGGCGCTGCCCGCCGACGCGGCCGCGACCATCTACGACACGTTCGTCCGCTTCCTGCGCGACAGCACTCTCACCTTGCTGGTCGTCTCGGTGATCATCACACTGGTGGCGTACCTGTACGGTCCGGGACGGCTGGCCCGTGGCGTCAGGACGGCGGCGGTCCGGGGCACGACGGCCACCGGCAGGGCGCTCGGGAACGCGGGCATGCGCACCGGCGCCCTGGGACGCCGGCTGGCCGACCACCGGCAGTGGATCACCGGTGGGGTGATGGCGGCCGCGGCGCTGGCCCTGGTGCTCTGGAACCACCCCACCGCCGGAGCCGTGGCGCTCGTCGTCGGCGTCGCTCTGGCCGTGCTGATCATCCTGGCGATCCTCGCGTCCGCCGCCGGACCGGCCGGCCGGACAGCGGACCAGGCCGGGCGGCGGGCGGTTCCGTGAGTCATGACCGTGAAACCCGGCCTCGGAGGCAGGACACGCGAGCGCACGACTGCGCGGGTCGCCGCGAGGCTGCGGTCCGGAACCGCAGCCCGGCTGCTGTCCCGCCTGTCCGCGCTCAACATCGTGGAGGGCTCGGTGCGGCTGGCCGCCCAGGCGTTCCTCACCGCGCTCCCGCTGCTGATGACCGTCGCGGCGTTCGCACCGGGCTGGATGCAGGACCTGCTGGCCGACTCGCTCCGGGCGGTTCTGGGCCTGCACGGCGACACTCTGGACGAGCTGCGCCGGGTCTTCTCCGCGACCGGCACGACACGGAACACGGCCGGGGCCGTGAGCGCGGTGGTGACCCTCGTGTCGGCCACTGCCTTCAGCCGGGCCCTGCAGGCGGTGTTCGAGCGCTGCTGGCGCCTGCCGCGGGCACCGATACGGACCGCCTTCTGGCGCTGGCTGCTCTGGCTGGTGGTGTGGCTGGCCTACCTCCTGCTTCAGGCACCGCTGCGCAAGGGGTTCGGCGCGGGCACGGTGACCGGGCTGGTGCTGTCCCTGATCTCAGGGACGCTGCTGTGGTGGTGGTCGCAGCATCTGCTGCTGGGCGGCCGGATCGGCTGGCGGAGCCTGCTGCCGGGGGCGCTGCTGGCCGCCACCGGAACGGTGCTGCTGAGTCTGGCCGCGCGCGTGCTGATGCCCACGGTCATGGAGCGCAGCCTGCACGAGTTCGGCCCTCTCGGTCCGGTGTTCACCTTTCTCTCCTGGCTCATCGCCGTCTTCCTCGTGGCCGTCTCGGGCCTGGCGCTCGGCGAGTACGTCGCCTCCACCCCGTGGTACCGGACCGCCGCACGTTCACCCTCGCCGGGTGAGGTCGATCGTCTTGTCCGGACCGAAGCTGGAGACAGCACCCGCCGGTGGCCCGGCGGGCGTCGAGACGGAGGAGAGAAATGAGCGCGCAGACCTATCTGGCCTACGACTACCCCCTGTTGAGTGTCTTCTGGAGCATGCTCCTGTTCTTCCTGTGGATCATGTGGTTCATCCTGCTCTTCCGTGTGGTGGTCGACATCTTCCGTGACGACGACCTGAGCGGCTGGGCGAAGGCCGGCTGGCTGGTGCTCACCATCCTGCTGCCGTTCCTGGGCGTCTTCGTCTACGTGATCGCCCGCGGCAAGAACATGGGCCGTCGTGAGATGGCCCAGGCCCGTGCTCAGCAGGAGGCCTTCGACGCCCGCATCAGGCAGGCCGCGGGCAGTGAGGGCCGGTCCAGCAGCGTCGACGAACTCGCCAGGCTGTCGGAGATCCGCGACAGCGGGGCCATCACGGACGACGAGTACCGCAGGGCGAAGGAACTCGTCCTGACCGGCCATGCTCCGGGCGGGCATTCGGGTTTGACGCCCCCCTCGTCCGGTCGTTGACGCCGAGAAAGGTCACCTGCCTCGGGAGCCGGACACACCGTCCGTCCCCGCCGGTCGCGAACTTCCCTGACGGGGGCCGGAGTCCGCGAGCCGCGGCAGGGCCTGCGGCTCCGGCGTCGTACGGTCGAACCCCGTGACCGAGGAGGACCGCCGATGCGCAGCGTGACCTATTCGATGAACGTCTCCCTCGACGGTTACATCGCCGGGCCGGACGGCGGGTTCGGGTGGACCGCGCCCGACGAGGAGGTCTTCCGCTTCTGGATCGACGAGATCCGAGGGGTCGGGGTCCACCTGCTGGGGCGCCGGCTGTACGAGACGATGCTGTACTGGGAGACCGCGGATCAGGATCGCTCGCTCGACGACTCCGAGCTCGAGTGGGCCGCGCTCTGGAATCCGCTCCCGAAAGTGGTGTTCTCCCGCACGCTGTCGGCGGTGCAGGGCAACGCCCGCCTGTGCTCGGGTGGCCTGGCGGAGGAGATCGAACGGTTGCGGGCCGAGCCGGCGGAGGGCGAGATCGCGATCGGCGGTGCGACGCTCGCCGCCGAGGCGGCCGCGTCGGATCTGATCGACGAGTACCGGGCGATGGTCTACCCCGTCCTGCTGGGCGGAGGCATCCCTTTCTTTCCTCGGCACGAGCGCCGGGTCGACCTCGAACTCGTCGAGACCCGCGCCTTCGGTTCGAAAGCCGTCTACCTCCGTCACCGCGTGGTGCGCTAGAGCACAGGGCGCCGCGACCGGACCGGTGAAGCTGCCGGGGCGTTCACCCGAACGGGCCCCTCCGTGATGTGCCGACGCTGCCCCTGCGGTGTCCTGGACTGAGCAGTCGTCCGTCCCCAGGGGGAAGCATGTACGAGATGTGCCCCGGCCTCGATGAACCCGGTACGACCTTCGTCTGGCACGTGAAGGCGAAAAACGGCACCGTTGCCCTCTGCGGCCTGACGCTGGAACCGGGCGTGACGAAGCCGGTGGAGACGGATCGGCACTGCCCTTCGTGCATGACCTCGTTCGGCCGGCTCGTCGACCAGCGCGGCTGATGTAGTGAGCGCGTAGGCCCCGTCAGCGCACCCGGTACCGCTGTGCACGCCCCGTGTTCAGGGCCGGGCCCAGGCGGGCTCCGCGCCGCTGACGGGGCTGATGCCGTCGCGGCGGGGGGTGCGGCCCCGGCTCAGGGTCCCGCACCGGGCCGGTCCTCGCGGTGCCGGTTGCCGGGCAGCATCTCCTGGACCTTGGCCTTGAAGCCCTGGCGGACCATCGCGCTGCGGTCGCTGTCGCCCTTGAGCACGGACGCCGCCGCGGCCTCGATCTGGTCGAGGGACGCGTGCGGCGGGATGGGCGGCACGGCAGGGTCGGTGCGGAAGTCGAGGACGAAGGGCCGGTCGGACGCGAGCGCCGCCTCCCACGCGCTCTGCACGTCCTGCGGCTTCTCCACCCGCATCCCGTTCAGTCCGACCGAGCGGGCGAAGTCCGCGTAGGCGACGTCGGGCAGGGACTGCGAGGGAAGGAACTGGGGGGCGCCGGACATGGCACGCATCTCCCAGGTGACCTGGTTGAGGTCCTGGTTGTTGAACACGGCCACGACCAGGCGCGGGTCCTCCCACTGCTGCCAGTACTTGGCGATCGTGATCAGCTCGGCGAGCCCGTTCATCTGCATCGCCCCGTCACCCACGAGCGCGACGGCGGGGCGGTCCCCGTGCGCGAACTTCGCTCCGATCACGTAGGGGACGCCCGGGCCCATGGTGGCGAGCGTGCCGGACAGCGAGCCGCGCATGGTGCCGCGCAGCTTCAGGTGGCGTGCGTACCAGTTGGCGGCCGAGCCGGAGTCGGCGGCGAGGATGACGTTGTCGGGCAGCAGGCCGTTCAGGGTGTGGGCCACGTACTCGGGGTTGATCGGGTCGGCGTCCACCGCGGCGCGCCGTTCCATGACCTCCCACCAGCGGGCGGTGTTCTTCTCGATCTTCTTGCGCCAGCCGTCGTGCGCGGCCGGTGTCAGGTGCGGCAGCAGCCGCTGCAGGGTCGCGCGGGCGTCACCGACGAGGTTGACCTCGAACGGATAGCGCAGACCGACCATGTGCGGGTCGATGTCGATCTGGACAGCCCGCGCCTGGCCGAACTCGGGCATGAACTGTGTGTAGGGGAAGCTGGATCCGATGACCAGCAGGGTGTCGCAGTCCTGCATCAGCTCGTACGACGGACGGGTGCCCAGGAGGCCGATCGCGCCGGTGACATAGGGCAGGTCGTCGTCGAGCGCGTCCTTGCCGAGGAGCGCCTTGGCCACTCCGGCACCGAGCCGGTCGGCGACCTCCATCACCTCCTGGCGGGCTCCGCGGGCTCCCTGCCCGATGAGCAGGGCGACCTTCTCGCCGGCGTTCAGCACCTCGGCGGCACGCTCGATGTCGGACTCCGCGGGCACCGGGGCGTAGTGGGACATGCCCAGGCTGGAGGGCACCATCTTGAAGGCGTGCCCCGGAGCGGAGTAATCGAGTTCCTGCACGTCGGCCGGGATGATGACGGCCGTCACCGAGCGGCGCGCCATGGCGGTGCGCATGGCCCGGTCGAGCACGTTGGGCAGCTGCTCGGGGACGGTGACCATCTCGCAGAAGTCGGAGGCGACGTCCTTGTAGAGGCTGAGCAGGTCGACCTCCTGCTGGTAGGAGCCACCCATCGCGCTGCGGTTGGTCTGCCCCACGATCGCGACGACGGGCACGTGGTCGAGCTTGGCGTCGTACAGGCCGTTGAGGAGGTGGATGGCGCCGGGCCCGGAGGTGGCGGCGCACACCCCCACCCGGCCGGAGAACTTCGCGTAGCCGACGGCCTCGAAGGCGGCCATCTCCTCGTGCCGGGCCTGGATGAACTCGGGCTTGTTGTCGGCCCGTCCCCAGGCGGCGAGCAGTCCGTTGATGCCGTCTCCGGGGTAGGCGAAGACGTGCTCGACCTCCCACTCGCGCAGGCGCTGCAGGAGGTGGTCGGAGACCTTCGTCGACATGGTGCTGACCTTTCGGATGGGGTGTGTGTCAGGTGTCCCGGGTGCCCGGCTGGGCCCGGCGCAGGCGTCGCGCGGCGCCGCGGGCGGCCAGGACGGCGGCTCCGGTGGTGAGGGCCGCGGCCGCCTGCGGTGATCGCCCAGCGGCCCGCGCGGGACAACTGTTCCGTTGGCGTGCCACCCCGCATCATTGCGTTCTGCAAGAGTTCGCCCTCGAGGGCGACGTCAAGATCGCCGACCGGAGAGGGGGAACGGAGACCATGACGCGCTCCCAGGGAGATCCCGACCAGGAGGCCGAGGAGGTCACGCTCGCCGTCATGGCGGCGTCCCGGCTGCTCGTCGCCATCTCCGCGCGGGCCCTGGCGTCCACCGGCAGCACGCTGCCCCAGCTGCCGCGTCCCCTGGTCAGTGCCCGGCGGCTGCCTTCACCAGGGCGACGGCCACCCCGATCGCCGCGTCCAGCAGCCCCGCCACCACCGCCGTCACCACGCCGCCGCCCATGCGCAGCCCGCCCAGACAGCCCCACAGGAAGAGCGACACCACACCCACCCCCGCCGCTGTCAGCAGCGCGGCGTGCAGGCTGAGGACGTCCAGCGCGGCCAGGGCGATCAGTACGGCCGGTCCCGCGGCGCACGACAGCAGCGGGCTGCTGACGTACAGCATGCGACGCAGCTCATGGCCCGTGGCGAGGCGGCGGTGGACGGTGCGGTGTGCCTGCTGGTCGGCGACGAGCGCGGCGAGCCACAGGCCCAGAGCGGTCGTCAGCACAGTGGCGGCGGCACCGAGGGAGCCCACCTCGCCGAGGGACAGACCGACCACCACGGCGATCATCGTGATGGTCGCGTAGATCCGCTCCTTCAGCCGGTCGGCCAGTACACCGGCCTCCGCACCGGGCGGCCCCTCCGCTCGACGGTCGTCCACCGCTGATGCACCTCACCTGTGGTCCACGCGGGCAGCCGCGATACGCGTGCGCCGGTCATCACATCAGCATGCCCCCCGAGGGTGCGGACCGGCCGCTTCCACGCCGGACGTGGAGGGGACGTTGCCGCGAACCGGTAGCGGGCAGGGCTGCGTTCGGGCAGGCTGACCTGCATGGTCTCGGTGGTGCAGAATGTGGCGATCGACTGTTCGGATGCGTACGAACTGGCTTGTTTCTGGAGTGCGGTCACCGGGTGTCCGGTGCACGAGCAGAGCAAACCGGGCGATCGGGAGACGCAGGTGATGCTGCCGGAGGGGCCCCTGCTGTACTTCAACCAGGTGCCGGAGCCCAAAACGGTCAAGAACCGCATCCATCTCTGTCTGCGTCCGACGACCTCACGCGAGGAGGAGGTCGAGCGACTGTTGACGCTGGGAGCCACTCTCGTCACCGATCGCCGGGAGCCGGACGGCGCGGGCTGGGCGGTACTGGCCGACCCTGAAGGCAACGAATTCTGCGTCCTGCGCGGCGAGTCCGACCGCGCCGCGATGTCGGACGAGTGAAACCCGGCGAATCCGCCGCCCGATGACCCGACTCGGCCGCCGGCCGGCCTCCGGCCGGATGGTCGCAAGGTGATCCACTCATTGGCGGATGCGGACGATGCCACGGTCGACCCGGACCCCGCCGTCCCGGGGTGCGCCCGCGTTCCGGATCGTGAACTGCCGGCGCACCCGAGTTCATCGAACGATCTCGGCCGCGTGCCGGATCCACCACACCGGTGCCGGCCTGCGTGGCTGCCGGGAAGCGGGCCGCGTGTGTACGTCGGAACCCGTCCGGCTCCCCTGGTACCGCACTGCGGCAGGGGAGCCGTCGGCGCTGCCACCGCCGCCGTTCGACGGCAAGCCGTCCTGCGGGACGCGGGGCCCTCTCGCCCCGGGCGTCGCCGCCTCAGTCCACGATCACCCTGGTACCCGCCACCGGGGCCCGCCCGGCCGGTGCGCCGCCGAAGTTGCCCTCGACCTCCGCCTTCTCCGCCGCGTTCGGGTACGGGTTCGTGCACGACGTGCCCGCGCTGGAACCGGACATCAGGCTGGAGCACGGTCCGGGCTTGCGATCCGGCAGGCCCAGGATGTGCCCGAGTTCGTGCGCGGAGATGCGGATCGTGTCGTACCCCTGGTCGACGGCCTGGCGCCCGATGTACACGGTGCCGTTGCCCAGGGTGGTGGGCAGCGCGCGCGGCCAGCCGTTGTCCGCGAGGACCCGTATGTTGGCGCGTTGCCCGGCAGCGACGGGCCGCAGCTCGACGGCGTCGACGCTCTCGTTCCAGATCGCCGCGCCCCGGTTGACGGCACTCTTGAACTCCGCGGCGCCACTCGCGTCATAGGTCACGACACGGGCGGCCGCAGGCCCGTCGGCCGTCGCGGGCGTGGCGGCCGCGGCCTGACCGCCCGTCAGGGACACGGACACCAGACAAGCGGCGGCGAGACCGCCGGTCAGCATGCGGACGTGCATGATCGACCTCCTTGTGGGAAAGGGCAGTCGTGCTCATGACATTCCCTAGCCCATTGCCCCGCCGCGTCACCGCTGAATCCTCAGGCGACGGCCGCCACCGAGACGCCGATGGCGATGAACAACCAGCCGGTGGTCAGCTCCCAGCGCCGGCGTGTCTTCGGCCTGGCGAGCAGGGCTCGCAGGCGCGCGGCGACCACGACGAGGGCGAACCAGTAGGCGACGCCGATGAGGATGTCCAACATGCCCAGGAAGAAGATCTGCCGCGCCATCGATCCGTCGCCGTCCACGAACTGCGGAAGGACGCTGAGGAAGAACAGGGCGGCTTTCGGGTTGAGCACGTTGGTGAGCAGCCCTTGGATGAAACCGCTCCTGAGACGTCCCTGGGCGGGCCCGCCCTCCTCCGGGGCATCAGCCGCCGCCTCGTTCGTGTGGTGCCTTTCCCGGGCGGTCCGGCGGGCGGCGAGCACGGCCCGCACACCGAGATAAACGAGGTAGGCAGCCCCCAGCAGTCGGATCGCGTCGTAGACCACGGGCGAGCGGGCGGCGATCACCGAGAGGCCGGCCGCGGCGGCCAGCATGTGCACACACAGCCCGGTCTGGGCGCCCAGTGCCGCCGCTCTGCCCTTCGAAGGGTCCTCGGCAGCCGATCTCACCACCACGAGGAAGTCCGGACCGGGCACCACGTACGCCACCAGCACCACTCCGAGGAAGCCGAGCAGGTCGACTGTCATCCGCCCTCCACTCCTGCACCCCGAAACCCCCTGCGGCCGGGGCCGATTGACACACCTCGTGCACCGGTGCCGGGTACCCCGGTGCGCGGCCCCCGGACAGCCCGGCTGCCGGAACCAGGGGTGAACGGGTGCCGGGGACGCGTGTGTTCACCGGCGTTGACCTCGCAGGCACGTCAACAGCACAATCTGCGGGCCCGCGTCATCCGCCGGCGAACAGGGGGAATCATGTGCGACACGTGTCCTGACCGCGAGACGATCAATGCCATCGCACGGAACCCGGCGGCACCGGTCGACGTACTGACCAGGCTGCTCTCGGAGCAGGCCGTCGCCGCCTGGAACACTCTGGCCTGGCGCACGCTGCCGGACGAGGTGGTCGACGCGATCGTCGTGCATCCCGATCGACGGCTGCGCTCGGCGTTCGCCGAGAACCCCTCGGTGACGCCGGAACAACGCGCCCGGCTCATCGACGATCCCGACGCGCGGGTGCGCGCGACTCTGGCCCACGGACCCGACTGGTTCCGCATTCCCGTGGAGCCGCTTCCCATCTCCGTTCAGAAGCGTCTGCTCGCCGACGAGGACGCACGGGTCCGCCGCAGCGCGGCCGACTCCCGGCACACGGCCCCGGAGCTGGTGGCCCGTCTCGCCGGCCACCAGGACGCGGACCTCCGGAGGGCGGCGTGCCGCGAGTGGGCCATGCTCTCCCCGGACACCCGCGACCGCCTCCTCCACGACCCCGTGGAGGACGTGCGCCAGGCCGCCATGCGGAGGGCCTGCCGCGACGAGGCGCGCTACACCGACCTCCTGCTCGACGCGGACCTCGACCCCTTCTCCCGGCAGGAGGTGATCCGTTACGGGGCCATGAGCACGGCGACCGCCGAACGGATCGCGGCCGACTGCGCAGAGCAGGAACGGTGCGAACTGGCGGCCAATCCCCACCTGCCCGCGCGCGTCGTCCGCAGGCTCGCCGAAGACGACGCGCACAGCGTCCGGCTGGCCGTGTCGGTCCGGCCCGAGCTGACGGAGACCGAACGGGCCGCCGTCGACATCACCATCAGCCCGTCCGACCGGCTGCACCCCGTCGAATGGGTCCGCCTCTGCGCCGATCCCGACGTGCTGCGCCGGTGCGCCCGGTCGGCCAACATCCTGCTGCGGCGCAGCGCCGCATTCAGCCCGCACCTGCCGGCCGACGCCGTCGAACTCCTCTCGCGCGACGACGACCATGCCGTGCGGCTCCTCCTGTGCGAGAACCAGTCGACCGTGGACGGCGAGGTCGTGCTGCAGACCTACCTGGACTGCCAGGTCATCACCCGGAGCGATCTGCTCGGCCACGCCAATTTCCCGCGCAGGGACGCCGGGCGGCGCTTCGCCGACGACCCGGACCCGGAGAAGAGGCGACTGGCGGGACTCGACCCGAACGCTCCGGCCGACGTGATGGTCCGGCTGCTCGCGGATCCCGACGCACGCGTGCGTGGCATGGCCGCCGCGCACCCCGCCCTGCCCGTCGACCTCGTGGTGAAGAGCTGCGACGACCCGGAGCTCGCTGCCCGGGCCCTCGGCAACCCCCGCCTCCCGGCGGCGGTCATGCACCAGCGCCTCGACACCGTGGGCATCCCGCGCTGACACCGGTACCGGTCGCAGGCCAGGGCTGTGCCGCAATGAGCGCGGCGGGTGCGGCTAGGGAGACGTCGTCCAGCGAGGGGCTGTCGTGGCCCAGGCGGATTCCCAAGCCGCCAGGTTGTGGTGCCGGATGACGCGGTGGACCGTGCCGTAGGCGACGGCTGCCGCGGCGTGGACGCCGAGGGCGGCGATCAAGGCGTAGCCCATGGCGCGGCTGCGGACCTGGTCGGAGGTCAGGGGCGAGCCCACGAGCTTCCCGTCGGTGGCGGCCCACACGCGGATGGTGCTGCCCTTGGGCAGGGCGGGCCGGGTATCGGCGTAGGCCGTGTGGGTGCGTCCGCGGGGGTCGGTGAAGCGGACCTTGGTCGGGTAGAGGGTCCGCTTCGCCTCGGCCGAGCCGGGCTCGGGGTGGCCACGGGCGTCCTCGACGAGTACGGCGGTGGTGTGGTGGCGGGTGGCTGCCTGGTGCTCGGCGGCGCGGGCGTAGTGACGGTGGGCGGCGTCGCCGACGAGGAAGAGGGCGAGGGGGGTGGCCGCCAGCACCACCAGCGTCAGGCCGAGGCCGATCCACGCCTGGACCACGTCGCTGCGCCGGCGCAGGGGGTTGCGCCGCAGGCGCCAGAACATGACCCGGGGCAGCTCCCGCGGCGGCCGTGGTGCGGGTGGGGAGGTGTGACCGGGCATGGTCCTCCTTTCGGCAGTGGACGCGCGGCGTGCGGGATGCCGACCGGTCGGGGGGCGTGCGCGGCCTAGTGGGGGTGGGTCACGGGTGGCGGGGGCGCGGTGGTCGAGGGGTGGGTGTGCGCGGCCTGCAGGAACTGCGCGGCGCCCCGGACGGCCGCGGTGTGCGGCGCCGGAACGATGCGCAGCGGCGCCTTCAGCCGGGTCGTGAGGGCGTGGGTGATCTCGGGTCGCAGGGCTCCCCCGCCGGCCAGGAGGATGCCGCGCCGCAGGGCTCCCGCGGCAAGGCGGGTGCGGTCGTCGCGGCGGATCGCGGTCAGCATCGCGACCACCGCTTCGGCGATCTGCCCGGCCGTGGCCGTCTCACCCAGGTCGCTGGTGCCCACGGCCGTCCGGTGCGCGTCGGTGACGGCGCCGTCGCACAGCAGCACCGCCTCGGTGAGGTGGGCTCCGACGTCCACCACCACCAGCGGCAGCGACATGTCGGCGTCGGCGGCCAGAGCGATGCTCCGGGCGCTGGGGACGGTCAGGACGCTGCGGGGCCGCAGCACCTCGACGGCCGCGCGGGCCCCGGTGCGGTAGGCGACGCCGTCCAGGACGGGCGTGGTGACGATGACCATGGGGCGGGTGAACCGGGGCAGCCGGTGGCCGAGCAGGCGCTCCAGCATCCGGGCACATCCCGCGGTGTCGACGATGGTGCCGCGCTGGACGGGGTACACCGCGCCGGCGCCGGGGGAGGTGACGGTGGGTGCGTCGACGACCGTGCCCCTGCCGGCGATCCACACGCGGGTGCGGGCGCTGCCCATGTCCAGCGCGACGCCGCAGCAGCGCCGGCACAGGGGCCACGGCCGGTGGCGGTCGGCGGCCCCGGACAGGTCGCGGGCGCCGGTCATGATTGTGCCTCCTTGACCTGCTGGCAGCGGGCGCAGTAGCGGGCCTGCGGCACGATCATGAGCCGTTCCCGTTCGATCGGGCGCCGGCACAGGTGGCAGGGGCCGTACGAGCCCTCGTCCAGACGAGTGAGGGCTGCCTCGACATCGGCGAGGACCATACGGGCGGAGGCGGCGAGTTTGACGCGGACCTCGATCTGCGCGGCGGCTCGCTGCCGGAGCCGGTCCTCGGTCCGGGAGGTGACGGGCCCGGCGAGCAGACGCAGTTGCTCCTGGCGGAACAGGCGCTGCTCGTGGAGGTTCTCGCGCAGCGCGGCGAGGTCGTCGGCCGACAGGTTCGTCGTGCTCTCGTCGATGGTCCGGTGGTTCACCACGTCACCCCTTTGCGGCAGGGCGTAGGAGGTCGGTTTACGGGCGGGTTCAGGCCGTGCGGCGCCGGCAGGCGACGCAGTGGCGGGTGTACGGCAGGATCTCGAGCCGTTCGGCGGGCACGGGCTTCGCGCAGCTCACACAGATTCCGTAGGTGCCGTCGTCGATGCGGGTGAAGGCTTCCTCGATCTCTGCGAGGACCCGCCGCATCGCGGTCCGCTGCGCGGACAAGAGGTGATCGTCCGGTCCGCGCTCGCTCTCGTCGAGGGCGCGCAGCTGGGCCAGCCGGGAGGTGCGGGCATGTTCCAGACGCCGGCGGGCCTCGTGCGAGTGGGGCTCGGCCCGGGTGACATCGAGCGACATGGTCGGTCCCTTTCGGCGCGGGTGCGCGGGTCGGTCATGCGCGGCGGGCGGCCCGGCGGCGTTGCCGGGCCGCCCGTCCGCTGTCGGGTGGTCCTGTGTTCTCCACCCTGACGCGGCCGGCGGCGGATACCCATCGGGCGCGGGACCCAAATGCGGCGGGACGGAAGACCCATGCGCCCGCGCTCCGGGTGTGGCGTGCCCGGGGAAATGGGGGTCAGGGCCCATGGACGGGGCCAGCGGGGAGGGGGCAGCCTGATCGGCAGGGTCGCTCAGCGCCCGGCCGCGAAGGCGGTGGGCTCCGCGATGCCCGACTGTGGAGGTGAGACCCAGGCCGTAGAAGGGGAGGCACAGGGACGGTGTCCTTGTTCTGGCGGATCTTCGCGCTCAACGCCGTGGTGCTGGGTACGGCCACGGCCCTGCTGCTGTGGGCTCCGGTGACCGTCTCGGTGCCGGTGCTGCTGACCGAGGCGGTCATCCTGGTCGGCGGTCTGGCGGTCATGCTCGTCGCGAACGCCGCGCTGCTGCGGTGGGGCCTGGCTCCCCTGGACCGGCTCACCAAGCTGATGACGACCGTCGACCTGCTGCGGCCCGGCCAGCGCCTGCCCGCGTCGGGCGGCGGCGGGGTCGCGGAGCTGATCCGTACGTTCAACGCCATGCTGGAGCGGCTGGAGCAGGAGAGGGTCGCCAGCAGCACCCGGGCCCTGCTGGCCCAGGAGGGGGAACGCCGCCGCATCGCCCAGGAACTGCACGACGAGGTCGGCCAGAGCATGACCGCGATCCTGCTGGGCCTCAAGCGCTCGGCGGACGCCGCCCCGGAGCCGCTGCGCGGGGAGCTGCAGGAATTGCAGGAGATCACCCGGGAGAGCCTGGACGAGGTCCGCCGGCTGGTGCGCCGTCTGCGGCCGGGCGTGCTGGACGACCTGGGCCTGGTGAGCGCGCTGACCTCGCTCAGCGAGGACTTCGCCACCCACACCGGGTTGCTGGTCACCCGCCGTTTCGACGCCGATCTGCCCGCCCTGGAGCCGGAGACGGAGCTGGTCCTCTACCGCGTCGCCCAGGAGTCGCTGACCAACGTCGCCCGCCATGCGGACGCCCGGCGGGTCACCGTCTCCCTGCGCCACGCCGACGACGGCGTGGTGCTGACGGTGACCGACGACGGCACCGGCATCGAGGCCCCCCGCGAAGGCGCCGGCATCCGGGGCATGCGCGAACGCGCCCTGCTCGTCGGCGGCACCCTGGAGATCACCCCGGCGCCCCGGGCCGGCACCCGCGTCCAGCTCACCGCGCCCGTCGCAAGGAAGCAGCCCTGACCATGCCCGACACCACCACGCCCGCCCCGAGGAAACCGAGCACGATCCGCATCCTGCTCGCCGACGACCACGCCCTGGTCCGCCGCGGCGTGCGGTTGATCCTCGACCAGCAGCCGGACCTCGAGGTGGTCGCCGAGGCCGGTGACGGGGCCGAAGCCATCGAGCTGGCCCGCACCCGTGATGTCGACCTGGCCGTACTCGACATCGCGATGCCGCGCCTGACCGGCCTGCAGGCGGCCCGCGAACTGGCCGTCCTCCGACCGGGCCTGCGCATCCTGATGCTCACCATGCACGACAACGAGCAGTACTTCTTCCAGGCCCTGAAGGCCGGCGCGAGCGGGTACGTGCTGAAGTCCGTCGCCGACCGGGACCTGGTCGCCGCCTGCCGGGCCGCGATGCGGGACGAACCTTTCCTGTACCCCGGCGCGGTCACCGCCCTGATCCGCAACTACCTGGGCCGGGCCCGCAACGGCCAGGAAACCCCCGACCAGATCCTCACCCCGCGCGAGGAGGAGGTCCTCAAACTGGTCGCCGAGGGTCACTCGTCCAAGGAGATCGCCGACCTGCTGTTCATCAGCATCAAGACCGTCCAGCGGCATCGGGCCAACCTGCTGCAGAAACTCGGCCTGCGGGACCGTCTCGACCTCACCCGCTACGCCATCCGCGCCGGACTGATCGAGCCCTGACCCGAGTCCCGGCACGGGCCGTCCATCACGAGGAGAGGGGCACGGTGCACCCCATCGCGCGCACGGCGCCCGTCGTCGCCCCCACTGGGCCCCGCTCCCCCGCCGCCGTGGTGCTCGCGGTCGTCGTCACCGCCGTGCTGGCCGTCCTCGGCCTCGTCACCCCGCCGCCCGGCGCACCGGGCACGGGGGCGTCCGGATACCTCACGACGGCCGACCACCTCCGGTACGGCGGGACGCCCGCGGGGGCGGATCAGCTCCGGTACGGCGGGACGCCCGCGGGGGCGGATCAGCTCCGGTACGACGGGACGCCCGCGGCGGCCGACCACCTCCGTTTCGCGGGGGCGCGCGCCGACGACGGCTGCGATGCCGCTCGCGTCGTCCGGGCAGCCACCCGTCACGATCAGACGCACGGCGAACCCCCGGCCTCCCGCGGACACTCCGGCACCTGCGACCGGAGCACGCGCCCCACTTCCTCGCCGCTTCCCGGCCCACCCGGGCGGACCCTGCGCGTGCTCGCCTCACAGCCACGCGTGGACCAGGACCAGGGTCGGGCGCCCCCGGTGTTCTCCGGCACCTGACGCCCCTTCCCCTTCACCCCGACACCCCGCAGCGGCCCACGCCGGCCGCCGCCGTGGTGTGCCTGCCGGAGGCTCCCGTTGAACCGTTCCCCGCGTGTGAGAGCGCTGCTCGCCCTCGCCGTGCTCGCCCTGTCCCTGTACATCGCCGCCACCGTGCCCGTCCGGCTCGGCCTGGACCTGCGCGGCGGGACCCAGATCGTGCTCGAAACCCGTTCCACCCCCGCGGCCGGCGCCGACCGCGCGGCCACCGACCGCACCCTCGAGGTGCTGCGCGGCCGCATCGACGCGCTCGGCGTCGCCGAACCCACCCTGCTGCGCTCCGGCGACGACCGGATCATCGTCGAACTGCCCGGTGTGCAGGATCCGAAGAAGGCCGCCGACGTCCTGGGCCGCACGGCGCAGCTCACCTTCCACCCCGTGCTCGGCACCGCGTACAAAGCCTCCGCCACCTCCGGGAAGCTGCCGGAGCGCCCCCGGGAGCGCGTCCTGCCCGACGAGTCCGGCACACCGCTGCGCCTCGGGCCCACCTCACTGACCGGCGAGGACGTCAAGGAGGCCGCCGCCCGGTTCGACCAGCAGGGCGGCGCCGGATGGCACGTGACCGTCGGCTTCGAGAGCTCCGGCCGGACCGGCTGGGCCGGCCTGACCGGCGAGGCCGCGTGCCGGGCCCCGGGCGACCCGGCACGGCGGGTCGCCATCGTCCTCGACGACAAGGTCATCTCCTCCCCGCAGGTCGACCCGTCCGTCGCCTGCGGGACCGGCATCCGCGACGGCGCCACCCGGATCACGGGCTCCTTCGGCGCCGGGGAGGCCCGCGAACTCTCCCTGCTCATCAACGGCGGGGCCCTGCCCGTGCCCGTCGAGACCGTCGAGCAGCGCACCGTCGGCCCGACTCTCGGCGCGCAGGCCATCGCCGCCGGCGCCTGGGCGGCGGTCATCGGCACCGCGCTGACGTCGCTGTTCATCATCGCCGTCTACCGGCTCATGGGGGGCCTGGCCGTTCTCTCCCTGGCCTGCTACGGCTTGATCTCCTATGCCGCCCTGGCCGCCCTCGGCGCCACCCTGACCCTGCCGGGCCTGGCGGGTTTCGTGCTGGCCATCGGCATGGCCGTGGACGCCAACGTGCTGGTCTTCGAGAGGGCGCGCGAGGAGTACGCGGTGCGCCGCCGGCCCAGTGTCCGTTCGGCGCTCACGGCCGGCTTCCGCAAGGCCTTCAGCGCGATCGCCGATTCCAACGTCACCACGCTGATCGCGGCGGCCCTGCTGTTCCTCCTCGCCTCCGGGCCGGTCCGGGGCTTCGGGGTCACCCTCGGCATCGGCGTGCTGGCCTCCATGTTCAGCGCTCTGGTCGTCAGCCGGGTGCTGGCCGAGTTCGCAGCGAACCGTCCGGGCGTACGCCGCCGCCCCGGTCTCACCGGCATCGCCGGCATCGGCGCGGTCCGCGACCGCCTCACCCGCCGCGCCCCCCTCCTGATGCGCCGCCCGCGCCGCTGGCTCGCCACCTCCGCGGCCGTGCTCGTGCTGGCCGGCTCGGGCATCGCGGTACGCGGAGTCGACCTCGGCGTGGAGTTCACCGGGGGCCGCCTCATCGAGTACAGCACCAGCGGTCCCCTCGACCCCGGCCGGGTCCGTGCCGCCCTCGCCGACGCCGGATTCCCCCGGGCGGTCGTGCAGTCCTCGGGCGACACGGGTCTGACGGTGCGTACCGATCCGCTGACCGACGCCGAGGAGGCGGAGGTCACCGGCACGCTGCGTGACCTCGACCGCCGGGCGGACAAGGTCCGCGAGGAACTGATCGGTCCCAGCCTCGGCGAGGAGCTGCGCCGAGGTGCGCTGATCGCACTCGCCGTGGCCCTCGGGGCGCAGTTCGTCTACCTCGCGGCACGATTCCGCTGGGTGCTGGGATCGGCGGCGGTCGTCGCACTGGTCCACGACGTGGTGATCCTGCTCGGGGTCTTCGCCTGGCTCGGCAAGCCCGTCGACGGAATGTTCCTGGCAGCCCTGCTCACCGTCATCGGCTACTCCGTGAACGACTCCGTCGTCCTCTTCGACCGTGTCAGGGAACTGGTCCGGCGCAGCCCCGGAGCGCCGTTCACCGGCCTCGTCGACCAGGCGATCCTGCAGACCCTGCCCCGTACGGTGAACACCGGCATCGGCGCGGCGTTCATCCTCACCGCGCTCACCGTGCTGGGCGGTTCCTCGCTCACGGACTTCGCCCTGGCGCTGCTCGTCGGCCTCGTCGTGGGGACGCACTCCTCGGTGTTCACCGCCGCTCCCCTGGCGATCGGCCTGCACCGGCGTTTCCCGCGCGCGGAGCCGTCCCGCCGGCGACGGGTCATGACGTGAGGCGGTCCAACGCGGCCAGGACCGGGTCCACGCCGTCCTCTTCGGCCAGACCGCGCGCCAACTCCTGGGCGTGGACGCGGTGGTGAGGATCGCTCGTGGCGCGGCGCAGGGCGGAGGCCAGTGAGGCTGCGGTGAGGCCCCGCAGGGGGACGGCACACGGTGCCGTCCCCAGGGCGACCAGGCGTGCCGCCCAGAAGCCGCCGTCGAACTGCACCGGTACCGGAACCGTCGGGACGCCCGCGCGCAGGACGGCGGCGGTGGTGCCGGCTCCGGCGTGGTGGACCACGGCGGCGGTACGGGGAAACAGCAGCGCGTGCGGCAGGTCGCCCACGGTGATCACGTCGGTGTCGCCGCGGGCGGCGAGGCCCGCCCAGCCCTGCTGGATGATGCCGCGCAGGCCCGCCGTCCGCAGCGCACGCACGATCTCGGCGCTGAGGTGCCCGGCATCCGGAACTGTGGCGCTGCCCAGACCGACGAACACCGGTGGGGGTCCGGCGGACAGGAACTCCTCCACGTCGCCGGGCAGTGCGCGGGTGTCGTGCGGCCACCAGTACCCGGCGACCTCCAGTCCGGGCCGCCAGTCCTTCGGGCGGGGCACCACCTGTTCGCTGAATCCGTGCAGCACGGGCCAGCGGGCTCGCTCGTGGGCCCGGCGGCCGGCGGACGGACCGCGCAGGGCCATGCCGTGCCGGGTGCGCAGCCGGTGCACGGCATGGGTGAAGACCCGGTCGACGGCACAGATCACGGCGCGTCCGCCCAGGTGGTTGCCCACCGCGCCGAGCGAGCGTCCGCCGAGCATGGGCGCGCCGAACTCGCGGGTCGGGTGCTGGGGTTGGAGGAAAAGACCGAGGCTGGGCAAGCTCAGGCCCTCGGCGATGGCGCGGCCCAGCGGTGCGACGGCCCCCGCGGCCAGGACGATGTCCGCGCCGCGGGCCGCCGCGACCAGGGCGTCGGTCATCTCCTCGGCCGCGGACCGGGCCATCGGCACCGCCCTCAGCAGCTTGCCGAGACCACTGGTGCCGGCGTGGAGATCGCGGCCGCGGTCGGAGTGGGACACGGCGTGCGGGTCGACCGGGGTCGGGTGGAAGCGCACCCCCGATCCGGCGACCAGGGGTTCGAACAGGCCGTGGGTGGCGAGCGTGACCTCGTGCCCGCCGCGGGCCAGCCCAGCGCCCAGCCCTGTGTAGGGCGCGACGTCGCCGCGCGATCCCGCCGTCATGATCACCACGCGCATGGGTTCCAGTGTGGACCGGCCGGGCCGATGACACGCGGTGCATGACCGCACGTGGACGAAAATCGCCGCTGTGGGCGTTCTCCGGCCGGTTTTTCACCTTCGGGGTGCCCAGGCGGTCGAGGAGGCGGATGGCGGCTGATCAGGGACGCACAGCCGCCCCCGAGGAGACGGCCGTGGAGGGGCGGGAAGGTTGGCCGCGTTCGGCCGGCGCGATCGGGCCGCGGGGTCACCCGGTGGGCGTTGAGGGCTCGGCGTCCGGACCGGGTTCCGAATCGTCGTGATGCGGGCCGGGCCGTCGGTGCTCCGCGGGGCCTCGGCCGGCTGCCGGTGGAAGCTCGTGGCCATCCGGTCGGGCTTGACCGTGACCACCGCCTGGGGGCGTGGCGCCCGGGAGGTGAGCCGGAGGGACGGCCAGGTCCGCAGGACGGTCGTCAGAATGATCCGGAGTTGCCCAGGGCACCCTCGGGGGATCCCGGCCACCCGTGCTCCGTGCGTCACACCCGCCCGGCTTCCGGCCCGGTCACGAGTGGTGGGACGGCTATCGGCGCAACGATCCGAGCCGCTCCTCCGCCACGACGGTGACGGAGGAGCGGCTCCCATGGAGCGCCCGATCAGGACGACTGGGCGCTCTGGTACAGGTTCTGGGCGTCCGCGCCGAAGTACGGGCCGTACATGGCGTTCGGCAGGAAGTTGTACTTGAAACTGTTCACCGAGGACTGCAGGCCGGTCCCGGTGGTCTCGCTGAACTGCGTGAACCAGGGGCCGCCGCTGGAGCCGCCGGTCATGTTGCAGGTCAGGCCGTGGTCGTTGGACAGCAGGAAGTCGCGGGTGGTGGTGCCGCTGCAGTAGATGAACTTCTCGCCGTCGTACGGCGCGGCGGCCGGGAAGCCGAAGGAGTACATGGCCTTGTTGTAACCGGTGTTGAACGCCAGACCCTGGCCGCCGACGACGTCGGTCAGCTTCTTCCCGTCCAGCGGGGCGACCACAGCCGCGCCGATGTCGTAGTTGATGTCCTCACTGGCCGTCCACTGCGGGGTGGACAGGGTCTTGGCGGCGGCCCAGGTACCGTACGGGCGCTGTCCGTCGTGGTAGCCGGGTACGAACACCCAGTTGGTGTGCCAGGCGCCCTCCAGCTTGACGCAGTGACCGGCGGTGATCACGGTGCTCTTGTTCGCGCTGGTGACGGCGTTGCCGGAGCAGGACGCGGTGCGGCCCTGATAGCTGAAGAACACCCGTCCCGCGGTCTTGGTCACCGCTCCCCCGCCGGACCAGGGTCCGCCGCCGTGCGGGAAGGCCATCGGCCCCGCGGCGGAGGCCGGCGCGCTGGGGGCCACGATCGTCGCCTTGCCCTTGCGGAGGGCCGGGGTCCTGACGTCGGAGCGGTCGACGGTCAGCAGGTCGAGCGGGGTGGCCTCGCGCATCCGCTGCGGGGTCCAGAAGGCCAGGGCGCGTTCCTGCGCCGAGGCGGTCGTCACGCCGGGGTCCGGTGCGGCACTCGCGGGTGTGGCGGTGACGCCGGTCGCCAGGAGTGCGGCGACGCCGGCCAGGGCTCCGAGGACGGAGCGGCGGACGCGGGTGCTGCCGCCGGACGGATACGGGCTGCGGAGTCGGCCTATCACGCGGTCTCCTTCTGCTGTGGGGGCCGGGCGGCGGGAAGCCCGCCCACCCGGTCAGGCAGGGGTGTCACTGCGGACGATCAGGGGGCAGCGTGCCACCGGGAGACCGAAATGGACAGGTGCATGTCATGACGTTGGCCGAAACTCCACGCCCTCACCGAGCGGGGCGGGGACATGTCGGCACAGAGGAACCCGGCCTCACCGTGGAGGCCGGGTTCGGGGGTGCCGCTGCTGCGGAAGGGTGCGGCCGGCGTCAGAGGACGGGACCGGCGCCGCCGGGGCCGCCCGGCTCGACGCGACCGCGCCACGCGCCGGATTCGACTCCGCGCTCCTCGATGTACTGCTTGAAGCGCTTCATGTCGCCCTTCACCCGGCGGTCGATCGTGCCCATCATGTCCGCCGCCTTCTCCACGGCACCACTGGGCTCGACATCCATCACGAGCTCCACCCTCGTGTGGGTGTCGTCGAGACGCTCGAAGCGGACGGAGCCCCTCTGGTGGGTGTCTCCGCTGGTCGTGCGCCACGTGACCCGCTCGTCGGCCAGCTGGTCGACGATCTCGGTGTCGAATTCGCGCCGTACTCCACCGATCTTGGTGGTCCAGTGGTTGTGGCGGTCGTCCAGCTGCCTGACCTCCTCGACGCCCTCCATGAAGTTCGGAAACTCCTCGAACTGCGTCCACTGGTTGTAGGCGGTGTGGACGGGGACGTCGACTTCCACGGTTTCCTTGATGGTGCTCATCTGACTGCCTCCGTATTCACTGATCGACTGCAGGAGGCCCATCGGCCCACTCAGGTCCGGGCCCGCGGAGGCCGAGTACCCGGGATGCTCCGGTTGCCACATCGGATGTGATCAGTGCCCGTCGTCGAGGCGCGTGCCCGGACGATCCGGCCGCCGGGATCAGAACCGGTCGTGCTGCTGCGGCTGCCCGTACGCCTGGCCGCTCGGGCCGTTCGTACTCTGGGTCTGCAGCTGCTCCGCCTGCTCCTTGGTCACCTTCTGCTCCGCGCCGCAAAAGGTGCACTGCGTCAGGTACTTCGTCGAGATGGGGAACAGCGGGACGAAGAACAGGCTGAACTTCGTGACGCGCTTCCTGAGCGTGTGTGCGGCGGGGTTTCCGCACTGACCGCACACCAGCGTCAGTATCGCCAGCTGGTAGAGATATCCCTTGGTGCCGAAGATGATCACGTGGTCGGTCCTTCCCGGTCGGATCTTCACCCAGTGTCCTGTATCGCGGGCACGTCGGGGACACGGGCCCCGCAATCGGGTGGAGTGTCCGGCGCGGGCCGGTCCGGCCGGGTGACCGCGGAGCGGAACGCTCCCGGGGCGCCGGTACGGTTCCGCGGCGACCGCGTGCGCTGTCGAGAGCGCACCGCGGCCCGGGCCACGTGAGAACGGCCCGGGCCGTGGTATGTCCGAGGTCAGCCGGACAGGGCCGTCAGCACCACGGACTTGGCCTCCTCCTGGACCCGGCCGAGGTGGTCCGGGCCGAGGAACGACTCGGCGTAGATCTTGTAGACGTCCTCGGTGCCCGAAGGGCGGGCCGCGAACCAGGCGTTGTCCGTGGTCACCTTGATGCCGCCGATGGCCGCGCCGTTCCCGGGGGCCTCGGTGAGCACCGCGGTGACCGCGTCCCCGGCCAGGCTGTCGGCGGTGACCTGCGCCGGAGAGAGCTTGGCGAGCAGGGCCTTCTCCTCGCGGGTCGCGGGGGCGTCGATGCGCGCGTACGCCGGTTCGCCGAATCGGGCGGTCAGTGCCGCGTAGTGCTCGGAGGGGGTCTTCCCGGTGACCGCGGTGATCTCGGAGGCGAGCAGCGCGAGGAGGATGCCGTCCTTGTCCGTGGTCCACACCGAGCCGTCCCGGCGCAGGAAGGACGCGCCGGCGGACTCCTCCCCGCCGAAGCCGATGGTGCCGCCCGCCAGTCCGTCCACGAACCACTTGAAACCGACGGGCACCTCGACCAGCTCGCGCCCCAGGTCGGCGGCGACCCGGTCGATCATGGCGGAGGAGACCAGGGTCTTGCCGATGCCGGTGGTGGCCGGCCAGCGGTCCCGGTGCGCGTAGAGGTAGGAGATGGCGACGGCCAGGTAGTGGTTGGGGTTCATCAGGCCCGCGTCGGGGGTGACGATGCCGTGCCGGTCGGCGTCGGCGTCGTTGCCGGTGGAGATCCGGAAGCGGTCGCGCTGCTCGATGAGCGAGGCCATCGCGTACGGCGACGAGCAGTCCATGCGGATCTTGCCGTCCCAGTCCAGCGTCATGAACCGCCAGGTGGGGTCGGTGTGGGGGTTGACCACGGTCAGGTCGAGGCCGTGCTGTTCGGCGATGCGGCCCCAGTAGGCGACCGACGCGCCGCCGAGCGGATCGGCACCGATCCGGATCCCGGCCGAACGGATCGCGTCCAGGTCGAGGACGTCCGGCAGGTCGGCGACGTAACTGCCGAGGAAGTCGTAGCGGCCGGTGGTGGGGGCCGCGAGGGCGCGGGCGTACGAGACGCGCCGTACGTCCTTCAGGCCGCCGCGGATGATCTCGTTCGCCCGGTCCTGGATCCAGGAGGTCGCGTCGGAGGCGGCGGGGCCCCCGCTGGGCGGGTTGTACTTGAACCCGCCGTCGGCGGGCGGGTTGTGGGAGGGCGTGACGACGACGCCGTCGGCGAGACCGGTGGTGCGGCCCCGGTTGTGGGCGAGGATCGCGTGCGAGACGGCCGGGGTCGGTGTGTAGCCGTCCGCGTCGTCGATCAGCACGGTCACCTCGTTGGCGGCGAACACCTCCAGTGCGGTGACGCGCGCGGGCTCGGACAAGGCGTGGGTGTCGGCGCCCAGGAAGAGGGGGCCGTCGATTCCCCGGCCGGCCCGGTACTCGCAGATGGCCTGGCTGGTCGCCGCGATGTGGTCGTCGTTGAACGCGTTCGCCAGGGACGAGCCGCGGTGTCCCGAGGTCCCGAACGTGACGCGCTGGCCCGGGTCGTCGAGGTCGGGGCGGCGCGCGTAGTACGCGGTGACCAGCCGAGCGACGTCGACGAGATCCTCGGGTCCGGCCGGACTTCCCGCTCGCTCGTGCTGCATGGGCCCGCTCCTCCACATGGGTTGATCCTTCGTGTGCGCTCCCATCTTTTCTCGTCACGGCGGGGCGGCGCGAGGGGCACGCCCCGGCGAGGGTCGGATGTGCGCCAGGCCACGTGGAAGGGGACGGTCCGGAACACGAGGAAGGCGGCGCCACGGGCCACCGGACCACCCGGTGGCGCGTCGCGCCGCCTGCTCCCCCGGTGCCGGCACGTCCATCGCGCCGGCCCTGCTCAGATCCGCCCGCCGGTGAGGCGCGTGAGGGGGCCGTGCGCGCCGCGTTCCGCACGGCGCCCGACGGCGTAGGACGCGGCGCTCAGGGCGGTGAGGCCCGCGCCGACGCCCGCGGCCACGAGCTTGCGGTGGGCGATGACCGTCCAGGCCGTCTTCGCGGTGGTGGCGACGTGGCCGGAAGCCGTGACGACAGCCTGGCGGCCCGCCTCGACGCCCTTGGCCGCGGTCTGGGCGGCCGCCTTGGCCGTCTCGGCGGAGCGCTCCGCACCCGACTTGGCCGCTGACGCCGCCTCACCGGCCTTGTCCGCGGCGCCCTTCGCGGCCTGGGAGGCAGGCGCGGTGGCCTTGTCCGCCGTGCTGCGGGCCTTGGACCCGGCGGTCCGAACGGTGCTCGCCTTCTGATTCGTGCGCTTGTTCTGTTCAGTCATGGACACCGACTTGCCTCTGACTCCGGCCGCAAACACATTCGGTCGCCGACCGTCCGGGCAGAGGTGTGCCTGAGGACCTCACCGAAGGGGTAGGCGCACTGCAGACACGTGACATCGCGACAGGAAGGAAGGTGCGTCATGGCCGGAATGCTGGACCGACTCAAGCAGTTCGCCCGGAGCCCGCAGGGGCGGCGGGCCGCCGAACAGGCACGCCGGGCCGCGGCCGACCCCCGCAAGCGGGCCCAGGCCCAGCGTCTGCTCGGCAGGCTCAAGGGCCGCCGGCACTGACCGGGAAGCCGGTTACGCCCATTGACGACTTCTCAGCCCCACAGGTGTGTTCATGCCCGGCTTGGGCACTTGGGTCGCCTCATACACCTGAGGGGAGCTGGTTCGATGAGCAGGGCGGGAAACGGCAGGCGGGTCTGTGCGTTAGGTGTCGCCGGCGTCCTGGCCGGGACGGTGCTGGTCGGCTGTGGCGACGACGACTCGGGCGACGGGGCGCAGGGCACCTCGGCGAAATCCGGCGCCGGTGCCCGGGAAGAGGGGACGCAGGCGGTGCGCTCGGCCTACGACAGGACGGCCGAGGAGGACACCGCGAAGGTGAAACTGCGGGTGCGGACCTCGGCCCAGGGCGCCTCGCAGACGGCGGACGGGCAGGGCGCCGTGGACCTGGACGACGGCGACAGCGTCATGACGCTCACGGTACAGGGACAGCAGATCGAGCAACGGGTCATCGATCAGGTCCTGTACCAGAAGCTGCCCAAGGGGCAGGCGCCGGGAGGCAAGCCCTGGATCAGGATCGACCTGGGGAAGGTCGCCGCGCAGCAGGGCGCCGGTGACGGGTCGATGAGCGATCCGGCCCAGTCGGCCGCGTATGCCAAGGCGATCACCGACAAGGACGTCACCGAGAAGGGCAAGGCCACGGTCAACGGCGTGCGGACCACGCACTACCGCGTCTCCGTCGACGTGGCCGACCTCCCCAACGGCGACACCCTGCGCAAGCAGGTCGGCCCGACCCTGCCGATGGACGTCTGGCTGGACGACGAGGGCCGGATGCGCCGTCAGCAGATCGACATGACCGTCAAGGCCCCGGAGGGAACGCAGCGGTCGTCGTCCAAGGCCTCGTCCGCGCCCGGCAAGGTCACGGTGCGCACGGTCATGGACTTCACCGACTTCGGTACCGAGGTGGAGGCGGACGAACCACCGGCCGGGCAGGTCACCGACATGACCGGCAAGGTCCTGAAGCAGGGCAAGCGGCAGAGCTGACCTGCGGCCACCTCGCCGCGGCGGCGCCGCAGGAGGTCGCTCGGGCTCCTGGGTCGACGCGTTCCGAACGCCCCCGGGGAGCGTGGGGCGGGCTCGGCCGGTGCGTGGGGACCATCAGGCAAGATGGGGCCCATGAGCGTAGTCAAGATCAACGTACTGACCGTGCCCGCCGAGCAGCGGGAGACGCTGGAGAAGCGGTTCGCCTCCCGGGCACACGCCGTGGAGAACTCCGACGGGTTCGAGTGGTTCGAGCTGCTCCGCCCGGTGGAGGGCACCGACACCTACCTCGTCTACACCCGGTGGCGTGACGAGGAGTCGTTCCAGGCCTGGATGGAGGGACCCATGAAGAGCGCGCACCAGGGCGGCGGCGAGGGCGGCGAACGGCCGAAGCCCGCGGCGAGCGGCTCGACCCTGTGGTCCTTCGAGGTGGTGCAGCAGGCCGGGCCGAAGGAGGCGTGACCGACGGCGAGACGCAGGGCCCCCCGTGCCGAAGCGGCATGGGGGGCCTCCCGCATGAGGGCGCTGCTCAGGTACGCCGGGAGCGCGCGGGGACCGCGGTGCGGCCGACCGCTGCCGCCAGCTTCCGCAGCCGGCGCCAGTCCAGCCGCGGGGGTGCCTCGGGCACTCCCGGACGGTCGCGGGGCACCCGGACGCGCAGGGCGCGGCGTGCGATGCGGCAGTGGACGGGGGCGGGCATGATGAGCGCCTCACCGTCGAGTCCCACCTCCAGCTCCGGCTGGTCGGCGTCGACGACGACGCGCTGGGCGGTCAGCACGGTGAGCCCCTCCGGGCGCGGGGACAGCAGCAGTTCGGCCGCTTCCACGGCACTGTCCACACGGACCGCGAGCACGCCCAGCCGCCCGGAGTTGAGCCGCTCGCGCCGGCCGAAGCCGAAGGGGTCGTCCATGCGGTAGGCGTTGTTGCTGACCAGGATCGCCTGCGGGTCGGCGACGATGGTGCCGTCGGCGGTGGCCGTCAGACGCGGACCGCTCTGCCGGCTGAGCAGGTCGGGAAGCCGGTCCAGGGCGGCGCCCACCTTGTCCTCCCGATAGCCGGGGCTCTGCACCACGGCCCCGTACACGCCGAACGAGGCGTTGTTGACGAACGGGTGGTCGTCGGCGAACCCGAGGTCGACGCGGAGTTCGACCCCGTCGGTCAGGGCGTCGAGGCAGCTGGCGGGGTCGTCCCGGTCCAGACCCAGGTCCATGGCGAAGTGGTTGCGCGTACCGGCGGCGATGACGAGGAACGGCAGTCCGTGTTCCGCGGCGACGGCGGCGACCAGGGCCTGGGTGCCGTCGCCGCCCGCGACGCCCAGGAGGTCGGCTCCGTCGGCCACGGCGGCTTTGGCCAGGGCGGTGACGTCCTGGTGCTGATCCGGGTCGAGCAGCACGACCTGGGCGCCCAGCGCCTCGGCCTTCTCCCGCAGGTTGAACTTCTCGACCTTGCCGCCGCCGGAACGCGGGTTGAGCAGCAGGAAGGGGCGCAGCGGCGGCGGTGTGCGGTACTCCTTGACCCGTACGGCCCGCAGGCCCGTGCTGCGCAGGGCGTAGCGGCCGCTCCAGACCGCGCCGCACCACAGGAGCAGGGACAGGAAGACCACCCAGAGCAGATTCGCGGTGGCGAAGAGGGTGATGAGGCCGACGGGCGCGACGACGGCGAGCGCTGCCGACGCGATACGGACCACTCCCCGCCGGGACAGGACCCACCAGAGCGCGGCCGCGGTCACGGCGAGGCCCGCCAGGCCCGCAACGAGCAGCAACAGCCCTCGCAGGCCGCCGGAGACGAGCGGCAGCAGGGCCGCCAGCGCGGCCGCGGCCAAGGCGCCCCGGGCGGCCCATCTCTGCCGGCGGTGAAACCGCTCGTCCATCGCCGATCCCATCTCGTCCCTCCGCTCGAAGGCCGGCACGGGCGGGCCCTGGCCCGCTCCGCCGTGACCATGGTGCCCGCCGACACGCCGGCTCGACCACCGTCGTCCTGGACGGCTCCCCCGTCGCGGTCGCGCCGGACGTGAAGATCCCGGAGGACGGAGCCACCGGTAGCGTACGCGGCCCTGCGGGCTCGGTTCCGCGCACCGGGCCACATCGGCACGTTCCCTCACCTGTTCTCAACCGGCAATCGCTTGACCTGGTGAGTCTCATTACGCAACCCTGTGGCGACAGTCCTTGTCGACGAGGAGGCCGGCACGCGATGGAGTGGACGGGCGCACGGTACGCGGACCAACCGACGGTCGAGGTGACGACGTGGGTCGCCGCCCCGCCGGGGAAGGTGTGGGCGCTGGTGTCGGATGTGACGCGGATGCCCGAGATGAGCGACGAGCTGCAGTCGGCGCGGTGGACCGGGAGTGCCGCCGGACCGGCCGTGGGGTCCCGGTTCGTCGGCCGGAACCGGCATGAGCAGTTCGGCGAATGGGAGACGACCTCGACGGTGGTCGCGTGCGATCCGGAGCGGGTGTTCGCCTGGGCGGTGGGGGATCCGGCGGAGCCGAGCGCGAAGTGGCGTTTCGGGCTGGAGCCGAAGGACGGAGGGACCGAACTGTCGCAGTGGATGCGGATGGGCCCCGGACGCTCGGGGTTGTCCTTCGCGATCGACGCCATGCCGGAGAAGGAGCAGAAGATCGTGTTCGTACGGCTGCGGGAGTTCGAGCGGGGCATGACGGCCACGCTGGAGCGGATCAAGCACCGGCTGGAGGCGTGATGCGCGCGGCGACGACCGTCGAGGCGGCGGCTCTGGGCTCCTGGTCCCGGCAGGCCGACTTCGTCGTGGAGGCGGAGAGACTGGGGCTGGACGTCTGCTGGGTGGCCGAGGCCTGGGGCTCGGACGCCCCGTCCGCCCTGGGCTTCTACGCGGCCCGCACGGAGCGGATGCTGCTCGGCTCCGGCGTCATGCAGGTCGGCACGCGCACGCCGGTCGCCCTCGCGCAGACGGCGATCACACTGTCCAACCTGTCCGGGGGGCGGTTCCTGCTGGGGCTCGGACCATCGGGTCCACAGGTGATGGAGGGCCTGCACGGGGTGCCGTTCGCCCGCCCCCTGGCCCGGGTGCGCGAGACGGTGGAGATCCTGCGGCAGGTGGTCGCGGGGGACAAGATCGCCTACTCGGGCTCCGAGTTCGGCATTCCGCTGCCCGGCGGGGAGGCGGTGCCGATGCGCCTGTCCATGCGCGCCGAGCATCCCGTTCCCGTCTACCTGGCGGCACTGTCGCCCGCCATGCTGCGGCTGACCGGCCGCGTCGCGGACGGCTGGCTCGGCACCAGCTTCGTCCCCGAGGGCGCCGCGGAGGCCTATTTCGCCCCCTTGGACGAGGGCCTGGCCGCCGCCGGCCGTGACCGCGCCGGCTTCGACGTCTGCCAGGGGGCCGAGGTCGCGTTCGCCCGGGACGAGGAGGCGCTGGCCGCCATGGTCGAGGGCCGGAAGAAGGAACTCGCCTTCAGCCTGGGCGGCATGGGGTCCGCGTCGACCAACTTCTACAACCGGGCCTACAGCCGCCAGGGCTGGGCGGAGGTCGCGTCCGAGGTCCGGCGGCGCTGGCAGGCGGGTGACCGGGACGGTGCGGCCGGCCTCGTCACCGACGAGATGGTGCTGGCCACGACGCTCATCGGCACGGAGGACATGGTGCGGCGGCGGCTGCGCGTCTGGTGCGACGCCGGTGTGAACACGGTCCGCCTCTACCCGGCAGGCGAAACCCTCGACGACCGGCTCGACACGCTCGGCAGGGCGATCGAGCTGGTCCACGGAACCGAGGCCACCGGGGCGTACGGGTGAACACCCGTGGCCGATCACCGGCCGACCCGAACAGCAGGGGGCTTTGTGCGAGCCCTGGCCGCCGTGCCGACGACCGCGCTGCGCCTGCCGGCCGGGGCGGCCCTGCACCTTGCGGAGAACCTGCGGGCGCCGAGCCGAGTGACGTGCCGGGCTTCGGCGGCTGAGCACCCGTCAGGAGGCAGCGCTCACCGTTGGATTCCGGCGGCAACCGGCCGAGTGGGACAAATCGTCACACCGGGGCTTGACGGGGCGGAGTCGCGCTCGGCCTACTGGAAGCGCAGCCGGCCGTGTCGGGGGTCTGGTCCGGTGCCGGCCCTCGTGCCGAGTCCACTCCGTACTCCCCCGCCGGAACACGGGTCAGGGGTCTGATGGCGCGGCGACCATGGGCAGCGGTGGTGGGCCTGCTGGCCTGCCTGCTGCTGCTGCAGCTCGTCGTTCCGGGGCTCGCGGGCGACGTTCGTCCGCCCGTGACGGCGGGGGACGCGAGGGCTGCGGGCGTCACGGCTGCAGGCTCCGCGTCGAGTGCCGGAACCGAAGGGGCCGAGGGGGCCGGGGAGCCGTGTCCTGATGAGGACGAGCCGTCGGTCCGGCAGCTCGCGGCGCGCAGTTCGCGGGCGACGGGGGCAGCCGGGACGAGCCCGGTCTCGGCCGGGGCGGCCGCGTTGGGCAGGGGCGGTACGGATCTGCGTCCGGCCGGAGCCGACCCGTGTCCGCGGGCGGTCGGATCCGCCCCGAGCGCCGAACGGCTGCAGACGTTCCGCTGCTGAGCGACGGCAGTACCGACAAGGGCCTGCGCCGTGCGCCCTGAGTACTGCCCTGGTGCCCAATCGCGGTGTTGTGCAGGCCTTCGTGTGTCCCCATGCCGATGACACAGGAGGCACAGTTGCCTGGAAAGCGCGTTCTCGTTCTGAGGCCTGACGAACTCGGCCCGGACGACCGGAAGATGTGGCGGGAGATCCGGACGGAGTCCGGGGCGCCGGCGAATCCCTTTCTCGATCCGGCGTTCACCGTGGCGGTGGGGCGGGTCAGGCCGGGAGCCCGAGTGGCGGTGCTGCAGGAAGACGGTTCCCCGGTGGGGTTCTTCCCCTACGAGACGGGGATGCTGGGTCGGGGCCGGGCCATCGGGCTGGGGGTGTCCGACAGCCAGGGGGCCGTGTTACGCCCCGGCATCGGGCTGGACGCCCGGCGGTTGCTGCGGGCCTGCGGGCTGTCGTCCTTCGAGTTCGACAATCTGGAAGCCGGCCAAGGGGTCTTCGTGCCGCACGCGGTCGAGGAACTCGCCTCCCCGGTCGTCGACATCGGCGGGGGCTTCACGGCGTACACGGACCATCTGCGGGCGCGGTCGCCGGGCTTCCTCAGACAGATCCTGGCCAAGGAGCGCAGGCTGGCCCGGCAGGTCGGCGAGGTGCGGTTCGTGTACGACGCCGGCGACCCGGCGGCGCTGCGGGCGCTCATGGCGTGGAAGTCGGCGCAGTACCGGCGGACCGGCCGACGGGACCGGTTCGCGCAGGAGTGGATCACCCGGCTGGTGGGGCTGCTCGGGGAGAGCGAGGAGCCGGAGTGCCGCGGCGTCCTGTCCGTGCTGTACGCCGCCGGACGCCCCGTCGCCGCGCATCTGGGGCTGCGCTCGCGCACGGTGCTGTCCTGGTGGTTCCCGGCGTACGACCGCGCCTACGCCAAGTACTCCCCCGGCCTCCTCCTGCAGTTGCGGATGCTGGAGGCCGCCGCGGGCGACGGTATCGAGACCGTCGACCTGGGCAGTGGCCCGGCCCGCTACAAGGAGTCGCTCAAGACTCGGGACCTGCGCGTGTACGAAGGGGCGGTGGTGCGGCCGGTGCCGGGCGGAGCCGCCCACTGGCTGGGCCGCGAGCCCGCCCGGGCCGCCCGTCGCTTCGTCCGCGGCCGGCCCCGGCTGGCCGGTGCCGCGGCCCGGACGCTCGAGGAACTGGGCCGGCTGCGCGTCGGCTGAGGCCGCCGCGGCCAAGACGTGGGCGCCCGGCTCCGCAGAGCCGGGCGCCGTGCGTTCGGCCCGTGGCCGTCAGCCCGTGGCGGTCCAGCTGTGGGCGACGTCCACGACGACGCGGTCCTCCAGCTGCTGCACCCGGAAGGGCAGCCGCGCGCGGACGCCCAGACCGATCTGGGTCTCCCCCTCGAAGCTGCCGGCGAACCGGGTGTCGCGGAAGGTGCGGTAGCCGGTGAGGTCCACGCCCGGCAGCGGGCGGGCCACCTGGCCGGGATACGTGGCCGCGCCGGTCTCCGGGTCGTACGCGGGCGCGGTCACCCGCACCGCGAGCACCGCGCCGCCGGACACGGGGATGTAGCGGCCCGAGCCGTCCTGGTAGAGCCTGTCGACGTACTGAACGGTGTAGCCGATGCCGCTGCCCGCGCCGGGCACGTCGACGACCATCCGGTCGAAGCAGGTGTGACGGCCGGTCCTGACGTCGGTCATCGGTGCGACGCCGGTGCCGGCGTCGGTCTTGGCGAGGCTTCCCCAGCCGGTCGGGCACGTCGTGGCCCGGGCGGTGGACTGCGGGCCGGCCACCGGTGCGGCGCCGGCCGGGACGGCCGCCACGCCCACCGTGGCGCCCACGAGTGCGAGAGTCGCGCATGCTCTTCTGATTCGTACCATTGCCGCCCCCGAGGCTTGCATGTGGCTGATGCAGGATGAGACGACCGGAGCGACCGAAAGGTTGCACTTGCCGCGCCGGAGCGCCGACCATGGCACATCCTGGTGTGAAGCGATTGGTGTCCGGTGCGTCCGTACCGGGAGGACGCGACATGGATGAGGCAGCCGCCGTACCGGACGGGCCGCGGTCAGCCGCCGGCCGGAGCCGGAACGGGGCTGAGGGCCGGATCGAGGACGCGCTGACGGACCCGCTGGTGGAGGCCGTGCGGGACCTCGACGGCTACGGCGGGCTGGTCTACCTGCGCTCCCGCGACCGGCGCTCGCTGGTGCTGGCGATGATCACCGGGGTGCCCCGTTCGCTGCTCCGGAGCTGGTGGCGGGTGCCCGTGGGCGGTGCCCTGCCCATGGCGGAGGCCTACCGGCGCGACGAGACGCTGTGGCTGCCGGACGAGCACGCCACCATGGTCCGCTTCCCCCACTTCACGGCCGGGCTCCCGTACTCCTTCGGCTCTGCCTACCAGCCCGTCCGGACCGGCGGCGAGGCGGTCGGGGTGCTGGTCGTGCTGCGCTCGGCGGCCCGCCACCCGCTGGACGGGGAAGCGGTGGGTCTCGCGCTGCGCCCCGCCGAGCGGGCCATGGAGGAACGCCTGGACCGCCTCGTGGCGGCCCTGCCGGGCCCGGAGCCCGCCGCACACCACATCGAGTACGACGACGAGCCGATCAGTGTGCGGCTGCCCACCGCGGCCGCCCACCCGGTCCGGGTCGGGCTCATCGACTGGGACCTGGACAGCGACCGCTGCGCGGCGGACGACGACGCCCTCGCGCTGCTGGGTCTGGACCGGTCGTCCTACGGCGGCACCATCGCGGACGTCGAGGCCCGTGTCAGCCCCGACGACCTGCACGAACTGCGCGAGAGCCGGCACGACGCGCTGGCCGACGGCCGGGTCAGGTCCCGGCACTTCCGGGTCCTCGACGAGTCGCGGGGCGAGGAGAAGACCGGCTACCGGCCGGTCGAGCTGTGGGGCCACCTCGTGCAGGGCGGCGCCGGATCCGCACGGATCCTCGTGGGCGCCCTCGTCGACGCGGGCGGCGGACTCACCGCGGCCGAAGCGGCCGAGCGGCTGCCCGACGGACTCTTCTCCCTGGACCAGGACGGCCGCCTGACGTACGCCAACCGTCGCTGCGAGGAACTGCTGGGCAACGGCCGGGAGGACCTCTTCGGACGCTACCCGTGGGAGGTCGTCACCTGGCTCCGCGATCCCGCGTACGAGGACCGCTACCGGGCGGCGATGCTGTCGCAGGAGCAGGTGTCCTTCCTCGTCCGGCGGCCCGACGGCAACTGGCTGAGTTTCGTGCTCTTCCCGGACGTGCACGGGCTGACCGGCCGGGTCTTCCCGACCGGGCCGCCCACCGGGGCCGAGCCGGAGCCGGGAGCCGGATCCGCCGCCGCCTCCGGCCCCACCGCCGTCGCGCCCCTGCCCGGCCCGGTGGCGGCCGCGCGGGCCGGGGCGCTCTACCACGTGGTGCAGATGGCGAGCGTGCTCACCGAGGCGGTCACCGTGCAGGACGTCTGCCGGGCCGTGTCGGAGCAGTTGCTGCCCGCCTTCGGCGCCCGGGAGCTGGCCCTGTACACCGTCCACGAGGGCCGGATGTACCTGCTGTGGGAGTCGGGCTACCCGGAGGGCTTCCTCACCCCCTTCGAGGGAGTCACCCTCGACACGCAGCTGCCCGGCGTCCACGCGCTGACCACGCGGCTCCCTCTGTTCTTCGAGTCGCCCGAGGATCTTTCCCTCGCCTATCCGGGCATCACCCTGGACCGCATGCAGGCCTGGTCGTTCCTGCCGCTGATCGCCTCCGGCCGTTCCGTGGGGTCCTGCATCCTGGGCTGGGACGCCCCGCACCGGTTCACCCCCGACGAGCGGTCCGCGCTCACCGCGCTGAGCGGCCTGGCCGCCCAGGCGATGGAACGGGCCCGGCTGTACGACTCGGAGTCCGCCGTCGCCCGCGGCCTCCAGGAGGGACTCCTGCCGCACCGGCTGCCCACCGTCGAGGGACTGCGCACCACCGGCCGCTATCTGCCCGGCACGCAGGGCATGGCCATCGGCGGCGACTGGTACGACGTGATCACCACCGGCCGTGGCGTGGCCCTGGTCATCGGGGACGTGGAGGGCCACAGTGTGGGCGCCGCCGCGGTGATGGGGCAGCTGCGCAGCGCCGTGCACGCCTTCGCGGCGAGCGAGCGCCCGCCGCAGGAGGTCATCACGCACACCAACCGGCTGCTGAGCGAGCTGGAGTCGGACGTCTTCGCCACCTGCTGCTACATCGAACTCGACCCGGCCACCGGACGGGCCCTCGCGGTGCGGGCCGGCCATCCTCCGCCGCTGCTGCGCCACCCCGACGGGCGCGCCGAGACGCTGGATCTCGCGGGCGGCGTCATGCTGGGCGTGCAGCCCGACTCGGTGTATCCCGTCACCGCACTCACCCTGTCCCCCGGCAGCGTTCTCGCCCTGTACACCGACGGGTTGGTGGAGCGGCCCGGCAGCGACATCGAGACGGGCATCGACGCGGTCCGCCACCGTCTGTCCGAGACGCCGGCGGACTCGGTGGAACATCTCGCCGACCGGCTGGTGGGCACGGCCCGGCGGGCCCGGGAGCGGCCGGACGACGTGGCGCTGCTGCTCACGGCGTACCGGTGAGTGCGGCTCGGCATTCCGGGCAGCATGCCCGGACGCCCGGATGATCCGGCGAGCAGCCGTACGATGCCCGGCGGAGTACGGTGGGCGGGACCGGCGAGCGAGGCGGTGGTTGCGGTGGACTGGCGGCGGTACGCCGAGCAGATGGCCCGGCTCGGCCGGGACCTGGCCGCGCAGGATTCGGTCCAGGCGACCCTCGACGCGATCTCGTCGTCGGCGGTGGAGCTGATCGAAGGCTGCGACGCCGCCGGGATCCTCACGGTCTCCAAGGGCCGGGCCGTGACGCTGTCCGTGTGCGGTGACATGGTGGCGGAGTCCGACCGGCTGCAGGGCGAGTTCGGCGAGGGGCCGTGCTTCGACGCAGCGCGCCGCGTGGACGGGGAGCGGCTGTTCCGGATCGCCGACATGACCCGCCCGCAGCCGTCCTGGCCCCGGTACAGCCGGGCGGCCCGCGACCTGGGGATCGGCAGCATGACCGGTGTCCTCCTCTACACCGACGAGGAGGACTTCGGTGCGCTGAACCTCTACTCGCGTCGGCCCGGGGCCTTCGGTGAGGACATCGAGGCCGCGGGCTGGCTGCTCGCCTCGCATGCCGCGGTGGCGCTCGCCACGGCCCGGACCGTGGACCAGCTGGAGCACGCGCTGGAGACCCGGCACGCCATCGGCGAGGCCATGGGGATCCTGATGGAACGCCATCAGCTGGGCGAGGACGAGGCCTTCGGTGTGCTGCGGCGCATCTCCCAGGAGCACAACCTCAAGCTGCGCGACGTGGCCCGGCGGGTCAGGGCGGACTCCCCGGACCGGGGATGACGTCTCCGCCCGGAGTGTCGCTCGGGGCGGAGGCGCGCAGCAGGAGCACCGCGATGTCGTCGGCGTGCCGTCCCGTGGGTGTGGTGTGCCGCACCAGCCGGTCGATGAGCCGTTCCAGGTCGTGGCAGTCGGCGGCGTCCAGGTGCCCGGCGAGGTCGGCGGTGGTGCGGGTGACGTCGGTGCCGGGGAGTTCGACCAGGCCGTCGGTGTAGAGGGCGAGAGTCGTGCCGGGGAGCAGGGGCACGGTGGTGACCGGGTAGTCGGTGCCGGTGTCGACGCCCAGCAGCGGGCCGGGTTCGAGGTCGAGGACACCGGCGGGGTGCCGGGCCTGGCGCAGCAGCGGCGGCACGTGTCCCGCGCTGGCGAGGGACGCCTGGCGGCGGCCCAGGTCGAGGTGGACGTAGAGGCAGGAGACGAGCAGTTCGGAGTCGAGGTCGGCCAGGAGACGGTTGGTGCGGGCGAGGACCTGGCCGGGTCCGGCACCGGCGGTTGCGTGGGCGTGGATGGCGGTGCGGACCTGGCCCATCAGGGCGGCGGCGGCGACGCTGTGGCCTTCTACGTCGCCGATCACGGCGGCCGCGCTCGTGTCGCTCAGGCGCAGCACGTCGAAGAAGTCCCCGCCGACCTCGGTGCCGTGGCCGGCGGGCAGGTAACGGGCGGCGACGTCGAGACCACGCAGGCGGGGCAGGGCCCGGGGCAGCAGGGCGCGCTGCAGTTCGTGCACGAGCCGGTGTTTGGTGTCGTAGAGCCGGGCGCGGTCGAGGGCCTGGGCGATGAGGCCGGACAGCGAGGTGAGGACGGCGCGTTCGTCGGCGGTGAAGGTGTGCGGCCGGGTGTAGGACAGGATGCAGCAGCCGACCGGCCGGCCGGAGATGATCAGGGGGAGGAACGCCCATGCCTGCTTCCCGCTGATCTGGGGTGCGTCCGGGTAACTGGCGGCCAGCTCGCCCGGGTCGGCGAAGAAGGCCGGGGTGCCGCTGGCGAGGACCTGGCCGGCGGGGGTGAGGTCGGTGTCCAGGGACAGGGCGTCGAGCCGGTCCATGACGTCGGCCGGATAGCCGTGGTGGCCGGTGATCTTCAGCCGGCCCGCGTCGACACCGGACAGCACCAGCCCCTGGGCGCCGAACGCGGGCAGGATCTGGTGGGCGATCAGTGCGACGAGGTCCCGCACGGTCACCACCTCGGTGAGTACGGCGGCCAGGTGGACGAGCTGGTAGAGACGTCCCGTCGGCGCCGCGACGGGTGGCCGCGCGCCTGCGGGCGGAGCGTGCTCGGCCGGCTCAGCGCTCGGCTGGACGCGGACGCTGATGCCGCTGGAGTCGGGGTAGAGCTGGAACGTCAGCGGCTGGTCCGGTGGGCGGAGCGCGGTGAAGGAGACGGGTGCGCGGCTGATGACCGCCGTGCGGTAGTGGTCCTCGACGGCGGGGTCGTCGAGCCAGGGCAACGAGTGCCAGGGCCGGGTGCCGAGGAGCCGGTCGGCGCCGCGGCCGAGCAGACGGGCCGCGGTGGCGGTCGCGAAGGTGATGCGGCCCTCCAGGTCGAGGGCCAGGGCACCCTCGGGGAGGCGTTCGAGGTAGTCGGCGGCGGCCAGACCGGTCTGCACGGGGTGGCGGCTGGCGTCGACGGGGACGACGCGTGGCAGATCGGGCAGGGACGGCGGCCGGGCGGCGTCGTCGAGGAGGCGTGCCATGCGGCGGGCGCTGGCGGTGATGTGACCGCGTTCGCGGGGTGTGACCCGGCGCGGCCGGCCGGCGGGCCACATCAGCACGAGACCGCCCCAGGAACGCCGCACGCCGGTCAGCGGGGCGGCGACCAGGGCGAACGGGTAGGGCAGGACGGCGGCGGCCCGGGGATACCGGCGGGCCATCTCGTCCTGGCCGGCGATGCTGACCAGCGCGTCGTCGTGGATCGCGTCGGTGACGGGAACCGGCGCGGTCAGGGGCAGCCGCTGCCACGGGGCGCTGAAGGCCACCGGAAGACCGCACAGCGCCACCAGCCGCAACACCGGCTCCGCCTCCTCGATCAGGTAGAGACCGCCGATCGAGGCGCCGGTGCCGCGCACCGTGTCGGCCAGCGCGATCCCCAGGGCATCGTCCGGCGACCCGGAGCCGCCGGGGTTCTCGTCGCTCCCGGGCATGGTGTCCTCCCGCTCCTACCCCGGACGCTACGCCTGGCGGAGCGCGGGGGCATGTCGTCCGCACGGGTGCCCGGTCTGCGCAGAGACGTGCAGGGCCGGAGGGGCGCCGGCCGTTTCGCGCGTGCTTCCGTGGGCGGGGACGTCTCCTGGCAGAATCGGGGCCCCGGACGGCATGGGGAGGCCGGCTTGCAGACGCTGACATCGCGGGACCCGCTGGCCGTCGCCGTCACGGAGGCGATCCGCAGCGGAGATCTGCCGGGGCTCGGGCGGCTGCTGGCCGAGCACCCAGGTCTCGCCACCGCACGCATCACCGAGCAGGGCGATGAGGGCAGGGGCACGCGCAGTCTGCTGCACATCGCGGCCGACTGGCCGGGGCACTTCCCGCGCGGTCCGGAGGTGGTCGCGGCCCTGGTGGCCGCCGGGGCCGATCCCGGCGCCCGTTTCGTCGGTGCGCACGAGGAGACGCCGCTGCACTGGGCGGCCAGCAACAACGACGTGCCCGTGCTGGACGCGCTCATCGCGGCGGGGGCCGACATCGAAGCGCCCGGTGCGGTGATTGGGGGCGGCACCCCGCTGGCCGACGCCCGGGGGTTCGGCCAGTGGCGCGCGGCCCTCCGGCTGATCGAACACGGCGCGCGCGTCACCTTGCAGGACGCGGCCACGCTCGGGCTGCTCGACCGGGTCCGGGCGTACGTCGAGGCGGACGAGCCGCCGTCGCCCGAGGAGATCACCAGCGCGTTCTGGGGCGCCTGCCACGGTGGGCGGCTGGCGACCGCGCAGTACCTCCACCGGCACGGCGCCGACCCCCACTGGTGCGGCTACGACGGCATGACCCCGCTCGACATCGCCGGCGCCCAGGACGCCGACGACGTCGTGCGGTGGCTGCGCGACCTGGGCACGCGCACGTCGTAGCGGCCCGCCCCGGCGGAGCGCCTCACAGGCAGTAGCGCACGAGCCATTCGTCCTGGTTGTACGCGGTGCGCGCCGGGTCGGGCACGCTGGCTGCCCGCTCCTCGACCATGTCCTCCACGCGCACCGGCTCCGGCAGTGCCCCGAAGCGTGCCCGACGGGCGGCGCTCTCCGCCTCGCTCCCCTGCTGCGACCTCGCCTCGTCCATGGCGATTCCCCTCTCCGGCTGGTCGGTCCGACCGTTCGGCCCTTGGCGGACACTGAGTTGACGTGCGAGAGGGGCCGTTGGTTCCCCCGGCGCCCGCTCAGCCGTGGAACTCGCGCTGCCTCGTTTCCGGCATGTTCGACCGCACGAACTTCCGACCGGCTTGTTTCCCTTGCGTCCTGACATTGATAGGAAACCTTCCTGTCCGTTCTGCACGGCCCACTCTTCCAACCCCCTGGCGCCGTTCGGGGCGGCCCTGGCGACCGCCCCGTTCCTGAAGCCGCCGGGTTCTGCTC
Organism: Streptomyces sp. NPDC029041; assembly: GCF_040637515.1. Classification (NCBI taxonomy): domain Bacteria; kingdom Bacillati; phylum Actinomycetota; class Actinomycetes; order Kitasatosporales; family Streptomycetaceae; genus Streptomyces; species Streptomyces sp. NPDC029041. The sequence continues at coordinate 13,014 of NZ_JBEZWO010000026.1, read as the reverse complement.
CGGCACCGGCGACATGCTGGACCTCGTCGAGCTCTGCACCGCCCGCAAGCCCGGCAACGTCCTCGCCAGGTGCCTGCCGGCCCTCCGCGAGGTCGACGGCTCCGCCTCGCACGACGGACTCGACCCCGGCTTCCCCGGCGACTGGCGCCGGGCTGCACGGGACGCGGGGTTCCGGCGCGCCCAGGACGACGAGCGCGACCGCGTGTGCTTCGGCCCGGCGGTCCGGCAGGGCACAGCCGACGGAGTGCGGCTGCTGGGCCAGTTCGCCTACTACGACGCGATCGTCATGCACGGCGACGGCGGCGACCCCACGAGTTCGGGCACCATCCGCAAGCGAGCCCTGCGGACGGCGAAGCCGCCGGCGCAGGGCGGTGACGAGGTGACGTGCCTCAACGCCTTCCTGGACGCCCGGGTGTGGGCCATGAAGCAGGAGGAGGCCCACAGCGACACGAGCCGGGTGGACACGGCTCAGCGCGTCTTCCTGCGGCAGCGCAACCTGGATCTGAACACGCCGCTGGACTGGAAGGTCTACGGCGACAGCCACCACATCGGCTGACGCCACGGCCCGGGAGGGAACGGCCGATTGGTCCGGCAAGCACGTGCGGAAGTGGACCCCTTCCCGGGCCGCCCGGCTGCCTAGCGTCACTCCCATGAATGCCACGACCACGCGCGGAGCCCTGCTGGCCGCGCTCGCCTGCGTCCTCGTCGGAGGGTCCTTCACGGCCAACAGCGTGCTGGGTCAATACCCGTACGCGGGAGGCCAGTTCCTGCGCTACGGGCTGGCCTGCCTGCTGCTGGTCCCGACGGCCGTAAAGGGCGCCGCCGGCCGGCTCCGGGTCCTGACACCCCGCCAGTGGGGCCGTCTGGCCCTGCTCGCGGCGGTGGGCATGGTCGGTTTCAACCTGGCCGTCATCGCCGCCGAGCGCACGGCGGAACCCGCGGTGCCCGGCGTGTTCGTGGGCTGTGCACCGGTGGCCGTGGCCGTGCTCGTACCCCTGCTGGACGGGCGCAGGCCGCAACGGAGCGTTGTGCACGGGGCGTTGCTCGTGGCCGTCGGTGCCTTCACCGTCCAGGGGTGGGGACGCACGGACGGCGTGGGCATCGCCTTCTCCGTGTGCGCCCTGGCCGGGGAGGTCGGGTTCGCCGTACTCGCCGTTCCCGTACTGCGGCCGCTCGGGCCCGGGTTGCTGTCCGCCACGGTGTGCGCGGTCGCGGCCCTGGAGTCGGCGGCGGCAGGGCTCCTGGCCGACGGCACCGGCTGGCTGCGGCGTCCGGACGGCGTCGAGACGGCCGCGCTGCTGTGGCAGGCGGTGGTGGTCACCGTGATCGGCTTCGTGTGCTGGTACATGGGCGTGCAGCGGATCGGCGCGGAACGCGCCACCTTGTTCTCCGGTCTCATCCCGGTGGCGGCGGCCTGCACGGCACCGCTCGCCGGCACGGGTTCCTACGGGCTCGCCCAGGCGGCGGGCAGCGCGCTGGTGGGGCTCGGCGTGGCTCTCGGCTCGGGGGCGCTCAGGGGCGTGCGGCGCGACCGCCGTACCCGCAGGCGGGCCTTTCGGGGGAACGGGCGGCCCGAGTCCCGCGTGGTCCGCGTGCCTGAAACGCCGCAGTGATCCCGCGCCCCTTCAATGGACGGCACTGCCCTCCCGGCTGACACAGGAGACGACGTCCATGCCGCACAGCCGCACCGCTGAAGGGGACCGGAAGGCCGCGCGCGGAGGTGTACTGCGAAGGCTCGGCGAGTGGTGCGCACGCCACTTCGTGCTCGTCATCGTCGCCTGGCTGGTGGCCCTGGTGGCGCTGCAGGTCGTCAGCCGGGCGTTCGGCGGGGAGTACTCCGACAACTTCTCCCTGCCCCAGGCGCAGTCCCAGAAGGGCCTGGACGTGCTGAAGGCGCACGATCCGCAGGCCGGCGGCTACAGCAGCCAGATCGTGCTGCACGACGACCAGCAGGATCTCACCGCCCTGAGTTCCCCGATGTCCACGACAGTCGCCGACCTGGAGAAGCTGCCGCACGTCCTGTCGGCCCAGAACCCGCTGTCCGCGCAGGGGCCGACCTCGGGGCAGTCGCAGCAGCAGAACGTCGGGCCGCTGTCCGACGACAAGAAGACGGCGTACATCACCGTCCGCTTCGACGTGCAGCCCTCGACGCTCGGTGACGACTATCTCGACGGGGTCGACAGCGCCGTGCAGCCGCTGCGGTCGGCCGGTGCCGAGGTCGAGTACGGCGGGCCGCTCGGTGAGCTCGCCCGGCCGAACGCCGACGACCGGGTGAGCGAGCTGATCGGTTTCGGTGTCGCCGTCATCGTGCTGCTGGTCGGGTTCGGCAGTGTCATCGCCGCCGTCGTCCCCCTGCTCACCGCGCTGATCAGCGTCGTCGGCGGTCTGGCGATCCTCGGGCTGCTGGCCGCCGCGTTCACCTTCGCGACGGTCTCCCCCACGCTGGCCACCATGATCGGGCTCGGCGTGGGCATCGACTACGCCCTGTTCATGATCACCCGGCACCGGCAGAACCTCATCGACGGCGCGGACCCGGTGCGGGCCGCCGGGCAGGCCGCGGCCACCAGCGGACACGCCGTCCTCGTCTCCGGCTGCACGGTGATCATCGCGCTGGCCGGCCTGTCCGCCTCCGGGGTCGGCTTCATCGGTCTGCTCGGGCTCGCCGCCGCGGTCACCGTCGTCTCGGCCGTCATCGGCGCGCTCACCCTGGTCCCCGCGCTGCTCGGGCTCATCGGCCGGCGCATCGACCACTACCACGTGCGCCGCCCCATCGCCGAAACCGGCGCCGAGGCGGGCGACACCCCGCAGGGCACCTGGCACCGGTACGCGCAGCGGGTGGAGCGCCGGCCGCTGTGGTTCCTGTCGGCGGGCGTCGCGGTGGTCGTGGTGCTCGCGATCCCCGTGTTCTCCATCCAGCTCGGCCACATCGGCGACGGCGCCGATCCGACGTCCTTCACCGACCGGCGGGCCTTCGACCTGATGACCGACGCGTTCGGACCCGGGTCCAACGGACCGCTCACCGTCGTCATCGACCAGACGAACGTGCCCTCCTCGCAACGATCCGATCTGGCCTCGAAGGCACAGAAGACGCTCGACTCGGTGCAAGGGGCCGCCGTCGTCACGCCTCTGACGCCCACGCAGGACGGTGACGTCCTGCTCGGCACCGTCTACTCGACCAAGTCGCCGCAGAACGCCACGACCACGGACCTGACCAACCGTCTGGTCGACCGGACCCTGCCGGACGCGGTCGAGGGCACCGACGCCAAGGGCTATGTCACCGGCACGACGGCGGCCCAGGTCGACTTCCGCGACATCGTCGCCTCCCGGCTGGTCGTCATCATCCTCGTCGTGGTCGGCGTTGCGTTCCTGATCATCCTGGCCGTCTTCCGAGGGCTGCTCGTCGCCGTCAAGGCGGCCGTCCTGAACGTGCTGTCGATCGCCGCGTCGTACGGCGTGGTCGTCGCGGTGTTCCAGTGGGGCTGGGGCGGGCCCGCGCTCGGGGTGCACGGCAAGGTACCCATCGAGAGCTACGTGCCGATGATGATGTTCGCCATCATCTTCGGCCTCAGCATGGACTACGAGATCTTCCTGCTGTCCCGTGTCCACGAGGCATGGCTGCGCACCGGGGACGCGAAGGGCTCCGTGGCGCACGCGCTGGAGATCACGGCCCGGGTGATCACGTGTGCCGCGCTGATCATGGTGAGCGTGTTCGCGGCGTTCATCGTCAGCGACAACATCGTCGTCAAGATGCTCGGGCTCGGTCTGGCCGTCAGTGTGCTCATCGACGCGACCGTCGTACGCCTGCTCATGGTCCCGGCGGTGATGACGCTGCTCGGGCGGCACGCCTGGTGGATGCCACGGTGGCTGGACCGGGTGGTGCCGCACATCGACGCCGAGGGCGCGAAGGCCGGGGCGCGTCCCGCGGCTCACTGAAACGCGACTCCCCTTGCTGCCGCAACTCACCTGCGGCAGCGGCGGTTTGGGGATGACGTCGAAGCCTCACCCCAGCCCATGGACCGAAAAATTCCATTTTTACTGTTTTGGCCTATTTGACGTGGTTAACCGAGGAGGGTGCGTGCGGGGCGGCACCCGGAGGCACGAAGAGCCGGCGGCGGGCCCCCGCCCCGCACCGGACGCGCCGTAGCGCGGTGGTGGACGGCGCACGCCGTCGCCGCGGGCGGTCCGGACTCTGCCGAAAACCCCATCCCGGGCGCTGCCTGAGGGAGAGGATCCATGAGCGAGATGGCGAACGAGAGCACCGGCCGTGCCCAGCAGGCCGGGCGGACGGCGAAGCAGGAGGCGTCGGCCACGGCCGGTCAGGCCAGGGAAGGCGCGAGTCAGGTCATGGGCACCGCCACCGACCAGGTCAAGGCCGTGACCGGTGAGGCAAGGGCACAGGCCGGCGCGATGGCCGGTGACCTGCGGACGCGGGTCACCGAGGAGGCCGAGAGCCAGACACGGCGCGGAGCGCGGGTGATGCGGCAGTGGGCGGACGACCTGTCCGGTCTCGCCGACAGCGCTGACGCGGACTCACCCGCCAGGAGCCTCGTGACGCAGGCAGCGGACCGCGGTCACCGGGCCGCCGACTACCTCGACAGCCGGGGGGTGGGCGGACTGGTCGGCGACCTGCAGGACTTCGCCCGCAGACGCCCCGGCGCCTTCCTCGGCGGAGCGGTCGTGGCCGGATTCGCCGTCGGGCGCCTGGCCAAGGCCGGCAGCAAGGCAGACGGTTCCGGCTCGGGCCGGTCGGCGCGGTCGGGCACCTCCGCCTCCCACGCCCTGCCTGAGGACGCGGCGCCGCCGCAGTTGCCGGGTTACGAGGGGGCGTGAGATGTCGTCGCTCACGCCCCACGCCCCGCACCGATACGCCCCGAAGCACCGCGGTCGGGAGGACAGCTCCGTGGGGGAGCTGCTCTCGACGGTGACATCGGACGTGCAGCAGCTGCTGCGCCAGGAGGCGGAACTCGCCAAGGCCGAGATCCGGGAAGAGGCGACCAAGGCGGGCAAGGCGGCCGGGATGTTCGGCGGCGCCGGGTTCGCCGGCTACATGGTGGCCGTCTTCCTGAGCCTGGCAGCGACGTTCGCCCTGGCCAACGTCATGGACCTGGGATGGGCCGCGCTGATCGTCACCGGCCTGTGGGCGGTGATCGGCCTGATCCTCTACCGGCGGGGCCGCGCGCGGATGCGCACCGTGTCGCCGAAGCCGGAGCAGACCATGCAGACGCTGAAGGAGGACATGCAATGGGCACGGCACCCGACCAGATAAGGGCCGACATCGAGACCACGCGGGAGAGACTGTCCGAGGACGTCTCCCGGCTGGCCGACCGCGCCCGCCCCCGCCGGATGGTCCGGCGGCGCACCCGGCGTGTCCGCGGCGCTCTGCACGGGGTCAGGGAGCGGGTGATGGGCAGCGTCTCGGAGACCACCGGGCAGACCACCGACCGCACCCAGCGGGCGGCCCGGTCGGTGCAGGACACCACCGGTCAGGCAGCGGACACCGCGCGCGAGGCCGCCGGAAAGGTCGCCGGCACCGCGCGTGAAGCCGCAGGGCAGGCAGGCCAGGCGGCACGCCAGGCCCCTGAGCAGGCGATGCGGCAGACGCAGGGCAACCCGCTCGCGGCCGGCCTGATCGCCTTCGGCGCGGGACTGCTGACCGCCTCACTGCTGCCCACCTCACAGGCCGAGGAGCAGGCGGCAGAGCGGGCCGGTGAGGCCGTCGAGCCGGTGAAGCAGGCCGCGTTGGAGTCCGCGCAGCAGCTCAAGGAGGACGCCACCCGGGCCGGACGCGAGGCCGCCCAGGAGGTCAAGGACACCGCCTCCGACGCCGCCCGCGTCACCAGGGAACAGGCCGCAGAACAAGCGGGGCACGTCACCGACCAGGCCCGCCGCTCCGCACAGAGCACGGCCGAGGAGGCCCGCGGGCAGACCGGCGGCCCCGGATCGTAGGCACCTCGCCGCCCGACCGGCCGACCGGCCGCATCGGGACCAGGACACCCCGCCCCGACGGCAGGGACCTATCAATATCAACACCGCAGGAGATACAGAATGATCACCCGAGAGCAGATCGACACTGTTCTGGACCACCCTGTGTACGACGCCAGGGGCGACAAGATCGGCGATGCCAGGCACGTCTTCTTCGACGACGTCACCGGCGAGCCCGAGTGGGTCAGCGTACGGACGGGCCTGTTCGGCACGAGCGAGTCCTTCGTACCCATCCACGACGCGGCCCTCGTCGAGGACCACCTCGAGGTGCCGTACGCCAAGAACCAGGTCAAGGACGCGCCCAACGTCGACATAGACGCCGGCGGGCACCTGTCCGAACAGGAGGAGCAGCGCCTGTACCAGCACTACGGCATCGACTGGGACGCCGCCTGGCAGGACGCACAGGCCGGCACCGGCGGCCAGGCGACCGGCACCGTCGGTACCAGCGGAATCACCGACGACGCGATGACGCGGTCCGAGGAGGAGATGCACATCGGTGTCGAACGTCATGAGGCCGGCCGGGCGAGGCTGCGCAAGTACGTCGTCACCGAAGAGCAGCAGTACACCGTTCCCGTGCGCCACGAAGAGGTCCGCGTCGAGCGCGAGCCGATCACCGACGCCAACCGGGACAGGGCCATGACCGGCCCGGACATCACCGAGGCGGAGCACGACGTCACGCTCTACGAGGAACAGCCCGTGGTGGAGACCAGGGCCGTTCCGAAGGAGCGGGTCCGTCTGACCACCGAAGAGGTCACGGAGGAGGAGACCGTCACCGGCGAGGTCCGCAAGGAACGCATCGAGACCGAGGGGACCGACGAGCGCGGGGACCAGCGGCGCCGCCCCTGATCTCCACCCGAGCGCCCGGGACGGGACGGCCGAGAGCCTCTCGTCCCGGGCTCCCGCGTGCGAGCCGGGCCTGCCGGGCTCGACAAGCCCGGCTTCGGCCGGAGTGGCCGGGGTCAGCGCAGCACCGGATGGACCAGGTTGAACGGTGCCGGCCGACACGATCAGGGTGCGCAGGACGGCGGGGCCGAAGCGGCGGCCGGTCCCGGCTCCGACGAGGCCGCCGAGCGCCGATCCGGCGGCGATGAGGACGACGGCCGTTCCTTCGGCGGCCGTCGAAGGGTGCCGGGTCAGGGGGCGGGAGGCAGCGGGGCCGGACCGGGGCCCGAGCAGCGGGCCGAGGCGAGGGGCGGCAAAGGCCGAAGCAGCGGGCCGGGGGCCGGGCGAGGCCTCGGCGTGAGACGCGCGACGGCGGCGGGATCCGGTGGGATCCCGCCGCCGTTCACGGCTCACGTCCTGGCGTTGCTCTCAGCCGCGCCGCACCCGGCGCAGGACGACGAAGCCCGCGATGACCAGGACCGCGCCCGCCGCGGCCGGCCAGAGCTGCGCTCCGGTGTCGGCCAGGCCGCCCTCGCCGACCGCCTGGGGCTCGGTGCGGGAGGGGGCCGACGGGGTCGGGGCGGCACTGGTCGCCGTTCCGACGGCCTGGGACTCGCCGAGGCCGTCAGCGCCCTCGCCGTCGTCGTCCTTCGCAGCGCCGCCCTGCCCGGCGGCCTTGCCGCCGTCCGCCGAGTCGGTGGCCCTCACCTCGGGCTGTGCCGTGCCCGGGGCCGAGGACGCGTCGCCGGGCTCCGGTGTGGGGACCGGCTTGTCCGCCGGGGGCTTTTGCGCCTCGCCCTTGCCGTCGTCCCCGCCGTCGCCCTTGCCGCCGGGCTTCTGGCCGCCATTGCCGTCCTGCGGGGCCCCGGGAGCCTTCGTCGGCTCCTCCTGCGGGACCTCCGGGGTCTTGGTGGGCTCCTCCTGCGGGGCCTCGGGGGCCTTCGTCGGCTCCTCCTGCGGAGCCTCCGGCGTCTTGGTGGGCTCTTCCTCCGGCTCCTCGCCCGGTGCCGGGTCCTGCCCGCCGTCCGCTCCCGCTCCGCACGTGCGGCCGTCGTTGATGCAGTCGACCATCTCCCCCATCAGATCCTCGTCGAAGATGTTGATGAAGTCGCCGTGGTCGGTGACCGGCTTGTGCAGCTGCTCCGGGAAGGAGTCGACCGCGAACAGCGGTGTCGTACGGCCGCCGTCCTGCAGGCTCGGCGCGTCGATGTCGTAGACGATGCGCTGCACGAGCTGCGGGATGAGGCGGAAACCGGACGGGCAGTTGCCGGAGGCGTCCGCGAACGCCACATGGGTGCGGTGGTTGGCGCTGTCGATGTTGCGGCCGTCCCAGCAGCTCTGGAACTTGAAGGTCCGTACGACGTCGCTGCCCTGCGGGCACAGCGGGTACTTGTCCTTCAGCTGCCGGTCCTCGAAGCCGGTGCAGCTCCAGGACGCGTTGGCGTTGGCCGGGCCGTTGACGAACGACTTGGCGTCGCCGGTGATGATGCGCAGCAGCCGCGGCATGGCCGTGACCTTCTCACGCGGGTTGCCGACGAACGTCAGCGTGACCTGCTTCGGCGTCACGATCTCGCCGGCGTTGCCCTCGATGCCGCCGCCGGGCTTGTCCGCGTCCTGCTCCGTGGCGCCGTTCTGCAGACGCACGACGGGCCAGTAGTAGGACGACTTGTCGCCCTGGTCCTCGCAGCTGGTGCCGGCTTTCGCGAGCTCCTGGTCGCTGGCGAAGGCGTTGTTGCCCTGGTTCCCGACGTAGTCGTGGAAGTGGTGGGCGCCGTTGGTGACACCCGGCGCGGCGATGATGTTGTCGGAGTTGAACAGCCCGTTCTCGTTCACGCCGCAGCTGGTGGCGAAGGAGCCGCGGGATGCGCCGCCCTCCTCGCGGGGGTCGTTCACGTTGGGCTGGACGCTCTTGATGTCCGCGAAGTCGGCGGCGACGGGGCCGTTGCCCGCCTGTCCGCCGTTGGCGCCCTGACCCTGGCCGTTCTGCTGCCCCTGGCCCTGCTCCTGGCCGGGCTGCGGGCTTGCGGCGGCGTCCTGGCCTTCGCCCTGGGCGGGAGCCTGGTTGCCGTCCTGGAGGGTGCAGGCGGCGAGGGCGTCGAGTCCCTCGGGGCGGTCTCCCACCCGGTCGATGGCGATGGCGATGCGCTCGAGGGTCGCGGCCCGCTTCTCCTTCAGCGGGTTCACGACCGCGCTGTCGGCGAAGCCGGGGTCCTTCTGGACCTGTTGGGCCGATTCGCTCAGCCGCTGGTAGGCCTTGGCTATCTGCTCGTCCAGGAGGGCGAGTTCCTTGTCGACCTCCCCCCGCGCCTGTTCGGGGACCGAGGTCAGCTTGGCGCCGACGTCCGGGCAGTCGATCGTGGCACCCGCGGTCCGGCCCCCCGTGCCGGACCGCGTCTGGGCGGAGTCACCGCCCGAACCTCCGTCCGTGGCGGAGGCGTAGACGTTCGCGGCCATCAGGCCGCCTCCGCCCAGGATCAGTGCGAATGCGGCGAAGGTCGCGCGTCGTGGGCCTGTAGGGCGTCTTCGCGTGTTGCGTCCCAAGGGTGCTCTCCTGCGCTTGTGGCGTGCCGGGCATGAAAATCCCCTCGCCCCATACGTACGGGAGCAACCCTGTGTTCACTCACCTCGAAAACTTTCGGAAAATTCTCATGAAGCCCAAACCCGCCATGCCCCGCCGGACGCGCCGTCCGGCGGGGAGGCGCAGGTCAGCGGAAGTTCACGTCACTGCACAGGAAGTAGGTCTGGTCCATGTGCGAGGCCTGCCAGATCGTGTACACGATGTGCCGGCCGCTCCGTCCCGAAGTGCTCACGGGAATCTCGTAGTTCTGGCTGGGCGCGTACCTGCCCGTGCGCTTGACGAGCTGGAGGTCGTTCCAGGTCAGCGGCCGGGTGGTGGGGTCGAAGCCCTGCCGCGTGACGTACACCAGGAAGTAGTCGGCGCCGTGACTGGCCTGGTCGTACAGCTTCACCGTGAAGTTGCCGGTGATGTCCGTCGTCTTCCAGGCGCCGACCGTGTCCAGGGAGTTGTACCGGCCGCCCTCGGTCCGGCCGCCGCTGCACAGCTGGCCGTTGGGGACGACGGCCTGGAAGTTCCCGCCGGAGCCGTTGCGGTACAGGCCGTTCCAGTTCCACATGGCGTTGGCGTCGGCCCGCCACGCCTGCCAGCACATGGGGTCCTGCTGGGCCATGGCGGGGTTCAGGTGGTCGTTGCCCCAGCGCTGCCAGCAGCCGTAGTTGCGGGAGGCCGGGTCGACGACCGAGCCGTGGGCGACGGCGGTGCCGCTCCACGGGATGAGGCTGAGCAGCGCGGCGACCAGTGCGCTCAGGGCGAAGGTCAGGCGGGACCTGAACCTGCGGCCCCGAGAATCATGCTCATGACAATCCATGATTGCCTCTTTCGGGTGTGGGGGTGTCGTGCGTTCCATCGCATTTCGATCATGTTTCGAAGTGGGAGCGCTCCCACTGCACAGAGTGCGTCCGCCTGCCGGGGTCCGCAATGCGTGTTTGCGCCACTTCCGCATCGGTCAGAGCCGGTCGAGCTCCTTCGTGGTGCGCCCGAGGAAAGTGGCCTCGCCCGGCTCGGGGACGTCGAGCTCCTCGAAGCCCATGCGGTCGTAGAAGGCCCTGGCCCGGGTGTTGGCCGTCGACATCGCCAGATGAACGGCGGGGACCCCCGCATCCTGCAGCGCTTGCAGGAAGGTCCGCATCAGGCGGCGCCCGTACCCCCGGCCCTGCCATGCGGGCAGCAGGTCGATGTGCAGATGAGCGGGGTGGCCGGTCAGCTCGGGCAGCACCATACGCTCGGGATGGTGCAGCATGCCCGCCAACGCCTCGTCCGGGGTGCGTGGGGGACCGGGCGGTTCCGGGTACCGGTCGGCCACCAGGGGCAGCCACTCGGTACGGAAGGCTTCCGCGAAACGCGGGGTGTCGGCCGTACCGAGGATGTAGCCGACCGCCTCTCCCCGCCCGTCGTCCAGTACGAAGGCCAGTTCCGGCTCCAGGTGGACGTACGGCGCCGCGAAGGTCGCCGGGAAGACGCCCGGATCCTCGTAGTGGGGCCGGCTGTCCTCGCCGTGGTGGGCGGTGCGGACGCAGATGTCGTCCAGGGCCGGACGGTCCTCGGGGCGGTAGGGGCGGACGGTGGGTGAAGTGGTCATGGCGGCATCGTGCCCGTGGGAGCGCTTTCTCAACGCGATGTCCGGGCCGGTCTTGCATGTGTGCGGCTTAAGGGTTCGCCCCGGGGTTACCCGTCTCACATGGTGAAGCTGCATATTCCGGGACGAAAAGAACACGCCGAGTCCCAGGCCCCGCCTCCTGAAAGCCCGTCCTCAGGGCCCCGGGCGGAGCGCTGGGGGACTCCCGATGCGGACCGCCGGGAGACCCCGTCGGCGGATCGGCAGGACGCTCGTGATGCGGACCGCCGGGGAACCGCTGCGGCGGACCGGCAGCAGGCTCACGAAGCCGACCGCCGGGAAACCGATGCGGTGGACCGGCAGGGGGCTCCTGAGACCGACCGCCGGGACGATCCCGCCGCTGCGGGGCGCCGGGAGGACGCCGCCGCCGCTTTCGGGGAGCCCGGACCGGACCCCGAGGTGGAACGCGCGGCGCCGGACTCGCCGACCGACCTGCCCCGGAAGTCCTGGGTCGCGGTGCTGAAGGGCAGCGTGCGGGAGTTCAAGGACGACGAGCTGACCGACCGGGCGGCCGCACTGACCTACTACGGCGTGCTGGCCCTGTTCCCCGCCCTGCTGGTGCTGGTGTCGATGCTGGGCCTCACCGGCCGGTCGACCACGGACAAGGTGACCGAGAACGTCCGCGAGCTCGTGCCCGGCTCGGCGGGTGACATCATCACCCGGGCCGTGGACCAGTTGCAGGGCAACGCCGGCATCGGCTCGCTGATGGCGATCGTCGGTCTGGTCCTGGCGTTGTGGTCGGCGTCCGGCTACGTGGGCGCGTTCATCCGGTCGGCCAATGCCGTCTACGACATGCCCGAGGGCCGGCCGGTGTGGAAGCTGCTGCCGATGCGGGTGGGCGTGACGGTCGTGCTGCTGGTGCTGGCCGTCATCAGCTCGCTGATCGTGGTGTTCTCGGGCGGGCTGGCCCAGCAGGCCGGAGACGCCCTGGGCATCGGCGACACCGCGCTGACGGTGTGGTCGATCGCCAAGTGGCCGGTGCTGGTGCTGCTGGTCGTGCTCATGATCGCGATCCTGTACTGGGCGGCGCCGAACGCCAAGGTGAAGGGGTTCCGCTGGATCACTCCGGGCAGTTTCCTGGCCCTGCTGATCTGGATGGTCGCGTCCGCCGGCTTCGCGGTCTACGTGGCCAACTTCGCCTCGTACAACAAGACCTACGGCACGATGGCCGGTGTCATCGTCTTCCTCGTCTGGCTGTGGATCACCAACCTGGCGATCCTGCTGGGCCTGGAGTTCGACGCGGAGACGGTCCGCCAGCGGGCCATCGCCGGTGGACATCCGCCCGAGGCCGAGCCGTACACCCAGCCGCGCGACACCCGGGCGTGGGACGAGCAGGACCGGCGCCGGCTGGAGGAGACCGAAGAGACCTGACGGCGCCGCCGGTTCAGCCCATGAGTCCGGCGGCCACCGTCGCGCCCAGGTCCCAGCACCGCTCGAGGTCGCCCTTGTCCGGCTCGCCGGTCACGGTCACGGCCTCGGCGGCGCGGCGCCAGCCGAGGCCCGTCGTGACCGACTCGATGCCGCGTACCGCTCCGGTGACGTCGTTGCCGCCGTGCACCCAGTAGCCGAACGGGCGGCCGCGGGTGGCGTCCAGGCAGGGGTAGTAGACCTGGTCGAAGAAGTGCTTGAGCGCTCCTGACATGTAGCCGAGGTTCGCGGGGGTGCCGAGGAGGAAGCCGTCGGCGGCGAGGACGTCGGAGGCGGTGGCGGACAGCGCGGGCACGCGCACCACCCGGACGTTCTCGATCTCGGGGTCCGTCGCCCCGGAGACGACGGCTTCGAACATCGCCTGGCAGTGGGGCGAGGGAGTGTGATGAACGATCAGCAAGGTGGCCACGGCACCCGACCTTGCCTTCCGGGCGCCCGGCACGCAAGCGCGGGCCCCCGCCCGATGACCGCGATGTCCTGGTGCCCCTGCTTGGCCAGGTGCTCCACGCACAGGGCGCCCGTCGCGCGG
>NZ_JBEZWO010000025.1:0-74594 GCF_040637515.1 Streptomyces sp. NPDC029041 | reverse complement strand
AACGACGCCGTCTCCGAGGTGAAACGGTCACCGGTGAGCTGCATACCGTCACCCGAGTCCCCCGCGAACCTGATGATCACCCGGTCCAGACGACGGACCTCTTTGTCACCCGTCCCCGTCACACCCGGGGCGGTGGTTTCCACGGACATACGCGTGTCGGCTCCTGTCAGTGCTGGTCCGCGAGTGCAGGCAGACACGTCGGCGGACGGGCGTTGCGGTGCAGGGTCGTACATCTCCCCGGAGGCTACGCACCACCGGTGGAGAGGCGCTCGTGCCGGAGGACGGTGGCTCCGGGCGCGCCTGCTCTCCACCACGCCGCGAGCATCCATCGAGCACGGGGCGGGAGATTCGGGTCGTGACCTCCCCCGCGTCGGCCATGAGCCCTCGGGGAGCGCGCACCGCCCGCCGGCGCCCCCACCATCCCCCGAGGGCACCGGCGGGCCTCCCGCGCCGCCCGGGCCCGATGTGGGCCCGGTGTTCAAGAGTGAGCGGCGCCCCGCCCGGCGAGGGGTCACGCTCCCCGTGCGAGGAGGCCCTCATCGGAGGTGCCCCGATGCGCGGCGAAGGAGTGGGACTCATGTCGGCTACCAGGCGGGTGCACACCTACCCCTTCGAGGGGGAGGTGCACGGACTCGAACTCCACCCGAAATTCGAGGAGTTGAGAGAGAACGAACCGCTCGCCCGGGTACGCCTCCCGTACGGCGGCGAGGGGTGGATGGTGACGCGGTACGACGACGTGCGCACCGCCAACTCCGATCCCCGGTTCAGCCGGACGCAGATCGGTGAGGACACTCCGCGGACGACTCCGCTGGCCCGCCGCGGCGACACCATCCTCAGCCTCGACCCGCCGGAGCACACACGGCTGCGCCGGCTGCTGTCCAAGGCGTTCACCGCGCGGCGGATGGGCGCGATGCAGTCCTGGCTCGAGGAGTTGTTCGCAGGGCTCCTCGACGACGTGGAACGCTCGGGACCGCCCGCCGACGTGGTGCGGGACCTGGCCGAGCCGTTCACCATCGCCGTGATCTGCCGGCTGCTCGGCGTGCCGTACGAGGACCGGAGCACGTTCCAGCACTGGTCCGAAGTGATCATGTCGACCACGGCGTACAGCAAAGAGGAGGCGATGGCGGCCGACGCCGCGATCCGCGCCTATCTCGCGGACCTGGTGGCGGCGCGCCGGACGGCGCGGCACGACGACCTCCTGAGTGTCCTGGTGGCCGCCCGCGACAACGACGACCGTCTCTCCGAGGACGAGCTGATCACGTTCGGGGTGACGCTGCTCGTCGCCGGACACGAGACGTCCGCCCATCAACTGGCGAACATGCTCTATGTGTTGCTGACCCACGAGGACCAGCTGTCCCTGCTGCGGAAGGAGCCGGAGTTGCTGCCTCGCGCGGTGGAGGAGCTGCTGCGCTTCGTGCCGCTGGGCAACGGCGTCGGCAACGCCCGTATCGCGACGGAGGACGTCGAGCTGAGCGGTGGCACGGTGCGCGCGGGCGAGGGCGTGGTGGCCGCCGCGGTGAACGCCAACCGCGATCCGCGGATCTTCACCGACCCGGACCGGCTCGACGTCACGCGGGAGAAGAACCCCCATCTGGCGTTCGGGCACGGGGCGCACTACTGCCTCGGCGCCCAGCTCGCCCGGATGGAGCTGCGGGTGGCGATCGGCGCGGTCCTGGAGCGCTTTCCGCAGTTGCGACTCGCTGTGCCGGCCGACCAGGTCGAATGGAAGACCGGTGGACTGTTCCGCGGCCCGTTGCGCCTGCCGATCGCTTGGTGAGGGGAGCCGGCATGACAGAGGGACAAGAGACCATGTGGCGCGTCGAAGCCGACCACGGGGCGTGCATGGGCACGGGCATCTGCGCCGGTGTCGCACCGCACCGCTTCCAGGTGGTCGACGGACGTTCGGTGCCGCCGGCCGGCCCGTTCCCGGCGGAGGAGGACGTGCTGGACGCGGTGGAGTCCTGCCCCATGGAGGCGCTGCGGGTGCTGGACGCGGTGAGCGGCGAGGTGCTCGATCTGTCCTGAGCGCGCTCGGTTCTCCACCGGTTCTCGAGTGTTTCTCAAGCGGGCGACGCGAAATATGCGCCTGCTCACGTTTACCGTCGGAGCAGGCGCACCGCGCCCGGCGGCGAAACGAAAGAACGCACTGCCTGCACAAAGGGAGCATGAAATTCGAGCGGTTCGGCACAGGGACGACAAAGGCGGTCCCGGCGACGTCAGCGATTCGGCCATGCGTACCAATTACCCTGCGCCACAGTCGAGTTGGGCTGTTCACTCGACTTGACACACATCGGGGGCCATACGAGTATTCCCCAGTATTCTGGAATCTCGCATTCCAGTTTAGTTTTCGCACATTGCGACAGGGAGAACCGAATGAAGTTCGCGATCGTCATCATCGAGAACGCCGAGTCCCGGCGGCAGATCCAGGAGGACCGCGCCTCGTTCCGCAAGCAGATCGAGGGCTGGATGGGGCAGCAGGCCCAGGCCGGTGCCCTGGTGGGCGGTGAGGCGTTCGAGACCGAGTCCATCGCCCCGGTGACGGTCCGCCGGGATGCCGACGGCGCCCGGAAGGCGGTCGAGGGCCCCTTCGCGGGCGGCGACGAGACGCTGGGCGGATACATCATCGTCGAGGCCGCGGACCGTGAGGCCGCCGTGGAGATCGCCAAGACGTGGCCGACCCCCGAGACCCTCGAGGTCCGGCCGCTGTGGGTGGCCTCCTGACCGGTCGCGGCCACCGATCCCGGCCCGCGGTCGTGGCGCGCTCCGGCGCCGCCCCGGCCGCGGGCCCCGGCACGTACGCGTGAAGGAGCAGCGCTCGCCATGACGGACGACGAGAGGGACGTGCGCACGGCGCACGACGGCGCCGGCCGGCTGCGGCCCCTTCTGGACGCCGTGCACGACACGGCCGCCGAGGTACGGGCCCGGCGCCCCGACTACTTCGAGCACCGGCCGCTGCGGCTGCCCGCCGAACTGCTCGGCCGCTACGACGACGACCACGACCGACTGGCCCGACTGCTCGGCGACGCCTATGACCTGACGGTCGACGTGGTCACCGACCCCGCGGACTGCACCTCCGTGGACCGGCTCGTGACCGCCCGCGCCCGGCACGCCGGCGCCGCGCCCGACGGCACCGGCGCCGGGGCGCCGCAGGCCGACGACCCGGCCGCCGTCGTCCGCGCCCAGCACGAGCGGCACCTGGCCGCCGAGCGGGACGTGGCGCGGCTCGGCGCCGCGACGCCGCTGCGCGTCGGGGTGCTCGGCGGCGTACTGCCGTACGAGGCGGCCGGGCAGCGCGAAGAGGGCGAGCCGCCGATCGTCCTGGTGAACGCCCTCGGCATGGGAACGGCCCTGTGGCATCCGCTGATGTCGGCTCTCGCGCCCACGCGCCGGGTACTGACCTGGGCGCCGCGCGGCACCGCGGCGGGCACCCGGCCGATGCGCGTGCGCGATCAGGCCGACGACCTGGCGGCGGTGCTCGCCGCCGAGGGCGCGCGGGAGTGCCATCTGGTGTGCTGGTGCAGCGGCCCGAAGACGGCCCTGGAGTTCCATCGCCGCCGGCCCGCCGCAGTACGCTCGATGGTGTTCCTGCACGGCTCGCTGCGGCACACCGGCGATCCGGCCGGGCGAGACCCGGACACCCCCTACGAGCGCAATCTCGAGGAGCTGTGCCGCTCCGTGGCCGGCCGGCCCGCCCTCGCGGCCCGGCTGCGCGGCCTGTTCACCGGCCGGCCGGCGGACATCGCGGAGGACCTGGATGCGCACCGCTATGCCGACGAGGTCCTGGCGCTGCCCGCCCGGGCGCTCGACGAGGAGCTGCTGCGCCCGTTCTCGGCCGACGCCGTCCTGGTCGCCTACGCCCGCCAGCTCCTGGACTACTGGTCGTACGACGCGCTGGCTCACGCCGCCGACGTGCGCGTGCCGGTGCTGTGCGTGAGCGCCGAGTTCGACCGCATCGCCTCGCCCGAGCGGCTCGCCCTGGCCACCGGCCGGTTCCCCGACGCCCGGCACGAGCGGCTCGCCGGCGCCACGCACTACTCGATGTACGACCGGCCCCGCGAGGTCGCCCGCCTCCTGGAGGGTTTCCTCGCGACCGTGGGGGGAGCGCGCTCAATTGTGAGCGGCGCCGCCGGGTGAGGCTGCCTAGCGTCGGACTACAGGGGCTCGTAGGCCCCTTCATCAGTGCGACGAAGGAGACTGAGCGATGACCGACGCGGCGAGCCCGGCCCAGGGCGCGTTTCTTCCCGCGCAGAGCGGGCCTCTCGGCTCCGGCTCCGACCTGCTGCACTCGGGGAACGCGGGCTTCATCATCCACCGTGCGGGCCAGCTCAATCACGCCTTCCGCACCGAGGGCCGGCAGTTCGCCACGGACCTGGTGGGCCACCTGAACAAGGTGGTGGAGGGCGTCGCCACGATCGTGGTGCACGAGGAGATCCTCGGCACCGCCGACCGGCTCCACTGGCTGATCCACATGAAGCAGCCCAACGACTACAGCCGCTTCCTCGAGATAGCCGACCACGACCGCCGCTTCAAGGAGATCACCGAGGCCGACCGGATCGCCGCCGCCGAGGGCGCCGGCAACTGGGAGCGCATGTTCGTCGAGGGCTCCTTCCAGGAGCGGGTGTACGTCCCCCAGCACGGCCTGGACGATCACCACGACGACCACGACGACCACCACCACGACGACGAGCCGTCGGACACGTTCGTGCCGCCGGCCCGCCACCAGACCGGGCTGTCCGACAGCCTGATGCGCAGCTCCGTGGACAGCGGCCTGACGATCATCCGTACGGCGCAGACCGCGTTCCGCTTCCGCACCGAGGCCCGCGACTTCGCCTTCGCATGGGCGACCGAGGTCAACCGGGCGCTCGGCGGCGAACTGACGGTCTACCTCTACGAGGAGACCTTCGGCCAGCAGGACCGGATCCACTGGATGATCCACCTCGACAGCTTCGACACCTACCGCAAGCTGAACGAGCTGAGCCGTCACGACGCCGACTACCAGGCGCTGTTCGGGCGTCAGTTCGTGCCCGCGCACAAGGGCGGTGGCGGCTGGGAGCAGACGTTCGTGTCCCCCAGCATCCAGGACACCGTGCTCACACCGCTGCACCCCGGCGCGCCGCTCTCCTTCTGAGCGAGCGGACGCAGCCGTGACGGTCATCGACCCCACTCAGCACGGCGTGCGGCTCACCGCCGAGCCGCACGTCCTGCGCGCCACGCTCAGCAGCCCCGACGGCCTCAACAGCCTGAGCGGCGGGGCCCTCGCCGCGCTGTCGGCGGCCCTGGACCAGGCCGAGGCCGACCCCGACTGCCGGGTCCTGCTCATCGAAGGCTCCGGCGGCACCTTCTGCACGGGCCTCGACTTCGGGGAGGCCGCGAGCGACCTCGCGGACGACGCCTCGGAGGCCGGCCAGGGCGGGGAGGCGTTCGTCACGCTGATGCGGCGCTTCGGGGAGACCCCGCTGGCGGTCGTCGCCTGCGTCGACGGCCGGGTCGCCGGGGGCGGGGTGGGCCTCGCGGCCGCCGCGGACCTGGTGATCGCCACCGAGCGCAGCGAGTTCAGTCTCCCGGAGGCGCTGTGGGGCCTGGTGCCCTGCTGTGTGCTGCCGGTTCTGGTGCGGCGCACCGGCTACCAGCCCGCGTACGCGATGGCCCTGAGCACGCAGCCGGTGTCCGCGCGACGTGCCGCGGACTTCCGTCTGGTGGACGAGGTCGTGCCCGACCCGGACGCCGCGGTACGCCGCCTGCTGATCCGGCTCACCCGGCTCGACCCGGCGACGATCGGTGAACTCAAGCGGTACTTCAGGGCCATGTGGTTCACCACTGAGGAGACCGATGCGTTCGCCCTGCGCGAGTTCACCCGGCTGATCGGCTCGCCCGTCGCCCGGCGCCGCATCACCGACTACACGACAACGCGGCGGCTCCCCTGGGAGAGGCCGCGGCCCTGACCCGGGCCGAGCCAGGAGGGACGAGGCGATGGTGGCACTGGTTTTCCCGGGACAGGGATCGCAGCGGGGAGGCATGGGCGCCGGGTTGTTCGCCCGCTTCCCCGATCTGACGCGGCAGGCGGACGACATCCTCGGCTACTCGGTCGAGGAACTGTGCCGCTCCTCGGGCGACGGCCGGCTGGACCGCACCGAGTACGCGCAGCCCGCGCTGTTCGTGGTCAGCGCGTTGACGTATCTGGCCCGGGACCCGGTGCCCGAGCCCCGGCTGCTGGCCGGACACAGCCTGGGCGAGTACGGCGCGCTGTTCGCGGCGGGGTGTTTCGACTTCGCCACCGGGGTGCGCCTGGTGCGCGAGCGGGGAGCCCTGATGGGGCAGGCCCGGGGCGGCGGGATGCTGGCGGTGCTCGGCGTCGACAACGCGGATGTACCGGAGCTGCTCGCCGGGACCGGCGCCCGGCAGGTCGACGTGGCGAACTACAACACCGCCGTGCAGACGGTGCTGTCCGGTCCGCTGGACGAACTGCGCATGGTGTCCTCGGCGTTGGCTGCCCGCCCCGGGGTGCGGTGCGTGCCCGTACGGGTCAGCGCGGCGTTCCACTCCCGCCATATGCGCCCCGCCGCTCAGGAGTTCGCGCGTTTCCTCACCGGCTTCACCTTCACCGATCCGCACCGCACCGTCGTGTCGAGTGTGACGGCACGGCCGTACGCTCCGGGGCAGGTCGCCGATCTGCTGTCCCGCCAGATCGAGAGCCCGGTGCGCTGGACGCAGACCATGGCGTATCTCAGGGAGCACGGCATCCGCGAGGTGGAGGAGGTCGGCCCCGGCCAGGTCCTGACGGGTCTGTGGAAACGCGCACCGTCACCCTCGGCGAAGCCCGTGGCCGTGGAGGTGGGGTCGGCCACGGCGCCCCGGCCTTTCGCGGCGGCTGCGGCTCGGGCGCCGAAGGCCCTGGTCACGGCCGGAGCGCCCCTCGCAGCGTCGGCCCCGGTGGCGACCGTGCCCCTCACCGCGCCCAGGGCGCGGGCCGCCGCCCCGGCGACAGACGCACCCCCGGCGACTGCATCCCCGGCGACGATCGCACCCTCCTCGCCCGCCACCGCCCGCCCGGGGGCCGACGGCGCGCCGCCCGCGCGGCGGGCCGAGGAGTTGGGCAGTGACGAGTTCCGGCGTGAGTACGGGATCCGCTACGCCTACCTCGCCGGGGCCATGTTCCGCGGGATCGCCTCGGCGGATCTGGTCATCCGGATGGGGCGGGCCGGGCTCATGGGGTTCTTCGGAGCCGGCGGGCTCACGCTCGACAAGGTGGAGAGCGCGCTGGTACGCATCAAGGACGCGCTCGGTCCCCACGGCCGGTACGGCGTGAACCTGCTGCACTCGATCGACGACCCGGCGTACGAGCACGCCGTCGTCGACCTGTGCCTGCGCCACGGCGTGCACGACGTGGAGGCCGCCGGGTTCACCCAGCTGACCCCGGCCGTCGTGCAGTTCCGCTTCTCCGGTGCCCACCGGGACGCCGCGGGCCGGCCGGTCGCGGTGCGCCGCGTGCTGGCCAAGGTGTCGCGGCCGGAGGTCGCCACCGCCTTCATGGGCCCCGCCCCCGAGGCGATCCTGCGGCAGCTCACCGCCGCCGGGCGGCTGACGCGGCAGGAGGCCGAGATCGCCGCCGAACTGCCGGTCGGCCAGGACATCTGTGTCGAGGCCGACTCCGGGGGCCACACCGACGGCGGCGCGGCCCTGACGCTGCTGCCCGCGATGCTCCGCCACCGTGACGCGGCGATGGCCCGGCACGGCTACGACCGGAGGATCCGGGTCGGCGCGGCCGGCGGCATCGGCGCCCCGGAGGCGGTCGCCGCCGCGTTCGTCCTCGGTGCCGATTTCGTCCTGACCGGCAGCGTCAACCAGTGCTCGCCCGAGGCGGGCACCTCCGACGCCGTCAAGGACATCCTGGCCGGACTCGATGTGCAGGACACGGCGTACGCGCCCGCGGGCGACATGTTCGAGATCGGCGCCCGGGTCCAGGTGGTCCGCAAGGGAACGCTGTTCGCGGCCCGCGGCAACAAGCTGTACCAGCTCTACCGCTCCCACGACAGCTGGGAGGCGATCGACCCGGCCACCCGGCGCTCGGTCGAGGAGACCTACTTCAAGCGGCCGTTCGCCGAGGTGTGGGAGGAGACCCGCGCGTACCACCTCGGGCGGGGCCGGGACGCCGAGATCGAGAAGGCGGAGCGGCTGCCCAAGCACCGGATGGCTCTGGTGTTCCGCTGGTACTTCGCCCGTTCGGTGCGCTGGGCCCTGGAGGGCGACCCGGCGCAGAAGGTCAACTACCAGATCCAGTGCGGCCCGGCGATCGGCGCCTTCAACCACGCGGTGCGCGGCACCGGCCTGGAGGACTGGCGGCACCGTCACGTCGACCTGATCGCCGAGCACCTCATGACGGGGGCCGCCGCCGTCCTCGCCCGCCGCTGACCGCCCGCCGTCCCCCGGCACCGTACCGATCCACCGAACCCCTGGAGCCACGCATGACCACCCTGACCTTCCATTCGACCAACTCCGGTGTGGTCGTGCAGCGCACCGCCCAGCTCAAGCAGGCGTACCGCACGGAGGGCCGGCGGATCGCCCTCGAGCAGGCCGCGTACCTGAACGACAAGTTCGCGGGGCGGACCACGGTCACCGTGCACGAGGAGGCGTTCGGCGTACGGGACCGGCTGCACTGGCTGGTGCACCTGCCGAAGCTCAGCGGCCACCGTGAGGTGGCCCGGCTGCTCGACGGCGACGAGGGCCCGGCCGCGGACACCGACTGGCAGGGCATGTTCGTCGACGGCTCGTTCGCGGAGACGGCTCTGATCCCGCAGCACTGGGGCATGTACGGCACCGACGAGGCGCTGCCGGAGGGCACGGTCATCGACGCCGCCGCCCCCGACCTGCGGGTTCCGCCCGCCCAGCGGCAGACCTCGATGAGCCCGGAGCAGACGCTGAACTCGTCGAACGCCGGCCTGATGATCCACCGGGTCGCCCAGCCGAAGTACGCCTTCCGTGCCGAGGCACGGCTCTTCGCCCGCCGCATCACCGAGTCGATCAACACGAGGATGCCGGGGATCGCCTCGTCCTTCCTGTACGAGGAGGCGTTCGGGCCGGCCGACCGGGTGCACTGGCTGATCCACATGAAGTCCGAGGACTCCTACTACGACCTGATCGACATGCACATGCGCATGGACGACGCGACCCGGGCGATCTACCTCGACGAGATCATCGCTCCGGAGAAGGGCGGCGGCACCTGGAACCGCCTGTTCGTCGAGGCGAGCATGGGCGATGTCGCGTTCGCCCCCGTGCCGGACGTCCGCTAGAGAAACACTCGCTTCACCGCCTCGCCGCCCGCGGGACCGCTCACTTCTGAGCGGGCCCGCGGGTGCGCTGTTCCTAGGGTGCGACACGGCACGGCAACCGGTGTCTTTCCTGGGGGAGCGGATATGGAGCCTGGAACCAGCCCTGCGGGGCAGCAGGATGCGGCCGACTGCGACCTCGCCGCACGTGTGGCGGCCGTCGTGGTACGGGTCCTGTCCGAGGCCAGGCCGGGCGCGGGCCCCCTGGACGCCGAGTCGGAGCTGAGCGGCAGCGGCCTGGACTCGATGACCGCGGCCCGGCTGTGGCTCGCGGTGCAGGGCGAATGCGCGGCGGACGTCCCGCTGGGCTGGCTCGCCGAGGCGGCCACGATCGGCGAGTACGCGCGCCGGGTCGCCGGGCACACGGCTGAGCAGGCCGCGCCCGGGGGCGCCGGGTCCACCGGAGCGAAGGTCGTCGCGGATCCGGACGCACGGCACGAGCCGTTCCCGTTGACGCCGCTTCAGGAGGCGTACCTCATCGGCAAGGAGCCCGACCTGCAGGCGGACGCCGTGGGCTGCCACCTGTACCGGGAATTCGACGTCCCGGCGCTCGACACGGAGCGGCTGCGCGCCGCCTGGCAGCGCCTGGTCGAGCACCACGACATGCTGCGCGCCACCGTCACCGCGGACGGCCGGCAACGCATATCCGAGCGGGCGCCGCGCTGGGAGCTCGCCGTGCACGAGAGCGCGGACCGCGCCGGGTTCACCGAGACCGCAGGGGCCGTGCGCGCCAGGATGTCCCACCACCTCTTCGCCGCCGACGACTGTCCGCCGTTCGCGATCGAGGTCACCCTCCACCCGGACGGCACCGGCCGCATCCACTTCGGCATCGACGCGATGATCACGGACGGGCAGGGCCTCGACCTGCTCACCGCCCAGTGGGAGGCGTGTTACACCGACCCGTCCCACACCCTTCCCGCACCGACGGCCGAGCTGTCGGTGCGGGACTGCGTTGTGGCCCTGGACGCGGCACGGCACACCGAGACCCACCAGCGCGATCTCGACCACTGGGTGGAGACGTTGCGTGAACTGCCGGGCGCGCCCTCCCTGTTCGACGACGCCGAACCGGAGCGCGGCGACGGCCTGCCGTGCGTGCGCCGCAGCAGCCGCACCGCGCGCCTGTCCCCCACCGAGTGGAGTGCGCTGCGGGCGCGGGCCGAGGAGCTGGGGGTGTCGCCGACCTCCCTGGTGCTGACCGTGTTCACCGAGGCACTCGCCCGGCACGGCGCCCACGAGCCGTACTCCGTCGTCGTCACCACCAGCATGCGGCCCCGGCTCCCGGCCGACGCCGACCACGTCGTGGGCCCGTTCACCGCCACCACGTTCGTCGAGGCGGTACTCCCCGGACTCGTGCCGTTCGAGGAGGCGGCCCGGCGCACCCACGAGGAGCTGTGGCAGGCGCTGGAGCACTCCTCGGTCTGCGGGGTGAGCGCTCAGCGGGCGCTGCGGGCCCGGAACGAGGCGGGACCCGGGCCGCTGCCGGTGGTGTTCACGAGCATGCTCGACGCGGCCGGCCGGCCGCGGGCGCGCGGCTTCGGCGCGGCGCCGGTGTACGCGGTCAGCCAGACCACCGGGGTGTGGCTGGATCATCAGATGTGGGAGCAGGACGGGGCGCTGCACCTGCGCTGGGACGCCGCCGACGCGTGCTTCGTCCCCGGCACGGTGGACGCCGCGTTCGCGTCGCTGTGCAACGGCCTGCGCGCCGCCGCCGTCGAGGGCGCTGTCCGCGAGCGTCCCCTGAACGACCTCCAGCAGGCGTACTTCGTGCCGCGGGCCGCGGCGGAGCCGGGGCCGTGGCGCGGCTGCCAGGTCGTGGTGTCGTACGAGGCCGGGGAGCGGGTGGACGCTCCGCGCCTGGAGTCGGCCGTGGTGCGGCTGATGGAGGCGTACGACGTGCTGCGCTCCGCGGTCACCGAGGACGGTGTCGTGGCGGTGCGGGAGCGGGCGCCGCGCCGGTGGGCGGTGCCGGTCCTCGCGGGGGTCTGTCCCGACGCGACGCGCGAGGCGATGGCGGCCTGCCCCTTCCCGCTCGGCCGGCACCCGCAGTTCGAGGTGCGGGTGGTGCGCGGTGAGGACGGCGACACGGTCCTCCTGTCGGTGGACCTCACGCTCGCCGACGCCCGCAGCATCCATCTGATCGGCCGTGAGCTGATGCGCCTGTACACCGATCCCTCGGCGCGGCCCCGGCCCGCGGAGCCGCTGCCGGACGGGGCCGCGGAGGCAGCCGAGCGGGCCCGGGCCCACTGGCGGGACGGGCTGCGGGCGCTGCCGCCCGGTGTGCCGCTGCCGGCGCCCCGGGAGGCGGACGCACCCGAACGCCGGGTGCGCGTGAGCGGCGCACCGCTGGCGCTGCGGCCCCTGGCGGAGCGCTGCGCGGAGCACGGCCTGAGCCTTGACGCCGTTCTGCTCACCGCGTTCACCGATGTCCTCGCGCGGCGCTTCGGGACGGACTACGCGGTGCCGGTGGTCCGGTGGGACCACGGCCTCGATCCGCAGCGGCCGGGCGAGTTGACGGCGCTGAGCTGGCTGCCGTGCGCGCCGCGCGAGCTGTCCTTCGCCGAGCGGGCGCGCGGCTACGACGAAGGCCTGGCGCGGGACGCGGCGGTGACGGGCAGCGGGCTGCCCGAACTGCGGCGCGCAGTGGCACGCACCGGAGGTGCCGGGTACCCCGTCGTCTACACCTGCGCTCTGGACTTCACCGACCGGCCGCTGCCGTCGCCGGTGCGGGCCGGGCAGTGGCTGAGCTGCACCCCGGACGTCTTCCTCGACTGCATCACCACGGTCGACGCCGACCGGCTGCAGCTGGCCTGGGACGCCGTGGACGGCCGTGCCCCGGAGGGCGGTTGGGGCGAACTGCACGCCGAGTACCACCGGGCCGTGGCCCGGCTCGCCGAGGACGAAAAGGCCTGGCGGGAACCCGCGGCGGACACCGCGGAGACGGCCGAGGGGGACGAGGGGGCGCTGGTGCGCGGCGCGGAGCTGCACAAGATCCTGCACGAGTGGAACGACACCGCCCGTCCGTTCGACGGCGACCGGCTGATGCACCGGCTCTTCGAGGAGCGGGCGGCCGAGCAGCCTGAGGCCGAGGCGCTGCGCTGGCGCGGCGGCACGATGACGTACCAGGAGCTGAACCGGCGCGCCAACCGCATCGCGACCCGGCTGACAGCCGAGGGCGTGGGCCCGGAGACGGTCGTCGCGGTCAGCGTGGAGCGCGGGCCCATGATGGTCGCGGTGGTCCTCGGCGTCCTGAAGGCCGGCGGTGTCTATCTGCCCATGGAGCCGCATCTGCCCGCCGAGCGGGCCGCTGTCATCCTCGAGGAGGCGCAGGCCGCGGCCGTCGTCACCACAGCCGGGCGGGCGGGCTGGCCGGTGCCCGAGGGCTACGCCCGGGTCTGCGCGGACGCGGCCGTCGAGGGCCCGCACCCCGCCGACGCGGACACCGACCCGCAGCCGGTGGCACAGCCGCACAACACGGCGTACATCATCTTCACCTCGGGCAGCACCGGCCGGCCCAAGGGCGTGGCGGTCGCGCACCGGCCGGTCGCGAACCTGCTCGACTGGTGTTACCGCACCTTCCGGTTCGGGCCCGGCGACATGGGCCTGTGCGTCACCTCGCTCGGCTTCGACCTGTCCGTGTTCGACGTCTTCGGCCTGCTGGGCGCGGGCGGCGCGCTGTACATCGCGGACGCGGAGCAGCAGCGCGACCCCTCGTTGCTGCTGGACGTGCTGATCGAGGAACCGGTCACCTTCTGGAACTCGGCACCCACGACGCTCGCCCAGGTGGGCACGCTGCTCGACGGGGTGCGCGGCACGGCGGGCACCGACGATCTGCGTCTGGTGTTCCTCAGCGGCGACTACACGCCGCTGTCCCTTCCCGACGAGGTCCGCGCCGCGTTCCCGCGCGCCGACCTGATCAGTCTGGGCGGCGCCACCGAGGCGACGGTGTGGTCCAACTGGTTCCGGATCGGGCCGATCGACCCGGCGTGGCGCAGCATCCCGTACGGCAAGCCCATCGACAACTGCCGCTATCACGTGCTGGACGAGCGGCTGCGCCCCTGCCCGGTCGGTGTCGAGGGCGACCTGTACATCGGCGGTGAGTGTCTGGCGCTCGGCTACGTCAACCAGCCGGAGCTGACGGCCGACCGGTTCATCCCGGACCCGTTCCACGACGACCCGCAGGAGCGGCTCTACAAGACCGGTGACCGGGCCCTGTACTACCCGGACGGCAATCTGAGCTTCCAGGGCAGGGCGGACGGACAGGTGAAGATCCGCGGGTTCCGGGTGGAGCTGGCGGAGATCGAGCACCGGCTGCGGGCCCACGAGGCCGTCAAGGAGGCCGTGGTCCTGGCGCGCGAGGACGGCTGCGGGGACCGCACCCTCGTCGCCTACGTCGTGGCCCGGCCCGGCGCGGAGCCGTCCGCACGGGACCTGCGCGGGTTCGCGGGGCAGACGCTGCCGGAGTACATGGTGCCGAACTTCATCGGTTTCCTGGCCGGGTTCCCCGCCACCGCCAACGGGAAGCTGGACCGGGCGGCGCTGCCGTGGCCCCTGGCCAAGGAGCACCTGACGCCTCCGGCCTCCGACGGCGGCGAGGCGGCATCCGCCGCGCCGTCTGCCGAGCCGGCCGCGGTACCCGCGGCGCGGGCGACCGGCGACGCCGCGTCCGCCCGGTCCTACGAGGAGCTGTGCGAGGAGATCGCCGGTCTGTTCGCCCAGGCCCTCGGGGTCGAGGCGGTCGACCCCGACACCGACGTGTGGGACCAGGGCGCGACGTCCTTCACCATGGTCCGCGTCTCGGGCGCCCTGCAGCGCTCCTACAAGAAGCGGTTCCCGGTCTCCGCGCTGCTGGACAACCCGAGCGTCGCCGCGATCGCCCGCTGGGTCCACACACAGCTGGGCGGCGCCGTGGAGCCGTCCGCCGGCTCTCGGCCCGCGGGTGGCGGCGCGGAGGCGTCCGCCGGCCCTCGGCCCGAGGCGACCGCCGGTGTCCGGCCTCCCGCCGACCCGGCGCCGGAACCGGTGGCACAGGGCGAGACCCCGCGGCAGCCGGCGGCGGCCGGGG
Organism: Streptomyces sp. NPDC029041; assembly: GCF_040637515.1. NCBI lineage: Bacteria > Bacillati > Actinomycetota > Actinomycetes > Kitasatosporales > Streptomycetaceae > Streptomyces > Streptomyces sp. NPDC029041. Next base: position 60,209 of record NZ_JBEZWO010000025.1, on the reverse strand, counting down.
GCCCGACGCGGCCCGAGGCGGTGGACTTCTTCGCGGCCGAGGAGCGTGAGCGTTTCAAGCGGCAGCACTGGAACCGGCGGGCCGACGAGCCGGAGCTGCCCGAGGTCACGCTCCCGGACACCGCGTTCGAGGAAGAGTTGTACGCCTGGCGGGCCAGCCGCCGGGACTTCCTCGAACAGCCCGTGCCGCAGCGGTCCTTCGCCCGGCTGCTCGGTCTGCTGCGGGAGGCCGCCAACCCCGCGGGGACCGGCGCCCTGTACCCCTCGGCCGGCGACACCTATTCCGTCCAGGTCTATCTGCATCTGACGCCGGACGCCGTCGAGGGCCTCGACGCGGGGCTCTACTACTACGACCCGGCCCGGCACACGCTGCGGCTGCTGCGGCCCGGCGTCCGGCCGGACCGCGGGGCGCATTTCTACTACAACCGGCCGGTGTTCGACCGCTCACGGTTCGGGATCTACCTGTTCGGCCAGCGCCACGGCATCGAGCCGCTGTACGCGGACGAGGCCCTCAGGTATCTCACCCTGGAAGCCGGGTACATGGGCCAGCTGCTGATGCTGGGGCAGGCCGCCCACGGGGTCGGCCTGTGCCCGATCGGCGCCCTGAACACCGAGCAGCTGGGCGAGTGGCTCGGCCTGGACGACGGCCACGTCTTCCTCCAGGCCTTCCTGGGGGGCGCGGCCTCGCATCCGAGCCGTACCGCGGGCGGCACACCGCCGTTCTTCGCCGAACCGGCCGAAGCCCCCGGCGCGACGCCGGCGGCCATCACGGACACACCGGCAACGGCCACCACGGACGTACCGGCGACGGCAGCCACGGACGTACAGGCGGCGGCGGCCGTCGCATCGCCGGCCAAGGCCACCGCCGAGCCGACCGCCGTCATCGGCATGGCCGGCCGCTTCCCCGGCGCCCCGGACCTGGCCGCCTTCTGGGACAACCTGGTCTGCGGGCGTACCGCGATCGGCGCGCCACCCGCGTCCCGGCCGGAGACGGCTCCCGCCGGAGCCCGGGCCGTCGGAGGTTTCCTGCCGCACATCGACCGTTTCGACAGCCTGCACTTCCATGTGTCGCCGCAGGAGGCGCCGAGCATCGACCCGCAGGCCCGGCTGATGCTGGAGACGGTCTGGCAGTGCCTGGACGACGCCGGTCACACCGCCGACTCGCTGCGCACGTCGGCGGGGCGCGTCGGGGTGTTCATCGGCTCGATGTGGCACGACTACCGGCAGCAGGGCGCCGATCGCTGGCACGAGGGCGACACCGCCCAGGTCCCGGCCGCCGCGTCCGACATCGCCAACCGGATCTCGCACTTCTTCGACTTCCGCGGCCCCAGCCTGACCGTCGACACCTCCTGCTCGTCCTCGTTCGCCGCTCTGCACCTCGCGGTGGAGAGCCTGCGGCGCGGCGAGTGCGGGGCGGCCGTCGTCGGTGCGGTCAACCTGCTCGCCCACCCCTACCACTGGGCCCTGCTCGACGGACTCGAACTGCTCGCGGCCGACACCCCTCCCGCCGCCTACGCCGCGGAAGGCAGCGGCTGGCACCCCGGCGAGGGGGTCGGCGTGGTGCTGCTGCGCCCGGCGGGCACGGCCCGTCGCGCACAGGACACCGTGCACGGGCTCGTCGAGGGGACCCGGCTGGGGCACGCCGGCCGCGCCCCGCGCTACGGAGCACCGCGGACCGAGGCTCTTGCCGACTCGATCGCCCGGGCCCTGGCCGACGCGTCGGTGATCCCCGACGAGGTCGACTACGTGGAGTGCGCGGCGGCGGGCGCGGGCATCGCCGACGCCGCCGAACTGGAGGCGCTCGGCTCGGTCCTCGCCCGCAGTGCGGGCTCCGCGCCGGTCCCGGTCGGCACGCTGAAGCCCAACATCGGCCATCTGGAGGCCGCTTCGGGGCTCTCGCAGCTCATCAAGGCCTTGCTCCAGATACGTCACGGACGTATCGCACCCACCCGGGTGGCGGGCGAACGCAGTCCGCTCGTGGACTTCGACGGGCTGCCCGTCGAACTGGCCGACACCCCCCGCCCCCTCCTGGCACGCGCCGCCGACGGCCGGGCCACGGTGCTCGTCAACGCGGTGGGCGCGACCGGTTCGTACGGCCATGTGGTGCTGCGCGCCCCGTACCCGCACGGTGCCGGCCCGGCCGTGCGGGACGAGCCCGCCCGTACCGGGGCGTCGCCGTCGGCCGGCGGTGCGCGCACCGTCGTCCTGTCGGCCGCCACACCCGAGGCCCTGTCGGTGGCGGCCGGGCGGCTGCGCGACCACCTCGCCGCGGGCGCCGCGCCGGGCCTCGACGACCTGGCCTGGACGCTGCAGACCGGACGGGCCGCGCTCCGGCACCGGCTGACGCTGACGGCCGACGGCCTGGACGGCGTCCGGGCGGGGCTGACGGCGTACCTCGACGGACGCCCCTACCCGGGCCTCGCGTCCGCCGCCGCCGATCCGGCGCTCGCCGACACGCCCACGGACGCGCGCGACCTGGCGCGGGCCGCCGCCGACTGGCTGCGCGGACACGCCGTGGACTTCGCCCGGCTGTGGTCGGAGCCGGCCCGCCGCATCCCGCTGCCGGTCCATGTCTTCGCACCGGTGCGGCACTGGCTCGCCGCACCCGCGCCCCGGCGCACCGACGCGGCGCCGCTCCCGGCGCCCGCGTCGGCAGAGCCGCGGCCGGCGGCACCGACGGCGTCCGCCCGGTCCGGCGCCGACCGCGCGCAGGACTACGTCACCGGCTGCTTCGCCGACGTGAGCGGCATCGGGGCCGACCAGTTGCACCCGCGCGTGCCGCTGGAGCACTACGGCCTGAACTCGCATCTGGTCGCGCGGTTCAACGAGCGGCTGCGGCAGGACGTCCAGGGAGTGTCCAGCACGATCCTGTTCGAGTACGCGGACCTGGCGGGGGTCGCCGCCCATCTGGCGGCGCACCACGAGGGCCCCTGGTCGGACCTCCAGGCCGCGCCCGCGGTGTCCACGGCACCGCCGGCATCCGCATCGGCATCGGCATCGGCATCGGCATCGGCATCGGCATCGGTGGTGAGGAAACCGGACGACGCGCCGGAACCGATCGCCGTCATCGGCATCGCGGGCCGCTACCCGGGGGCCAGGGACCTGGATACGTTCTGGAGCAATCTCGCCGGGGGCGTCGACAGTGTCGGCCCGCTGCCCGCCGAACGCGCCCGTGAGGGCTGGCCCACCGAGCGCATGTGGGGTGGATTCCTCGACGGTGTGGACCGCTTCGACGCGCTGTTCTTCCAGATCACCCCGCGCGACGCACAGCTGATGGACCCCCAGGAGCGGCAGTTCCTCGAGGTGGCCTGGGAGACCCTGGAGGACGCGGGCTGCACCCGGTCCCGTATCAAGGAGCAACTGAACTCCGACGTCGGCGTGTTCGTCGGCACGATGTACAACGAGTACCCGTTCTTCGGGGTGGAGCGTTCCCAGGCCGGGGAACCCTGTGACACCGGCTCCGCCGTGGCGGGCATCGCCAACCGGGTCTCCTACTTCCTGGATCTGCACGGCCCGAGCCTGGCCGTGGACACCATGTGCTCGTCGTCGCTGACCGCGCTGCACCTGGCGGTGGAGAGCCTGCGGCGCGGCGAGTGCGCCGCGGCCCTGGCGGGCGGGGTCAACCTGTCGCTGCATCCGCACAAGTTCCGCCAGCAGGACCGGCTGAAGATGGCCTCCAGCGACCACCGGTGCCGCAGTTTCGGCGCGGGCGGGGACGGTTTCGTGCCGGCCGAGGGTGTCGGGGCGGTGCTGCTCAAGCCGCTGTCCGCCGCCGAGGCCGACGGTGACCGCATCCACGCCGTCATCCGGGGCACGGCCGTCAACCACGGCGGCCGGACCAACGGCTACATGGTGCCCAACCCCGTGGCCCAGGGCGAGCTGGTCCGTGCGGCGCTGCGGCGCGCAGGCGCCGAGCCGGCCACCATCGGCTATCTGGAGGCGCACGGCACCGGCACGCAGCTCGGTGACCCGGTGGAGATCAACGGCCTGAACCGGGCCTTCGCCGACGCCTCGGTGGCCCCCGCCAGCCGGGCCATCGGCTCGGTGAAGTCCAACATCGGCCACGCGGAGGCGGCGGCCGGCATCGCGGGCCTGACGAAGGTGATCCTCCAGCTGCGCCACCGCCGCCTCGTGCCGTCCCTGCACGCCGACGAGCTCAATTCCGCGGTGGACTGGGCGGCTTCCCCGTTCGAGCTGGTGCGCGAGGAACGGCCCTGGACCGCGCTCACCGGCCCGGACGGTGCCGCGCTGCCGCGCCGCGCGGGCATCAGCGCCTTCGGCGCCGGGGGAGCCAACGCGCACGTCGTGGTGGAGGAGTACACCGCCCCCGAACCGGCCCCCTCGTCCGCCGGACCCGGTGAGCCGGAAGCGCAGTTGATCGTGGTGTCGGCGCACGACCTCGACCGGTTGCGGGCCCTCGCCGGGCGGCTGCGGGACCGGCTCGGCCGAGCCGGCCGCCCCGCGCCGGCCCTGGCCGACGTCGCGCACACCTTGCAGAGCGGCCGGGAACCGCTGCGGGAACGGTTCGCGGTGGTGGCCCACGACGTGCCGGGCCTGTGCCGTGCGCTGGACCGGTTCGCGTCCGGCGACACCGGGGCCGGTGTGCACGGACGCACCCCGGGCGGCCGTCTGCCCGACGGCCCCCTCGCCGTGCTCGACCCGGCGGCCGACCGGGACGCGGAACTGCTGCGCCTGGCCCGGCACTGGACGGGGGGCGGGACGGTCGACTGGGCAGGCCTGCACACGGCACGCCGCCGCCTGGTGGCGTTGCCCTCGTACCCGTTCGCCGGAAACCGCCACTGGCTGCCGGAGCCCGCGCCCACGGCCGGGGGGAAGGCTCCCCTGTCCGCCGCGGCCCCCGCGGCGGAGCAGGCACCGGCGACCGAGGCCGCCGGTGAGGTGTCTCCCGTGTTGTACGGCCGTACCTGGCGGGCGCTGACGGGACTCGGCGACCAGCCCGTTCCCCCGGGGCGTGTCGTGTGTGTGTTCGGCGCGCACAGTGAACCGGTGGCGCGTGCCGTCGCCCGGCTGCTCGGACCGGACCGGGTGCTGCTCGTCCGCGCGGGTGCCGACGCCGGGGACGGCGTGCGGGGACTCGCGGACGAGGCGGCGGCGGACGCGTTCGCGCGGGGCCTGTCGGCCGAGGGGCCGGAGGCCGTCGGCGGTCTGATCGACCTCGCCGACCTCGGCCGCCCCGAGCAGGAGGGCCCCGGCGCCTTCACGACCCGGCTGGTTCTGCTGCGTCGTCTCGTCCGTGCCCTGCGCGGACACGGCGGCCGGGTGCTGCAGGTGACCGAGGGCCTGTACGGGCCCGCGGGCGCCGGCAGCTCGCTCGCCGGGGCGCGCCTGGCCGGGTTCGTGCGGATGCTCACGGCGGAGTACCGGCGGGTGGCGGGCACCGTCCTCGACCTGGACGTGTCGGCCACCGGCCCGGACACGGCCGCCCGCCACATCCTGGCCGAGTACGCCGAACGGCACGGCCCGAGCGAGGTGTCCGTGCGCGGCGGGGTGCGCCACCGCGCCGACCTGGTGGCGCTGCCCGACACCGGGCACCGGCCGCTGCGCCTCGACGCGGACCGCGCCTACCTCGTCACCGGCGGAACCCGCGGTATCGGGGCCCGCGTCGCCCGGTTCCTGGTCAGCCGCGGTGCGCGGCGGATCGCACTGACCGGGGTCCGGCCGCTCCCGGCGCGCGCGCACTGGCCGCTGCTCGAACCGGGCTCACCCGAGGCGCGGACGGCCGCGCTGGTCGGGGAGTTGGAGGCCCTGGGCGCACGGGTCCTGGTGCATGCGGGACCGCTGAGCGAGCGGGACCGTACCGACCGGTTCCTGCGCCGGGTGCGTGACGAACTCGGGCCGATCGGCGGCGTCGTGCACTGCGCCGGCCGCGGGCCGGCCGGCCGGCCGTCGTTCATCGGCAAGGACATGGCCGACTTCGGCCCCGTCCTCGAACCGAAGACCACGGGCCTGGAGGTGCTGGACGAGCTGTGCGCCGGTGACCGGCCGGACTTCTTCGTGCTGTTCTCCTCCCTGTCCGCCGTCGCGCCCGGCCTGGCCGCCGGCGTTCTGGACTACGCGGCGGCCAACGCCTTCCTCGACTGCTACGCGGAGCACCGGGTGCGCTCGGGCCGCACCTGGTTCCGCTCGATCGCCTGGCCCACCTGGAGCGAGTCGGGCATGGGCGCGGAGCGGCCGGACAGCTGTGCGCCCGTGGGCGTGGGTCCGCTCGGCGACGAGGCGGGGCTGCGCACGCTGGAGCGCGTGCTCGCCCTGCCCGCCGAGCAGGCGCGCGTCGTGCCCTGCCCGCCGCTCGACGGTGTGCCCCCCGACCCAGCAAAGCTGCTCGGCCGTCCGCACGGCCCCGGCGCCACCGACGCCGAGGAGCCCACGGCCGCGTCCGCGGCCCATGTCACCGCCGAGCCGCCCGCCCCGGCCGGCTCCGCAGCCCCTGCGTTCCCGGCCGGGGACGCCCGGCCCCTGCCCACTGAAGAGGAGCACCTCGTGGCGCACACCCCGGTCACCGGACCGCCCTGGCTGGCCTCGGTGTTCAGCGAACTCCTCGCGATCCCCGAGGAGGATCTCGACGCGACGGCCCCCCTGGGCGATCTGGGAGTGGAGTCCGTGCTCCTGGGGGAGATCCTGCTGCGGCTCGAGGACATGACGGGCCTGACGCTGGACCCGGCCACGCTGCTCGACCACCCCACGCTCGAACTGCTGGGCCGGCACCTGCTGGACCTCGGGGTGCCCGCGGCTCCCGACGGGCCCCCCGCGCCCGCGGCGCCCCCCGCCGTCCCGGCCTCCGTCAGCGCGGGCGCCCAGCCCGCCGCCGTGGCGGTGGCCGCGCCGGCAGCCGGGTCCACGGGCCCCGGCCTGTCGCGGAAGATCGCCGTCGTCGGGCTGTCCTGCCGCTTCCCCGGTGCCGCCGACGCCGCCGCCTTCCAGCGCAATCTGCTGGCCGGGGTGTGCTCGGTGACGGAGGTTCCCGCCGCGCGCTGGGACGTCGAAGAGCTCTACCGGCCCGAGCCCGAACCGGGTCGCAGTATCAGCAAGTGGGGCGGATTCCTGGACGGCATCGAGGACTTCGACCCCGAGTGGTTCGGCATGAGCGAGGACGAGGCCCGTTGCCTCGACCCGGCCGTACGCCTCTTCCTGGAGGGCGCCGCGGGCTGTCTCGCGGACGCCGGATACGCCCCGCAGGAGCTCGCGGGCCGGGACGTGGGAGTGTTCGCAGGTGCCCGGCTGTCCCACTACAACAAGCGGGTCGGCGACCGGCGCGGCCTCGTCGGCATGGGCTCCGACCAGAACTTCATCGCCGCCCGCGTCGCCCACCACTTCGATCTGCACGGCCCCAACCTCGTGGTGGACAGCGCCTGTTCGTCCTCGCTCGTGGCGCTGCAGCTGGCCTGCCGCAGTCTGCTGGACGGCGAGTCGGAGCTGGCGCTGGCCGGCGGCGTGGACGTGCTCCTGGATGAGGAGCCGTATCTCGACTTCAGCGCGGCCAAGGCGCTGTCCCGAAACGGCCGGTGCGCGACCTTCGACGAGGGCGCCGACGGGTTCGTGCCCGGCGAGGGCTGCGGCATCGTCCTGCTCAAGCCGCTGGAGTCGGCGCTGAGGGACGGCAACCGGGTGCACGCCGTGCTCGACGCGGTCGCCGTCAACAACGACGGCCGCACCATGGGCCTGACCACCCCCAATCCGGCGGCCCAGGCCAAGGTGGTGCGCAGGGCCCTCGCCGCGGCGGGCCGGGGGGCCGACGAGGTCGGCCTGGTCGAGGCCCACGGCACCGGCACGATGATCGGCGACCCGATCGAACTGCGCGCCCTGACCGACGTGTTCCGCGAGGAGACGCAGCGCACCGGCTTCTGCGCGATCGGCAGCGTCAAGACCAACGTCGGGCACCTGCTGAGCGCCGCCGGCATGGCCGGGCTGATCAAGGCGGTGCTCGCGGTGCGGGACGGGCACATCGCGCCGACGCTGTTCTGCGAGCGGCCCAATCCGCGCTTCGACTTCGCCGCCTCGCCGTTCTACCCGAGCCGCGCGGCCCGGGACTGGGTGCCCGAGCCGGGCCGGGTGCGGGTCGCCGGGGTGAGCGCCTTCGGACTGGGCGGCACCAACGCCCACGCCGTGGTCAGCCAGCTGGACCCGGCACTGGCGGCGGCGCACCGGCCCCGGCCCGCGCTGCCCGCCCCGGTCTTCCGGCGCCGCAGGCTGTGGCTCGAGGCCGCCCGCCCCACCGAACCACGGATCACGGTCCCCGCCCCGGCACCGGCACCCGCCCCGGCACCGGCACCGGCACCGGCACCGGCACCGGCCACCACACCGGCCGCCGGCCGCCCGCCGCTGGGCGCGTCCATCCTCGGTCTGTCCTTCGAGGAGCCCTCCCCCCTCCCCGACTCCGGTTACGCCCCCCTCACCCCGACCGGCGCAGGCTCCACGGCAGCGCCGCAGGAAGGACGGAAGTGGTGAACGTGCCCTCCGCACCGCAGCCCGAGCACGAGCTGGTGTGCCACCTCGTGCTGGAGCACGGCGACTTCATCATGCAGAACCACCGGGTGCACGGGGTGTCCGTCATGCCGGGGGTGACCTTCCTGGACATCGTCTTCCGGATCCTGCGCGACCGGGGCTTCGACACCACCCGGGCCGAGCTGCGCAACGTCCTCTTCCACGAGGCGATCGCCACCGCCGAGGGCCGGGACCGCGACATCCGCATCACGGTGTCCACGTCCCTCGACGGCAGCCGCTGGATCACGGCGGAGAGCCGCACCCGCGAGGGCGGGAACCCCGCCTCGGAGTACCGGGAGAACTTCCGCGGCGAACTGGTCCTGCACGACGTGCCCGAACCCGAGCCGCTCGACGTCGACCGGCTGCGCACCACGGCCCGGCGCGTGGCCGACCTCGACGAGATGTACGCACGCGCCCGCGCCGAGGAGATCCGGCACGGGTCGGCGATGCGCTGCTTCGGCCGCCTCTACTACGGCGAGGGCGAACTCCTCGCCGAGCTGGGCCTGGACGAGGAGTCGGCCGCGCTCGACGGTCACTTCCACCTGCATCCGGCGAAGATGGACTGCACCACCATCGCCGCGTTCGCGCAGCTGCCGCCGCCGGACCAGGACCCGTTCATACCGGTGTTCATCGAGTCCTTCCGCGCCCCGCGCCCGCTCACCGGGGTCGCCTACGCCTACATGCCGCGCCCCGAGACGTACGCGCAGTCCGGCGACATCATGCACAACGACTGCGCGCTGTACGACGGGGACGGCCGCTTCCTCGCCGGGTTCACCAAGCTCACCTGCAAGCGCATCCGCAACCCCGAGCTGATCACCCGGCTCCTCGACGCCCCGCAGGCGCGCGGCGCCGCGCCCGGCCCCGTGGTGCCCACCCCCGTCGCCGCGCCGGCCGCCTCCGACGCCGGCGGGTCCGGTGCCGACGCGGTGCGTGCGCACCTGCGCGCACTGGTCGGCGGTCTGCTGGGCAGGGCGCCCGAGAGCATCCGTACCGACGCGGGCTTCTACGACCTCGGCCTGGACTCCGGGCACATGCTGGACATCAGCCGCCGCCTGGAGGAGTACGTCTGCGCGCCGCTGTACCCGACGCTGCTGTTCGAGTTCTCCGACATCGACTCGCTCGCCGCGCACCTGTACGCCGAATACGGCACGCCGACGGGCAGCGCCCCCGACCACGCCGCCGACCACGCCGTCGCAGCGCCACCGCCGGCCGCCGCGCCCGCGCCCGCGGTCGCGCCGGCGCTCGGCTGCCACCGGCCCGTGTGGGCGCCGCTGCCCGCCGAGGCCGCCGCCGAGCAGGCGGGCGACGCGCGGACGGTCGTCCTCGTCGGCGCCGACGCCGCGACCGCGGCCGCCCTGCGCGAGGCCGGAGTGGCCCGCGTGGTGCGCGCCGAACGTGCCTCGGCGTTCCAGCGGATGGCCGCCGACCACTACCGGCTCGACCCGGCGGACCCGGCCCAGCTCGGCGAACTGTCCACCGCGCTGACCGCGGACGGCGTTTCTGCCGCGGCGTACGTGCGCTGCGCCCGCGCCGGCCGCACGGACGGCTCCACCGGTGCGCTGCCGGACGCCTACCGGGAGAGCTGGGCGCTGGCCGTGGCCGTGGCCGGAACCCGGCCGACGCGGCCGGTCGCGGTGCTGTTCCTGCACCCGCGTGACGCTGCCGCTCCCCGGCCGCAGGAGGACGCGCTGGGCGCGCTCGCCCGCACCGTCACCGCCGAGGCCCCCCTGCTGCGTTGCCGCGCCGTCGGACACGAGGCGGCCACGGCGGCGGAGCTGGCCGCTGTCATCGCCGCCGAGAGCGCGGACCTGTCCCAGGAGAGCGAGGTGCGTCACGCGGGCGGCACCCGGCTGGTGGTGCGGCACGAACCGCTGCCGGTGCCCGCCGGAGCCGCCGGGCCGCGCGCGGACGGCGTGTACCTCGTCACCGGCGGGGGCGGCGGTCTCGCCGCGCTGCTGGTGGATCGTCTGGTCGCGCGTGGTCCCGTACGGCTGGTGCTGACCGGCCGCAGCGAGCCCGGCGCCGCGCTCGCCGAGCGGATCGAGGGCTGGCGCAGCCGCGGCGCGGACGTCACGTACGTGCGCGGCGACGTCGCCCACGCCGACGACACGCTGGCCGCCGTGGCCTGCGCCCGCGAGAGGTACGGCCGGCTCGACGGGGTCTTCCACTGCGCGGGCAGCGTCGACGACGGGCTGTTCTTCCGCAAGGAAGCGGAGCGTTCCGCCGCCGTGCTGGCGGCCAAGGTGGCCGGCACCCGGAACCTGGACGAGGCCACCGCGGACGACGATCTGGCGTTCTTCGCACTGTTCTCGTCGGTGTCCGCCTCCGTCGCCAACCCGGGCCAGGCCGACTACGCCTACGGCAACGCGTTCATGGAGCACTTCGCCGAGCAGCGGGCCGCCCGCGCGGACCGCCGCGGTGTCTCGCTCGCGGTCGGCTGGCCGCTGTGGGCCGAGGGCGGCATGCGGGTCTCCGACGAGGTGCTGCGCCGCTCGGCGGACAGCACCGGGCTGCACGCCCTGCCCACCGAGGCGGGCCTGGACGCGCTGTTCGGGCTGCTGTCGAAGGCCACGCCGCGCGCCGTCGTCACCTACGGCGACCAGGAGCGGATCGCCGGGCTGCTGCCCGCGCCCGCGCCCGTGCCGTCGGCCGGCGCGACCGGTCCGGCGCGGGAGCCGCACGGCGACGACATCGCGATCATCGGGGTCGCCGGCCGCTACCCCGGGGCGGAGGACCTCGACGCGTTCTGGCGCAATCTCGCCGAGGGCCGCGACTGTGTCACCGAAGTGCCCGAGGACCGCTGGGAACACGCGGCGTACTACGACCCGGAGCGCGGGAAGACCGGCCGTACGTACGGGCGCTGGGGTGGGTTCCTGGACGGCGTCGACCGCTTCGACGCGGCCTCGTTCGGTATCTCGCGGCGTGAGGCCGAGCTGATGGACCCCCAGGAACGGCTGTTCCTCACCGTGGGCCGGCAGGCCGTGGAGAACGCCGGCTACCGCCCCGAGGAACTGTCCCGCACCCGGGTCGGGGTCTTCGCCGGTGTCATGTGGAACCACTATCAGCTGTGTACGGACGGCGCCGGTTCGGCCGCCCCGACCGCCCTGCACTGCTCCGTCGCCAACCGGCTGTCGTACTGCCTGGACCTGTCCGGGCCCAGCATGGCGGTGGACACCGCCTGCTCGTCCTCGCTGACCTCACTGCACCTGGCCGCGGAGAGCATCCGGCGCGGAGAGTGCGAGCTCGCCATCGCGGGCGGCGTCAACGTCGCGGCGCATCCGCAGAAGTATCTGCAGCTCGCCGAGGGGCGGTTCCTGTCCACGGACGGGCGCTGCCGTGCCTTCGGGGCGGACGGCGACGGCTACGTTCCGGGTGAGGGCGTCGGGGCGGTGCTGCTCAAGCCGCTGGCCGCCGCGCTCTCGGACGGCGACCACGTGCACGCCGTGATCAAGGGCTCCTTCCTCAACCACTCGGGGCGCACCAGTGGGTTCACCGTGCCGAGTCCCACGGCGCAGGCCGCGTTGATCGCCGACGCCCTGGAGCGCTCCGGGGTCGGCGCGGACAGCGTCGGCTACATCGAGGCGCACGGGACCGGCACCGCGCTCGGCGACCCGATCGAGGTCGAGGGGCTGCGCCAGGCGTTCGCGGACTCGGGGCTCGCCCCGGGCAGCTGCGCCGTCGGCTCGGTGAAGTCCGGGATCGGGCATCTGGAGAGCGCGGCCGGGATCGCCGCCGTCACCAAGGTGCTGCTGCAGATGCGCCACCGCGAGCTGGTGCCGTCGCTGCACAGTGAACCGCCCAACCCGCACATCGACTTCGCTTCCTCGCCCTTCGCCGTGCAGCGGACCCGGGCACCGTGGACCCCGCCGCCGGGCAGTACGGTGCTGCGCGCGGGGGTGAGCGCGTTCGGCGCGGGCGGTTCCAACGCCCATGTGCTGCTGGAGAGCGCGCCGCCCGCGGCACCCACCCCCTCGGTGGGCCCGCAGTTGTTCGTGTTCTCGGCCAAGGACGAGACGACCCTGCACGAGGTGGTCCGCCGCCAGCTGCGTCACCTGGAGGAGCTGGGGCGTGCCGCCGGCTCGGCCGACGAGGTGACGGCTCTGCTCACCCGTGAGGTGGCCGGGCTGCTCGAGGTGCCGGCCGACGCCGTGGACGTACGGGAGAGCCTTGCCGACCTCGGGGTCGACCGGCTGGGCCTCGCCGAGCTGGGCCGCCGCGTCGAGGGCCTGATGCCCGGCGGGGCGCCGCTCTCCGGGCAGGCGTCGATCACCGAACTGGCCTCGGCCGCGGCGCGGGCCGCCCGGTCGGAGGCGGTGCCGCTCGCGGACATCGCGCACACGTTGCGGGTGGGGCGTGCCCAGTCGGCGGTCCGGCTCGCCGTGGTCTGCGACGAGCCGCAGGCACTGCGGAGCCGGTTGGAGCGGTTCCTGGACGGCGAGGAGCCCGGTGAGGGCGTCTTCACGGGCAGCGTGAGCGAGGAGGCACCCCCGGCGCGTCTCGAGCGGGCCGCCGAGCTGTTCCGTCTGGGCCGCCTGGCCGAACTGGCCCGCGCCTGGGCGGACGGCGCCGTGGTGGCATGGGAGGAGTGCCGGGCCGACGGCGGCACACCGCCGCGTCGCATACCGCTGCCCGCCCATCCGTTGGACGAGCGCTCGTACTGGATCGGCGGCTGGAAGACCGCGCAGCGGGCCGCCGCCGAGCCGACCCGCGCCACGACTGCCCCTGCCGAGACCCCGGACACCCCGCTCCAGACCGCACAGAGCGACCCGTCGCCGGTCGCGCCGCGGCCCGCGATCGACCGGGAGGACGTGCTGGCGGCCGTGGTGGACGCGGTCCGGGCCCGGCTCTACCTGGAACGGGACGAGGTCAGCCACCGGCTGTCGTTCAACGAGATGGGCGTGGACTCGGTCGGCGCCGTGGAGATCGTGGAGCGGCTCGGGGCGCGGTTCGCCCTGGAGATGGACCCGGTGGCGCTCTTCGACCACCCCACGGTGCCCCGGCTCGCCGAGCACGTCATGGAGCTGTGGCGGCAGAGCCCGGCACCGGAGCCGGAGGCCGCGGCGGCCGTTGATCCGGCTGATACCGCCCCGGCCGCGGATCCCGCTGATACCGCCGCGGCCGCGGATCCGGCTGATACCGCCGCCCCGCCGGCACCCGTACCCGCGAGCGCGACCGGGGCCGGGGCGGTCGCTGCGGACGTCTGCGAGGACATCGCCGTCATCGGCATGTCGGGGCGCTTCCCCGGAGCCGAGGACCTGGACGCGTTCTGGGAGAACATCGCGGCCGGGCGGGACAGCTTCACGGAGGTGCCCGCGGCGCGCTGGGACGTCGGCGCCGTCTTCGACGCCGACCGGCTGGCCCCCGACAGGACGTACAGCAAGTGGGCGGCCATGCTGCCCGAGGTGGACCGCTTCGACGCGGCGTTCTTCAACCACTCGCCGCTGGAAGCCGAGGTGATGGACCCGCAGCAGCGGCTGTTCCTGGAGCAGTCCTGGGCGGCCCTGGAGCACGCCGGGTACGCGGTGGGCGCCGACGAGCGCACGTCGTGCGGGGTGTTCGTGGGCTGCGCGCCCGGCGACTACTCGACGCTGCTCACCGCGGCGGGCCGGGCCGACACCGGTCATGCCTTCCTGGGCACCACCAGTTCCCTGCTGCCCGCCCGGATCGGCTACTTCCTGAATCTGGACGGCCCCACCATGGCCGTCGACACGGCCTGCTCGTCCTCGCTCGTGGCCGTGCACCTGGCCGTCGACAGCATCCGGCGCGGCGAGTGCGCCATGGCCCTCGCGGGCGGCGTGGCCCTGATGGTCACCCCGCAGCTGCACGTCAGGGCCAGCAAGGTGGGGATGCTGTCACCGCGCGGCACGTGTGTGCCGTTCGACGCCTCGGCCGACGGCACCGTGCTCGGTGAGGGTGTGGGCGCCGTCGTACTGAAGCGCCTGGACCGGGCCATCGCCGACGGCGACCACATCCACGGCGTCATCAAGGCGACCGGCGTCAACGGTGACGGCCGCACCAACGGAATCACCGCGCCCAGTGCCGTGTCCCAGGCCGGGCTGATCGCGGACGTGCACCGCAGGGCCGGGGTGACGGCCGAGGACATCGGGTACGTGGAGGCCCACGGCACCGGTACCGCGCTCGGCGATCCGATCGAGGTACGGGCGCTGACGGAGGTGTTCCGCCGCTCGACCGAGCGCAGGGGCTACTGCGGCATCGGGACCGTGAAGGCGAACATCGGCCACACGACCATGGCGGCGGGGATCGCGGGCCTGCTGAAGGCGCTGCTCGCGCTGCGCCACCGCGAACTGCCGCCCATGCCCTCCTTCGAGGCGCCGAACCCGAAGACGGAGCTGGAGACCAGTCCGTTTTTCGTGGTCCGCGAGCGTCAGGAGTGGCAGCCGGGCCCCGGTGGGCAGCGGATCGCCACGGTCAGCAGCTTCGGCTTCAGCGGGACCAACGCGCACGCCGTCGTCGCCCAGGCGCCCGCGCCCGAGGACCGTCCCGGCCTGCCGGAGCTGGAGCGGCTGTTCCCGGTGTCGGCCCGGGACGACGCGGCGCTGGACCGGCTGCTGCGCCGGCTCGCCGACGCCGACCTCGACGGGGTCGCCCCGGCCGATCTGGCCTTCACCCTCGGCGTGGGCCGTGCCCAGCTGCCCGTGCGGGCGGCCGTGATCGCCCGCACGGTGCCCGAACTGCGGCGGAAGCTGCGGCTGCTGGCGTCGGGTACGCAGGCTCCCGGCTGCTTCCGTACGGGTCGGGACGGTGCCGGCCGGCCGGACGAGCCGGACAGCCGGCCCCGCGCGGAACTCACCCGCCTCGCGGGCTCCGGATCGTCGGCCGAGCGCGTCGCCGCCCTGGAACGGCTGGCCGGCGCCTTCACCGCGGGCCAGGACCTCGACTGGGCGGCGCTGCCGTACGGGGACCGGCCGCGCCGGGTTCCGCTGCCCACGTACCCCTTCGCGGGAGGCCGGCACTGGATCACTCCCCCGGCCACGCCCGCTCCGGCGCCTGCCGCTCCGGCCGCAGGCCCTTCCCCGGCGTCCGCCGGGCCGGCGGCACATCCGCTTCTCGGCACCCCCGTCGGCACACCCGGCGACCCGGACGGCGCGCGCTTCGCGGTCCCCGTACCGGCCGCGCACTGGGTGCTCGACCACCACCGGATCGGCGACCGGCCCGTCCTGCCCGGCGCCGCCGGCCTCGACCTGGCGGTGGCCGCCGCCCGGCGCTGCGGTCTGCGCGGCACCGTGCGGCTGCACGGTGTGCGGTGGCTGCGGCTGATCGACGCCGAGGCCGCCGGCACCCTGCGGCTCACCCTGACCGGTGACGGCGACGGCTACCGATTCGCCCTCACCGCGGGCGACGACGGCGCCGTCTGCTCCAGGGGCTCGCTCACGGCGGACCCGGATGCCGTCGACGACGCTCCCGAGACGCTCGACGTCGCCGGGATCACCGCCCGGTGTCCCTACGAGGTGCCGGCGAACCGGTTCTACGACGACTTCCGCTCCGGCGGGATCGCGTACGGCTCGTCCTTCCGGGTCCTGGAGAAGATCACCTTCGGTGACGACGAGGTGCTCGGCACCCTGCGCGCCGCCCCGGACACCGCCGGGTTCGCTCTGCACCCGGCGCTGCTCGACGGCGCCCAGCAGACCATCGCCGCTCTGGAAGCGGGCAACGACGCCACCCTGGTGCCGTTCTCCGTCGAGACGGTGGAGGTCCTCGACGCATCTGCCGTCCCCGCCTTCGCGCATGTCGTCCGGGAGGACGCGCACCGTTACGCCGTGCGTCTGGCCGACCGGTCCGGGAGGGTCTGCGTCCGCTACCGGGGCCTCGCCCTGCGGGAGCAGAACAACCCGGTCGACTCCATGATGTACCGGCCGGTGTGGCGTCCCGCGGCCCTTCCGCAGGCCGGGCAGGTGCCCGCCGGAGGCCGCTCGGTGGTGGTGCACACCGCCGATTCGGCCGCGCTGGCCACCGCCCTGGCGGCCCGCACCGGCGCCGACGTGGTGGCGCTGCCCGGCACGGAACCGGCGGTGGCGGGCTCGTACACGGCGCTCGAAGAGCCCCTGGAGACGGTCTACTTCGTGGCCCGCACCGGCGACGCCGAGGGGCCCGCCGAGGCCGACCGCACCGCGTTGGACCTATTCCGCCTGGTCAAGCGGCTGCTCGCCGCGGGCCGTGCCCGCGACCGGATCGCGCTGCGCATCGTCCTGGCGGGTGCCGTCCCGGCCGACGCGGACGAGCCGGTGCGCCCGCACGCCGCGGGAGTGCTCGGACTGGCCCGGGCGATCGAGTCGGAGTGCCCGCGCTGGAGCGTCGCGTGTGTCGACGTCGGCGCCGACGGCGGCGGTGCCGGCGGTGCGGAGCGGGCGGCCGAGCGGATCGTGGCCGAGCCGGGCACCGAACCGCTGGTGCTGCTGCGCGGCGAGACCCGACTGGAGCGGACGTTCGAGCCGCTGCGGGTCGCCGCGCCGCAGGGCATGGAGCCCTTCCGCGAGGGCGGCGTGTACGTGGTCGTCGGCGGCGCCGGCGGCATCGGTTTCGCGCTGAGCAGGCTGCTCGCCCGGATCGCCCGGGCCCGTCTCGTGTGGATCGGCCGCAGCCCGCAGGGCCCCGGACACCGGGCCAAGGCCGAGGAGATCGCCGCGCTCGGCGGCCAGGTCCTGTACGTGCAGGCGGACGTCGCCGACGAGGCGGCGCTGCGCCGCGGGCTCGACGCCGTGCACGCCCGGTTCGGCCGGGTCCACGGCGTGGTGCACGCGGCGCTCGACCTGCGCGACCGCACCATCGCGCTCATGGACGAGGAGGACTTCCTCGCCGGGCTGGCGCCCAAGGTCGCCGGCGTCACCGCGTTCGCGCGGGTCTTCGGGGACGAGCCGCTGGACTTCATGCTCGTCTTCTCCTCCGCGGTCTCCTTCGTGGAGGCGGGCGGTCAGGCCAACTACGCGGCCGCGAGCACCTTCGAGGACGCGTACGTCCAATGGCTCGACCGGCGCCACGACTACCCGGTGTCCGTCGTGAACTGGGGCTTCTGGGGAAGCGTCGGCGCGGTGGCCAACGACCGGATGCGGGCGGCGTTCGCCCGCCTCGGCGTCGGTTCCGTCGAGCCGGCCGAGGGCATGGCGGTGATCCGCCGGATCATCACCGGGCGGCTGCCGCAGACCCTCGCGATGAAGGCGGACCGCGCGGCCCTGCCCGCCATGGGCATCCGGGTCGCGGGGTCGTCCGGGAGCGAGAACCCGGCGCCGGTGCGCCCGGCGGCCGCCTCCGCGCGGCCCGCGGGCCCGCAGTCCCCGGCCCCGTCGGCCGGCGGGTCCGGGCCGTCGGCCGACGCCGTGCGGTCCTACGTCGCCGGGGTGTTCGCCGAGGTCCTCAAGTACGAGACGGCGGCCCTCGACCCGGAGGCGACGTTCGAGAACTTCGGCGTCGACTCCCTCGTGAGCCTCAACATCGTCGACCGTTTCGAGCAGGACCTGGGGGACCTGCCGCAGACCCTGCTCTTCGAGTACATGACCATCGAGCAGGTCGCGGAGTACTTCCGGCGGGAGCACGGGGAACGGCTCGCCCGGGTCCTCACCCCGGCGCTGGAGCAGAACCGGGAGCAGGACCCGGCGAGCCCGTCACCCGCCGGCGCCCCGGCGGCCGGGAGCCCTCAGGACCCGCCGGGCACCGTCGGGGACGACGACCTCGCGGTGTTCAGCAGGGCGCAGGAGGCGTTCGCCGAGGTCGAGGCGTTCAGCCGCGACTTGCTGCGCAGCAGCTTCCCGCTCCTGGACGGCGTGCCGCGGCCGGGCGAGACCGTCACGGCCGACGCGCTCGCGGACCGGCTCGGCGTGGTCGGCCGGCACCGCCGCCTGTTCGACGCCGCCCTGAGCATCCTGCGGTCCTGCGGCGCGGTGACCGGCGACGACGGCACCGTCACGTTCACCGACTCCCCGGCGGCCGTCCCCCCGGACGGTGCACGCGTCGCCGCGCGCTACCCGGAGATGAGCGGTCACGTCAGGCTCCTGGAGCGCACCCTCGGCGCACTCGGCGAGGTCCTGGCGGGCCGCCGGAACCCGATGGACGTCCTCTTCCCGAAGGGATCGGTGGCCCTGGTCGAGCCCATCTACAAGGGTCAGCCCATCGCCGACCACTACAACCGGCTGCTCGCCGAGGAAGTGGCCGACGCCGCCCGCCGGGTACGGGCGAGCGAGGGCCGGCCGGTGCGGATTCTGGAGATCGGGGCGGGCACCGGCGCCAGCTCCCGGAGCGTGCTGCCGGCCCTGGCCGCCGCGGACGCCGAGGCCCACTACTGCTACACCGACATCTCCCCGGCCTTCCTGCGCCACGGCGAGCGGGAGTTCGGCCCGGCGTATCCGCGACTGGTCTTCCACACCCTCGACATCTCCGACGACCCGGTGGAGCAGGGCATCGAGCCCGGCTCGTACGACGTGGTGCTCGGCACCCATGTCCTGCACGCCACGCCGGACATGGAGCGCACCCTGCGCAACATCCACACCCTGCTGCGGCCGGGCGGTCTGGTGCTGGTCAACGAGATCACCCGCTTCTCCGAGTTCCTCACGCTCACCTTCGGGCTGACGACCGGCTGGTGGATGTACGAGGACGCGGAACGCCGGCTGCCGCACTCGCCGCTGCTCGCACCGGCGCAGTGGCGGCAGATCGCGGCGACGGCGGGGCTGCGCACCGTGCGCACCCGCGGGTTGCCGGGTGTGCCCGCCGACCGGCTGGAGCAGTCCCTGGTCGTGGCGGAGCGGCCCGCCGAGCACTCCCCCGCGCGGGTGCCGGACCGGGCGGCCGGCGAGCCGTCCGCGGAGTCCGTGCGGTCCTATGTGACCGGCGTGTTCGCGGAGGTCCTCAAGTACCGGGCCGGGGACCTCGATCCGGCGGCGACCTTCGAGAACTTCGGGGTCGACTCGCTGGTGAGCCTCAACATCGTCGACCGCCTCGAACAGGACCTGGGCGATCTGCCGCAGACGCTGCTCTTCGAGTACACGAGCATCGAGCGCCTCGCCGGGTACCTGATCGCCGAGCACGGGCAGAAGCTCGCCTCGGTGGTGAGCGGGGAACCTGAGCGGGCCCCGGAGGCGGCCCCGGCCGCCGCAGCGGCCCGTCCGGTCCGCGCCGAACTCGATGCCGGCGCGACGCCGCGGCCCGCCGAACCGGTCGAGGACGCACGATCCGAGGAGGAACTCAGGCCGGCCCGGCCGGCGCAGCCCGCGGCGGTCGCCGAGCCCGCGGCGGTGGCCGAGCCCGCGCGAGTCGCCGAGCCCGCGCGAGTCGCCGAGCCCGCGCGGGGCGCCGAGCCCGCGCGGGGCGCCGAGCCCGCGCGGGGCGCCGACTCCACGCGGGTCGCCGAGCCCGCGCCGACCAGCGCGACGGCCGGCGGTCCGGGCGGGGACGGTGGGGCGACGACGCCCCTGGACATCGCCGTCATCGGGGTCGTGGGCCGCTACCCCGGCTCCCCCGACCTGGAGACCTTCTGGCGCAACCTGTCCGAGGGCCGCAGCTGCGTCACCGAGATCCCTTCCGAACGCTGGGACTGGCGCCGCAACTTCGACCCGGACAAGAACCGCAAGCACCGCAGCTACAGCCGCTGGGGCGGCTTCCTGCAGGACATCGAGATGTTCGACGCCCCCCTCTTCGGCATCCTGCCGCGCGACGCGGCCGACATCGATCCGCAGGAGCGGCTGTTCCTGGAGAGCTGCTGGGAACTGCTGGAGACGTCCGGCTACCTCGGCACGTACACGCACGAACCGCAGACCGGCGTCTTCGCCGGGCTGATGTACGGCGAGTACGGTCTGCTCGCGGCGGCCACCGACTGGCCCGAGGGACGGTACGCCACGGGACACTCCGCCTACTGGTCGATGGCCAACCGCGTCTCCTACACCTTCGACCTGCAGGGCCCGAGCCTCGCCGTCGACTCCGCCTGCTCGTCCGCGCTCAGCGCCATCCAGCTGGCCTGCGAGAGCCTGCGGCGCGGCGAGTGCCGGATGGCGATCGCGGGCGGTACGAACCTGATCCTGCACCCGGCGCACTTCGCGGCCCTGTGCGCCCGCAACATGCTCTCCGCCGCGGACGCCTGCCGGGTCTTCGACGCGGGCGCCGACGGATTCGTGCCCGGCGAGGGCGCGGGCGCGGTGCTGCTCAAGCCGCTCGCGCAGGCCGAGGCCGACGGCGACACCATCTGGGGGGTCGTCAAGGGCGCGTTCAGCAACGCGGGCGGCAAGGTCAGCGGTTACACCGTGCCCAACCCCAACGCCCAGGCGCGGCTGGTGCAGCAGGCGCTTCAGCGGGCCGGCGTGCATCCGCGCACGGTGTCCTACGTGGAGACCCACGGCACCGGCACCGCCCTCGGCGACCCCATCGAACTGGGCGGTCTGACCAAGGCGTTCCGTGCCGCGGGCGCCACCGACGACGGCTACTGCGCGGTCGGGTCGGTGAAGTCCAACATCGGCCATCTGGAGGGCGCGGCCGGCATCGCCGCCATGACCAAGGTGCTGCTCCAGCTCAAGCACCGCACCCTGGCGCCCACCATCCATCTGGACGCCCTCAACCCGAAGATCGATTTCGGGCATTCGCCGTTCCGTCCGCAGCGCACCGCCGAACCCTGGGACCGTCCGGTCGCCGAGGTGGACGGCGCGGAGCGCAGCTGGCCGCGGCGCGCCGGTATCAGCTCGTTCGGAGCGGGAGGAGCGAACGTACACATGGTGCTCGAGGAGTACACCGGCCCTGAACGGCCGCAAGGCCAGGAGGGCGCCGCCGGTACCGAGGAGCCGGAGCTGTTCGTGCTGTCGGCGCTCGACCGGGCCACGCTCGCCGACTACGCCGGGCGCGTCGCCGACTTCGTGGCCGGACCCGAGGGGGCACGCGTCCCGCTCGCGGACCTGGCGCACACCAGCAGGGTCGGGCGGCGCGAGCTGCCCGAGCGGCTCGCCGTGACCGCGACCTCGCACGGTCAGCTCGCCTCGCGCCTGCGGGAGTTCGCCGACGGCGCGGAGGCGGGCGAGGGCGTCCTCGTCGGCACGGCCCGCAAGGGCGACCCCGGTGCCGGGCTCGGTGCCGAAGAACTCGCCGCCGCCCTGGCCGCCCGCGACTGGGCGGCCACGGCGGAGCACTGGACGTCCGGCGGCCGGCTCGACTGGCGTCCCGCGGACGCCGGGCGCCGGGTCCGCAGGGTCGCCTTCCCGACGTACCCCTTCCGCCGCAGCCGCCACTGGGTCACGTCCGACCCGCACCACCTGGCCCCGGAACTGCCCCGTCCCGCGGCCGCCGGGCACCCCGCGCCCACGCCCCCCGCCGCCGAGGGTGCCATCGCCGCGCCCGTCGCCTCCGAGCCCGTGGTGACGGCGCCGGATCCGGTCACCGCCGGCAGCACAGGACCGCAGGCCGGCTTCGCGGCGTCGACGGACCAAGCGCCGCCACCGGTCGCCGCGGAGATCCCCCGCCCCGAGCCCGTCACCCTCACGCAGGCCCCCGCGCCCGCCCGCACCGCACACCTGCCGGCAGCGCAGGCCGCCGGCGTGCCGACGAGTGAGGGGGACGAGGACGAGGACACGGCGGCAGCCGACGTCACCGTGGAGCGTGCCGCCACTCATCCCGCGCTCGCCCTCGCGGCGCACCACCGGATCTCCGGTGCCCGCTGGGTGCCCGGGGTGGCGCTTTTGGAGCTGGCGCGGGAGGCGTGCCCCGGTGCCGGGGACGCCACCGGCGTCGGGTTCCCCTTCCGGCTGGGCTCCGTGCGGTGGCTGACGCCGGTCGACCTGGACGGCGGTACCGACCGCGTGACGCTCGGCTTCACCAAGGGCGACGGCACGACGGCGTTCCGGATCACCGCGGGCGGCCCGTCCGGCGCCGCCGTCGCCCGGGGAAGCCTCACCGAGGGCCCCGGCGCCGCGGACGCCGACGTGGACCTGGCCGCGACGCGCGACCGTTGTACCGGGCGGCCCACGGTCTGCGAGTTCTACGACGCGTTCGCGGGCGCGGGCCTGGAATACGGCCGTCCGCTGCGCACCGTCGCGGAACTGTGGACCGGCGCCGGCGAGTGCCTGGCCCGGCTGAGCCTGAGCCGCCTGATGCGCCGTTCGGGCCCCGCCCACGCCCTGCACCCCGCGCTGCTCGACGGCGCGCTCCAGGCGGTGTCGAGCCTGTGCGCGGCGGACGAGTCGTATCTGCCCGTCGGCATCCAGGAGGTACGGGCGCACGGCCCGGTGCCTGCGGACAGCTGGGCCTACATCAGGGAGGTCACGGCCGACGGCGGCGGGACGGGCGGGCGGCGCCGGTTCGACATCCGCATCACCGACGGCTTGGGGCATGTCCTGCAAGCCGTGGACGGACTGGAGATCGCGCCGCGCCCGGGCGGCGCCGCTTCGCCGACCCGCACCCGTTACCTGGCCCCCGTGTGGAGGCCCGCGCCGCTGCCCGGGGAGACGCGGGCACCGGCGACGGTGCTGGTGTGCGGCGCCGACACATCCCGGCGCCTGGAACTGGCCGAACGGCTGGCGGCCACCGGCAGCACCGTGGTGTGCGCGGCCGACGGTCCGCGCTTCGGCCGCGACGACACCGGCCCCCGGCCCGCGTACACCCTGCCCGTCGCCGACCCGGCGGAGCACACGCGCCTGATCGAGGATCTCGCCGGACGCGGACTGCTGCCGGACGCCGTCGTGCATCTGGCCGACGAACCGACCGCCGGCGGCACGCCCGGACAGACACCCAGCGACGGGGCGTCGGCGCTGCCGTTCGTCCTGTGGTCGGCGGTGGCCGTGCTGGCCCGCCCCGAACGTCCCGGCCTGCGGGTCGTGTTCGCCCACCGTGCGGGCCCCCGCGGCGCCGCGCCCCTGCACACCGCCGTGGGGGCCACCCTGCGGACGCTGAGCCTGGAGCACAGCGCGTTCACCGGCGTACGTGTCGAGCTGCCCGCGGACGGTGCCGGCGCGGACGCGGTCGTGGCCGAGCTGCACGCCGCACGCCCGGGCGCCGCCGAGGTCTCCTACGCCGCCGACGGCACCCGCAGCGAGAAGAGCCTGGAACCGTTCGAGCCGCCGGCCGGTGGCCTGTGCGACGTCACGCTCCGGGCGGGCGGCACGTACCTGATCACCGGCGGCACGGGGGCGCTCGGGCTGCACTTCGCGGCGTACCTGGCCGAGCGGGCCACGGACGCCACGATCGTGCTGGTCGGCCGCTCGCGGCCGGGCGACGAGGCCGCCCGCCGCATCGCGGAACTGAACGGCGGCGGGGTCCGGGTGCTGCACCGGCCCGCCGACCTGCGGGACGCGGCGTCGCTGCAGCGCCTGGTGGCCTCGGTCGTCGAGGAGTTCGGGCCGCTGCGCGGTGTGCTGCACTCGGCGGGCGTGACCCGGGACGCCCGCGCCGTGAAGAAGACGGCGCGGGAACTCGACGAGGTCCTCGCACCGAAGGTGTCCGGCACCGTGCACCTCGACGAGGCGACCGCGGACCAGCCGCTGGACTTCTTCGTGCTGTTCTCCTCGATGTCCGGCGAGTCGGGCAACCTGGGGCAGGCCGACTACGCCTACGCCAACGCGTTCCTCAACGCCTTCGCCGCCCGCCGCGAGGATCTGCGCGCGGCCGGGCTGCGGTCCGGGCGCAGCCTGTCGATCGGCTGGCCGCTGTGGGCGGACGGCGGGATGACGGTGGACGACGCCACCCGTGAACTCTTCGCCCGTGCCTACGACATGGTGCCGTTGAGCACGCGTGCGGGTCTTCAGGCGTTCGTGCGGGGGCTCGCCACGGACCTGCCCTCCCTGTGCGTGGTGGAGTCGCTGGGGCGGCGGGAGGAGCCGGCGCCGGCCGCGGAGCCCCGGCCGGCCCCGGCACCCCGGGAGCAGGCTGTCGTGGACGAGGCGGCGCTGCGCGGGCTCGTGGAGCGCGAGGCGCAGGTACTCGCCTCCGGGTTCCTGCTCGTGGACCCCTCGGAGGTCGATGTCTCGGCGGAGCTGCTCGAGCTGGGCTTCGACTCGATCACGCTCACCGAGCTGGTCAACAAGGTCAACGAGCGCTTCGGCCTCGACCTCCTGCCCACCGTCCTGTTCGAGTGTCCGGACCTGGCCTCGTTCGCCGATTATCTGACGCGGCACCACGCCGCCGAGCTGGCGGGGCACTACGCGCCGCGGGGCCGGAACCAGGAACAGCGTGCGGACGCGCCCGAGGCGCGGACCGCGTCCGGGAGCGCCCCCGTCACCACGCCGGCCCCCGAACCGGCCCCCGGACCGGCCCCCGCCCAGGAGCCGGCCACCGTCACCGCGCCGGCCGTCCCGGTGATCGCGGAGAGCCCGGCCCCCGCACCCGTCACCGCGCCGGCCGTCCCGGTCGCGGCCGCCGCGGCGCGGGCGGTCGAGCGGGCGGAGATCGCCGTGATCGGGATCGCCGGCACGTTCCCCGGGTCTGCGGACGTCGACGAGTTCTGGGACCACCTGGCCGCCGGCACCGACCTGGTGCGGCCGGTGCCCGAGGACCGCACCGCGATCCGCGCCAACCCGGCCACCCGTGATCTGCTCGGCGGGTTCCTGGACCGCGTCGACACCTTCGACGCCCGCCTCTTCGGCATCTCGCCGAACGAGGCCGCCCTGATGGATCCGCAGCAGCGGCTCTTCCTCCAGACGGCCTGGCGCGTCTTCGAGGACGCGGGCTACCGCCCGGCCGACCTCGCGGGCACCCCGTGCGGGCTCTTCGTCGGCGTCGCCACCCATGACTACGACGACCTGCTCAAGGAGAGCGGCATCGCGGTCCAGGCCCACACCGCCACCGGCATCGCCCACTCGGTGCTCGCCAACCGGGTCTCGTACCTGCTCGACCTGCACGGCCCCAGCGAGGCTGTGGACACGGCGTGCTCCAGCTCCCTGGTCGCCATCCACCGTGCCCTGCGGGCCATGCAGGACGGCGAGTGCGAACTGGCCGTCGCGGGCGGGGTCAACGTCATCCTGACGCCCGGCCTGCTGGAGTCGTTCCGCCAGTCGGGCATGCTCAGCCCGGACGGCCGCTGCAAGACCTTCGACGCCGACGCCGACGGCTATGTCCGGGGCGAGGGCGTCGGCGCGGTGCTCCTGAAGCCGCTGGCCCGGGCCGAGGCCGACGGCGACCACATCTACGCGGTGGTCAAGGGCACCGCCGTCAACCACGGCGGCCGCAGCAACTCGCTGACCGCGCCCAACCCCGAGGCGCAGGCCCGGGTCGTGGCCGCCGCCGTGCGCGAGGCACGCGTCGCACCCGACACGATCACCTATGTCGAGGCGCACGGGACCGGTACCCGGCTCGGGGACCCGATCGAGATCGAGGGTCTGAAGAAGGCGTTCACGACGCTGCACGAGGAGCGCGGCGAGAGCGTGCCGCGCACCGGCCGGATCGCGCTCGGGGCGGTGAAGACCAACATCGGGCACCTGGAGACGGCCGCCGGGATCGCGGGCGTCCTCAAGGTGGTGCAGGCCATGCGTCACCGGGAGTTGCCCGCGAGCCTGCATCTGACGCGGCTCAGCCCGTATCTGCGGCTGGACGGCACACCGTTCCGGGTCAACGACCGCCACCACCCGTGGCAGCCCGCGGTCACGGCCGAGGGCCGGCCCGTGCTGCGGGCCGGGGTGAGCTCGTTCGGCTTCGGTGGCTCGAACGCCCATGTCGTGCTCGAGGCCTACCCGGCGCGGACCGCTCCCGCGGTCCAGGACTTCGCCCCGCACACCGTGCCGCTGTCCGCGGGCGACCCGGACGACCTGCGCGCCTACGCGGCACGGATCGCCCGGCACCTGGCCCGCACGCCGGAGGCCGATCTGGCGCGGGTCGCGTACACCTTGCAGACGGGCCGGACCGGGCACCGGTGCCGCTTCGCCGTGCGGGTGCGGGACCGCGACGAACTGATCGGCGCCCTGGAGTCGTACGCCGGCGGGGACCTGCCGGCCCACGCGGTGACCGGCACCGCCCGCCGTGACGCGCCTCCGGCTCGCGGCGACGAGGATCCCGCGCTGCTGCAGAAGCTGTGGTGCGAGGGCGCCGAGGTGCCGTGGAGCGCCTCGTGGCCGTCGCCCCCCGGCCGGATCCCGCTGCCCACGGCCCCGTTCGCCCGCACCCGCCACTGGTTCCGTGCCCCGGACGCGGAAGCGGCGCCGGTCACCGGCGAGCCCGCCGCGCCGGTCACCGGAGCGTCCGCCGCCCCCGGCTCGGCGCCGGTGGCGGCCCCCCTGGCCGCAGCCGTACCCGTGGCCGCACCCGTCCGCGACGAGCCGGTGCCGGGCTCCGTCCGCCCCAACCACTCCGTCTCCCGTTCAGGGGCCGGCAAGGAGGCCGTCATGACAGCCCGCAGTTCCACACCGCCGACGCGCAGCGGCCCGAGAATCCGCCTCGTGTCGCCGGGGGGCGCCGTCGGGAGCGCCCCGCCGGCTCCGGCGGCTCCGGCTCCGGCTCCGGTCCGCGCCGACACGCCGCCCACGGCCCGGCCCGAGGCACCCGCCACCGCCACCGCCACCGCGACGAAAGCCGCCGCCACGGCCACCGCGACCGCCACCATCGTCGACCTGCTGCGCGGTGAGCTGTCCACGATCCTGGGCATGCCGCCCGAGGAGGTCGACAACGACACCCCCTTCGGGGAGCTGGGGCTCGACTCCATCTACCGCATGGACCTCGTCCGCACGCTCAACGAGACCTTCGGCCTGGAGCTGAAGGCCGCGGAGCTCTACAGCTACGACACGGTGGACAAGCTCACGGCCTTCGTCTCGCCCCTGTGCGGCGCGGCCGAGCCCGTCCCCGCCGAGACGGCGCCGTCCTCCGCCGCGCCGCTGGAAGATCTGGTGCAGGAGGTCATCGAGCGCGAACTCGGCCGCCCGGCCGACCCCGCCCTGACCTTCGTCGACAACGGCTTCGGCTCCTTCGACATGCTGCGGGTCGTCGCCGCCCTGGAGCGGGTCTTCGGCGCCCTGCGCAAGACGCTGCTCTTCGACCACCCCACCGTCGGGGCGCTCGCCGCTCATCTCGCCGAGACCCACGGGCCGGACGCCGCACGGCAGCCGGCGGCCGCCCAGGACGTGCCCCGGCCCGCTCCGGCGCGCGAGCCGTACACCGGCGGGGCGCTGGTCGTGGAGAAGACGGCGCTGGCCGGGCAGCCGGACATCGCCGACACGGTGGCCGCGCTGGAGGCCGAGTACGGCCGTGAGGGCGGTCTGCCGGGCCGCGACATCGCCCCCCTGATCTTCCTGGGGGCGGGCCGCACGGCGTACTTCAACTTCTCCCTGCGCGGCGACGCCATGCTCACCTGGAGCTACGTCGGCCCGACCGAGGAGATGCCCGCCCTGGCCGCGGAGTTCGTGCGCTACGGGCAGGCACACGGCCTGGCCGCGAACATCGTCTCGCTGATCCGCCTGGAGGAGTCGGACGGCGTCCGGTTCACCGCCACGCCCTTCGGCGCGCTGCAACGCCTGGAGGACATCACCAACTTCAGCCTCGAGGGCGGCCCGATGCAGCGGCTGCGCTACGCGGTCCGCAAGTTCGAGAAGGCGGGCGCGTGCCGTACCGAGGAGTACAGGGTCGGCTCGGACCCGGGCGTCGACCAGGAGATCACCACGCTGATCGACCGCTGGTCCGCGGCCAAGGAGATGGTGAACCCGTACGTCTCCACCGTCCGGGACGAGATCGGGCGCGGCATCCTGGCCGAACGGCACCGGATGTTCCTGACCTACCTCGACGAACGCATGGTCAGCGCCGTCATCGTCACCAAGATCCCCTCCGAGGACGGGTACCTGCTCGACCTCGAGTTCTACCCGGAGGACGCCCCGCTCGGCAGCCTCGACCACACGGTGGTGCGGATCATCCGGCAGACCGCGCAGGAGGGCTGCACCGTCTTCAGCTTCGGCGGCAGCTTCGGCGCCAAGCTCTGCGAGTCGCCCAACGCCGCACCGGAGGCCGAGGCCGCCCTCACCGAGCTGCGCTCGCGCGGCATCTTCACCGGTGACGGCAACCTGCGTTTCAAGAACAAGTTCCGCACGCGGAACCTGCCGTTGTACCTGTGCCAGCCCGCGGACGCGGAGCGCACCGACGTCTCCCGGCTGATCCTCATGATCGCCGACCCCGACGTGGGCGGTGACCGCACGCCGGCGGCCCCGGCTCCGCGCGCCGCGGCCGAGGCGCCATCGGCCGTCCCGGTGGCCGCGCCGGTGCCCGCCGACGCCCGGCCCGCGGTGCGTCCGGCCCCGGTGTCCCCGGCGCCGGCCCGGCCGGCCGCCACCGCTGCTCCGGTGGCCGGGCCCGTGCCCGCCGACGCCCGCCGACGGGAGCGGCAGCTGTCGGACCGCGGCTGGAATCCGCTCCACCTGGCCTCAGCCGAGGTCGAGTTCGACCTGATCACCGACTCCTGGGCCGAACTCGACCGTCCCTTCGTGCACGCGCGGACCGAGCGGCTGCGCGCCGCGGCCGCCGCTCGGGCCGTGGGACAGACGCTCGAAGGGCTCGACCTGCTGCCGTTCTCCTGTGTCGTGGCCACCACGTCCGGGCGGGCCGCGGAGGCGGCGCTGTGCCGGGCCTGGCCGCAGCAGGGCGTCGTGGTGCACAACTCGCTCTTCCCGACCTGGTACTTCAGCCACCTCGACCACGGGTTCACCCCCGTCGCGGCCCGCCGCGCGGCGACCGCGGACGACGGTGTCTTCCGCGGTGACCTCGACCTCGGCCATCTGGAGGGCCTGCTCGCCGAGCACACCGGCCGGATCGCGTTCCTGTGCGTGGAGGTCGCCAACAACGCCCAGGGCGGGGCCGCGCTCAGCCTGCACAACCTCACCGGCATCCGGGAGGCCGCCGACCGGCACGGCCTGCAGCTCGTCCTGGACGCCACCCGGGTCCTGGACAACGCCGCGCTGATCGCCGCGCACGAGCCGGGTCAGACCGGCCGCGACCCGCTGGACGTGGCGCGTGAACTGCTGTCCCTCGCCGACAGCGTCACCATCAGCCTCTCCAAGGACTTCGGGGTGGACAGCGGGGGGATCGTCGCCACCGACGATCCGACCGTCGCCCACCATCTGCGGGAGCGGATCGCGCTGCGCGGCCCGGAGGCGGGGCGCGGCGCCCGAGCGCTGGCCGCCGCCGCACTCGACGACCTCGACTGGGCCGCCACCGCGACCGGTGAGCGGGTCCGGCGCGTGGCGGACCTGCGGCGGGCCCTGGCCGAGGCCGGTGCCCCGGTCGTCGAAGGCGCGGGCACGCACTGCGTGCTCCTGGACACGACACGCCTGAGTGCGCTGCGCGGCCACGAGCACCCCGTGCCGGCCTTCCTCGCGTGGCTCTACCTGCACACCGGCGTCCGCGCCGCGGCGCATCTGGACGGCGGCCCCGGCACCTCGGCCCTGGTCCGGCTGGCGCTGCCGGTCGGCCTCGGGCAGGAGGAGACCGACGAGCTCACCCGCCGGCTCACGGCGCTGTTCGCGGCCCCGCAGCGGATACCGGAGCTGCTGCTCGCGGCCGGCGACGACGGCCCCGCCCCGCTGGCCGCGTACCACCCGGCGGAGCAGGTGCCCGACGACATCAGGGAAGCGATGGCCGAGGGCCACACCGCCGAGAACGACAACTGGGCGGTGCTGCGCGAGCACCACCCCGGTGTCGAGCGGCTGCTGCTGCGGCTGCCGCAGGGCGAGGGCGGCGGCGACGTGGAGGTGTTCACCGCGGGCACCGGTCCCGTGCTGCTCCTGATGCTGCCGTTCAACATCGGCGCCGGGCTGTTCGGGCCCCAGTTCGCGGCCCTCAGCGAGCGCTACCGGGTGATCGTCGTCCACCACCCGGGCGTCGGCGACACCACCGCGTGCGAGGAGCTGACGTACGAGGGCATCGCGGATCTGTGCCGGCGGACGCTGAAACGGCTCGGCGTCGACGGTCCGGTGCACGTGGCCGGGGCGTCGTTCGGCGGGATCACCGCCCAGACGTTCGCGCTGCGCCACCCGGAGGCCACCGCGACGCTGACCCTGATCGGCAGTTCGTACAAGCTCGGCAACCGGGCCGGGGAGGTCAACCGGCTCGCCGTGGTGGCGCGGGAGGACTTCGACCGGGTGCAGGCGCACAGCGGTTCCTCGCGACTCGAGCGTGAACGCGCCCGCTACGAGCGGTTGCTGCTGCGCTGCGAAAGCATGGACCCGCAGACCGGGCTGCGCTACCTGGACGTGTTCGCCGCCGCCCCCGACCTGCTCGGGCGGCTCGGGGACATCGCCGTACCCACGCTGATCGTGCAGGGCCGGCACGACACCGTCATCCCGCAGAAGACGGCCCACCTGCTGCACGGTGCCATCCCCGACGCCCGCTACCACGAGGTGCCCGACGCCGGGCACTTCCCGAGCCTGTCGAGTT
Organism: Streptomyces sp. NPDC029041; assembly: GCF_040637515.1. Lineage (NCBI taxonomy): Bacteria > Bacillati > Actinomycetota > Actinomycetes > Kitasatosporales > Streptomycetaceae > Streptomyces > Streptomyces sp. NPDC029041. The sequence continues at coordinate 29,391 of NZ_JBEZWO010000025.1, read as the reverse complement.
CCGACGAGTTCAACGCCGTCCTGACCGCCTTCCTCGAGGAGTTCCCGGCATGACCATCACCTCGAAGCCCGGCCTCAGGCCCGGGTCCACCACCCGGTCCGTCACGGTGCGGCCCGGCATGTGCGGCCCCGGTTCGCTGTTCGTCGGCCAGCTCGGCGACTGGACCTGGGAGACCGTCAGCGCCCAGTGCGACACCGACGTGTTCGCGGCCCGTGACGCCGACGGCAACCCCACCTACCTGGCGTTCTACTACTTCCGGGTGCGCGGCGGCCGGGCGCTGCACCCGGGCGCCCTCACCTTCGGCGACCGTCTCACGGTGACCTCCGGCTGCTACGACCAGGGCACCGAGTCGGTGCTCACGCTGCACCGGATCGACCGGGCCGGCGCGGCGGAAGCCGAGCGGCCGCTGGATCTGCACGAGTTCTACGAGCAGCCGCGGGACGGTTCCCTGTACGTGGAGAACTTCAACCGCTGGGTGACGCGCTCGGCGCCGGGCAGCAACGAGGGCCTGGTGAAGTCCTCACCGCCCGGGTTCCGCAACGACGGGCTGCCGCGGTTGCCCGCCGCGTACTCGCCGCGCGCCGTGTACCGCGAGGCACGCACCGCGCACACCTTCCGCGACCTGGCCGAGCCCGGTTTCCGGCTGCTGGAGGAGACCGTAGAGGTCGAGCACCCGGTGGACATCGTGCGCGACGTCAACGGGGTAGGCCTGCTCTATTTCGCCTCGTACTTCTCCATGGTCGACAAGGCCGCGCTCGCGCTGTGGCACCGGCTGGGCCGTTCCGACCGGGCGTTCCTGCGCCGGATCGTGGTCGACCAGCAGATGTGCTACCTCGGCAACGCCGACCTGGACTCGGTCCTGGTCCTGCACGCCCGCGTGCGGGCCGGCACGGCGGAGCCCGGCGAGGAACTCGTCGACGTCGTCATCCGCGACCGCGACAGCGGCCGCGTCATCGCCGTCAGCACCCTGCACACCCTGCACGACGCTCACGACCCCGAGGGGGAAGCATGACCCAGGCACCGATGGACGTGCGGGCGGAGACGGCCCGGCTCGTCCGTGAGGTCGTCACCGAGATCCTGCCCGGTGTGGACCCCGGACTCATCGGCGGCACACGGCACTTGAAGGACCTGGGTGCGGACTCCGTGGACCGGGTGGAGATCATCGCGGCGCTGCTCGACCGGACCGGCGTGGACCGCCCGATGTCCGATTTCAGCGACCTGCCCCATATCGACAGTCTCATCGACTTCCTGAGCGGAGCCCTGCGATGACCACGACCGACGCCGGACGGGCGTACGGTATCGAGGCGTTGAACGTGTGGTGCGGTCTGGCCCGCCTCTCCGCCGCCGACCTCTTCGCCGGCCGCGGGCTCGATCCCCAGCGCATCGACAACCTGATGATGTCGGAGCGCTCCATCGGCCTGCCCATCGAGGACCCGGTCACCAACGCGGTCAACGCGGCACGTCCGCTCGTCGAAGCCCTGGCCCCCGAGGAGCGCGACCGGATCGAGCTGGTGGTGACGTCCACCGAGTCGGGCGTCGACTACAGCAAGTCCCTCACCTCGTACGTCCACAAGTACCTGGGCCTGAACCGGCACTGCCGCCTCATCGAGGTCAAGCAGGCCTGCTTCGGGGCCACCGCGGCCGTGCAGACCGCGCTCGGCTATCTCGCCTCGGGCATCTCGCCCGGGGCGAAGGCCCTGGTCATCGCCACCGATGTGGCGGTCGTGGACGAGAAGGCCGAGTACTCCGAGCCCGCGGCAGGGCACGGCGCGGCGGCGATGCTGCTGAGCGACCGGCCCCGTGTTCTGACCGTGGACCTCGGCGCGTTCGGCAACTACAGCTACGAGACGCTGGACTCGGCCCGGCCCTCGCCCCGCTTCGACATCGCCGACGTCGACCGGTCGCTGTTCGCGTACCTCGACTGCCTGAAGAACGCCTACGCCGACTACACCACGCGCGTCACGGACGTGGACTTCGTCCGGGACTTCGACCATCTCGTCATGCACACCCCGTTCGCCGGTCTGGTCAAGGCCGGGCACCGCAAGATGATGCGTGAGCAGGGGGTGGGCGGGGCGCCGGTCGACGAGGACTTCGCCCGCCGGGTGGCGCCGTCCCTGATCTATCCCGGAGCGGTCGGCAACCTGTGCTCGGGGTCGGTGTACCTGGCCCTGGCCAGCCTGCTCGACTCGGGTGTCGTGACCACGCCGCGCCGGGTGGGCCTGTTCTCGTACGGCTCCGGCTGTTCCTCGGAGTTCTTCAGCGGGATCGTCGACGAGAGCTCCGCCGCGGCCGTCGCCGAGCAGGGCATCGGCAAGCGCCTTCAGGCCCGGGCCCGGATCAGCTTCGAGGAGTACCTGGCGGTCCTGGAGCACAACCTCGAGTGCCTGGTGCCGGTCGAGAACCGCACGGTGGACCCGGCTCCCTGGGAGCCGCTGCTGGCGCGGGTCGGCGACCGCCCGGAGATCCTCACCTTCACCGGCGTCAAGGACTACCACCGCCAGTACGCGTGGCGTTGAGAGCCCGCGTCATCTCCCCGGCCGGATCGGCGCGCCGCGACCGCTGGGTCGTGTCCGCAAACTCCTGTCGTCCGCCCGGAGGGCGGGCCCCGCGGCGTCATGGGGGTCCCCCTGCTCGAAGAGCTCGGGGGGAGCGTGCCAGGCGTCGCGGGGCAGGCGGGACTTCGCGGACACGACCCAGGGCACCGGGGGGAGACCACACCGGCGGACCGGAGACGCGGCGCGGGCTTCCCGCGAGCGGAGGGGACGCGGGAAACCCGTGCCGGACGCCGCGGCTCGGCCGGGGACCGGCACCAGCCGCGGCTCGGGCACGGCCGGGACAGGTCGGCCCGGCCAGTGGCCGGCTTCCTGCGGCTCGCCGAGCTGCAGGTGATGGCCAGTGGCCGGCTTCCTGCGGCTCGCCGAGCTGCAGGTGATCGAGGTGGAGGCGGCAGACCCCCGGCACGGCCGGGACCGCTGCCGCACGAGCGACAAGGAGACGATGTGTCCGGCTCTTGGACGACTGTCAGGACCGCCGGCCGGGACGAGGGCGGAGCCACGGCGGGCCTGCGCCTGTTCTGCTTCGCCCACGCGGGCGGCGGAAGCGCCTTCTTCCACCCGTGGCGGCGGGCGCTGGGGCCGGACGTCGAAGTGCGCTCCGTCGTGCTGCCCGGCCGCGAGCGCCGTGCCCGGGAAACCCCCCACACCCGGATGGGCCCGCTGGTCGACGGCCTCGTCGCGGAACTGGCGCCCCAACTCTCGGTGCCCTACGTGCTGTTCGGGCACAGCCTCGGCTCCATCGTCGCCTACGAGACCGCTCGGGCCCTGCTCGAACGGGGCTTGAGGGCGCCTTCGGCGCTGCTCGTGTCCGGACGGCGCGGCCCCTTCGTCGCCGACCACCGGCGGCCCGTGCACGACCTGCCCGAGGACGAATTCCTCACCGAGATGTCCCGCCTCGGCGGCACCCCGCCCGAACTGCTGAGCAAGCGGGAACTGCTGCGGCACTTCCTGCCGCCGCTGCGCGCCGACCACGAGATCAACGAGACGTACCGGCCGGATCCGCTGCCGGGGCCGGCCCTGACCTGCCCGGTCTTCGCTTTCACCGGTGCCGCCGACCCCCTGGCCGACCCGCACGCGGTGGCCGGCTGGCGGGAGGTGACCAGCGGGGACTTCCGGCTGCGTGTCTTCCCCGGCGACCACTTCTATCTCAAGGGGGCGCCGGAGGACGTGACGACCGCGCTGCGGGAGGCGCTGGCGGCCGTGCAGCAGGCCTCAAGTGTTCTTCGACGCCCGGTTCATACAGTCGCTACGTGATTGTCACGCTCCGACTGAGCCGGGAGACCAGATGAACCTGCTGGATGTCACCGCACCGTCCGGATTCCATGTACGGCTGCGTGACTTCCTGCGTGACCAGTCGCAGCACACCACCACGGCGACGGTCAGACGGAACGAGAGCGCCTACAGCTGCGGCGGCCAGGACCGCAACGTGTACTTCCTGGAGAGCGGCCAGATCAAGACCGTCATGTTCTCCCGTTCCGGCAAGGAGTGCCTGCTGCGCATCCACACGCCCGGGGAGATCTTCGGCGAGCTGTGCTCCCTCGGCGGCATCCGCGAGGAGTCGGCCATCGCCATGCGCGACAGCGTCGTGCACCGCATGTCCTACGAGCACTTCCTGTCCTCGATCACCGCGGCCGGGTTCGTCGACGACTTCATCAACCACCTCTCCCGCCGCCTGGCCGAACAGCAGCAGTCGATCACCCATCTGGTGACCGTCGACAGCGAGCAGCGCCTCGGCGAGATCCTGCTGGACCTGGCCCGCAAACTCGGCCGGGGCGACGGGCGGCGGCCGCACATCGCGGGGCGCATCACCCACGAGGAACTGGCCGGCATGGTCGGCACCACCCGCTCGCGCGTCGGGTATTTCCTCAAGGGCTTCCGCGACCGGGGTCTGGTCGACGTCACCCCCGGGTCCCACCTGATCATCGACCAGCGCCGGCTCAGCGCCTATCTGGAGAGCCGCTGCGTCTGACCCGCCTCTCCACCCGACGACCCTCACGAGGTGACGCCCCCATGTGGGACCAGAAGTTCGAGACTCTGCTCAGGGACCGGCTGCCCGGCCTCGACGCCGACGCCCCGCTCACCGAGGACCTGCCGCTCGCGGCCTTCGGCCTCGACTCGATGGCGACGGTCGGTCTGATCATGGCCATCGAGGAGAGCTACGGCACCCCGCTTCCCGACGACGCCGTACAGCCCGCCCACTTCACCACTCCCGGCACGGTCTGGAAGCTCGTCGGCTCGCTCGCACCGAGCGCCGAGGGCACCGGCCGATGAGCAGCACGAAGCTGCTGCACCACTGGTTCCTCGACGGACTGGCCCGCAACCCCGAGGGCACCGCGCTGCGCATCAACGACCGCCGGTGGACCTACGCGGAAGCCGACCGCACCGCGCGTTCCTGGGCCGCCGCACTGCACGGCGGGCCGCGTGCGCCGCGCCGGGTCGGGGTGCTCGCGGCGAAGAGCGAGGAGAGTCTGCTCGGCTTCCTGGCCGCGCTGTACGCGGGCTGCACGGCCGTGCCGCTCAACCCGGAGTACCCGCTCGACCGCAACCGCGACATCGCGGCGGCCGCCCGGCTCGACGCCCTGATCGTGGACCGGGCGGGCGCCGCCCAGCTCGACGCCGTCGCCGCCGCCGCGCCGCCGGTGGTCACGCTGGCGCCGCGGCGCGAGGAGTGGACCGGGACGCCGCCGGACACCGCCGTGGTGGTCCCGGACCCGGCCGGGGACCGGCCGCCCGCTCAGGGGCCCGACTCGCTGGCGTACATCCTCTTCACGTCGGGCTCCACGGGCCGCCCCAAGGGCGTGCCGATCCGGCACGGCAACGTGTCCGCCTTCCTGTCCGCGTCCCTGCCGCGCTACGACTTCGGGCCGGAGGACGTCTTCGGGCAGGTGTACGAACTCACCTTCGATCTGTCGATGTTCGAGATCTGGTGCGCCTGGTCGAGCGGGGCCTGTCTGACCGTCCTCAACCGGCTGCAGGCGCTCAACCCGGCCCGCTACATCCGCGATCACGGCATCACGGTGTGGACCTCGACGCCCAGCCTGGTCGCCGCGCTGCGCACCCGCGGCCTGCTCGCCGCGGGCACCCTGCCCTCGGTGCGCCACACCGTCTTCTGCGGTGAGCCGCTGCCCGAGGAGAGCGCCGCGTACTGGAGCGCGGCGGCGCCCGGCACCGCCATCGACAACCTCTACGGCCCCACCGAGCTGACCATCGCCTGCACCGCGTACCGCTGGTCGGCGGCCGCCGGTTCGGGCACCGTACCCATCGGGGAGCCGAACGCCGGTCTGCGCCATGTCCTGCTCGAGGACGGCCTGGTCGGCTCCGACACCGGTGAACTGTGCGTCACCGGGCCGCAGATGTTCGACGGCTACCTCGACCCCGCGAACGACGCGGACCGCTTCCTCACGCACGAGGGGCTGCGCTGGTACCGCACGGGCGACCGGGTACGCCGGGCCGCCGACGGCACGCTGGTGCACCTCGGGCGTGGCGACGGACAGGTCAAGATCCACGGCTACCGGGTGGAGCTGTCCGAGGTGGAGGAGGCCCTGCGCGCGTGTGCTCCGGGCGCCGAGGCCGTGGTGCTCACGGTGCCCGAAGCGGCCGGGCCCGTCCTCGCCGCCTTCCTCATCGGGGACGACACCGACGGCCTGACCACCCGGACGGCTCAGGATTTGGCCCGTCGGCTGCCGCCGTACATGCTGCCCGCCCACCTGTGGGCGCTGTCGGATCCGCCGCTGAACGCCAACGGCAAGACGGACCGGCTGCGGCTGCGCGAGGAGGCGGAACGCCGTCTGGCCGGCGATCTCGCCGGGACGTCCTGACCTGCCTCGCACCGGAGTGTTCGTCGCCCGGCGGTGTTCTGACCGCCGGGCGCTCTCATGTCCCCTCCACCACCGCCACGGCCGGCCGGCCCGACGCCGGCGCCCGGTGCGCGCGGCCCGCCAGCTCGCCCTGCACCGAGGGCACGGCGTCCAGCAGCGCACGGGTCCGCCGGTGCCGCGGCGCGGTGAACACCTCGGCGACGGGCCCCTCCTCGCACACCCTGCCCTCGTCGAGCACGAGGACCCTGTCCGCCATCCGGGCGATCACGCCCAGGTCATGGCTGATCAGCAGGAGCCCCAGGCCCAGCCGTGTTCTGAGCCCGTCGAGCAGGGCGAGGATGTCGGCCTGGATCCGGACATCGAGGCTCGAGGTGACCTCGTCGCACAGCAGCAGCCGCGGCTCGGCGGCCAGTGCCCGTGCGAGGGCCACCCGCTGGCGCTGGCCGCCCGACAGGGTGCGCGGCAGCCGGCCGGCCCACTGCGGATCGAGCCCCACCAGGTGGAGCAGCCGCTCGGTCTCCTCGGCCGCGGCCCGGCGGTCGAGTCCGCGCAGGACGCGCAGGGGCCTGGCGACCGTCGCCCCCACCGTGCGCCGCGGATTGAGCGAGCCGTTCGCGTCCTGCGCCACGAGCTGCACGAGGCGGCGCTGGCCGAGGGTGCGGCCACGCAGCGGCCCGGGGACCGCGGCGCCCGCCAGTTCGATCACACCGGCGTCGGGAGTGTGGTGGCCCGTGACGCAGCGCGCCAGGGTCGTCTTGCCCGTCCCGGAACCGCCGAGCAGCGCCACGCACTCGCCCGGATCGATGTGGAACGACACGTCCTGGGAGGTCACCACCTGTCGGCTGCCCCGCCCGTGTCCGGCGCGCAGCCCGCTCACCCTCAGCACGGGCACGGGCACGGGCACGGCCTCGGCAGCGCCGTCGGCCGGCGCCACCGGGCGGTCCGTCGCCGCCGGGCGGCGGTCCGCCGCCTCGCCGATGTCCGGTACCGCGCGCAGCAGTTCACGGGTGTACGCGGCGCGGGGGCGGCCCAGCACCGAGGCGACCGGCCCTTCCTCCACGACGCGGCCGGCCCGCAGGACCGCGAGGCGGTCGGTCAGGCGGGCCGCCGCGGGCAGGTCGTGGGTGATGAACAGCAGGGTCAGCTCGCGTTCGGCGGCCAGCCGGGCCACCTCGTCCAGGACGAGGCGCTGGGTGAGCACGTCGAGGCCGGTCGTCGGCTCGTCCAGGACGAGGACGTCGGGTTCGGCGGCGAGCACCCGGCCGAGGGCGAGGCGCTGTTGCTGCCCGCCGGACAGCTCGTGCGGGAAGCGACGCAGGAAGCCGGGGTCGTCGGGCAGTCCCACGCCGCGCAGGGTGCGGGCGATGTGCCGGGGGGTACGGGCCGCGGCGAGTTCCGAGACCAGGGCGCCGACCCGCATCGTGGGGGTCAGCGCGGCGGCGGGGTCCTGCGGCAGATACCCCACGGTCTCCCGCCGCAGCCGGCGCAGTTCCCGGCCGCGCAGGGCGAGCGGGTCCCGGCCGGCCACGCGTATCGCGCCGGCCGCGGCCCGAAGTCCGGGGCGCAGCGCGCCGAGCAGGGCGAGCGCGAGGGTGGTCTTGCCCGATCCCGACTCACCCACGACACCGATGCGTTGGCCGGCCCGCACGGTCAGGTGCAGGTCGTCCAGGACGGGCCGCCCCTGGGGGTCGGCCACGGTCAGGCCGGTGACGGAGATCAGCTCCGGTGCGGTGGGCGGCGCGCCGGGCGCCCGCCCGGGGCGGGACTGCCGGGGCGCGGGGGCGGCCGGGGCCCCGTGGGCGTCGAAGAGTGCGCTCATGGCACGAACCTCGCGATCGCCCGGTCCAGGGCGAGGTTGACGGAGACGGTGAGCACGGCGAGCCCCAGGGCCGGTGCCGCCACGCCCCAGGGCGCCAGCGTCACGCCCTCCATGTTCTCGCTGATCATGGCGCCCCAGTTGGGGCTGTCCGGGCCGAAGCCGAGGAAGCCCGCGGCGGCGGTGAGCGAGATGGCGATGGCGAGGCGGGTGCCGGCATCGGCCAGGACGGGCCGCACGATGTTGGGCAGGATCTCGCGGGCCATCACGGCCACGGGCCCGTCGCCGAGCGCGACGGCCTGGTCGACGTATCCGGCGTGCACGACCTGTGCCGTGGCGGCCCGGGCGACGCGGGAGACGAAGGGCACGCCGGTGACGGCGACCGCGGTGACCAGCGTGAGCGTGCGGTAGCCCCAGCCGTGCATCAGTACCAGCAGGACGAGGACCGGCGGCAGCGCGAGCAGCAGGGTGTCGAGGCGGGAGAGCAGTGCGTCGACGCGCCCGCCGAGATAGCCGGCGAGCACTCCGGTCGCGGTGCCCAGGAGGGTGGTGACGGCCGTGGCGAGGAGGGGGACGAGAACCAGCGGGCGGCCTCCGGCGAGGAAGCGGGACCACACGTCACGGCCGTCGCCGTCCGAGCCGAGCGGCAGGCCGGCGCCGGGGTCGTAGGGCGTGGCGGTGATACGGGCCGGGTCGTGCGGGGCGAGCCACGGCCCGACCAGGGCGAACAGGACGACGACGGCGACGGGCAGCAGCCACGGCAGCGCCGTGCGAAAGCTGCGCCGGGGGGTCGCGGCGTCGTGGTCCCGGGCCCGGGCGCCGGGCGCCGGCGGTGTCGACGGCGATGTCGTCGCCGGGGTCGGGGCGGTCATGTCACCGTCCTCCGGCGCGGGTCGGCTGCCATCGCCAGCAGGTCGGCCAGGAGCAGGCCGCCGACCACCGCGGCGGCCATGAGCAGTCCGATGCCTTCCAGGACGGCCGCGTCGTGGTGCTGCACGGCGCCCACCAGTTCCCGTGACAGGCCCGGGTAGTTGAAGACCTGCTCGACCACGGCCGTACCGCCGACGAGGGTTCCGGCGAGCCAGCCGAAGACCTGTGCGCACGGTCCCGCCGCGGTCGGCAGCAGATGCCGCAGCACCACGCGGGCCGGGGGCAGTCCGGCGAGGCGGGCCGCTTCGACGTGCGGGGCGGCCGCCGCGTCCACGACGGCGGCGCGGACCATGCGGCTGGCCCAGGCGGCGGAGAACAGCGTCAGCGCGGCCACCGGGAGCACCAGCGCCTCCGGGTGGGCGATCAGCGGTTCGCCGAACGGCACCAGGGAGACGGCGGGGAGCACACCGAGCCAGGAGGAGAAGACCAGCGTCAGGATGCCCGCCGTGACGAACTGGGGCACCGAGACCAGGGCCACTGCACAGCCGGAGAGCAGCCGGTCCAGCAGTCCGCCCGGCCGCAGCCCCGCCGCGAGCCCGATCGCGAGCGCCAGGACGACCGTGAGCAGGGCGCACACCCCGGCGAGCAGCAGCGTGTCGGCCAGCGGCCCCGCGATGATCTCGGCGACCGGACGGCGGTCCACCAGGCTGTGTCCCAGGTCGCCGGTGACCGCCGCCCCGATCCAGTCGCCGTAGCGCACGAGCAGAGGCCGGTCCAGGCCGAGTTCGCTGTGCAGACGGGCGATGTCGGCCGCCGAGGCGGAGCCGCCGAGGGCGGCCGCGGCGGCGTCGCCGGGCAGCACCTCGGCGGCGGCGAACAGCACGAACGAGCCTGCCAGCAAGGTGGCCAGGGCGCCGCAGAGCCGCCGGGTGACGGGGACCGCGAGCCGCGCGAGGGACGTCACGCGGCCCTCGCCCGGGTGAAGACCGGGGTGGACTGGCTGGACCACACCCCCGACAGTCCGGGTACGCAGGCGTCCAGCTGCTCCTGGAATCCCCACAGCAGGTCGCCGCCGGAGGCGAACAGGTCGCGCTGGACGGCGGCGAAGGCGGCCTCGCGCCTGCTGTCGTCGACCGTGGCCTGGGCGTCGCCCAGCCGCTTCCAGTGCCGCTCGCCGAGGCCGGTGACGTTGAAGAACGCGCCTTCGGTCGTGGTGGCGGACAGGTGCACGGCGGCGGGCCGGTTGGCGTAGTAGAAGGTCTGGAACGGGATGTCGGACAGGCCCTTGAGGTCGGCGTAGTACGTGTCGGCGGGCACCTGCCGCACGTCCAGGTCCACGCCGGCCTCCTTGAGCTGCTGGCCGAGCAGCTTGGCCGCGGTGACGAAGCCGGGCACGGTGTCGGCGGCGCGCAGCGTCAGGGAGTCGACCTTGGCGCGGGCGAACAGCCGCTTCGCCTCGGCGACATCGCGCTCCCGGGTGCCGCCCGCGTAGCCGGGCAGGCCCTTGCCGACCAGGTCCTCGCCGGTGCTGCCGAGGCCGAGCAGCACCTTGCGCACCAGCGCGGTACGGTCCGCGGCCAGCCGCACCGCGCGCCGCACGTCGGGGTTGTCGAAGGGGGCGAGGTGCTGGTTCATGGCGAAGGACAGGGCGTTGGAGTTGGCCGTGTCGCCACGCCGCAGCCGTATCGCCCGGTTGGCCCGCTCGGCCTTGGCGCCCGTGGCGGAGATCCCTGAGGCGTAGTCGATCTGGCCGCTTTTGAGGGCGGCGAGGCGGGCGGCGGGGTCGGCGATGAGGGCGAGTTCGATCCGGTGGAAGTGCGAGGTGCCGTCCCAGTACCTGTCGTTGACGGCCAGTCGCAGGTTCTTCCCGTCGTGCTCCTCGAGCCGGTAGGGGCCGGAGCCGACGCCCTTGGCGAAGTCCTTCTCACCCGTGCCCTCGGGGAACACCGGGGAGAACACCGCGAGGATGCCTTCCCTGAAGTCGCCGCGGGGGCGTTTGAGTCCCACCTTCAGGGTGTGCGCGTCGACGGCCTTGAGCCGGTCCAGGTCCAGGTCGGCGAAGTTGTTGGCGCGGGTGGACGGCGGGCTGGCCAGGGTGCGCAGCGAGTAGGCGACGTCCGCGGCCCGCACCGGTGAGCCGTCGTGGAACACCGCGCGCCGGCGGATGCGGACGGTCCACTCGGTGGCGTCCCGGTTGGGCTCGACGGACTCGGCCAGTCCCGCTTCGTAGCGGCTGCCCCTCAGGTACATCAGCTGGTCGTACAGGTGGTACAGGGCGATGTAGCTGGCGCCGAACCCGGCGTGCCGGGGGTCGAGGCCGATGCTGCCGGTGGCGTCCGACGCCCCGACCCGCAACAGGTTCCCGGCTGCGGCCGACGTGGTCCCGCTGCTCTCGGTGGCGCAGGCGGACAGGGCGGTGGCGCCCGCGGCGGCCGTGGCGGCAGCGCTCCACTGCAGGAAGCGGCGCCGCTCGACGCCGTTGGCCTGTTTCATGGCAGAAGGCTCCTCAGACTCATGGAGAGGTACGGCGGCACCTGCCGTGCGCACGCGCGTGACTGCTGGAGGGGAGCGGCCAGGCGCGCGGGACTGCGCACGTCGGCCACGCCCCTCCGCTCGGCTGGTGCGCGGCGGGCCGTCAGGCCCACCAGTCCCGGGTGCCGCCCTCGTCGGCGCCGCACTGGCGCCAGATCTTGCCGTCGCGCAGCACGTACACACCGAAGGTGACGACCGTCTCGCCGCGGCACTTCATGGTGCCGCGCATCATGACGGTGTCGTCGGTCTGGGTGAACTCGTTCATCTCCACGTGCTCGAGGTCGAGTTCCCAGTACCGCTTCAGCAGGGCGCGGATGTCGGCGCGTCCGCGCACGGTGCCGGTGAAGCGGACCCACTCGGCCTCGGGGTGGTAGAGGTCGACCAGCCCGTCGAGGTCCCGCTCGGCGGTGCAGCGGATCATCTCGGCGAACAGCGGGTGGAGGGCGATGTCGGTGTCCGTGCTCATGACGGGGCTCCTGTCGCGTCGAGGGGTGCCGGGGCGGGGCTCACGGGTGCGGCCGGCGTCGTGAAGCGGTCCCGGATGAGTCGTTTGACGACCTTGCCCAGGTCGTTGCGCGGCAGTTCGTCGACCGTGAGGATCCGTTCGGGGATCTCGTGGGCGGCGAGGCCGCCGTCCTTCGCGTGGGCGGCGAGGATGGCCGTCAGCAGCTCCGGGTCGCGGGTGGCGCCCGCCGCGGGCACGACCGCGGCGGCCACGCCGGCCGTCCCGGTGCCGACGACGGCCACGTCGGCGACCGCCTCGTGCTCCAGCAGGACCGCCTCGACCCGGAGGGACGACACGAGTCCGGCCGGGGTGCGCACGGCGTCGGTCTCGCGGTCGAAGAGATACAGCTCGCCCTCGGTGTCGACGTGTCCGAGGTCCCCGGTGTCGCACCAGCCCCCGTCCGGAGCGCCGTCCGCTTCGGGGCCGGCGTCCAGCCGGTCGCGCGGCGGCGCGCCGTCGGCCCGCAGCCAGATCCGGCCGGTCTGCCCCGTGGGCAGCGCCGCACCGTGCTCGTCGGTGATGAGGACGTGGGTGCCGCGGGCGGGACGGCCGACCGACATGGGGCGCGCCGGGTCGAAGGTACCGATGGTCACCGCGGGTTTGGCCTGGCTGGCCGAGTAGGCGCCGATCACCGAGGCCCGGGGCATCGCCGTCAGCAGGGCGCGGGCGAGCGGGGGGTGCAGGAACGCCGAGGCGGTGGCCACGGTGGTGACGGACGTCAGGTCGTACCGGCCGAGCGCGCCGTCGCGGGTCATCTGGACGGCGAGGTGGGGGGTCATCATGACGGTGCTCGCCGCGTGGCGTTCGATGAGCGCGCACAGCCGGTCGGCGTCGCCGGGCGGCGCGAGGACGAGGGTCGTCGGGGTGGCGTTGAGGACCATGGAGACGGTCGTGGCGCTCGCGGTGATGCCGAGGTGCACGGACGCCACCATGGGGGTGGGTTCGTCGTGCGCCATCACGGAGGGCGGGCCGCCCGCCGTCGCCAGGTTCTGGTGGGAGACGATCACGCCGCGGGCCAGTCCCGTGGTGCCCGAGGAGTACACGATCTCGGCGGCGTCGTCGGGCCGGTGGGTGAGGTCCACCGGTGCTTCGCCCGGCTCGGACAGTTCGTCGAGCGTCCCGGTCCAGGTGACGGCGGAGGTCGTGGGCGGGGCTGTCCGGCCGTGCACGATGCCGGCCATCCCGCACTGCAGGGCGCGCCGCCCGAGTTCCCCGGCCGGCAGCCGGACCGGCAGGTGCAGGACGGTGGCACCGGCCTTGAGCACGCCGAGGTAGGCGACCGCGTAGTCGGCCCAGTCCATGTCCCCGAAGAAGATCCCGATCCGGGTGCCCCGCGGTGTGCCGGCCGCGAGCAGCCCGCGGGCCAGTGCCTCCGACCGCCGGTCCCAGTCGCCGTAGACCAGGTCGGGGTGGCCGTCGATGACGAGCGCCGTGCGGTCGGGGTGGAGCGCGGCGTGGGAGCGGAGCTGGTGGGTGAGGTAGGAGAACGTCCCCTCCGTCATGGCGTGTTCAACCCACTATCTGGAACGCGACACCGCTGCGGCCCCCGAAGCGGGGAGCGGTGGCGGCGAGCAGGTGGTCGAGGATGAACCGGGCGCGCTCGGCGGGCAGGTCGTCGCTGAGGGAACCGAGATAGCGCTCGTGCGCGGCGAGTGAACGCACCGCGCGCTCGCGGGCGTCGTCGTCGACAGCCACGGCGTGTGTGGCCTGCGGCGAGCCGGCGATCGCCACCCGGGCCGCCCGCCAGGGCTCCAGCCCTTCGTCGAGCAGTTCGGGGAAGATCCAGCGGTTGGCCGCGTCGGCGACGGCGTCCAGGGCCGCGAGGCCCACGGCGCGGTGGTCGGGGGTGTTCCACGCGCCGGACGCCCACCGGTCGTGGTGGTTGAAGGTGACGATGAGCTGCGGGCGGTGCCGGCGGATGGCGCGGGCCAGGTCGCGGCGCAGGCCGGGGCCGTACTCGATCGTCCCGTCGCAGTGGCCGTCGAGGAAGTCGACCTCGTGCACACCCAGTTCGGCGGCGGCCTTGCGCTGTTCGGCCTCGCGCACCGGCCCGCAGCGGGCCGGGTCGAGGTCACCGATGCCGGCCTCGCCGCGCGTGACGAGGAGGTAGGCCACCTCACGTCCCTGGGCGGTCCACTGGGCGACGGCGGGCCCGGCGCCGAACTCGATGTCGTCGGGGTGGGCGACGATCGCGAGGACGCGGCTGAAGTCGTCGGGCAGTTCGAGCAGGGGGTCGGCCATGGGGTTTCCTTCCCGGTGGACGAAGGAGGCGGGGGCGGTCAGGCGGCGTCGGCCTCGGTCCGCGCGGGGACCTTGATGACCAGGGCGGCGATCAGGATCGCGGCCACGGCCAGGCCCGCGCTGGACAGGAACGCGACCGTATAGCCGTGCGTGCCGTCGAGGCCGCCGACGGCCTGTGTGACCGTGGTCAGCACCGCGAGGCCGAGGGAACCGCCGACCAGGATGGCGGTGTTGAACAGCCCGGACACCGCACCGGCGTCGGCGGGGTCGACGCCGGTGGTGGCGAGCGTGCCCGCCGGCATCATCGTCAGGCCGAGGCCGATGCCGGAGATGATCGTCGGGCCGAGGACGGTGCCGACGAAGCTGCCCGACGACGCGGCGAGGCCGAGCCAGCCCATGCCGGCCCCCAGACACGCAAGGCCCGCGATCAGCATCCGGGTCAGTCCGACGCGGGCCACCGTCTTCATGCAGATCTGGGCGAACACCAGCAGGGTGGCGATCAGCGGCAGATACGCGAGACCGGTCTGAAGCGCGGAGAACCCGAGGATCTCCTGCAGGTAGAGGGTCACGAAGAAGAAGTAGCTCATCTGCGTGGCGCCGAAGATCATCATGATGGCGAGTGCGCCGCTGGTGTTGCGCAGCCGGAAGACCTGCAGCGGGAGGAACGGGTGGGCCTGGCGGCGTTCGACGGCGAGGAACACGGCGAACAGCACGGCGGCGAGCACCAGGAGGCCGCCGCGCAGCGGGGAGGCCCACGAGCGCTGGGTGTCGAGGAACGCGAAGACGGTCATCAGCAGGGCGGCGGTGAACGTCGCGGCGCCCGCCACGTCGATCGAGGGCCGCTCGTCGGAGCGGCTCTCCTTGATGGTGGTGGCGGCGAGCGCCACGATCGCGGCGCCGATCGGGACGGCGACGAAGAAGCTGAACTCCCAGCCGGGGCCCGACGTCAGCAGTCCGCCGATGATCAGGCCGAACAGAGCGCCGGCGGCCTGCGTGCTGCCCCACAGGGCGAACGCCCGCTGCCGCGCCGGGCCCTCCTCGAAGGAGGTGATGATCAGCGACAGGACGACCGGGGCGGTCAGCGCGCCGCCCAGGCCCTGCGCGGCCCGCGCGATCACCATGACCGTCGGGTCGGTGCTGAATCCGCAGACGACGGAGGCCAGCGTGAACACGGTGACGCCGGTGATCAGCACCCGGCGCCTGCCGAAGAGGTCACCGATGCGGCCGCCGAGCGGCAGCAGTCCTCCGTACAGCAGGCCGTAGGCGTTGACGACCCAGGGCAGGCCGGACTCGGTGAAGCCGAGATCGCGCTGGATGAAGGGCAGCGCGACGTTGACGATGGTCTGGTCGACCTGGATGAGCAGTTCGGCCATCAGCAGCGTGACGAGGATCAGCCGGACGACCAGGGCGCGGGGGCCTGTGTCGGGGCTCTTCTCGGCGGCTGACCGGCCGTCGGCGGTCCTGACGGTCATGGCTCTCCTGAAATCCTCGTGCCACACCCGCCGCTCGGGCAGGCTTGGTCGAGGCCACGTTAGGGGCGGGGTGCCGGGCGGACTGCTCAATACAGCGCATCGCCGGTGACGGGCCGAAACCGTGTCCCGGTGGCCGGACACGGCGCGGGGGCCCGGCCCGCGCGCACGCCCCGGCCTCCGCGGTCGGCGCAGCGCTTTCACCACTCGACGTGCATCGCGCGCGGGGCGCGAATGATCATGTCCGCCTTCCATTCGACCTCGCCGCTCAGGCGCAGCTCCGGCATGCCCACGACGAGCGCCTTGAGCGCTTCCTGCAGCTCGACCCGGGCGAGGTGCGCGCCGAGGCAGTGGTGGGCTCCGTGGCCGAAGACCATGTGGCGGTTGTCGGCGCGGTCGATGACGACCTCGTCGGCGTGGTCGAAGACGCGTCCGTCGCGGTTCACCGCGCTCGTGTCGACGATGACCGGCTCGCCCGCGCGCACCAGGACGCCGCCGACGGTCAGGTCCTCCAGGGCGTAGCGCGGGGAGATGCCGTTGGCGGCGAACGGGACGAAGCGCAGCAGTTCCTCGACGGCGGCGGGGATCGCCTCGGGGTCGGCGCACAGCCGCGTCCACAGTTCGCGCCGCTGCTGGAGGACGTGGACGAAGCTGGAGATCTCGCTGGCGGTCGTCTCGAACCCGCCGATGAGGATCGAGATGCACAGGCCGATGAGTTCCGGCTCGGCCAGCCGGTCGTGGGCGTCGCGTGCCTCGATGAGTGCGCTGGTGAGGTCGTCCCGGGGCTCGGCACGGCGCTGCTGCACCAGGTCCTCGAAGTACTTCTGCAGATCCATGAAGCTCTGCACGCACTCCTCGTCGGTCAGTTCACCCGTGGACAGCGCCGCGTCGCACCAGCCACGCAGCCGCGCCCGGTCCTCCTCCGGCACGCCGAGCAGTTCGCAGATCACGGTGACCGGGATGGCCAGTGCGTAGGAGCCGACCAGCTCGGCGGGCGCGCCGCCGGCCTTCATGTCGGCGACGAGCCCGGCGGCCAGCTCGCCGATCCAGGCCCGCTTGGCCTCGATGCGGCGCGGGGTGAAGGCCTTGGAGACGAGCGTGCGCAGCCGGGTGTGGTCCGGGGGGTCCATCGTGAGGATGCTCTCGGGCACGGGTCGCGGCGTCATGCGCGGCTCGTCCCGCTGGGTGGCCATGTTGCGGGAGAAGCGCCGGTCGGTCAGGACGAGCCGGGCGTCGTCGTACCGGGTGACCAGCCAGGCGGGCTCGCCGAACGGCAGCTGGACGCGGATCGGATCGCCGTCCTCGAACAACTTCGCGTACGACTCCGAGAGTTCGAGTCCCTCGCTTCCGGTGAAGGGGTACGCGACCGGTGCCGGCTTCTCGGTTTCCACTTCGGTGCTCATTGTCGACTGCCTCCTCGGAAATGCCCGCCGTGACGCGGCGTCACGCTAACGGCTGAGGCCGCTGCCGCCTGCTCAATCGGGAGCATCCGGAGGAAGGAGCGGGCGGGATACTCCGCCCATGACTCAGATACGGATTCAGGCCACCTTCGTCGTCGACGTCTGGGACGGCACCGACGACGAGCAGGTCGACGGCGGGCCGGTCACCGGTCGCGTCGAACTGACCAAGACCTACACGGAAGGCGACGTGAAGGGCACGGCCACCGGCCACATGGTGACGACCCAGGGCCCCGGTGGTGCCGCCTACGCGGCGCAGGAGCGCGTCACGGGCACCATGGGCGGCCGCACCGGCACCTTCGTCCTGGAGCACCGGGCGACGCAGGTACCGGGCAGCGACCCGGTGACCTGGGCGGGCATCGTGCCCGGTTCCGGCACCGGCGAACTGGCCGGTGTCAGCGGCGAGGGCACGCTGGGCCACGGCACCCTCGACCTGCGGATCGCGTTCCCCGAGGACGGCGCCGCGTAGGCAGGGTCCGTTCAGCCCTTCTCGGCGGCCGCCAGGATCTTCACGGAGGTGTGGAAGAAGCGCCCCGTGGCCCGTACCCCGAACGCCTTCTCCACCACGGGGGCCGGGTTGACCGGGCGGCCGTTGCGCAGACGCCAGCGCACGAACGCCGTGCCCTGGCAGGCGCCCAGCACCTCCCACTCCCCGTTGGGCGAACGCAGCGGGAACGCGCGGCCCGTCAGCGAGCCCGATGTGTAGATCATCGAGTGGCGCTCGTCCGCGGCCGGCTGCTGCCCGACGAAGGGGGAGGCCGCCAGCTCCGCGCGCAGTTCCGCGACCGTGCGCACGATCGTCGGGATCTCGAACCCGAAGGCCTCGGCGAGGCCGCCCTCGATCCGCTCGACGATGGCCTCCCGGTCGCTCTCGGCGCTGGTGAAGAAGGCGTTGCCGCTGGCGATGTAGGTGCGCGCCGCACCGAAGCCCAGCCGGGTGAGGACCTCGCGCAGGCGGGCCATCTCGACCTTGCGCTGCCCGACGTTGACGGCGCGCAGGAAGGCGATGTGGGTCTGACCGCTCGTCATCGGGTCCTTGTCCTCGTCGTTGCCGCCGCGCCGCTCCCGGCGGACCAGGGGCGCCATGGTCTCACGGGGTGCCGTTCGCACCGCGCCTCAGAAGGTCCGCTCCGCCATCGGGAAGCGGTGGCTCGCGGCGTTCCTGCGGGCCAGGTCGTCGGCGAACTGGCCGAGCAGGAGCCGGTCGTCGCGCTGCCAGTGGAAGTGCCCGCCGGGGAAGCGGCGGACACGGAAGGAACCGCGCGTGTAGCCGCGCCAGCCGTTGAGGTCCGCGCCGCGCACCGTCGGGTCCTCACGTCCGGCCATCGCCGTGAGGGGCGCGTGCACGGTGGTGTCGAGTCCTTCCTCGTACGTCTCCGCCAGAGTGAAACCGGCTCGCAGCAAGGGAAGCTGGAGCCGGGCGAGGTTCGCCTCGCCGAGGACGTCGGGGTGCACGGCGGGGTGGCGGCGGGCCCGGAGCAGGAACTCCTCGTCCGGCAGGTGCCCGAGGGGCTCCCCGCGGGCCGGCAGATGCGGGGCCGGGCAGCCGGAGACGTAGAGCCGTTCGGCGACCAGTTCGTGGTCCCACTCCAGGCGGGCCGCGATCTCGTAGGCCAGTACGGCGCCGAAGCCGTGCCCGTACAGCGCGAAGGGCCGGTCGCACAGGCGGGCCACGGTCGGCATGAGAGCGCGCAGCAGCGGCTCCATATGACGGCTCGGTTCCTCGCCCCTGCGGCTGCCGTGCCCCGGGAGTTCCAGCGGTGTGACCGTGACGTGCGGCTGGAGAAGGCGGCCCCAGGGCCGGTAGACGCCCGCCGAAGCGCCGAGGTACGGAAGACAGAACAGGCGGACGGGCGTACCACTCATGTTCCCCCCTTGGTCCACGGCCCGCTCCAGGGGCCGTTCCTGCCACCGGACCCTACGGAGGGATCGCGGCGGCGCCCGTTTTCTGCAGGGGCCTTGCGGTGGGGCCCGAGCGTTTGTGCACCGCGAGCTCGTGGCGGTCTCGAGCGGTACTCCAGGCGCGGTCCATAGCGTCCCGTCGGGGACGACCAGGACCCGGGAGAGGAGAACGCATGACCGGCGCTCTCGTGCACGGCGCAGTCCGGACGCGGCCCCGTTTGATGGCGGTCCACGCCCACCCCGACGACGAGTCCAGCAAGGGCGCGGCGACCATGGCGAAGTACGCCGCCGAGGGCGCCGAGGTCCTGGTCGTCACCTGCACCGGAGGTGAACGGGGCTCGCTGCTCAATCCGCGCTGCCCGCGACCGCCCGGGCCGGTGGACATGGCCGCGCTGCGCGCCCGCGAGATGGCCAGGGCGCGGCAGATCCTCGGGGTCCGGCAGTGCTGGCTCGGCTACCGGGACTCGGGGCTGCCGCAGGGCGGCGAGCCGCTCCCGGGGTCCTGCTTCGCACGGGCCGACCCGCGGGCGGCCACGGCCCGGCTGGTGCGGCTGATCCGCCGGTTCCGGCCTCACGTCATCACGACGTACGACGAGGAGGGCGGTTATCCCCATCCGGACCATGTGATGACACACCGCATCACGGTGGCGGCGTTCGACGCGGCCGGTGACGGCGCGGCGCACCCGTGGGCGGGGCGGCCGTGGCAGCCGCTGAAGCTGTACTACAACCACGGCTCGCATCCGGCGCGCAGCGCGGCGCTGCACCGGACGCTGCGCGAACGCGGCAGCACCGCGCCGTACGCGCCGTTGCCCAACGAGCCGGTCCGGCAGCCGCACATCACCACACGGGTGCCCTGCGCCGACTACTTCCCGCTGCGCGACCGGGCTCTGCTCGCCCATGCCTCACAAGTGGACCCGCAGGGCATCTGGTTCGCCGTGCCCACGCCGGTGCAGCAGGAGGTGTGGCCCACCGAGGACTACACGCTCGCGCGGTCGCTGGTGGAGACGGAGCTGCCGGAGAACGATCTGTTCGCCGGGATCGCCAGGGAGGCCGGGGGCGTCCGCCCGGACATCCGGCCCCCCGTGTCCGCGGGGTCCGTGGCGTTCGGCGAGCCGGCGGCTACGGGCTCGGGGTGAAGACGCCGTCCGCCGCGGCGGACGCGGCCGCGCGGGCCGCCCGGCCGGGCAGGAGCGGGTCGGGCGCGGCCCGCAGCAGGAGCAGTTGGTGATAGAGCGGCCCGGTGGCGGCGACGAGCACCGCCCGCGCGGCGGTGTGCGGCGGGACCTCCCCGCGCTCCCCGGCCCGTTCCACGGTGACCTCGCAGCGCGCGTAGCGGTCCTCCCAGAACTGCCGCAGGGCGTTCGCCGCCTGTTCGGAGCGGAAGGAGGCGGCGATCAGAGCCGCGGTGACCGACGGCCGTTCGGTGAGCGCCGCCTGGATCTCGTGGTTCAGCGCCGCCAGATCGCCGTACAGGGTGCCGGTGTCGGGGGGCTGCCAGGCGTCGCCCGTCCCGGCGTCGAGGACATCGGCGAGCAGCCCGCCGACATCGCGCCAGCGCCGGTACACCGTGGTGCGGTGGACGCCCGCGCGGTCCGCGACGGTGTCGACGGTGAGTGCGTCGTAACCGTGCTCGACGAGTTCGGCGCGGACCGCGTCCAGAACCCGGGCGCGGTTGCGGGCGGTGCGGCCTCCGGGCCGCTGGATGGGGGCCGGCACGGTGGAAGGGGCCTGGGCGGCGGCACGGGGACCCGGATGGCCGGTATCCGCTGGTCCGCTTGCTCCCGGTGGTGGCGACATGACAGCATCCTAATGCAACTGATGTCGCACTAGTGAGGTCGTGGATGCTCCTCCGACGTGTTCGACCGGCCCTGCGGCCCCTGCCGGCCGCCCCTTCCCCGAATGCTTCGGAGCCCTCGCATGCCCACGCAGATCACCCTCCGGTCCGTCACCAAGTCCTTCGACGGGCGGACCGTTCTCGACTCCGTCACCTGCTCGATCCGCGCGGGTGAGCGCGCGGGGATCGTCGGGGAGAACGGCTCGGGCAAGAGCACTCTGCTGCGCCTGCTCGCCGGGGACGAACGCCCCGACGAGGGCGAGGTCGTCGTCCACGCCGACGGCGGCGTCGGCCGGCTCGCCCAGGACGAACAGCTCCCGCCGCACGCCACCGTCCAGGATGTGATCGACCGGGCGCTGGGCGATCTGCGCGCCATCGAGGAGCGCCTGCGCCACCTGGAGGCGTCGATGGCCGACGGCGGCCAGGGTGCCCTGGCCGAGTACGGGGACCTGATGACGGTCTTCGAACTGCGCGGCGGCTATGAGGCCGACGCCCGGGTGGAGCGCGCCCTGCACGGCCTGGGCCTGGGTCTGCTGGACCGCGGCCGAAGCGTGGCCGGCCTGTCCGGCGGGGAGCAGGTACGCCTGCGGCTGGCGGCGGTCCTCGCGGCCGGCCCCGAGGTACTGCTGCTGGACGAGCCGACCAACCATCTCGACGCGGACGCCCTGCACTGGCTGGAGGAGCACCTGCGCACGCGGCGCGGCACCACGGTGGCCGTCTCCCACGACCGGATGTTCCTGGAACGCGTCACGACGTGCCTGCTGGAGGTGGACGCCGACCGCCGCACCGTCGTGCGGTACGGCAACGGCTACGCCGGATACCTCGCCGAGAAGGCGGCGGCGCGCGAGCACTGGGCCCAGGCGCACACCCGCTGGCAGGCCGAGGTGGACGGCCTGCGCGAGGCCGCCGCGACGACCGCCCGGCGGGTGGCCCCGGGGCGGGCGATGAAGGACGGCAACAAGATGGCGTACGACCGGGCGGCGGGGCGCGTGCAGCAGTCCCTGGCGGGCCGGGTGCGCCAGGCGGAGGAGCGGCTGCGCCGGCTGCTGGAGGATCCGGTGCCGCCCCCGCCGGAGCCCTTGCACTTCGCTCCGGCGCTGCGGTCGGCCCGGGTGCGGGGCTGCGTGCTCGACGCGGCCGGCATCGGTGTCACCGGCCGGCTCGGCCGCACGGATCTGACGATGGCGGCCGGTGACCGGCTGCTGGTCACGGGAGCGAACGGCGCGGGCAAGAGCACCCTGCTGCGGGTCCTGGCCGGGGAGCTGACCCCGGACACCGGCTCGGTGACACGCCGGGGCCGGGTCGGCTGGCTGCCGCAGGAGCCGCCGCCCGGCCGGCCCGGGGAGACGCTGCTCGGCGCGTTCGCACGGGACCGGGCGGGCGACGCCGACGAGCACCGCGACCTTCTGCTGTCCCTCGGCCTGTTCGGCGCCGAGCACCTGTCGGTGCCGGTACGGGACCTGTCCACCGGACAGCGCCAGCGGCTCGCCCTGGCCCGGCTGGTGACGCGGCCGACGGACGTGCTGCTGCTCGACGAGCCGACCAACCACCTCTCCCCCGCGCTCGTGGAGGAACTCGAGGCGGCCCTGGGCGGTTACGACGGCGCGCTGGTCGTCGTCAGTCACGATCGCAGGCTCCGCCGGCGCTGGCAGGGGGCGCACCTGTCCTTGTCGACGACCGCCTCGCAGGCGGTCCGGGTCTGAGGGCGTGGTTCTCATCCCTCCCCGAAGCCGTGACCGGGGACCGCTGCCCCTCGGACACCACGGCCGCCGAGTGGGCCCTGATCAAGCCCTCCTGCCCGTTCCGGCCCGCCGGACCGAGACCGGCGGGCACACCGCCGGGGTGCTGGTTCGTCGACACGGACATGTATCCATGGATCGGGTTATCCGATGAAGTCCGGCTCGGGTTGCTCATCGAGTGGATCGTTCCTGAGCTGGAGAGAGTTGCCGCGGTCGACCGGTCCTCAACCCGCACTGGCGGCGGCACCAGGGCCTCCTGCTGCTCGGTGAGTAGACACCAACGAGCTGTTCAGCAGGCCCTGCTCGCATGCACCGGACGTCCCGCGATCGCCCGATCGGGACTCCTGTTCGACCGCCACCGCCGTTCCACCAGCCTGACGGCCAGCTTTTCCTGGCTGCCCCACCCGGCAGGGAACGACCAGCCAGTCCACGGATGACCGCGCCGCCCTCGAGCGAGCAGGCCGGCGACCGCAGCACCTGCCGCCCGGGCGAGGGTGGTGGTGCGGCCGACGTACATCGGTCCACCGGGCCGCTCCTCCTGCCGCGGCGGGATGCCGACCGGGCGGTCGTAGGCGGCAGCGCACTCGCGCGGGGTGTGGCTGTCGGCCTCCCGGCCGTGCCCGGCCGGGAGGCCGAGTCGCCGGGCGTCTTCTGGAACCGCCCCGACGGCCGCACCCGCTCCCGCCCGCCGGTCCCCGCGTCGGCCCGGGTGATCGGTTCCGGGGGGGGATGAGCGGCAGGGTGATGAGCGGCAGCCGGGTGCGCGTGCGGGCGGGTTCACGAGATCACATCGTCACCGCGCACCTCCTGCGGTGTGGTGTCGCGCAGTTCCCCGTCGAGCATGATCCAGCGCGTGATGCCGATGGACTCCAGGAACGGGATGTCGTGGCTGGCCACGATCAGGGCGCCCTGGTAGGAGGCGAGGGCCGTGGTGAGCTGGCGGACGCTGGCCATGTCGAGGTTGTTGGTCGGCTCGTCCAGCATGAGGAGCTGGGGAGCCGGTTCGGCGAGCATCAGCGCGGCCAGGGCCGCACGGAAGCGCTCACCGCCCGACAGGGTCGCCGCCGGCTGGTCGGCACGTGCCCCCTTGAACAGGAAGCGGGCCAGGCGGGAGCGGATCCGGTTGTTGGTCGCGTGCGGGGCGAACCGGGCCACGTTCTGTGCGACGCTCAGCTCCTCGTCCAGCACGTCGAGCCGCTGGGGCAGGAAACGCAGCGGGACGTGTGCGCGTGCCTCACCGGCCACCGGGTCCAGCTCGCCGGTGATGGTGCGCAGCAGCGTGGTCTTGCCCGCGCCGTTGCGCCCCACCAGCGCGATCCGTTCAGGTCCGCGCAGTTCGAACAGGCCTTGGACGCGGGCCCCGTAGGCCAGCTCGAGTTCGCGCAGGGTGAGCACGGTGCGGCCCGGCGGGACGGCGGTGCAGGGGAGGTCGACATGGATCTCGTCGTCGTCGCGGACCGCCTCCACCGCCTCGTCCAGGCGTTCCTTCGCCTCGGCGAGTTTCTCCTCGTGCATGATGCGGTGCTTGCCCGCGGCGACCTGTGCCTGCCGTTTACGCTCCCCCATGACGACCTTGGGTTCGCGTTTGGTGTCCCACATCTTCTGCCCGTAGCGCTTGCGCCGGGCCAGTTTGATCTGGGCGTCCGCCAGTTCGCGCTTCTGTTTCTTCAGGTCGGACTCGGCGACGCGCACCATGCGTTCGGCGGCCTCCTGTTCGGCGGCGAGGGCCTCCTCGTAGGCGGAGAGGTTCCCGCCGTACCAGGTGACCTCGCCGCCCCGCAGGTCCGCGATCTGGTCGACCCGCTCGAGCAGTTCACGGTCGTGGCTGACCACGACCATGACCTTGGACCAGGCCTCGACCGTGGCGTACAGGCGGCGCCGGGCGTGCAGGTCGAGGTTGTTCGTGGGCTCGTCCAGGAGCAGCACGTCGGGCCGGCGCAGCAGCAGCGCGGCGAGCCGCAGCAGTACCGACTCGCCGCCGGAGACCTCGCCGATGGTGCGGTCCAGGCCGATGTGGCCGAGGCCCAGGCCGCCGAGCAGGGCGATCGCCCGCTCCTCCACGTCCCAGTCGTCGCCGACGGCGGTGAAGTGCTCCTCGCGCACGTCTCCCGCCTCGATGGCGTGCAGCGCGGCGCGGGTGTCGGCGATGCCCAGCGCCTGGTCGACCCGCAGGGCCGTGTCGAGTGTGACGTTCTGCGGCAGATAGCCGACCTCTCCGGAAACCCGTACGGTGCCCGCGGCCGGTGTCAGCTCGCCGGCCATCAACTTCAACAGGGTCGACTTCCCTGATCCGTTGAGGCCGATCAGACCGGTGCGGCCCGGGCCGAAGGCGACCTGGAGACCGTCGAAGACGGGTGTGCCGTCGGGCCAGGTGTAGGTCAGGCCGGCGCAGGTGATGGAGGCCGGGGCGGCGAAATTCGGGTGGGTTGACATACGGGCCTCGCGGTTGCTCGGTGCGAACGGTGGGGGGTGCAACGCGTTCGAGACACCGCGGGCCACGGGCGGGAAAAACCTGTACCGGCGGGGAGGACGGCTCGGGATGCCGAGGTCTCACACGACGACATGGACGCGGCGACGTGCACGGATGACGTGTGCACTGCGTGACATGCGCGGTGTCTCAGGACCTCAGACGAGCAACGTCCTTCTCCAATCGACGGCAGCAGAACCGCTATACAGCGTATAACGCTGCGTACGGACTGTCAACGACTCGTGCCGGATGGTGTGCCCCACGGGCCCTCCTTGCTGTTCGTGCCCTCGTGCGGGGTCCTCAGTAGCGGTAGTGGTCCGGCTTGTAGGGGCCCTCGATCCCGACACCGATGTACGCCGCCTGCTCCGGACGCAGCTTGGTCAGCTTCACGCCCAGCGAGCCCAGGTGCAGCCGCGCCACCTTCTCGTCCAGGTGCTTGGGGAGCACGTGCACACCCGTGGGGTACTCGGACTGCTTGGTGAACAGCTCGATCTGGGCCAGCGTCTGGTCCGCGAACGAGTTCGACATCACGAACGACGGATGCCCCGTCGCGTTGCCCAGGTTCAGCAGACGCCCCTCGGACAGCACGATGACGACCTTGCCGTCCGGGAACGTCCAGGTGTGGACCTGCGGCTTCACCTCGTCCTTCACGATCCCGTCGATCCTCGCCAGGCCCGCCATGTCGATCTCGTTGTCGAAGTGGCCGATGTTCCCGACGATCGCCTGGTGCTTCATCCTGGCCATGTCGCCCGCCATGATGACGTCCTTGTTCCCGGTCGTCGTGACGAAGATGTCCGCGGTGTCGACCACTTCGTCCAGCGTCGTGACCTGGAAACCGTCCATCGCCGCCTGCAACGCGCAGATCGGGTCGATCTCGGTGACGATCACCCGCGCACCCTGGCCCCGCAGCGACTCCGCGCAGCCCTTGCCCACATCGCCGTAACCGCACACGACCGCCGTCTTGCCACCGATCAGCACATCCGTGGCCCGGTTGATGCCGTCCACCAGCGAGTGCCGGCAGCCGTACTTGTTGTCGAACTTCGACTTCGTCACCGCGTCGTTCACATTGATCGCGGGGAACAGGAGGGAGCCCTCACGCTGCATCTCGTACAGGCGGTGCACACCTGTCGTGGTCTCCTCCGTGACACCACGGATCCCGGAGGCGACGGCCGTCCAGTCGAGTGCGCTGTTCTCCAGCAGATCGCGGACGACGGCGAGTTCCTCGTTGTCGGCGTCGGGCAGGGCACCGGTCTTGCGGTAGTCGACGCCCAGGTGGACGAGGAGGGTGGCGTCACCGCCGTCGTCGAGGATCATGTTCGGGCCGCCGGTCGGCGAGCCGGGCCACGTCAGGGCCTGCTCGGTGCACCACCAGTACTCCTGAAGCGTCTCGCCCTTCCACGCGAAGACGGGGATGCCGGCGGCGGCGATCGCGGCGGCCGCGTGGTCCTGGGTGGAGAAGATGTTGCACGAGACCCAGCGGACCTCGGCGCCCAGTGCGGTCAGCGTCTCGATGAGTACGGCCGTCTGCACCGTCATGTGCAGGGAACCGGTGATCCGTGCGCCCTTCAACGGCTGTGCCCGCGCGTACTCCGCGCGGATCGCCATCAGGCCGGGCATCTCGTGCTCGGCGAGGGTGATTTCCTTGCGGCCGAACTCGGCCAGGGAGAGGTCGGCGACCTTGAAGTCCGTGAAGTCAGCCGGCGGCTGCGAGGGCATGGGTGCTCCTTGGGATACGGATGCCGCGACGGGTGCTCCGGATGTTCCGGTGGATCTCGAGCGTCGCGGTGGACCGGTTGAGGGTGATGTAGTGCAGCCCGGGCGCCCCCTCGGCGAGCAGCCGCTCGGCCATGACGGTGGCGTACTCGACGCCGATCCGGTGGCCTTCGGCGGGATCGCCGCCGGCGGCTTCGAGACGGGCGGCCAGCGCGGCGGGGAAGCGGGCGTCGGACAGTTCGGCGAACCGGCGGATCTGCCGCGCGTCGGTGGCCGGCATGATCTCGGGAATGATCGGGGTGTCGCAGCCGGCGGCCACGACCCGGTCGCGCAGCCGCAGATAGTCCTCCACGTCGAAGAACATCTGCGTGACGGCGTAGTCCGCGCCGGCCCGGCACTTGGCGACGAAGTGGCGGATGTCGCTGCTCCAGTCGGGCGAGCGCGGATGCCGTTCGGGGAAGGCCGCGACACCGACGCTGAAGTCTCCCGACTCCCGCACGAGGTTGACCAGTTCGTGCGCGTACGTGAAGCCCTGGGGGTGCGGTGTCCAGGCCGCACGGGGATCGCCCGGAGGGTCGCCCCGCAGGACGAGCACATCGCGCACGCCCGCGTCCGCGTACTGGCCGATGATGTGGCGCAGCTCGGCCACCGAGTGCCCCACCGCGGTCAGGTGGGCGACCGGACGCAGGGTCGTCTCGGTGGCGATGCGCCTGGTGACCTCCACGGTACGGTCGCGGGAGGAGCCGCCGGCACCGTAGGTGACGGAGACGAACGTCGGCGAGAGCGCCTCGATCCGGCGGATCGCCTGCCACAGCGTGCGGCTGCCCGCTTCCGTCCGGGGCGGGAAGAACTCGAAGGAGAAGCTGGGGGTGCCGCTCGCCAGGACGTCGCGCAGCGTGCTCACTTACGGCCTCCGGCGTTGAAGTAGCTCGCTTCGGGGTGGTGGACGACGATCGCGTCGGTGGACTGCTCGGGGTGGAGCTGGAACTCCTCGGACAGCACGACGCCGATACGCTCCGGCTCCAGCAATCCGGCGATCTTGGCCCGGTCTGCGAGGTCCGGGCAGGCGGGGTAGCCGAGCGAGTAGCGGCAGCCTCGGTACTCGGTGCGCAGCATGCCGTCGAGCGAGGCCGGGTCGGCGCCCGAGATGCCCAGCTCGGCCCGGACCCGGGCGTGCCAGTGTTCAGCCAGTGCCTCGGCCAACTGGACGGACAGTCCGTGCAGTTCGAGGTAGTCCCGGTAGGAGTCGGAGGCGAACAGCTCCGCCGTGGCCTGGCCGATCCTCGAGCCGACGGTGACGACCTGGAGCCCGACCACGTCCGTCTCGCCGGACTCCTCGGACCGGAAGAAGTCGGCCAGGCACAGCCGCCGGCCCCGGCGCTGACGCGGGAAGGTGAAGCGGGTGCGCTCGCCGCCCAGCTCGTCCAGGATGATCAGGTCGTCGCCCTTGGACACGCACCGGAAGTACCCGTGGACGACGGCGGCCTCCAGCAGGTTCTCCGTGCGCAGCCGGTCCAGCCACATCCGCAGCCGCGGCGGCCCCTCGCTCGTGACGGTGTCGCCCTTGAGCCCCCACTGGCCCTTGAACAGGGCGTTCTCGTCGAGCCAGGAGGCGTACTCGTTGAGCTGGATGCCCTTGACGACGCGGGTCCCCCAGAACGGCGGTGTGGGGACGGGGTTGTCGGTGGCGACGTCGGAGCGGACGTGGCCTTCCTCCGGGTGTTCCTCCACCACGGCGGCGGCCCTCGCGGCTACCCGGCGCTGCTTCAGCTCGGGCAGTTTCGCGCCGGGCACGCCCCGCTTGACGCCGATGAGGGCATCCATCAGGCGCAGGCCCTCGAAGGCGTCGCGGGCGTAGCGGACCTCGCCCTGATAGATCTCGTGCAGGTCCTGCTCGACGTAGGCGCGGGTGAGGGCGGCGCCGCCGAGGATGACCGGGTAGTCCGCCGCGAGGCCGCGCCGGTTGAGCTCCTCCAGGTTCTCCTTCATGATCACCGTGGACTTCACCAGCAGGCCGGACATGCCGATGACGTCGGCCTTGTGCTCCTCGGCGGCTTCCAGGATCGCGGAGACCGGCTGCTTGATGCCGAGGTTGACCACGTTGTAGCCGTTGTTGGACAGGATGATGTCGACGAGGTTCTTGCCGATGTCGTGGACGTCGCCGCGGACCGTGGCCAGCACGATGGTGCCCTTGCCCCCGGCGTCCGACTTCTCCATGTGCGGCTCCAGGTACGCCACCGCCCTTTTCATCACCTCGGCGGACTGCAGGACGAACGGCAGCTGCATCTGGCCGGAGCCGAACAGCTCGCCGACGACCTTCATGCCGTCCAGCAGGGTCTCGTTGACGATGTCGAGCGCGGGCCGCTCCTGCAGGGCCCCGTCCAGGTCCGCTTCGAGGCCGTTCTTCTCACCGTCGATGATGCGGCGCTTCAGGCGCTCGTCCAGGGGCAGGGCGGCCAGTTCCTCGGCCTTG
>NZ_JBEZWO010000024.1:0-81950 GCF_040637515.1 Streptomyces sp. NPDC029041 | reverse complement strand
AAACGCCCGGTTACATTCCGAACCCGGAAGCTAAGCCTTACAGCGCCGATGGTACTGCAGGGGGGACCCTGTGGGAGAGTAGGACGCCGCCGAACTCCTG
This sequence comes from Streptomyces sp. NPDC029041, assembly GCF_040637515.1. Classification (NCBI taxonomy): domain Bacteria; kingdom Bacillati; phylum Actinomycetota; class Actinomycetes; order Kitasatosporales; family Streptomycetaceae; genus Streptomyces; species Streptomyces sp. NPDC029041. The sequence goes on along the minus strand of NZ_JBEZWO010000024.1, from coordinate 81,850 downwards.
TTAGAGCTCTGGTCCTTGGGTAAACAGCCCAAGGGCCAGAGCTTTTTTGCGTTGAGGTAGGGTCAGGGGGCATCGTCGGCACGTTTCCCACAGGAGGCCCCCGGGTGGAGGTTCAGGAGACTCGCGTCCAGACGGACCGTGTGCTCACCATCCCGAACATCCTCAGCATGGCCCGCCTCGTCGGCGTACCCGTCTTCCTGTGGCTGATCCTGCTCCCTGAGTTCGGAGGACCCCAGAGTGACGGCTGGGCCCTTCTGGTACTCGCTCTGAGCGGAGTCAGCGACTATCTGGACGGCAAGCTCGCGCGGCGCTGGAACCAGATCAGCAGCCTGGGCCGGCTCCTGGATCCCGCGGCCGATCGGCTCTACATCCTCTCGACCCTGGTCGGCCTCACCTGGCGTGAGATTCTGCCCCTCTGGTTGACCGCCGCACTTCTGGCGCGCGAGCTGGTTCTCCTGGTGATGGTGGGCATCCTCCGCCGGCACGGCTATCCGCCGCCCCAGGTGAACTTCCTGGGTAAGGCCGCCACCTTCAACCTGATGTACGCCTTCCCCCTGCTTCTGCTGAGTGACGGAAGCAGCTGGATCTCGTCACTCGCTGCTATTTTCGGATGGGCGTTCGCCGGATGGGGTACAACGCTCTACTGGTGGGCAGGAGTCCTCTACGTGGTACAAGTCCGCCGCCTGGTCCGTGCGGACGCCATAGCCGATTGAACTCTCGGATGGTCCTGCTTCCGTAGCGGAGCGTTGGCCTGTGCCGGATAAGTGCGGGACAATCCTGGCGGGGGAAGTCGGCTAGACCGTCTCTTCGAGGAGGACGCTTCCGACATGAAGGCCGTCGTGATGGCCGGAGGCGAAGGCACGCGCCTTCGCCCTATGACCTCAAGCATGCCCAAGCCGCTCCTGCCAGTGGCCAACCGGCCGATCATGGAGCATGTTCTTCGGCTGCTCAAAAGGCATGGGCTCAATGAAACAGTCGTGACCGTCCAGTTCCTGGCGTCGCTCGTCAAGAACTACTTCGGTGACGGCGAAGAGCTGGGTATGGAGCTCACCTATGCCAACGAGGAGAAGCCACTCGGTACCGCCGGGAGCGTCAAGAACGCCGAGGAAGCCCTCAAGGACGATGCCTTCCTCGTCATCTCCGGTGACGCTCTCACCGATTTCGACCTGACCGAGCTCATCAATTTCCACAAGGAGAAGGGCGCGCTGGTTACCGTCTGTCTGACGCGTGTGCCCAATCCCCTGGAATTCGGTATCACCATCGTCGACGAGGAAGGCAAGGTGGAGCGCTTCCTCGAGAAGCCCACCTGGGGCCAGGTCTTCTCCGACACGGTGAACACCGGCATCTACGTGATGGAGCCCGAGGTCTTCGACTACGTCGAGCCCGATGTGCCCGTCGACTGGTCCGGTGACGTCTTCCCGCAGCTGATGAAGGAAGGCAAGCCCGTCTACGGCTACATCGCCGAGGGCTACTGGGAGGACGTCGGCACGCACGAGAGCTATGTGAAGGCGCAGGCCGACGTACTCGAGGGCAAGGTCGACGTCGACATCGACGGGTTCGAGATCTCCCCGGGCGTGTGGGTCGCCGAGGGGGCGGAAGTCCACTCCGACGCCGTACTCCGCGGGCCTGTCTACATCGGCGATTACGCCAAGGTCGAGGCCGGTGCCGAAATCCGTGAGCACACCGTCGTCGGTTCCAATGTGGTCGTCAAGAGCGGTGCGTTCCTGCACAAGGCCGTCGTTCACGACAACGTCTACGTGGGTCCCCACAGCAATCTGCGCGGCTGCGTGGTCGGCAAGAACACCGACATCATGCGAGCGGCGCGGATCGAGGACGGGGCGGTCATCGGTGATGAGTGCCTGATCGGTGAGGAATCGATCGTCCAGGGCAATGTGCGGGTCTATCCGTTCAAGACCATCGAGGCCGGCGCCTTCGTCAACACCTCGGTGATCTGGGAGTCCAGGGGCCAGGCGCATCTCTTCGGCGCCCGCGGTGTGTCCGGCATCCTGAACGTCGAGATCACGCCGGAACTCGCGGTGCGGCTCGCCGGCGCGTATGCGACGACGCTGAAGAAGGGCTCGACCGTCACCACGGCCCGGGACCACTCGCGTGGTGCCCGTGCGCTGAAGCGGGCGGTGATCTCGGCGCTGCAGGCCAGTGCGATCGACGTGCGGGACCTGGAGAACGTGCCGCTGCCCGTGGCCCGTCAGCAGACGGCGCGAGGCAGCGCGGGCGGCATCATGATCCGTACCACCCCCGGGGTGCCGGACTCCGTGGACATCATGTTCTTCGACGGGAACGGTGCGGACCTGTCGCAGGGCAGCCAGCGGAAGCTGGACCGGGTGTTCGCGAGGCAGGAGTACCGCCGCGCGTTCCCCGGCGAGATCGGGGACCTGCACTTCCCGGCCAGCGTCTTCGACTCGTACACCGGGTCGCTGCTGCGCAACGTCGACACGACAGGCATCTCCGAGTCGGGGCTGAAGGTCGTCGTGGACGCGTCCAACGGCAGTGCGGGCCTCGTCCTGCCCAGCCTGCTCGGCAAGCTCGGCGTCGACTCGCTGACGATCAACCCCGGTCTCGACGAGTCCAGGCCGACGGAGACGGCCGACATGCGGCGGTCGGGGATGGTGCGCCTCGGGGAGATCGTGGCGTCCTCGGGAGCCGCGTTCGGCGTGCGGTTCGACCCCGTCGGTGAGCGGCTGTCGCTCGTCGACGAGAAGGGCCGGATCATCGAGGACGACCGGGCGCTGCTCGTGATGCTGGACCTGGTCGCCGCCGAACGGCGCAGCGGCCGGGTCGCGCTGCCCGTGACCACGACCCGGATCGCCGAACAGGTGGCGGCGTACCACGGGACGCAGGTCGAGTGGACGACCACCTCTCCCGACGACCTCACACGCGTGGGCGGTGAGGAAGGGACGATCTTCGGCGGTGACGGCAAGGGCGGGTTCATCGTCCCCGAGTTCAGCAGCGTGTACGACGCCACCGCGGCCTTCGTACGGCTCATCGGGCTCGTGGCGCGGACGCAGCTCACGCTCAGCCAGATCGACGCCAGGATCCCGCGGGCACACGTCCTGAAGCGCGATCTGGCGACCCCGTGGGCCGTCAAGGGGCTCGTGATGCGCCGGGTCGTCGAAGCGGCCGGAGACCGCTTCGTGGACACCACGGACGGTGTGCGTGTGGTGGAGACCGACGGCCGCTGGGTGATGGTGCTGCCCGACCCGGCCGAGGCCGTCACCCACCTGTGGGCGGAAGGGCCCGACGACGCCTCCGCGCAGGCCCTGCTGGACGAATGGTCGGCGGTCGTGGACAGCGCCGGCCGGTAGAACGGGCTGCACGCGTGCGTGCCGGACAGGTGTCCCCAACGGGGCCTGTCCGGCACGCCGGTGGGCCCGTTCGGAGGTAGTGCTCGCGACGTGCGACGATGTGCGGCATGCCGCAGCAACCCCCCATTCGGAGCACACCCACGCGGCCTCGGCGCCCGGATGCGTCCATGTCGTTGCTCACCAACGTCATGGACCACAGCCTCGACGACGGATATGCCGAGGCGGCCGCGCGGAAGAAGGCCGCGGGTGACAGCGGCATGCCGAAGACGCTCAGGGCGAAGCTGGGGCTCGCCGCCGGACTCGTGCTCGCGGCCCTCGTCGTGACGGTCGGGGCCGCGCAGGCGCGGGTCGCCGCCCCGGTCGTCGCCAAGGAGCGGGAAGAGCTGGTCGACCGCATCGACCGGGAGACCGAGGCGGCGGACAAGCTGGAGGACTCCGTCGACGAGCTGCGCGCCGACGTGAGCGCACGGCAACGCGAAGCCCTGAAGCACAGTGGCGGCGGGGAGTCCGATCTGGCGGGCATCCTGTCGGGTGCCGTCGCGGTGCACGGCCCCGGTGTGAAGCTCGTGGTGAACGACGCCAAGGAAGCCGCCTCCGGTGGCGACGGCAACCCGCGGGAGACCTCCGGCTTCTCCGACACCGGCCGGGTGCGTGACCGGGACATGCAGCGCGTGGTCAACGGGCTGTGGGAGTCGGGGGCGGAGGCCGTCTCCGTCAACGGGCAGCGGCTGACGGCGCTGTCCGCGATCAGGGCCGCCGGTGACGCCATACTGGTCGACAACAAGCCGCTGGTGCCGCCGTACACGGTGCTTGCGGTGGGGGACGGGCAGCGGCTGAGCACACGGTTCCAGGACAGCGCGGACGGGTTGTATCTCAACGCGCTGCAGGAGAGCTACGGCATCAGGACAGGCATCTCCGTGGAGGACGACCTCCGGCTGCCTGCCGCACCGAGTGTGATCGTACGTACAGCACAGCCGAGCATCGAGAAGAGCGAGAAGGGCACATCGTGATCGCCGTACTGGGCCTCGTCGTGGGAGTCGTGGCCGGCCTGTTGGTCCGGCCCGAGGTTCCGGCGGTGGTCGAGCCTTATCTGCCGATCGCCGTCGTGGCGGCCCTGGACGCTGTCTTCGGGGGGCTGCGGGCCATGCTCGACGGCATCTTCGACGACAAGGTCTTCGTGGTGTCGTTCCTGTCGAACGTGGTCGTGGCCGCTTTGATCGTGTTCCTGGGCGACAAGCTGGGCGTGGGTGCGCAGCTGTCGACCGGTGTGGTGGTCGTCCTCGGTATCCGGATCTTCTCCAACGCCGCGGCGATCCGCCGGCACGTGTTCCGGGCGTGAGGCCGATGAGCGAGCACGAGGAGAAGCCCGCCGAGGCCGCCGAGCCGGCCGAGGGGCAGGGCGACACGCGCGACGGCGGCGGCGAGTCCGGGAACAGGCTGCGCAAGGAGCTGCCCCAGGAGGTGCCCGGGGCCGGGTCCGCGGAGGGGCCCGCGGCCGGGGACGCCCCGGCGGAGCCGGAGCCCGAGCGGGCACCGGAACCGCAGGCGGATGCCGAGCCGCGGCTGACCGGGCGGCAACGGCTGGCACAGGGGGTGTGGCCGCCGCGTGTCACCCGGGCCCAACTCATCGTCGCGGTGCTGCTGTTCGGTCTCGGGTTCGGGCTGGCGGTGCAGGTGGCGTCGAACAGCGACAGCGACAACGCGCTGCGTGGTGCGCGACAGGAAGATCTTGTCCGCATCCTCGATGAACTGGATGACCGTACTCAACGTCTTGAAGACGAGAAGCAGGGTCTCGAGAAGCAGCGCGACGAGCTGGAGAACAGCTCCGACCAGGCCGAGGAGGCCCGGAAGCAGACGGTCGAGAAGGAGAGGCAGCTCGGCATCCTGGCGGGCACGGTGGCCGCACAGGGGCCCGGCATCACCATGACGATCCAGGACACGAAGGGGACGGTCGAGGCGGACATGCTGCTCGACGCGATCCAGGAACTGCGCGCGGCGGGGGCCGAGGCGATCCAGGTCAACGGTGTCCGGGTGGTCGCGAGCACGTACCTCACGGACTCGGGCAAGGGTGTGGGCGTCGACGGGAACAAGATCAACGCGCCCTATCGTTTCAAGGTCATCGGCAAGCCGCAGGACCTCGAGCCGGCGCTCAACATCCCCGGAGGCGTGGTGCAGACTCTCGAGAAGGAACACGCCACCGTCATGATCGAGCGGTCGACCGACATCGTCGTGGACGCCTTGCGAGCAGCGAAGCGGCCTGACTACGCTCGGTCGTCCTCGCAGTGAACCGAGGGTGCATGGGCGACGTCAGGCGAGGGCATGAGGTTGCGGGGGGTCGGCGCACCGAATGGGCGGTGCGTGGTGGAAACTGTCTGGTGCAGACGGACGTTGTCAGGATGTCCGGGTCGGCCAGAGTGTTCAGTCAGGGTTCGTCCTGCCCCACGGGCGGGTCTGTTTCGGTCAAGGGGAATCGCCCGTGAAGTTGTTTGCGAAGTTGTTCGGCAAGAGCGCGCGAGAGGGCAGCGACAACGCGACCGCTCGTCATCGCGCACAGCCTGACGCGGAGGGCCAGCGGCCGCTGTTCCGGGACCAGGTAGGCGGCCCGGGCGGCGATGTTTCCGGTGGTCAGGGCGTGCCGGTTGACCCTGCTCAGTCCGGCGGAATAGGTTTCGGGCAACCGTCAGCCTCGAGTGCGGGTGGAGGGTTTTCCGACCCGTACGCGTCCCATGCCCCCGGTGGGCAGCCGCGGCAGGAGGATCCGATGTCGGCCCTGGTGTGTACGAGGTGCGGTAACCGCAACGCGGAGAGCAGCCGTTTCTGCTCCAACTGCGGCGCGCCGCTGCGGGCGGGGGCGGTACCGGAGCGTCCGTCCGAGACGACGTCCACGATCTCCATCTCCGGTCTCGAGGCCTACGACAGCGAGACCACCGGTCAGACGCCGATGCCGACCCTGTCCCCCGAGGCGCAGGCGGCTGTCGAGGCGCTGCCGCTGGGGTCCGCGCTCCTGGTCGTGCGCCGCGGGCCGAACTCGGGCAGCCGCTTCCTGCTGGACGGCGACCTGACCACGGCCGGCCGGCACCCGCAGAGCGACATCTTCCTGGACGACGTGACAGTCTCCCGGCGGCACGTGGAGTTCCGCCGGGCCCAGGACGGCTCGTTCACGGTGGCCGACGTGGGCAGCCTGAACGGCACGTACGTGAACCGGGAGCGGATCGACCAGGTCGCCCTGAACAACGGCGACGAGGTGCAGATCGGCAAGTACCGGCTGGTCTTCTACGCGAGCCAGCAGGGTTACTGACCCGCTGCGTCCGGGGCAGACCCAGCGAAGGTCCATCCGTCAGGGAAGGTCCATGCTTCATACACCGAGCGGCGGTGCCGGGCACGGCACCGCCGCCACGGACAGTGGGCTGATGAGCATCGGCGCGGTGCTGAACGCGCTGCGCGGTGAGTTTCCCGAAGTGACCATCTCCAAGATCCGCTTCCTGGAGTCGGAAGGGCTCATCGAGCCGCAGCGGACGCCCTCGGGGTACCGCAAGTTCAGCGCCCAGGACGTGGAGCGTCTCGGGCACGTGCTGCGGATGCAGCGGGACCACTATCTGCCCCTGAAGGTGATCCGGGAGCACCTGGAGGCCATGGAGCGTGGCGAGGCGGTGCAGCTGCCGGTCGTGGGCCGTCAGCGGGACGGTCAGGCGACATCGGAGCCGTTCGAGCCGCTCGACCCGGCCTCGGCTGCCCGGATCGGGCGGGACGAGCTGCTCTCGGCCGTCGGCGTGGGCGCGCAGGAGCTCGAGGAATGGGAGTCCTACGGACTCCTCACTCCTGTGGAGGACGGGGCCTACGACGCCGAGGCGGTCACCGTCGCCCTGCTCGTCGTCGAGCTCGGGCGGTTCGGGATCGAGCCGCGGCACCTGCGGGCGATGAAGGCCGCCGCCGAACGCGAGGCCGGGCTCGTGGACCAGGTGGTGGCGCCGCTGAAGCGGCACCGGAACCCGCAGACCAGGGCTCATGCCGAGGCCCGGGCCAAGGAACTGGCGGGGCTCACGGTGAAGCTGCACGCCGCGCTGGTGCGGACGGCGCTGGGGCTGCGGCTTCCCTGAGGTGGCCGGGCACCGGCGAGGCCGGATCAGGCGCCCGATCCCGGCCCGACTACCCAAACATCCCGAGCACGGCCTAGGGTTGCTGTGTGAACGAGCTCGATGTCGTAGGTGTCCGGGTCGAAATGCCCTCCAACCAACCGATCGTGCTGCTGCGTGAAGTGGGAGGCGACCGTTACCTCCCCATCTGGATCGGACCGGGGGAGGCGACGGCGATCGCCTTCGCCCAGCAGGGCATGGCTCCCGCGCGGCCGCTGACGCACGACCTGTTCAAGGACGTGTTGGAAGCCGTGGGCCAGGAGCTCACGGAGGTGCGCATCACCGACCTGCGTGAGGGCGTCTTCTACGCGGAGCTGGTCTTCGCCAGCGGCGTCGAGGTGAGTGCCCGCCCGTCCGACGCCATAGCGCTGGCGCTGCGCACCGGGACGCCGATCTACGGCAGTGACACGGTGCTCGACGACGCGGGTATCGCGATCCCGGACGAGCAGGAGGACGAGGTGGAGAAGTTCCGCGAGTTCCTCGACCAGATTTCCCCGGAGGACTTCGGCAGCAGCAGTCAGTGAGTTCTTCGGGAGCGGCAGCGACCTGGGAAGCGTCTGGGCGGCCCGGCGGACGATGTGGTCCGTGGCGGGGCCGCCCGCCGTGTGTGACGGGTGAAATGCCCGCATGTGCCGATGGCGTGTGAGAGCGTCACGAGGCCCGTTCCGGACACATTCGGCTAGCCTTTCCCCGCGACGGGGCACGGGAAACCACTCTCAGGGTGATTATCACTCGGCGTGGCGAGTGTGGCGATCGTTGACGCACCCCGGGTGACTGCCTACCGTCGAGGAGGCAGGTCAAGGACGGAGGTCGGCGTGAGAAGCAGCGGCGACGGTACGGCTGGGGGCGGCCCCGAGCGCAGTCTCAGGGCGAGCGGTCCGTACCCTCCCCCCGGCTCACGGCCCCTCCCGGGCGGGGCGTTCCCCCAGTCCGGTGGTGCGGCCGATCACGCTCGGCAGCGACCGGCAGCGGTGCCGAGCAGCGGAGGGACGACGTCCATGGCGTCCGAGCAGATCGGCTATCGCGGCCCCACGGCCTGTGCGGCCGCCGGTATCACCTACCGCCAGTTGGACTACTGGGCCCGCACCGGGCTCGTCGAGCCCAGTGTGCGCCCCGCCTACGGATCCGGGACGCAGCGGCTGTACAGCTTCCGGGACGTGGTCGTCCTCAAGATCGTCAAGCGGTTCCTCGACACCGGTGTGTCGCTGCAGAACATTCGCACCGCCGTCCAGCACCTGAGGGAACGCGGTTTCAGCGACCTCGAGCGCATGACGCTGATGAGTGACGGCGCGACGGTCTACGAGTGCACGTCGCCCGACGAGGTCCATGCCCTGCTCCAGGGTGGCCAGGGGGTCTTCGGGATCGCCGTCGGGGTGGTGTGGCGGGATGTCGAGAGCGCGCTGTCCCAGCTGCACGGCGAGCGGATCGACACCGGCGAGACCCTGGTCGGGCCCAACCCGGCGGACGAGCTGGCGCGTCGGCGGAACCGGGCCGTCTGAGCCCTCCAGCAGCGCGGGACCGCTCGCGGCGCAGGAGGCGGGACGTTTCCGCATCGCGGCGTAAGCGGTTTCCCGAGGGGCGTTCAGGGCGGTCGCGCGGGCGTTGTCAGTGGCGTAGGGCAGCATCGGAGTTGTGAGAACCGCGCCCACGATCCTGCATCTCGACATGGATGCCTTCTTCGCCTCGGTGGAGCAGGCGTCCAAGCCGAGTCTGCGCGGGAAGGCCGTGGTCGTGGGCGGGCTCGGGCCGCGGGGCGTGGTGGCGACCGCGTCGTACGAGGCGCGGGTCTTCGGGGTGCATTCGGCGATGCCCATGGGTCAGGCCCGGCGGCTCGCGCCGAACGCCGCGTATCTCGTACCGCGCTTCACCTTCTACCGGTCGATCAGCGAGCGGGTGATGGAGCTGCTGCGGGCGCTGTCGCCGCTGGTGGAGCCACTGAGCCTGCACGAGGCGTTCGTGGACCTGGAGGCCGGGGGCGTGGCCTGGGACGAGCGGTCGGCGCGGCTGGCCGGGGTGAAGCTGCGCGCGGACATACGGGCCGTCACAGGGCTCACCGGGTCGGTGGGTCTCGCCGCCTCCAAAATGCTCGCGAAGATCGCCTCGGAGGAGGCCAAACCCGACGGGCTGGTGGTGATCGAGCCGGGGACGGAGCGGGCCATGCTCGGCCCGATGTCGGTGCGGATCCTGCCGGGGGTCGGGCCGGCCACCGGTGACCATCTGAGGCGGGCCGGGATCACCACCGTCGAGGAGATCGTCGAGGCCGGAGAGGACGAACTGGTCCGGCTGCTGGGGAAGGCGCACGGGCACGGGCTGTACGCCATGGCGCTGGCACGGGACGACCGGCCCGTCGTGGCGGAGCGCGAGGCGAAGTCGGTGTCGGTCGAGGACACCTACGACGTGGACATCCACGACCGGACGCGGGTCGCGATGGAGGTGCAGCGGCTCGCCGAGCGGTGCGTGCGGCGGCTGCGCGGGGCGGGGCTGTCCGGGCGGACGATCGTGCTGAAGGTGCGGCGGTACGACTTCTCGACGCTGACGCGTTCCGAGACGCTGCGCGGCCCCACGGACGATCCCGCGGTCGTCCGCGAGGCGGCGGCCAGACTGCTGGACTCGGTTGACACGACCGGCGGGGTGCGCCTGCTCGGCGTGGGGGTCAGCGGGCTCGCCGACTACACGCAGGAGGACCTGTTCGCCCAGGCGGCGGGGGAACGGGCGGTCGCGGAGAGCCCGGTCGAGGAGCGTGCCGTGGCGCCGGCCGAGGAGCAGCCGCCGCTCGCCGAGCGGCGCTGGCCCGCCGGGCACGATGTGCGGCACGCCGAGTTCGGGCACGGCTGGGTGCAGGGCAGCGGACTGGGGCGGGTCACCGTACGGTTCGAGACGCCGGCATCGGAGCCCGGGCGGGTGCGGACCTTCCGGGTCGACGACCCGGATCTGGAGGCGGCGGATCCGTTGCCCTTGGTGTTACGGATACCGGGGCCGGGGGGAGACCGGGTGTCCGGGGCGGGGTCTCAGGCTGTCTCGTCCGTGCCCGCCAGCTTGCCGAAGTCGTGGTCCGGGAGCGGGGGAGGGGCTGCGACGTCGAGACCGTAGTGGTGGTAGAGCTGCAGTTCCTGCTCGGGGGAGAGGTGGCGGCCCACGCCGAAGTCGGGGGCGTCCTTGATCAGGGCGCGTTCGAAGGGGACGTGGAGGGCGCCCTCGATGAGTTCGCTCGGCTCCAGGGGGACGAAGGCGTCCCTGCTGAACAGGCCGGTCCGTATGGCGGCCCACTCCGGCTCGCCCGTGGCGTCGTCGAGGTAGACCTCGTCGATGGTGCCGATTCTGGTCCCGTTGCGGTCGAACGCCTTGCGGCCGATCAGATTGCGCGGATCGATATCGGTTCGCACGGGCCCTCCACATGGTCGCAACTCATACGTAGACACTACAAAACGGTACAAGTGAGGATGCGGCCACTCGAAGGTTCGTGCGCTGACCTCGCTGGTACGCTGGCAGCGGCTGCTGACCCCGTGCGGGAGAGTCCTCCAGACACCATCGGAGGCGCCGAAGGAGCAAATCCTCCCCGGAATCTCTCAGGCACACGTACCGCACGGACGAGGTCACTCTGGAAAGCAGGGCGGGTGTCGACGGCTTCCGCCCTCACCGACGGTGAAAGCCGGAGGCCTTCGGGCGATCCGGTGAAGCTCTCAGGTTGAGATGACAGAGGGGGAGGCCGTCCGGGTACCCGTGCAGTGGTGCCCCTCGCAGGTCGTGTCGACCAGGAGGCCTCCGTAATGACCGCCCACCGCATTCCGCTCTCCGAGCTCGAAGAGGCAGTCCCCTTCGAGCAGCGCCACATCGGCCCCGACCACGAGGCCTGCGCCAAGATGCTCGCGCACGTCGGTTACGGCTCGCTGGACGAGCTGACCGCCGCCGCGGTCCCGGCCGTGATCAAGAGCGCCGAGGCGCTGGATCTGCCGGGCGCCCGCAGCGAGGCCGAGGTGATCGCCGAGCTGCGCTCCCTCGCCGACCGCAACCAGGTCCTCGGCTCCATGATCGGCCTCGGCTACTACGGCACCTTCACGCCGCCCGTCATCATGCGCAACGTCATGGAGAACCCGTCCTGGTACACGGCCTACACGCCGTACCAGCCGGAGATCTCGCAGGGCCGGCTCGAGGCGCTGCTCAACTTCCAGACCATGGTCGCCGACCTGACCGGACTGCCGACCTCCGGCGCGTCCCTGCTCGACGAGGGCACCGCGGCCGCCGAGGCCATGGCGCTGTCGCGGCGCCTGGGCAAGAACAAGAAGGGTCTGTTCCTGGTCGACGCGGACACGCTGCCGCAGACCATCGCCGTGATCCAGACGCGGGCCGAGCCGACCGGGGTCGAGGTCGTCGTCGCCGACCTCAGCGAGGGCATCCCCGCCCCGATCGCCGAGCGCGAGATCAACGGCGTGCTGCTCCAGTACCCGGGCGCCTCCGGTGCCGTACGGGACATCAAGCCGGTCATCGACCGGGCGCACGAGCTCGGCGCGCTCGTCACCGTCGCCGCCGACCTGCTCGCGCTGACGCTGCTGAAGTCCCCCGGTGAGCTCGGCGCGGACATCGCCGTCGGGACGACGCAGCGCTTCGGTGTGCCCATGGGCTTCGGCGGACCGCACGCCGGCTATATGGCGGTCCAGGACAAGATGGCGCGGAGCCTGCCCGGGCGGCTCGTCGGCGTGTCCGTGGACGCCGACGGCAACAGGGCCTACCGGCTGGCGCTGCAGACGCGTGAACAGCACATCCGCCGCGAGAAGGCCACCAGCAACATCTGCACCGCGCAGGTGCTGCTCGCCGTCATGGCCGGCATGTACGCCGTCTACCACGGTCCTGAGGGCCTGAAGGGCATCGCGCGGCGCACCCACCGGTACGCCACCGTCCTCGCCGCCGGGCTCGCGGCCGGCGGGGTCGAGATCGTGCACGGGGCCTACTTCGACACCCTCACCGTGCGCGTCCAGGGCCGGGCCGACGAGATCGTGGCCGCCGCGCGGGACAACGGGGTCAACCTGCGTCTCGTCGACGCCGACCACGTCTCCATCGCCTGCGACGAGACCACGACCCGCGCCCAGCTGCGCGCCGTGTGGGCCGCCTTCGGTGTCGAGGGCGTCGTCGAGGCGCTGGACGCGGCTACGGAGGACGGGCTTCCGGGTTCTCCGCTGCGGACCGACGACTACCTGACGCACCCCGTCTTCCACCAGCACCGCTCCGAGACCGCCATGCTCCGCTACCTGCGCAGGCTCGCCGACCGCGACTACGCGCTCGACCGGGGCATGATCCCGCTGGGCTCCTGCACGATGAAGCTCAACGCGACCACCGAGATGGAGCCGGTCACCTGGCCCGAGTTCGGGCAGCTGCACCCCTTCGCGCCCGCCGAGCAGGCCGGCGGTTACCTCACTCTCATCCACGAGCTGGAGGACCGGCTCGCCGAGGTCACCGGCTACGACAAGGTCTCCCTCCAGCCGAACGCCGGGTCGCAGGGCGAGCTGGCCGGTCTGCTGGCCGTCCGCGGGTACCACCGGGCCAACGGCGACGCGCAGCGCACGGTGTGCCTGATCCCGTCGTCCGCGCACGGCACCAACGCGGCCAGCGCCGTGATGGCCGGCATGAAGGTCGTCGTCGTGAAGACCGCCGAGGACGGCGAGATCGACGTCGAGGACCTGCGGGCGAAGATCGAGCAGTACCGCGACGAGCTCGCCGTACTGATGATCACCTACCCGTCCACGCACGGTGTGTTCGAGGAGCACGTCTCCGAGATCTGCGCCCAGGTGCACGAAGCGGGCGGGCAGGTCTACGTCGACGGGGCCAACCTGAACGCGCTCGTCGGGCTCGCCAAGCCGGGGCACTTCGGCGGGGACGTCTCGCACCTGAACCTGCACAAGACCTTCTGCATCCCGCACGGTGGCGGCGGCCCGGGTGTCGGCCCGGTGGCGGTGCGCGAGCACCTCGCGCCGTACCTGCCGAACCATCCCCTGCAGCCCGAGGCCGGCCCGGAGACGGGCGTCGGCCCCATCTCGGCGGCTCCCTGGGGCTCGGCCGGCATCCTGCCCATCTCGTGGGCGTACGTCCGGCTCATGGGCGGGGAGGGGCTGAAGAGGGCCACGCAGGTGGCCGTGCTCAGCGCCAACTACATCGCCAAGCGCCTGGAGCCGCACTACCCGGTGCTCTACACCGGCCCCGGCGGGCTCGTCGCGCACGAGTGCATCATCGACCTGCGGCCCCTGACCAAGGCGACCGGCGTGAGCGTCGACGACGTCGCCAAGCGGCTGATCGACTACGGCTTCCACGCGCCGACCATGTCGTTCCCGGTGGCCGGCACGCTGATGATCGAGCCGACCGAGTCGGAGGACCTGGCCGAACTGGACCGCTTCTGCGAGGCGATGATCGCCATCCGCGCGGAGATCGAGAAGGTCGGTTCCGGCGAGTGGCCCGCGGAGGACAACCCCCTGCGCGGCGCCCCGCACACCGCCGGCGCGCTCGCGGGAGCGTGGGAGCACGCCTACAGCCGCGAGGAGGCCGTCTTCCCCGCCGGGGTGACGGCCGCCGACAAGTACTGGCCGCCGGTGCGCCGCATCGACCAGGCCTTCGGTGACCGGAACCTGGTGTGCTCCTGCCCGCCGCTGGACACGTACGAGGACTGATCGGCCGACCGGTCACAGGGAGGGGCTCCGTAGTGTGGGGCCCCTCTCGCCGTTCACCGCCGGGTCATGCGGTGGCGAGCGACACCTCGGTCGCCTCGATCAGAGCGACGACCGGGGTTCCGGGCGAGAGGGCCGGATCCTGACCTTGACCGTGGCCATGGCCTCGCCGGGGGAGACCGCGGTGACGGTGCCGGGGAACTGGTTGTGGATGCCCAGGGGCGGTAGATGTCGGCTTGCGTCGCCCCGCCCTGCCCCGTGGGGCTCAGACACGGTCGATATGGACGTTCGTCGACTTCACGCGGGCCGTCGCCTCCATGCCGACCTCCAAGCCCAGTTCCTCCACCGCCTCGCGGGTGAGCAGGGAGACGAGCCGGTGCGGGCCGGCCTGGATCTCGACCTGGGCGGCGACGTCGCCGAGTTTGATCGCGGTGACGATGCCGGGAAAGGCGTTGCGGGCCGAGGTGTACGGGGTGTCGTCCTCGGCGGTCCCGGTCCGGGCGAGCTCGACCGAGAAGGCTGCGAGGTCCCGCCCGTCGACGACCCGTCGCCCGGCCTCGTCGCGATGGGTCGTGATGCGGCCCGCGTCGGCCCAGCGGCGGGCGGTGTCCGGGCTGACGCCGAGCAGCCGTGCTGCCTGGCCGATCGTGTAGGACTGCATGCCGGTCACGATAGGGGCCGGGGGAGGGCGAGGGCGGATGCGGGGTCGGCCGTCGGGTGTCACACGACAGGAGCCCCGAACGACAGCTCGGAACCCGCTCACCCCACGTGGACTCTCGGCCGCAGCCTGCGGTCCGGTTCCGCCTCGCGCAGCACCTCGCGGGTCACCGGGGCGACCTCGCCCTGGCCGAACAGGAAGAAGCGCAGGAAGTTGGCGAAGGGCCCGCCCTCGGTCCACTCGAAGTAGATGTGCGGAGTCCGGCCGGTGGCGTCGCGGACGTGCAGCAGCAGCGCCGCCAGGGCGTTGGGGATGGACGACGACTCCAGGGTCAGGACGCGGTAGCGGCCGTGCAGCACCTCGCCGCGTACGGTCAGGCCCGCCTCGAACTCGGACGGATCGGTCACCGTCACCTCGACGAAGACGAAGTCGTCCTGGCCGGGCACGTCGTTGTCGTGCCGAATCTGCTCGATCTTGTCGCGGTACTCGGCGATGTCACGGCGGTCGGGCTCGTTGGCGATGAACCGCATCCGGCGGCTGGCCATGTCCCGGACGAAGCGCTCCGCCATGTCGTCCAGCGTCACGCTGGTCACGCGCAGCTCGAACGCCCGGGCCAGGCGCGACAGCAAGGAGACCAGGATGATGCCGGCGATGAAGCAGGCACCGATCTTCACGCCGTCCGGGCGCTCGATGACGTTGAGCACGGTCGTGTAGAGGAACACCGCGGAGATCACGGCGAAGGCGATCGTCCAGTTGCGCTGCCGGGCCTTGCGGGCGGCGATGGTCACCGCGATCGCCGCCGAGCTGATGAGGACGAGCACGCCGGTGGCGTACGCGCCGCCCTGGGCGTTGACGTCGGCGTCGAAGATCCAGGTGACCAGGAAGGCGATCAGGGTGAACACGATGACCATGGGCCGTACCGCGCGGGCCCAGTGCGGGGCCATGCCGTAACGGGGCAGGTAGCGCGGCATCAGGTTGAGCAGACCGGCCATCGCGGACGCGCCGGCGAACCAGAGGATGGCGATCGTCGAGACGTCGTAGACGGTGCCGAAGGTGTTGCCGAGGTAGTCGTGCGCCAGGTAGGCGAGCGCACGGCCGTTGGCCTGGCCGCCCGCCTCGAACTCCTTCCCGGGGATGAGAAGGGTGGTGATGAAGCTGGTGGTGATCAGGAAGACGCTCATGATCAGGGCGGCTGTGGTGAGCATCTTCCTCGTGTCCCGGATGCGCCCGGCCGGTCGTTCCTCCGTGTCGTCCGCATCGCCCTTGACGTGCGGCATCACGGCGACGCCCGTCTCGAACCCGGAGAGGCCGAGGGCCAGTTTCGGGAAGACGAGCAGCGCGACGCCGACCATGGCGAAGACGTTGCCGTGCTGGGCGGTGAGGGCGCTCGACCAGTCGGTGATCACATGACCGGCCGTGACGACGTGGTAGAGGCCGACGACCACCACGACCGTGTTCAGCGCGAGATACGCACCTACGAGGGCGACGGCGACGCCGATCGCCTCCAGGAAGCCCTTGAGGAACACCGCGCCCAGCAGGGCCACGAGGATCAGGGTGATCAGCATCTGCTTGTCGTGCAGGACACCGGTCAGATGCGGGTTCTCCACGAGGTGGGTGGAGGCGTCTGCGGCCGACAGGGTGATGGTGATGAGGAAGTCGGTGGCGGCGAAGCCCAGCAGGGTCAGGACGAACAGCTTGCCCTGCCAGAAGGAGAGCAGCCGCTCCAGCATCGCGATGGAGCCTTCGCCGTGGGGGCTCTCCTCGGCCACGCGGCGGTAGACGGGCAGGGCACCTGCCAGCGTGACGACGACCAGGACGATGGTCGCGACCGGTGACAGCAGTCCGGCGGCGAGGGCCGCGATGCCCGGCTGGTATCCGAGGGTCGAGAAGTAGTCGACGCCGGTCAGGCACATCACCCGCCACCAGCGCTGACCCCGGTGCGCAGGCTCCGGCTCGGCATGCGGTCCGGTGTGGCCGTCCCCCTTGCCCATGTCCGACAGGCCCTCCAGCATCCAGGCGCGCAGACGGCTGGGTGGAGAAGGCTCCGGACGGCTCGGCGCCGGATGCTCGGTGGTGGCCATCGACGTGCTCCCGATCGTGCGGCTCAGGGTGGTTCCGGCCATCACTGGACGGCTCGATCAGCGTAAGCGGAGCGTGACGCCATGGCCCACGAACGAAGGGGCCGAGCGCGTCAAGCTTCCGTTAAGACTGACCGCCGGGACAGCTGTGGCTCCGGAAACACGAGCTGAGCGCGTGCTGGACGGCGTGGCCCGCGAAAGGGGCGGTGGACCCTCGCCCGTTGCCCGGGCGGACACCCTGAGTGATCAGGCCGGGGTCCACATCGTAACGTTCGTCTTTGGAGTCGAATGTTTCGCATCCGCGTCAAGTCCCGGTGTTGCCGAGAGATTCACCCCGTACAAGGGGTTGCCACCGTTTATCCGCTGTCTCTAGGGTGCGGCAGCAGCGAAGCTTTCTGGTTTTGATCCGAAACTTTCGACACTCTCGAGGAGCGCATGATGGGCGACCCCGCACTGTCCCGCCGCGGCTTCCTGGCGGCCTCCACCGCGGCCGGCCTGGGGATGACGGCACTGACCGCATGCGGCGGGGACTCGGACGGGGGGTCGTCCGGGACGACCACGATCGAATGGTGGAACATCTCCACCACCGAGCCGTCCAAGACCGTCTGGGCCGCCCTCGCGCGGAAGTTCGAGGCACAGAACCCCAAGGTCAAGATAAAGATCGTCCAGCTGGAGAACGACGCCTACAAGTCGAAGATGACGGCCCTGACCGCCTCCGGGAAGCTGCCCGACATCTTCCACACCTGGGGCGGCGGCGTACTGAAGCAGCAGGTCGACGCGGGGCTCGTGGAGAACCTCACCGACCGGACCAAGCCGTGGGGCGACGCCCTCCTGCCGGTGGCCCGGGAGCCTTACCTGATCGACGACCAGGCCTACGGCATCCCGTTCGACATCGGCATGATCGGCTTCTGGTACAACAAGGCGCTCTTCCGGAAGGCCGGCATCGCCGAGCCGCCGACCACCTGGGACGGCTTCCTCGACGCCGTACGCAAGCTGAAGGCCGCACAGATCACGCCGCTGGCCCTGGCCGGCAAGGAGAAGTGGCCCGGCATGTACTACTGGGCCTACCTCGCCATGCGCACCGCCGGAGCCGAAGCGCTGCAGAAGGCCTACGACGACAAGGACTTCACCGGCACTCCCTTCCTCCAGGCCGGCGAGCACCTGAAGGAACTCGTCGCCCTCCAGCCGTTCCAGAAGGGCTTCCTCGGCGCCGCCTACTCGTCGCCCACCGGCCAGGCCGCCGCCGTCGGCAACGGCAAGGCGGCCATGGAACTCATGGGCCAGTGGGCGCCCACGGTGCAGGCCGACGCGGGCAAGGGCCTCGGCAAGGACCTCGGCTTCTTCCCTTTCCCCGCGGTCGAGGGCGGCAAGGGCGCCCTGACCGAGGTGTTCGGCGGAGGCGGCGGGCACGCGCTGCGCAGGGGTGCCCCGCAGGAGGCCGTCGACTTCCTCAAGTTCTTCGCGTCCGAGGCCACCGACCTGGAACTGGTCAAGAAGACCGGTGTCCTGCCCGTGGTCCCGGCGGCCGAGAGCGCCATCGCCGACCCCAACATCAAGGCTGTCCAGGCGCAGTTGAAGGCCGCCACCGGCTTCCAGCTCTACCTCGACCAGGCGTACGCGCCCGCCGTCGGCCAGGAGGTCAACGACAGTGTGGCCGCGCTCATCGCGGGCTCCAAGTCGCCCGGGCAGGTCGCGCAGTCGATCACGAAGACCGCGAAGGAAGAGCAGTAACCGGCGATGACCTCCACGTTCCTGCCGGACAAACGGACCGGACCCGGCGCCGGTTCCGCGCCGCCGGCCGCGGCCCGGCCCACCGGGCGGACCCGGCGACGCGCGCTGCACTGGCTCACCGCGGCCGGCTTCCAGCTCCCGGCCCTGGTGCTGTTCATGGGGCTCGTGCTGCTGCCCATGCTGTTCGCCCTGTATGCCGCGTTCTTCCGCTGGGGCGGCTTCGGCATGCCCTCCGACTACATCGGCGGCGAGAACTTCACCCGCCTCTTCCAGGACGGCGTCTTCCTCGGCGACCTGTGGCGCTGCCTGCTCCTGGTGGTGCTGTCGCTCGCCTTCCAGCTGCCGTTCGCGCTCGCCATGGCCGTCCTGCTCAACCAGCGGATGCGAGGCCGGGCGGTCTACCGGATGCTGTTCTTCGCCCCGTACGTCCTGTCGGAGGCCATCACCGGCATCCTCTTCGGCATGATCTTCGCGCCGGACGACGGCTTCGCCGACCAGGTTCTCGGCAAGATCGGCCTCGACGGGCTGGGCGGGGAGTGGTTCGCGGATCCGTCCACCGTCATGGCGACCGTCTTCCTGGTCATGACCTGGAAGTACTTCGGCTTCCACATGATGCTGTACCTGGCCGGGCTCCAGGCGGTCCCCAGGGAGCTGACCGAGGCGGCTCTCATCGACGGGGCGAGCGCCTGGCAGCGGTTCCGCAACGTCACGCTGCCGCTGCTCGCGCCCACCCTGCGCATCAGCGTGTTCCTCGCGGTCATCGGGTCGATCCAGCTGTTCGACCTGGTGTGGGTGACCACCGCGGGCGGCCCCGACCACCACTCCGAGACCATGGCCGTGACCATGTTCCAGTACGGCTTCAAGCGCTACCAGGTCGGCTACGCCAGCGCGATCAGCGTGGTCATGTTCGGCATCAGTCTCGTCTTCGCCCTCGCCTACCAGCGGTTCGTCCTCCGGCGCGACCTGGAAGGGGCCACCACGACCATGCGGGGTGACGGAAAATGACAGCCAGCCAGAAGACCCGTGCGCACGGGAAGACCTGGAGCCTGCACCTCGTCCTGACCGTCGTCGGGGCGGTCATGGCCGTCCCCCTGCTCTACGCCGCCCTCTCCGGCTTCAAGACCACCGACGAACTCTCCCGCAACCCGGTCGGACTGCCCGAGTCGTGGGTCACCTCCAACTACACCCAGATCCTCGGCTCGGGGGACTTCTGGCGGCTGATCGGCAACAGCACGCTGATCGCGATCGGCACGACCGTCCTGGTCGTCGCGGTCTCCGCCCTGTCGGCCTTCTCCTTCGCGCGATTCGCCTTCCGGGGCCGGGAGGTGCTGTTCACGCTCTTCACCATGGGGCTGATGTTCCCGTTCGCCGTGGCGGCCCTGCCGCTGTTCCTGCTGCTGCGCTCGCTGGACCTGCTGGACAACCCGCTCGGCGTCATCCTCCCGCAGGCCGCCTTCGGGCTGCCGATGACGATCATCATCCTGCGGGGCTTCTTCCGGCAGATCCCCGGCGAGCTGGAGGAGGCGGCCACCCTCGACGGATGCAGCTCGTTCGGCTTCTTCTGGCGGGTGCTGCTGCCCATGGCCCGGCCCGCGCTCGGCACGGTCTCCGTGCTGGCCGTCGTCACCAGCTGGAACAACTTCTTCCTGCCGCTGCTGGTGTTCACCGATGCACAGTGGTGGACGCTGCCGATCGGTGTCCAGCAGTTCCAAGGGCAGTACTCCGCGGAGTACGCCAAGGTCTTCGCCTATCTGGTGCTGGCCATGGCCCCCGCCCTCGCCTTCTACTCGGTCGCCGAGCGCCAGCTCGTGGGCGGCCTCACCGCCGGCGCCACCAAGGGCTGACACGCGCCGCGAACGTACGGCTCTACCCACCCACCCGTCGTGAGGAGTCGCACCATGCGCACCACCCGTCTCAGACTCGTCGGCGCCGTAGCCGCGCTCCTGGTCGCCGCCGGCATCGGTGCCGGCACGCCCGCCCAGGCGGGCCACCAGCAGCCCACTCTCGCCGACCTCGCGCAGCGGCACGGCCGCTACTTCGGCAGCGCCACCGACAACCCCGAGCTCGTGGACGGGCCCTACACGGCCCTGCTCGGCAGCGAGTTCGACCAGATCACACCCGGCAACGGCATGAAGTGGTACGCGACCGAGCCCCAGCAGGGCGTGTTCGACTTCTCGGCGGGCGATGAGATCGTGAACCTCGCCCGCGCCCACCACCAGAAGGTGCGCGGCCACACCCTGGTCTGGCACAGCCAGCTGCCCGGATGGCTCACGGACAGGGAGTGGACGGCACCCGAGCTGCGGGCCGTTCTCAAGAAGCACATCCAGACGGAGGTACGGCACTACCGGGGCAAGGTGTTCGCCTGGGACGTCGTCAACGAGGCGTTCAACGAGGACGGTACGTACCGGGAGTCGGTCTTCTACAAGACGCTCGGGCCCGGCTACATCGCCGACGCGCTGCGCTGGGCACACCAGGCGGACCCGCGCGTGAAGCTGTACCTCAACGACTACAACATCGAGGGCATCGGCCCGAAGAGCGACGCCTACTACCGGCTGGCCAAGGAGCTCAAAGCGGCGGGCGTCCCGCTGCACGGCATCGGCCTGCAGGCCCACCTGGCCCTGCAGTACGGCTATCCGACCACGCTGGAGGACAACCTCCGCCGCTTCTCCCGGCTCGGCCTCGACACCGCGCTCACCGAGGTCGACATACGGATGCAACTGCCCGCGACCGCGGAGAAGCTGGCGCAGCAGGCCGAGTGGTACGCCGACCTGACCGAGGCGTGCCTGGCGGTCCGTCGCTGTGTGGGCATCACCCTGTGGGACTACACCGACAAGTACTCGTGGATCCCGGCGTTCTTCCCCAGCGAGGGCGCGGCCCTGCCGTGGGACGAGGAACTGCGGCGCAAGCCCGCGTACTTCGCGCTGCGTGAGGCGCTCGGGAAGCGGTAGCGCGGGGCGGGCGGCGCCCCACCGGACAGGGGGTGGTGGGGCGCCGTTCCCGGAGCCGAGGTCAGCCCAACGGCGCCGTGCTCGCCCGCACCACCAGTTCTGTGCCCAGCTCCACCCGAGGTGAGTCCGGCTGCTCGTCACGGGCCAGGCGGAGCACCGTACGCACGGCCAGTCCGCCCATGTCGGCAGGGGCTGGCGGACCGTCGCCAGGGGCGGTGCCGACCAGCGGACCTCCGGAAGGTCGTCGAAGCCGACCACGCTCATGTCCCGCGGCACCCGCAGACCGCGCCGGCGCAGTGCCTCGATCGCGCCGAGTGCCATCTGGTCGCCGGCCGTGAACAGCGCGGTCGGCGGCTCGGCCAGATCGAGCAGGGTGTCGCAGGCGCTGACACCGGACTCGGGGCGGAAGTCGCCGGGGACGACGAGGGGGGCGTCCACCGGGAGGCCGGCGCCTTCCGGGCCGCGCGGTAGCCGTCCAGTCGGGCCCGGGAGCACAGCAGGCGGGGCGGCCCGGCGATCAGGCCGATCCGGCGGTGGCCGAGGGACAACAGGTGCTCGGTGGCCGCGAGGCCACCCGCCCGGTTCGCCGCGCCGATGGTGGGAGCGCCGAGGGCCGGGGAGCCCGCCGGGTCGACGACCACCAGGGGCACGCCGAGGATCCGCAGCTCCTCGTGGAGCGTCGGCTCCAGGGCGGACGTCACGAGGACGACCCCGTCGGAGGCGCGGGCCCTCAGGTTGCGCATCCACGCGCGGGCGTCGCCGGAACGTCCGTGGACGGCCGACACCACCGCGCCCACCCCGGCCGCGTGGGCGACCTCCTCGACCCTGCGGATGATCTCCACGGCCCAGGGGCGGTCCAGGTCGTCGCCCACCAGGCCGAGCGGGGTGGCGCGGGTGCCCGGGGCCGCGGGACGCTTGCGGTAACCGTGCCGGACCAGCAGGTCCTCGACACGGGCCCGTCCGCGGCGACACGTCGGACCGGCCGTTGACGACCCGGGACACGGTCGGTACGGACACGCCGGCCTGCCGGGCGATCTCCGTGATCGTGACCCTGCCTCCGGTGCCGGCCCCACCTGATCCCACCAGCCCACCGCCGTCGACGGGTGACCGTGAAACTTCCAGGAGCCTTTGGAAAGGACGCATCCGTGGGAAGGCGGGCGGGCCGGGAACGCCACGTCGCGGGAGGTGACGATCAGTGACCGTGGACATGCGTCGGGGCCGGTGCGCACGACGTCCTGCGCACCGGCCCCTCATGTCGTGCGACGGGGCACCACCCCGCGGACGGCCTCAGGCGGCCCTCATCACCTGGCCGGCCAGCGGACGATGCGGGGCGATGGCCCTGCCGTCCGGCAGGAGTTCGCCGGTGTCCTCGAAGAGCACCACGCCGTTGCACAGCAGGCTCCATCCCTGCTCCGGGTGGTGCGCCACGAGGCGGGCGGATTCCCGGTCGGCGGATTCTGCTGAGGGGCACTGGGTCTGGTGCTGGCACATGGGCGGGATCTTTCGCTGTGTCGAGACGGACGATGGTGTTGAGGTGTCCGAGTGGGCTGTCGTGTCTGTTCCGCGGCTAGAAATGTCGTTCATGGCCGCCCCCCGTTGCGATAAGTCGTCGGAACCCAGTGTTGCCCCACGGGCGTCGATCCGCAGGGATTTCGCGGCACCGCTTCTCACAGGTTCAGGACGCGTCACCCGCGCGGACGGTTCATCCCAACTGGGCTGTCCCTTCGGGTGGTTCGCAGTGGCCGGATAGGGCTAGTCAGTCCGGGGCGACGACTGTTCCGGCCCGCACGAGCTATTCCTCGCTCGTGCGAGCGATCGTGTGAGCGACTAAGCGATCGTGCGAGCGGCCGATGGCCGGTCGGCGGCAAAAGGGCGACCCCGCCGCCGGAATCCGGCGACGGGGTGCGGAGGAGCCGTGCGGTGCCTCAGGCGGGTGATCCGAGAAGTCTGGTGGGAGCCACTCGATGGGTCAGCACGGGGAGGAGTTCGGAGACGCGGTGCGGGCGGTGGGCCGCGATGCCGGGCGGCGCAGGCGCCAGCGGGACGAGCAGGTCGGTGGCGGCGGGGTGGCCGGCGGCACCGTCCGCGGAGCAGTCCTCGTGCAGCCAGAGCGTCAGCATGTACAGACCGGGCACCGACAGCAGACGGGGCTGGTACGGCTGCTGCATGGTCTCGGCCTGACGCAGGGCGCGCTCGGTGGACGTGATGTACGGGCCCTCGAAGAAGTGGGAGAAGGCCCAGCCGTCGGCGGTCAGCATGGTCTCCGCCGCGGCCACGGCGTGGTCGCCGCAGCGGATCAGGAAGCGCCACCCGGCCAGCCTGGTCGCGGAGACGCCCTCGGCCGTGACGTGGTCGAGGACGTGCACGGGCAGGGGCAGTTCGGGTGTGGCGGGTCCCTGGGTGCCGAGCAGGGAGGGAGTTCGGGCCTCGCGGACCACGGTCGGGGAGGAGAGGGCGGTGACGACGGAGCGGAGTGCGGGCGCGGGAGCCGGAGGGACATGCAGCGGCATGGTGGGTCGCCTCTCATTCAAAGGCACGGTGGCACGAGGGCGGGGGCGGACGGCGCTGTCTGCTCACACAGGGTCAGAGCGGCAGGGGCCGGGGTCAGGAGAACGAGAGGGGGTGGGGTCCGCGTCGCCACGACGGCAGGACCCATCGACCGTGGGCGCCGGCCTTCTGCCTTCTTCGCGGAGTTTATACGACACGGGTTCGGACTGTGTTTCGCCTAGCCGTTTCCGGTGAGTAGAACAAGGGTACATTCGGTCGGCGATATGCGAGAAAAATCCCGATTCCGTGCGGGGGTGCGCAACGGTGACCTCCGTGAATGTCCGCGAACCGGTCGGCCCGTTCTCGTCGGCGTTTTTCACGAGTTTCCGAGGCCCGAAACCTGTCCTGTGTGTCATGCCGAGTGAATGTGCCACCGGTCACACCTGCCCAGCGTAGCGGTCGCCGGGGTCGCCCGGGACGTTATCGATCGCTTTCGCTGGGCATCCTCCACCTGACCGGGGCCCCGACGGCCGGTCCCCGGACCGCATCATCAAGGAGGGACGCTTCGATGGGGGAGAAGGTGGTGGCAGGGCGGTTCGACCTGTCCGATCGCCAGCGCTACCGCGACAAGCTGCGTCAGTGCCTGACGGGCTTGGAGCGACTCCTGGCGGAGAAGCGGTTCGATCACCCCAAGAACCTCATGGGGCTCGAGATCGAATTGAATCTCGCGGGCGCCGACGGCATGCCGAAAATGTTGAATGGGCAAGTCCTCGAACGCATCGCGAGTCGCGATTTCCAAACAGAACTCGCCATGTTCAATCTGGAAGTGAACATTCCTCCACACCGCCTTGGGGGCCGGGTATTCGACCGCCTGGCGGAGGAACTCCGTACGTCGCTGGCATATGCCGACCGGAAAGCCGGCGAGGTCGACGCGGGTATCGTGATGATCGGTATTCTGCCGACTCTGGACCGTGACGACCTGGTGTCGTCGAACCTCTCCGACGTCGACCGGTACACCCTCCTCAACGACCAGATCGTGGCCGCCCGCGGCGAGGAGTTCACCCTCGACATCGACGGCGTGGAGCACCTGAGCTGCACCTCGAAGTCCATCGCCCCGGAAGCCGCCTGCACCTCCGTGCAGCTGCATCTGCAGGTCACCCCGGGCCGCTTCGCCGACGTGTGGAACGCGGCCCAGGCGGTCGCCGCCGCGCAGATCGCCGTCGGCGCCAATTCGCCCTTCCTCTTCGGGCGCGAACTGTGGCGCGAGTCGCGGCCCCCGCTGTTCCAGCAGTCCACCGACACCCGCCCGCCCGAGCTCCAGGCCCAGGGCGTCCGGCCGCGCACCTGGTTCGGGGAGCGCTGGATCACCTCGGCGTACGACCTCTTCGAGGAGAACCTGCGCTACTACCCGGCCCTCCTGCCGATCTGCGACGACGAGGACCCGCTCGAGGTGCTGGACAAGGGCGGCACGCCCTCGCTCGCCGAACTGGTCCTGCACAACGGCACGATCTACCGCTGGAACCGCCCGGTCTACGGCATCGCCGACGGCGTCCCGCATCTGCGCGTGGAGAACCGCGTTCTGCCGGCCGGCCCCACCGTCATCGACGTCGTCGCCAACGCGGCCTTCTTCTACGGCGTCGTCCGGGCGCTGGCCGAGGAGTCCCGGCCGGTGTGGTCCCGGATGCCCTTCGAGGCGGCCGCCGCCAACTTCGACGCGGCGTGCAAGGACGGCATCGACGCCCGCTTCACCTGGCCCCGGCGTGGCCGCTACAGCGGCACCGCCCAGGTCGACGCGGTGAGCCTGATCCGCGACGAACTGCTGCCGCTCGCAGAGGCAGGGCTGGACGCCTGGGGTGTCGAGCCGGCCGACCGCGATCTGTACCTGGGCGTGATCGAGGAGCGGTGCCGGCGCCGGGTGAACGGGGCGAGCTGGCAGGCCGCCACCTTCCACAAGGCACTGGACGCGGGCCTGCCCCGGGAGGACGCGCTGGCCGCCACGACCCGTCGCTACCGCGAGCTGATGCACAAGGGCGAGCCGGTGCACAGCTGGCCGGTGGGACTGCCGGAGCCGGTGTCGCTCGGCTGAGGGCGCGAGCCGGTGTCTCCGGGCTGAGGGCACGGGCCGGTGTCTCCGGGCTGAGGGCACGGGCCGGTGTCTCCGGGCTGAGGGCACGGGCCGGTGTCTCCGGGCTGAGGCCGCGAGCCGGTACGCCGACGCCGCCTCCGGGGTGACATCCCGCTGCCGCCATACTGATCCGACAGGTCGGTGAAGTGGAGGCGGGTGTGCAGGCGGAGGAGAGCCCGGTGGGCGATTCCATTCCCCAGCAGGGGCTCTCACGGCGGATGCTCCGCAACGAGACGCTGCTGGTCCTCGCGCTGTCGCTGGGCGCCAGTGGACTGTCGGCGCTGATCAGCTTCATCGGGTCGGTCACCAAGCCGGGCGGCCTCAAGGACCAGGCCGCCACGATGAATGCCTCGGCCGCGCCCGGCCGGCCCTGGCTCGACCTCGCCTGGCAGCTCTTCGGGATCACCACGGCGCTCGTGCCCGTCGCTCTCGTCGCGCACTTCCTGCTCCGCGAGGGGGCGAGCCTGCGCACGATCGGCTTCGACCGCACCCGCCCCTGGCCCGACCTCGGCCGGGGCGCGGCGATCGCCGCGGTCATCGGCAGCACCGGCATCGCGTTCTACCTGGCGGCCCGCGGCCTCGGCTTCAACCTCACCGTGGTCCCCGAGGCGCTGCCGGCGGTGTGGTGGAAGTACCCGGTGCTGATCCTCTCGGCGATCCAGAACGCCGTGCTGGAGGAAGTGATCGTCGTCGGTTACCTGCTGCGCCGCATGGGCCAGCTGGGCTGGACGCCGACGGCCGCGCTGGCCGGCAGCGCCGTTCTGCGGGGGTCGTACCACCTCTACCAGGGCATCGGCGGCTTCGTCGGGAACATGGTGATGGGCGTCGTCTTCGTATACCTCTACCGCCGCTGGGGGCGTGTCGGCCCGCTGGTGGTGGCCCACTCGCTGCTCGACATCGGGGCGTTCGTCGGGTACGCGCTGCTGGCGGGCAAGGTGGGCTGGCTGCCGACGGCGTGAATCAGCGGGCGAGGGGGCGTACGACACCGTCGTACGCCCCCTCGCCCGTCTCAGGCCAGCAGCTCACCCTCGATGACGGTGACCGCCGTGCCCGTCAGCAGGGTGCGGTCGCCGCGCAGCTCGGTACGGACCCGGCCGGAGCGGGGTGAGGCCTGGAGGCCGGTGAGGCGGGAGCGGCCCAGGCGCTCGGACCAGAACGGGGCGAGTGCCGTGTGGGCGCTGCCGGTCACCGGGTCCTCGTCGATGCCCACGTTCGGGAAGAAGCAGCGCGAGACGAAGTCGTGCCCGGCGCCGGGGTCGTCGGCGAGGGCCGTCGCGATCACACCGCGCTCGGAGTGGACGGCGAGGGCCGCGAGGTCCGGGGTGAGGGTGCGCACCGTCTTCTCGTCGGCGACCTCGACGAGCAGGTCGCCCACGTTCGGGCCGGTGTCGAGGACCGTGAGCACCTCCGTGCCCAGCGCCTCGGCGAGGCCGCCGGGCGGGTCGGCCCGGGTGAGCGGCGCCGTCGGGAAGTCCAGGGTGACGGAACCGTCCGCCGCGGGCGTGGCGACGAGGACGCCGCTGCGGGTGGCGAACCGCACCGGCCCCGTGTGGGCGCCGGTGGTGTGCAGGATGTGGGCGGTGGCGAGGGTGGCGTGGCCGCACATCGCGACCTCGGTGGCCGGAGTGAACCAGCGCAGCGCCCAGTCCGCCGCGGAGCCCTCCGGGAGCGGGTGGGCGAAGGCCGTCTCGGCGTGGTTGACCTCCAGGGCGACGTTCTGCAGCCAGGTGTCGTCCGGGAAGGCGTCCGCGCCGGGCAGGAGCAGGACCCCGGCCGGGTTGCCGGAGAAGGGGCGATCGGTGAAGGCGTCGACGATTCGGATGCGCATGCACCGACGCTAGGGCGTCCACGAAGCAGCAGACCAAGGCCAATTCACACCCGCCGGCCCGAGTTCCGTCGGCAGACAACCGGGGAGAGGGGCTTGTCGTTCGAGAGTCACCGATATATCGTTGAAGCATCGCGACAGATCAACGATGGAATGGAGAGTGGTTGCGATGCGTACCCACGGATTCGAGCGTGGACATGGACATCACGACGGCCCGCACCGCGGGCGGGGCGGTTTCGAAGGGCTGCGTGCGGCCTTCGGTCCGTTCGGGCCGGGTGGCCCGGGCGGCCCGGGCTGGGGCGGCCCCGGAGGGCCGGGCTTCGGTCCGGGCCCCTGGGGCGGCCGAGGGCGCGGGGGGCCTAGGGGAAGGGCGCGGCGCGGTGACGTACGCGCCTCGATCCTGGCCCTGCTGAGGGACCGGCCGATGCACGGCTACGAGATGATCCAGGAGATCGCCGAGCGCAGTGGCGGGGCGTGGAAGCCCAGCCCCGGGTCGGTGTACCCCACCCTTCAGCTGCTGGAGGACGAGGGGCTGATCACCAGCGCCTCCGAGGGCGGCAAGAAGCTGTTCTCGCTCACCGAGGCGGGCCGTGAGGCCGCCGAGGAGGGGCCCGAGGCTCCCTGGGAGGAAGCCTCCCGCGGGGTCGACTGGGAGGCTCTCGGCGAGATCCGCCAGGCCGGCTTCGGTCTGATGGAGGCCTTCGGCCAGGTCTGGAAGACCGGCAGCAAGGAGCAGCGGGAGAAAGCCCTCGGTGTCATCAACGAGGCCCGCAAGAAGCTGTACCTCATCCTCGCCGACGAGGACTGAGCCGTCCGGCGAGAGGAAGCCGCGTCGGATGCGGAGCGCCCCCGGAAGTGGTCCGGGGGCGCTCCGGCGCGCCGGGGCCACGGGGTGTCAGGTCACCAGCCCGTCCAGCCTGCGCAGCGACTCGTGCAGGGCGGCCGTCGCCGAGTCCTTGAGCCTGCCCGCCATCAGGGACACCGTCGCGCCCGTGAACTCGCCGTCGACGCGGACCATCGTGGCGTCGCCGTCGGGTGTGAGGGTGTAGCGCGTCGCTACGGTCACCGCCATCGGTCCCTTGCCGCGGATGGCGAGCACCCGTGCGGGTTCCAGTTCCTCCACGGTCCACGCCACCTCGGCCGGGAAGTTCATCAGCCGCATGTTCTCCTGGAACGTCGCGCCCACTTCGAGGGGTTCCGGGCCGCCCGACGGGAAGCTCGTATGGGTCGCGTTCCATTCGCCGTACGCGGACCAGTCGGTGAGCTTCGCCCACACCGTGCCGGCGGGCGCCCCGATGCGGGCCTCCGCGCTGACTTCGGCCATGCGACCACCTCTTCGTGTCGGGCTGGGTGTCGCGGACCGTAGCGGCGGCGGTCGCAATGTTCAATACTGACGAACTGTCAGACCGGCGGGCCCGCTACCGGAATCCGTCTGATCTCCTCCGCAAGGAGGAGACGCGGGGGCGGAGTCCACTTCCCGTGGGACGCGAGAATGCTTCGCACCGTGGATGACGCGGGCCCGGGAGACTGGTGGGCTGGGGGATGTGCACTCCCGTAACCCGCAGTCGGCCCACTCCCGTAACCCGCAGTCGGCCCATGAGTACGGCCTCCAGCGCGTGGACAACGATGCCAGGCTCAGTGACGAGCTGGCGTCGGTGGTCGGTGGCGCCCGGCGCAGGGCCGTCCGGGACGGGGACCGGCAGATCGACACCGCCCATCTGCTCCACTCGCTGCTGGAGTCCGACCCCGCGGCGCGTGCCGCCTTCGTCGAAGGACCGCAGATCGCGCGCCTGCTCGGCTATCTCGTCCAGCGCAGCATCGGGTACGGCCTGCGCTGGCAGAGCGCTGTCGAGGACTCCGGCGCCGTCCCCGTGGTGACGGCGACAGCGGGTTTCTCACCGCTCGCCGCCGCCTGCGTGGACCACGCCTGCGAGCGTGCCGCCGAGCGCGGTGAACCGGCTCGTGGCACGGATCTGCTCGCGGCGATCGTCCTCGACCCGCAGGCGCGCGCGGTCGAGGTGCTGGGACGGGCCGGCATCGACCCGCGCGAAGTACTCACCCGGCTGGCCGGCCGGTCCGGCGTCGCAGAGGAGTGCGGCGAGGCCGCCGGCTGAGCGGTGCGGCACGAGGCCGGTCGTCCCGTCCAGGCTGTGAGACAGGTGTCATAGGGGATGACGCTCCTGTCGTGTCCTGTCATCATGTGCCGGTGCGTACCACTGACAGCAGCGTGAGCGGGCGCGGCAGGGGCATGGGGCTCGGACTCGCCCTCCTGTCCGCCGTGGCCTTCGGCGGATCCGGTGTCGCGGCCAAGCCGCTGATCGAGGCGGGCCTGGACCCGCTGCACGTGGTGTGGCTGCGGGTGGCCGGGGCGGCCCTGGTCATGCTGCCCCTGGCCGTGCGGCACCGCGCGCTGCTGCGCAGGCGCCCCGGACTGCTCGCCGGGTTCGGGCTGCTGGCCGTCGCCGGTGTCCAGGCCTGCTACTTCGCGGCGCTCTCCCGGATCCCCGTCGGGGTGGCGCTGCTCATCGAGTACCTGGCGCCCGCGCTGGTGCTGGGCTGGGTGCGGTTCGTGCAGAAGCGGCCCGTGACCCGCGCCGCGGCCGTCGGCGTGGTGCTCGCGGTCGGCGGGCTCGCCTGCGTCGTGGAGGTGTGGTCGGGCCTCGGATTCGACGTGCTGGGGCTGCTGCTCGCGCTCGGCGCGGCCTGCTGCCAGGTCGGCTACTTCGTCCTGTCCGACCAGGGCAGCGACGCCGGGGACGAGGCGCCCGACCCGCTCGGCGTCATCGCCTACGGACTGCTCGTCGGCGCCGCTGTGCTGACCGTCGTCGCCCGGCCCTGGACCATGGACTGGTCGGTGCTCGGGGGCACCGCGAGCATGGACGGCAGGCCCGTCGCCGCCGGCGTGCTGCTGGCGTGGATCGTCCTGGTCGCCACGGTCGTCGCCTACGTCACCGGTGTGGTCTCCGTGCGCCGGCTCTCTCCGCAGGTCGCCGGGGTCGTGGCCTGTCTCGAGGCGGTCATCGCCACCGTCCTGGCCTGGGTCCTGCTCGGTGAGCACCTCTCGGCGCCGCAGATCGCCGGTGGGGCGATCGTGCTGGTGGGCGCGTTCATCGCGCAGTCCTCGACGCCCTCGAAAGGATCCGGGCAGCCGGTGGCGAGCGGCGGCCCGGAAAGGGAATTGTCCCGGCGCGGGACCAGCGCCTAAGGTGTCGATCATGCCTTCGAACGCACTCGTTCTTCCGCCTCCGGCCGCCTGAGGCGGGCCCTCCGGAAACCGCGCCCGGCGTTACGCCGCCGCGCAGAACGGTGCTGCCCGCAGACGAAGTCCGCGGACCCCGCTGATCACGACTGATCCGGGGCCCTTCCCGAACTTCCGCGCACCCAACCGCCGCCCGACGCGGGCGCGGCATGCCGTGCGCGTCTGCGGAGAGAACACATGCCGAACACCGCCTCCGGCCTGCCCGTCGGGCGAGGCCTCCTCTATCTGATCGTCGCAGGTGTCGCCTGGGGCACCGCGGGCGCGGCCGCCTCCCTGGTCTACCGGACCAGCGACATGGGGCCCGTCGCCCTGTCCTTCTGGCGCTGCGCCGCCGGCCTCGTGCTGCTGCTCACCGTGCGCCTGCTGCGGCCGCGCGCCCAGGACCCCGTGCGGCAGCCGCTCGGCCGCCGGGCGGTGCGGGCCGGGGTCACCGGCCTCGGGCTCGCCGTCTTCCAGACGGCGTACTTCGCGGCCGTCTCCGCCACCGGCCTGGCGGTGGCCACCGTCGTCACGCTGGGCGCGGGACCCGTCCTCATCGCGCTCGGAGCCCGGCTGACCCAGGCCGAGCGACTGGGTCGGGGCGGCGCCGTGGCCGTCCTGGGCGCCCTCGCCGGACTCGCGGTTCTCGTCCTCGGGAGCGGCGGCACGACCGTGCGCCCCGCGGGTGTGCTGCTCGCCCTGCTCTCCGCGGCCGGGTACAGCGCGATGACCCTGCTCACCCGCCGGTGGGGCCGCGACGGCGCGGGTGACGCCACCCGGACGACCGCCGGGGCCTTCGCCGTCACGAGCCTGTGCCTGCTGCCGTTCGCCCTCGCCGAGGGACTGCTGCCGCACACCGAGGAGTCCGGCCGGCTCCTGCTCCTGCTGCTCTACGTCGCCGCCGTCCCGACGGCGCTCGCCTACGGCCTCTACTTCGCGGGCGCGGCCGTCGTACGGTCCGCCACCGTCTCGGTGATCATGCTGCTCGAACCGGTGAGCGCGGCGGTGCTCGCCGTCCTCCTCCTCGGCGAGCACCTCACGGCGGCGATGCTCGCCGGGACTCTGCTGATGCTGGGCTCGGTGGCGGGCCTGGCGGTGGGGGAGGCCCGGGGCGCGCGGAGGAGGGAGGAGCCGGTCATGGCGATGTGAGGCGGGGGCCCGCGGCCTGTGCCTCCTGTCTGCGCAGGAGGTGGTCGCGTGCCCTGGAGTCGCCCGGACCGCCGCGGGCCGCGAGAGCCGCGGCGATCCGGTCCCGGACCTCGGCCGGCCTGTGGTTCGCGTACTTGAACTTCGCCCGCACGTCCGTCACTTCCAGGCGCAGGCCGCGGATGCCGGCGAGCATCCTGCCGTAGGGGGCCTCACCCACGGCTGCCCGTGCGGAGCCGCCGTCCGGCTGGAAGTGGTCGACCTGGCGGTTGAGCAGCGCGGCCTTCTGTACCGGGTCGTCCACGACATGAGCACGGCAGCGCAGCTGGACGGCCGCGTAGAAGCTCGTCGGCGTGCCGTGCTCGGGCGGGACGTCCGGGGCGGCCTGCCAGGGGCCGGGTACGAACACGTAGTCGTCGACCACGCTCAGCAGGACGTCGGGGGCGGCCTCCAGCGCGGGCCACAGCGGGTTGGGGCGGGCGAGGTGGGTGACGACCTCGCGGCGCCCGGCGTCGTAGGCGAAGTGCAGGGGCTGGACGTGGGGCGGTTCGCCCGGCGGGCCGTTGACCGCGAGCTGGCCGAAGTCGTGGCCGGCCAGCCACCGTTGCCATTCGGTGTCGTCACGGGGCGCGTCCCAGGGGTGGATCAGCATCACAGCGCCGTGAGGTAACCGGGCAGCTCGGTACCGGGGGCCAGGTCCGGGTCGGAGAGCGGGGTGCCGTAGGCGCGCCGGACGGGGACGACGCCCGCCCAGTGGGGGAGGGCGAGGTCCTCCGGCTCGTCGTTCACGCCGCCGGTGCGCAGCTTCGCCGAGACCTCGTCCAGGTCCAGACGGATTACGGCCGTGGCGGCCAGTTCCTTCTTGTTGGCGGGGCGCGAGTCCGCGGAGCGGCCGGGCACGACGTGGTCGACCAGCGCGTCCAGGGCCCGCAGCTTCTCCTCGGGGTCCGTCACGTCATGGGCGACGCCGTGCACCACCACGGAGCGGTAGTTGATCGAGTGGTGGAAGGCCGAGCGGGCCAGGACCAGACCGTCGACGTGGGTGACCGTCAGGCAGACCGGGAGGCCGGGGTCGGCCTGACCGGCCGCCCGCAGCGGACGCGAGCCCGTCGAGCCGTGCACGTACAGCCGTTCGCCGACCCGGGCGTACAGGGTGGGCAGCACGACGGGCGCCCCGTCGCGGACGAACCCGAGGTGGCAGACGTAGGCCTCGTCGAGTATCGAGTGCACCAGGTCCTTGTCGTACGACGCCCGGTCCGCGGAGCGGGTGGGGACGGTGCGGTCGGTCGGGGTGTAGGCGGTGCCGGGTTGCGACGGCGTCTGTGCGGTCCCCTGCATGGCGCTCTCCATTGCACTAGTGCATAATTTACTTTGTGCTAGGAGAGTATCGGATCAAGGGGCGTCGCGCAGCGGACATTTCCGCGAGCATCGAGCGCGCGGTGGGAGCCGGTGAGTTGCTTCCGGGCCAACTACTGCCTCCCATGCGGCAGTTGGCGGAGCAGCTGGGAGTGAATCCCAACACGGTCGCGGCCGCGTACCGGACCCTGCGCGAGCGCGGGGTCATCGAGACGGCGGGGCGGCGCGGCAGCCGGGTGCGGCCGGCACCGGCAACGACCGGGCGGGAGCACATCCGGGTGGACGTCCCCGAGGGGGTGCGGGACCTCGCGCAGGGCAATCCGGACCCGGCACTCCTGCCGGCGCTCGCGGGCGCGTTCGCGGCGGCCGCCGCCGAGGGGGACCGGGCGCCCGTGCTGTACGGCGACACCCCCCTCGAACCGGGACTGGCCCGGATGGCACGGGCCGGACTCGACGCCGACGGTGTGCCGGAAGGGCCGCTGGCCGTGGTCTCCGGGGCCCTCGACGGCGTCGAACGGGTACTGGCGGCCCATCTCAAGCCCGGCGACACCGTCGCCGTCGAGGACCCCGGCTGGGGCCGCACCCTCGACCTGGTCCCCGCGCTCGGGCTGCGGACCGTGCCCGTCGGCGTCGACGACGAGGGGCCGTATGTGGAGGACGTGCGCCGGGCGCTGGAGGCCGGGGCGCGGGCCCTGATCGTCACGGACCGGGCGCAGAACCCGACAGGCGCGGCGGTGAGCTCCGCACGTGCGCGTGCGCTGAGAACGGTGCTCCGGGCGTATCCGGAGACCCTGCTGATCGAGGACGACCACGGCCACGGCATCGTCGACGTGCCCCTGCACCCGCTGGCCGGAGTCACCCGGCACTGGGCGTTCGTGCGCTCGGCCGCCAAGGCCTACGGCCCGGATCTGCGGCTCGCCCTGCTCACCGGGGACGCCGTCACCGTCGACCGGGTCCGCGGACGGCACCGGCTCGGACCGGGCTGGGTGAGCCGGCTGATGCAGCGGGCCCTGGCCCGGTTGTGGGCCGACGGCGCGGTGGACACGGCCGAAGTGGCGGCGTCGTACGGGCGGCGCCGGGACGCGCTGATCACGGCGCTCGAACGGCGAGGTGTCGCGGCCCGCGGGCGCACCGGCATGAACGTCTGGGTGCCGGTGCCGGACGAGACCGGCGCTGTCGCCCGTCTGCTGCACGCCGGCTGGGCCGTGGCCCCCGGCGCCCGCTTCCGGCTGAGTGCGCCGCCCGGTATCCGGGTCACCGTCTCGACCCTCGTCGACGGCGAGATCGAGAGGCTGGCCGGCGCGATCGCCTCGGCCCTCCGGCCCGCCCCGGCGCGCAGCTACGACTGAGCCGTCGGGCCGGGTGGCCGGGCGCCGTTCGGGGCTTCTGCCGAGCCGTCGGCTACTGCCGAGGTCCCGCACCGGTCTTCGGCCGGATCTGGGTGAGTGCCGCCCCGACCAGTACGATCACCGCCCCGGCCGGCGTCGACCAGGTGAGCGCCTCGCCGAGAACTGCGACGCCCGCGGCCGTGGCGATGACCGGGATGAAGTACGTGACCATCTGGGCGGTCGTCGGGCCGACCTCGGCGACCAGGCCGTACTGGAGGAGCACCGCGAGGCCCGTGCCCAGGGCGCCCAGGGCGGCGACCGCCAGCAGCGGCATGACGGACAGGTGGGTCGGCAGGGTCGTGAACAGCGGGGTGACGACGGCCAACTGAGCCGTCGCAAGGAGCAGTTGAGCGCCGGTCATCGACAGGTGCGAGTGGCCGGTGCCGGCCAGGGTCCGGCGCACGTAGATCCAGCCGATCGGGTAGCTGAGGGAGCCCAGCAGGGCCAGTGCCGTGCCGGTGGCGTCCAGGCCGTCGAAGCCCTGCCAGGCTCCGAGCACCGTGAGCACCCCGAGGAAGCCCAGTCCGAGGCCCGCGACCCGCACCCGGGTCGGGCGGTCCTCCGACAGGGCGACCAGGGACAGTGCCATGCCCCACAGCGGCGAGGTCGCGTTGCAGATGCCCGCGAGGGCGGACGGGATGGTCAGCTCGGCGTACGCGAAGAGCGAGAACGGCAGGGCGTTGAGCAGGAAGGCGGCGACCGTCAGATGCCCCCAGACGCGCGCCCCGCGCGGCAGCCGCTCGCGTCGTATCGCCATCGCGGCGGCCAGCACCGCGGTGCCGAACGCCAGCCGCCCGAGCGTCACCTGGAACGGTGCGTAGGTCTCGGTGCCCACCTTGATGAGGAGGAAGCTGAAGCCCCAGATCAGGGACAGGGCGGCGAACCGCAGCCGCCAGTCGAGGAGGCGGCGGGGCGGTGCGGGCGGGGCGGTGGCGGCGCGGCCGGCCGGGGTGGTCACGGTGCTCATGGCAGCCAACGATGCGCGAGCGGAACCTCGTAGCACAATCGAGAATTCGCACCCGGTACTGCGTAGCATTGCTTACATGTTGAACCTGGAGCGCCTGCGCACCCTCGACGCCCTGGCCCGGCACGGCTCGGTGAGCGGCGCGGCCGAGGGCCTGCACATCACGACGTCCGCCGTCTCGCAGCAGCTGTCCAAGCTGGAGCGGGAGGCCGGTCAGCAACTGCTCGCCAAGAACGGCCGGGGCGTGCGGCTGACCGACGCCGGCCGGCTGCTCGCCGAGCACGCCGCGCGCATCCTGTCCCAGGTGGAACTCGCCCAGTCCGATCTGGAGGCGCAGCGCGGCCAGGTCGTCGGCGAGCTGCGGCTCTCGGCGTTCCCGACGGCCGCACGAGGGCTGTTCCCGCACGCGCTGGCCGCACTGCGAGAGCAGCACCCCGCGCTCCGGCTGCGCTCCTGCGAGCTGGAACCGGAGCGCGGCATCGCCGGAGTCGTGCGCGGCGACCTCGATCTCGCCGTGGTGCTCGACTGGTACAACAAGCCGATGGCGCTGCCCGAGGGCCTGGTCAAGGCGTCGATCCTGGACGACCCGGCCGAGGTCGCCCTACGGGCGGACCACCGGCTCGCGGGGCGCGAGGAGGTCGATCTCGGAGAGTTCGCCGATGACGAGTGGATCACCTGGGGCGACGGCGAGTTCTGCCACGAGTGGCTGATGTTCACCCTCCGCTCCAGGAGTGTCGAGCCGATCGTCGGCCATCGCGCCGCCGAGACCCACACGCAGCTCGCCCTGGTCGCCGCGGGCCTCGGAGTGTGCATCGCCCCCCTGCTCGGCCGTCACCCCGTGCCCGCCGGCGTCGTGACCGTCCCCCTCCGGCAGCGGGTCCGCCGGCACGTGTACGTCGTCTGGCGCGCGGACGCGGACCGGCGTCCGTCGATCCGTGCGGCGGTGAAGGCCCTGCGGGCGGCGGGGGAGAGGGTCGGCTGACGGTCCGGAAGGGGCTACTGCCCGGCCAGTTTGCGGAAGTCCCAGGAGACGATCTTCTCGGGAGTCAGCCGGATCCAGGCGTGCCGGCCGTCGTGCGGCATCTCCTCCAGGCGGAAGTTCTTCCGTGCGAACAGCATCTCGGGCACGTCGAGTTCGGCGCGCAGCTCGCCCGTGCGGGGTATCTCGCCCACGAACTCGACGGTGCCCGACAGCTCGGCGCCGCGCAGCTCGTCGTACTCCTCGCCGGTGTCGACCACGATCGCCACCCGCGGATCGCGCCGCAGGTCGGTCCAGCGCTTGCTGCGCACGACCGAGTACAGCCACATCGAGGTGCCGTCCCAGGCGAACCACAGTGTGCTCACGTGCGGCGCCCCGCCGGCCGACACCGTGGCGACCCGGCAGGTGCGCTGGGTGGTCAGAAACGCGTCCAGCTCGCCCGGCGTCATCATGATCTTCCGGCCCCTGCGCTGCTGCGTGATGGTCATGCTCCCCCTCTTTCTCCCACGTCGTGCCAGAGGAGATCCTCTGACATCACGTCAGAAAAGGATGAGTGCTCTTCCGTCCGTGCGCAATGGTGGCTACGCTCGCCCGCCCGGCCGCCGGTGACAGGGGAAAACCGTGCCCTCGTACGCAGCGCTCAGCGAACTCCTCGAACCGCGCACCACCGTGCTGCTCACCGTCGAGTGCCAGGAAGGCGTCGTCGGAACGGACAGCGCCCTGCCCGCACTCGCCGAACAGGCACGCGCCGGCGGCGCCCTCGCCAACGTCGCCCGTCTGGTGTCGGCCGCCCACGGCGGCGGCGTCCAGGTCGTCCACGCCGTCGCCGAGCGCAGGCCCGACGGCCGCGGTGCCAGCCGCAACGCCCGCCTCTTCCGCGCCGCCGCACGGCTGCCCGTCCAGCAGCTGACCGGCACGCCGGCGGTGCGGGTGGCCGCTCCGATCGAGGTCGCCGAGGAGGACCTCGTCGTCCGGCGGCTGCACGGGCTGTCGCCCCTGCAGGGCACCGACGTCGATCCGCTGCTGCGCAACCTCGGCTGCCGCACGCTGATCGTCACCGGCGTCTCGGCCAACGTGGCCGTGCCCAACGCCGTGTTCGACGCCGTGAACCGCGGCTACACCGTGGTCGTCCCGGCGGACGCCATCGCGGGAGTGCCCGCCGACTACACCCCCGCGATGATCCGCCACACCCTCGCGTTGGTCGCCACGGTCGCGACCACGGACGAGGTGCTGGCGTGTCTGGAGCGTGCGCGGGGCGTCAGGCCAGTGTGATGGAGTCGCCGTTCACGCTGATCCGCTTCGCCTCCAGCGGCTCGACCGCCGGCCCCTTCTTCACGCTGCCGTCCAGGACGGAGAACTGACTGCCGTGGCAGGTGCAGGAGATGGTGTCGCCCTTGAGATCCACCATCGGGCAGTTCTGGTGGGTGCAGATCGTCGAGAACGCCTTGTAGTCGCCCGCGGCCGGCTGGGAGACCACGACCTTCTCGTCCTTGAAGATCTTGCCGCTGCCCTCGGGGATGTCGGCGGTCTTCGCGAGCGCCGCACCACCGGCTCCCGCCCCGGCGGACGAGCCGCCCCCTTCGTTCGTCGCGCCGCCACCGCCGGCGCTCTGTTCGGTGGACGGGTCGGACGCCTTGTCTTCCGAACCGCACGCCGTCAGCGCCACGGTGAGCCCCGCCGCGCCGACCGCCGCCACGACGGTGCGGCGGCTCGGTCCCGACATCGGCTGAACGGATTCGCTGGTCATGCTGACGTTCCTTCCGGGGGAATTCGTGATCTGCCGAGAGGTACGGCCCCTGGGGACCCGCTGTTCAGGCCCCGCCGAAATCCTGACCCGTTCCGGCCAGGAGATGGGTAAAGCGGAGCTGTCGGCGTGCTGTCGGGTTCCGGCCCGCCACGCGAGGCCGTCGCCACGGCCGCCGGATGCGTCAGTAACCTGGGGCGATGCTCAAGGAAGTGATCGCGACCCGTTTCATCGCGCCCCTGCGCGAGGGCGGTTCGCTGCCGGGCCTGGTCGAGGCGGACGACTTCGGCACCTACGTCCTGAAGTTCACCGGTGCGGGACAGGGGCGCAAGACACTCGTCGCCGAAGTGGTCTGCGGGGAACTCGCCCGGCGGCTGGGGCTGCGGATGCCGCGTCTGGTCACCGTCGCGCTCGACCCGGACCTGGGACTGGGCGAGCCGGAGGAGCAGGTGCAGAGCCTGCTCCGGTCCAGCGGCGGCACCAACCTCGGCATGGACTTCCTCTCCGGCGCGCTCGGCTTCGACCCGCTCGCGTTCCCGGTGAGCCCCGAGGAGGCGGGCCGCGTGGTCTGGTTCGACGCGCTGATCAACAACGTCGACCGGTCCTGGCGCAACCCCAACCTGCTGAGATGGCGCGGCGAGCTGTGGCTCGTCGACCACGGCGCGACGATGATCTGGCACCACAACTGGCCCGGTGTGGAGGCCTCCGCCGCCCGCCCGTACGACGCCTCCGACCACGCGCTGGCGTCCTTCGCCCCCGATGTCGCCTCCGCCGCCGCCGAGTTGGCACCCCTGCTCACCGAGGAACTGCTCGCCGACGTCACCGCGCAGATCCCGGACACCTGGCTCACGGACGAACCCGGCTTCGCCGCGCCGGACGATCTCAGACAGGCCTACGCGCGCCCGCTGCTGGCGCGGGCCGCCGTCATCCACGACCGCATCCAGGGGCTGAAGTGAACGACCGGCACATCATCAGGGGCGGCCCCCGGGACCGCCACGTCTACGAGTACGCCGTCCTGCGCGTCGTCCCGCGCGTGGAGCGCGGCGAGTGCATCAACGCCGGGGTGCTGGTGTACTGCCGCGCCGAGGCCTACGTCGGGGCCCGCACCCACCTCGACGAGACCCGCCTGCTGGCCCTCGACCCCCTGGCCGACGTGGCCGGGGTCCGGGCCGCCCTGGGGGCCGTGGAAGGCCTGTGCGCAGGCGGGAGCGCGGCCGGGCAGGCGGCCTCCGACGACCCGGGCCGCCGCTTCCGCTGGCTCGTCGCCCCCCGCTCCACGATCGTCCAGCCCGGCCCCGTGCACACCGGCCTGACCACGGACCCGGCGGCGGAGACCGAACGGCTGCTGGACCTGCTGGTGAGGTGAGGGATGCCCGCCCGTCAGCGCCGGCGGCGCCTCACCACGTAACCGGCGGCGAGCGTGGCACCCACCGCGAAGGTCAGCCCGATCGCGATGTCCCAGTCGCTCGGCCCCGACGCCACAGCACCCCCCAGCCCGCCCCGCACACCCCGGCTCGGAGCGCTGGTGGGCGCGGTGGTGACGGAAGCGGAGGGACGGGGCGAGGGAGACGCGGACGGACTGGCCGAGGGACGGGGTGAGGTGGGGGACGTCGTGGGGTCGATGATCCCGCGGTGGGACAGCGCCTCGCACGCCACGCCGTCGTCGGGGCCCTGGTCCTCGTCCAGCCTGTTGGGATCGCTCGGGTCCGCGTCGAAGACGGCCTGCGCGTCCTCCTGGAAAGCGAAGTCGCGGCAGTCCAGGTCCTGCCGGGCATGAGCGGGGTCGGCCATGGGCACGATCGCGACGATCGCGAACAGCGCGCCCACGACACCGGTGCGACGGCGCATGGAGCGCCTCCCTTCCGGCCATGGGTGGCTCGCGATCCGACGCTAGGCGCCGAGGAGCGCGGCGGCGCGCCGTCATGGGCCGATCGGGTGTTCCCGGGGACGCCGCCGGGCCGTGCGGGCCCGGGTGATGGATCACATGCCGCCTCCGGCCGTTGACACCGCGTGCCAGGGCTTCTAGCGTCACACCCACTGAAGGTACTAAGCGGTCGCTCACCCGAGGAGTAGCAGTCATGTCCACCACTGAGCAGCGGGTTGCCGTCGTGACCGGTGCCGCGCGCGGCATCGGTGCCGCCACCGCCGTACGACTGGCCGCGGAGGGCCGCGCGGTCGCCGTGCTCGACCTCGACGAGGCGGCCTGCAAGGACACCGTCGAGAAGATCACCGCCGCCGGTGGCAAGGCCATCGCCGTCGGCTGCGACGTCTCCGACGAGGCGCAGGTCGAGGCGGCCGTCGCGCGCATCGCCGAGGAGCTCGGCGCCCCGACGATCCTGGTCAACAACGCGGGCGTGCTGCGCGACAACCTGCTGTTCAAGATGAGCGTCTCCGACTGGGACACCGTCATGAACGTGCACCTGCGCGGCGCCTTCCTGATGTCCAAGGCCTGCCAGAAGCACATGGTGGACGCGGGCTTCGGCCGGATCGTCAACCTGTCCTCGTCGTCGGCGCTCGGCAACCGCGGCCAGGTCAACTACTCGGCCGCCAAGGCGGGCCTGCAGGGCTTCACCAAGACCCTCGCCAAGGAGCTCGGCAAGTTCGGCGTCACCGCCAACTCCGTCGCGCCCGGCTTCATCGCCACCGAGATGACCAAGGCCACCGCCGACCGCGTCGGCATGGGGTTCGAGGACTTCAAGGCCGCCGCCGCCACTCAGATCCCGGTGGCCCGGGTCGGTGAGCCGGAGGACATCGCCAACGCCATCGCCTTCTTCACCGGCGAGGCGGCCGGATTCGTCTCCGGCCAGGTGCTGTACGTGGCCGGCGGACCGCTCGACTAGAGGACGAAGAACATGACTTCCGTGGAACTCTCCGGCAAGGTCGCCCTCGTCACGGGCGCCAGCCGCGGCATCGGCTACGGCGTCGCCGAGGCCCTCGTCGCGCGCGGTGACCGCGTGTGCATCACCGGCCGCAACGAGGACGCCCTCAAGGAGGCCGTCGAGCAACTCGGCGCCGACCGCGCCGTCCATGTGGCGGGCAAGGCGCACGACGAGGCCCACCAGGCCCTCGCCGTCGAGCGCACGATGGAGGCCTTCGGCCGGGTCGACTACCTGGTCAACAACGCCGGCACCAACCCGGTGTTCGGGCCCATCGCCGACCTCGACCTGAACGTCGCCCGCAAGGTGTTCGAGACCAACGTCGTCTCGGCGCTCGGCTTCGCCCAGCGGACCTGGCACGCCTGGCAGAAGGACAACGGCGGCGCGATCGTCAACATCGCCTCCGTCGCGGGCCTGTCGCCCTCGCCGTTCATCGGCGCCTACGGCGTCAGCAAGGCCGCGATGATCAACCTGACGGTGCAGCTCGCGCACGAGTTCGCGCCCAAGGTGCGGGTCAACGCGATCGCCCCGGCCGTCGTGAAGACCAAGTTCGCCCAGGCCCTGTACGAGGGCCGCGAGGAGGAGGCCGCGGCGGCCTACCCGCTCGGCCGGCTCGGGGTGCCCTCCGACATCGGGGGCGCGGCCGCCTTCCTCACCTCCGGGCAGTCCGACTGGGTCACCGGCCAGACGCTCGTCGTCGACGGCGGCATCTTCCTCAACGCCGGAACCGGCTGACGCGAGGATCGACCACACGGACCGGAACGGGCGCCGGCGGCACGACGGGCGCCCGTTCCGGCGTAAAGGCTCCGCAAAGTGCGATGACAACGTCGTCAAAGGTTTGTCGATCAAGCGGTCATGGACGGGGAGGGTCAGGCGGCGCGGCACTGCGGTATGGTCTGCCGACCCTTGGCATGGCAGATCGAGGAGCGTGCGCGTGTTCAACCGGAACCGATGCCTGCGGCAGGTGGCGGCCATCGCGTCCATATCGTCCCTGCTCGCCGGATGCGGCGTGCTGTCCTCCGACACCCCGGAGGACGAAGGGCCGATCGTCGTGGGCACCACCAGTTCGCCCAGCACGCTCGACCCCGCCGCGTCGTGGGACAGCTCCTGGGAACTGTTCCGCAACATCTACCAGACGCTCCTGAGCTACCCGACGGGCGCGAGCACGCCCCAGCCGGACGCCGCCGAGCAGTGCGGCTTCAGCGACTCCTCGAACCAGGTCTACCGCTGCGAGCTGCGCGAGGGCCTGAAGTTCTCCAACGGCGACGCGCTCGACGCCCGGGCGGTGAAGTACTCGTTCGACCGGATCCGCAAGATCAACGTCAACGGCGGCCCCGCCGGTCTCCTGGGCAGCCTGGAGCGGGTCCAGGCGCCGAGCGAGCGTGAGGTGATCTTCCACCTCAACAAGCCGGACTCGACCTTCCCGTTCGTGCTCGCCACCCCCGCCATGTCGATCGTGTCCCCGGACGCCTACCCGGACGGCAGCCTGCGCAAGGGCGACGACGTGGTCGGGTCCGGGCCGTACACCCTCGACTCGTACTCCGAGGGCAAAGAGGCCGTCCTCGTCCGCAACGACTCCTACAAGGGCTACGCGGAGCGCCGGAACGACGCGGTGACCGTCCGCTACTTCCAGGACTCCGACACCATGGTGACGGCGCTGCGGGACAGGCAGATCGACGTGACCTACCG
Source organism: Streptomyces sp. NPDC029041 (assembly GCF_040637515.1). NCBI lineage: Bacteria > Bacillati > Actinomycetota > Actinomycetes > Kitasatosporales > Streptomycetaceae > Streptomyces > Streptomyces sp. NPDC029041. The sequence continues at coordinate 38,512 of NZ_JBEZWO010000024.1, read as the reverse complement.
CGGTCTGGCGGCCGGTGACGTGGTCGAACTGCAGAGCAAGTCCTCCAAGGACGAGGAGATCCAGCTCGTCGAGGGCACCGGCACCGACATCAACTACCTGGTGTTCAACCCGAAGGACTCCTGGGCGAACAAGAAGGCCGTGCGCCAGGCCATCGCGCAGGTCGTCGACCGGGCGGCGATCGCCCACAAGGTCTACAAGGACACCGTGGACCCGCTGTACTCCATGGTCCCCAAGGGCCTCACGGGCCACACCACGGGCTTCTTCGACGACTACGGCGACCCCGACGTCGCCAAGGCCCGCAAGATCCTCACCGAGGCGGGCATCAACCAGCGCGTCCCGCTCACCTTCTGGTACACCAGCGACCGCTACGGCTCCGAGACCGCCGGGGAGTTCAAGGAGCTGAAGCGCCAGCTCGACGCCTCCGGACTGTTCTCGATCAGCCTGAAGAGCCGGCCGTGGAAGACGTACGTCGAGGGCTACCAGAAGGGCGAGTACCCCGTCTTCGGGCGCGGCTGGTTCCCCGACTTCCCGGACGCCGAGAACTTCATCGCGCCGTTCGTCGGCGACCAGAACGCCCTCGGCACGCCCTACCCGGCGCCCGAGATCACCGGCGACCTGCTGCCCCGCTCGCGCCGCGAGAGCGACCGCGCGAAGGTGGTGAAGGAGTTCGAGGAGGCCCAGCAGATCCTCGTGGACGACGCGCGGCTGCTGCCGCTGTGGCAGGGCCGGCAGTACGTGGCGGCCAGCCGGGACGTCTCGGGCGCGGAGCGGGCCCTGGACCCGTCGACGATCATGATGATGTGGGAGCTGCACCGCAAGACCGCCTGGTAGGCGGTCCGGCGGCGGGCTGTCCCGGACGCGTTGTCAGTGGTCGCCTGTAGGTTCTGAGGCCGGGAAGTGACCGCACATCGTGAGGACGTTGACGTGACCGACACCGCCATGCTGCCCGAGTCCTGGCGCGGGGTTCTGGGCGACGAGCTGCAGCAGCCCTGGTTCAAGGAGCTGACGGAGTTCGTCGAGGAGGAGCGGGCGAAGGGTCCCGTCCACCCGCCGCGCGAGGAGGTCTTCGCGGCGCTGGAGGCCACGCCGTACGAGGGAGTCAAGGTCCTGATCCTCGGTCAGGACCCCTACCACGGCGAAGGCCAGGGGCACGGTCTGTGCTTCTCGGTCAGGCCGGGCGTACGGATCCCGCCGTCCCTGCGCAACATCTACAAGGAGATGCAGCAGGAGCTGGGCACGCCGATCCCCGACAACGGCTATCTGATGCCGTGGGCCGAGCAGGGCGTGCTGCTGCTCAACGCGGTCCTCACGGTCCGCGGCGGCGAGGCCAACTCGCACAAGGGCCGCGGCTGGGAGAAGTTCACCGACGCCGTGATCCGGGCCGTGGCCGAGCGCCCCGACCCGGCCGTGTTCGTCCTGTGGGGCAACTACGCGCAGAAGAAGCTCCCGCTGATCGACGAGTCCCGGCACATCGTGGTCAAGGGTGCGCATCCCTCGCCCCTGTCGGCGAAGAAGTTCTTCGGCTCGCGACCCTTCACGCAGATCAACGAAGCGGTGGCGGCCCAGGGCCACACGCCGATCGACTGGACGATCCCGAACCTGGGCTGAGGCCTGCGGGGCGTACGGCCGTGCCGTGACGGGCCGGGTGGTGTCCGGAGACGCCTGCGCCGAATCGCCCCCGCCTGCGGTTAGCGTCGGCGGAACAGCCGGCGAGTGGGCGGAGGGCGTCGTGGCGGAGCGGCAGGAGCAGACGGCACCCGATGCCGTACTGACCCGGATCGGGCAGGTGGTCATGCTGCACCACGCCGGTGACCGGGAGGAGGCCCGGCACCGGCTCCTCGGCCTGTGGGCGGAGATCGGCGAGGACGGCGACCCGTTGCACCGCTGCACCCTCGCCCACTACCTCGCCGACACCCAGGACGACCCTGCGGACGAACTGGCCTGGGACCTGCGCGCGTTGACGGCCGCCGGGGAGGCCGGGGAGGAGGCCCTCTCGGTGACCGCGCTCTACCCCTCCCTGCACCTGAACCTGGCCGACGACTACGTCAGGCTGGGTCGCGGCGACGCCGCCCGCGCGCACCTGCGGTGGGCCCGGCAAGCCGCCACCGCCCTCAGCGACGACGGCTACGCCGAGGGCGTGCGGGCGGCCATCGGACGGCTGGAGTCCCGGCTGGGGGAGGGCGGCACGGGGACGTGGACGCCGCCGCGTCAGCGACCCTGACGCGGCGGGTCAACGCCGGTACGTGTCGTGGCAGATCGTCGCCTCCGGGCTGTCCGCCCGCCATCCTCCGTAGCGCTTGCCCAGCGCGCACACGTCCGCGTCGTTGCCGGGGACGCTCTTCTCGACGTTCCGGCGTACGGACTCCGACACGTCGGGGATGCCGGCCCAGGACCGCTGAGGGCGGCGCGGTGCGGGCTCGGGGTGTCCCGGGCGGGCGGGGGGCGGACGGACATCGCGGTGCCCGGCCTGCGGCGCCCCGGTCTGCCGCGAGGCCGCCGGGGGAGCGGCAGGCCGGGCCGCCGGCTTGGCCGGCTCCGGGCGGCCGGACGCCTCTTCGATGAGCGACAGGGCCTCGCGGGCCGGTGCCTGCACGATCGGGGTCCGCGCCGCACCCTCCGGCTGCGGCGCCGACGGCCGGGACGGTGTCGCCAGGGGACCCGGCGCGGCGGGATGCGGGACCGTCGTACAGCCGGAGAGGGCCGAGACCGCCACGGTCACCAGGAGCGTCGCTGTGGTCGTCGTTCGATGCACCCGCGCAACTCTGGTGCGTCCGGCCCGCCGTGGGGCGGCGGAACGGGCGGAGGTTGCCCCGCACGGGTGATCTCGCGCCCCGTACGGAGGGCCTCGGCGTGACGGGGGTGACGTGGGCGACGCATGAGACGGTGGCGACGGCAGTCACCGAAGGTGGGCGTGGTGACGCGGTCGCTCGCGCGGGGTGGTGACGTCAGTCGCCGGTCGCGCCGTCGATGCGCTGGCGGAGCAGGTCGGCGTGGCCGTTGTGCCGTGCGTACTCCTCGATCATGTGGGTGTAGAGCCACCGGAGATTGAACCGCTCGCCGGTGCGGCGGTGCTTGCCCTCGGTGATGTCGTCGAGGCCGAAGCGTGCCGCGTTGCGCCGGGCCGTCTCGATCTCGGCCTGCCAGGTGGAGCGGGCCTCCTGCCAGGTGTCCGCCTCGGTGAGGTGGAACTCGCCGTCCGGGTCCTCGTCGCTCCAGTAGATCGGCCGCACGTCCTCGCCCGTCAGTACCCGGCGGAACCAGTTGCGTTCCACGTCCGCCATGTGCCGGACCAGCCCCATCAGGGACAGGTCGGACGGTTCGACGGCCGCGGACCTGAGCTGTTCGTCGCTCAGGCCCTCGCACTTCCAGGCGAGGGTCCGCCGGTGGAAGTCCAGCCAGCCCTCCAGCATGGTGCGCTCGTCGGCCGTGGGGGCGGGCATGGTGCGTTCGTTCGTCATGGAGGCATCCTTTCCGAGCCGCCCCCGGCGCACCAACAAGATTTTCAGCCCTTGAGCATCCCTTCCAGCAGTTCCCGCAGCCCGGCCCGCACCTCCTCCAGGCTCGGCACCTCGGCGCCGAACGACCCCGCCACGCAGCTGAACATCAGCCCGTCCGCCCAGGCGACGAGCGAGAGGGTGTGCCGGGTGGGATCCGTCGAGCCCATGGCTTCGACCAGCGCGGTGAGCCGGTCCCGGAAGCGGGCGCCCGTGGCGTCGAAGAAGGCCCGCAGCTCGGGGCGGCGCGTCGCCTCCAGGGCCAGTTCGTAGCGGGCGAGGGTGAGCGCGCGGTGCTGCGTCAGGGCCCGGTGGGTCGCCAGGGCCAGGGCGTCCGCCACGGAGCCGGCTCCGGCCTCGGGGCCCGGCATCTCGTGCAGGCCCAGCACCCGGGCCTCACGGTCGGCCAGGCGCCGCACCGCCAGCTCCAGCAGGGCCTGCCGGGTCCGCGCGAGGTTCGAAGTGGAGCCCTGCGGGAGCCCGGCCAGCTCGTCGACCGCCCGGTGCGTGAGGCCGCGCATCCCCCGCTCGGCGAGCAGGGCGAGGGCCGTGTCGGCGACGAGGTCGGAGCGGGCGGGGCCTTCGGTGCGTACGGACATGGGCCTCACGCTACCCCTCCGACTACACCTGTAGTAACGTCGACGGCGTCAACTACAGGTGTAGTCGCAGAAGGAGAAGCCATGGGACAGCCCGGGCATGCCGTCGTGATCGGCGCTGGGATCGGAGGCCTGACGGCGGCGGTCGCCCTGAGCCGGCGCGGTGTGCGGGTCACCGTGCTGGAGCGGGCCCGTTCGCTGGAACCGGTCGGCGCGGCCATCTCCCTCGCGCCCAACTCCCTGCGCGCACTGGACGTCATCGGACTCGGCGACGAGATCCGCGAACTCGCCGCCTGGTCGGGGGACGGAGGCCTGCGCAGCCCGAAAGGACGGTGGCTCTCCCGATCCTCCGCCGAGGCCGCCGCCCGGCGCTTCGGCGGGCCGCTCGTCCTGCTGCACCGCGCCACCCTGGTCGAGCGCCTGGCCGCGCTGCTCCCCGCGGGCGCCGTCCGGACGGACGCCGCAGCGACCCTCCTCGACAGCGGCGCTCCCGGCCGGCCGGCTCGCGTCGCGACCGCGGACGACGAACTGCAGGCCGATCTCGTGGTCGGCGCGGACGGCATCCGGTCCGTCGTCCGCGGGACGCTCTTCCCGCACCACCCGGGCGCCGTCTACTCCGGCTGGACGACCTGGCGAGTCGTGGTGCCCGTCCCCGGCGTCCGGTTCGCCTCCCACGAGACCTGGGGCCCGGGCCGCATCTGGGGCACCCACCCGCTGAAGGACGGCCGCGTCTATGCCTACGCCGGCGCCAGGACCCCCGCCGGCGGACGGGCGCCCGACGACGAGAAGTCGGAGCTGCTGCGTCTCTTCGGTGACTGGCACGACCCGATCCCCGCCGTGCTCGCGGCCGTCCGCCCCGAGGACGTGCTGCGCCACGACGTCCACCACATCGCCGACCCCCTGCCCGCCTATCACCACGGCCGGGTCGCGCTGCTCGGCGACGCCGCGCACGCCATGCCGCCGAGTCTCGGCCAGGGCGGCAACCAGGCCATCGAGGACGCCGTCGTCCTCGCCCACCACGGGGACGACCTCGCCGCCTACACCGCCGCCCGGCGCCCCCGCACGACCGCCATCGCCCGCCAGGCCGTGACGGCGTCCCGCCTCAGCCTGATGAGCAGCCGGTCCGGTATCGCCGTGCGCGACACGGTCATGAGCATGCTGTCGCTGGCCGGCCCCGCCCTGTTCCTGCGCAGTTTCGACGGCATCGCCGACTGGCGGCCCCCGCAGACGGACGCCGTATGCTCCGAGCAGACCCCGGCAGACAACGGCTAGAGGAGATCACCCCGTGAAGGTCGGCTGCATCGGACTCGGTGACATCGCGCAGAAGGCCTACCTCCCGGTCCTCGCCCTCCGGCCCGGCGTCGAACTGCACCTGCAGACCCGTACGCCCGCCACGCTCGACCGGGTCGCCGAGAGCCTCCACGTCCCGCGGGAGCGACGGCACACCACCCTCGACTCGCTGCTCGCGGCAGACCTCGACGCGGCCTTCGTGCACGCCCCCACCCTCGTGCACCCGGAGATCGTGACGCGGCTTCTCCAGGCGGGCGTACCGACCTACGTCGACAAGCCGCTCGCCTACGCACTGGAGGACTCCGCGCGGCTGGTGACGCTCGCCGAGGAGCGGGACGTCAGCCTCGCCGTCGGCTTCAACCGGCGCCACGCACCCGGCTACACCCAGTGCGCGGACCATCCGCGCGAGCTCATCCTCATGCAGAAGAACCGCATCGGGCTGCCGGAGGAACCCCGCGCGATGATCCTCGACGACTTCATCCACGTCGTCGACACCCTGCGCTTCCTCGTGCCCGGCGAGATCGACGACGTGACCGTGCGCGCCCGCGTCCGCGACGGGCTGCTCCACCACCTGGTGCTCCAGCTCGCCGGGGACGGCTTCACCGCGCTCGGCGTGATGAACCGGCTCAGCGGTTCCGCCGAGGAGATCCTCGAGGTGTCCGGGCAGGACACCAAACGGCAGGTGGTCAACCTCGCCGAGGTCGTCGACCACAAGGGGCAGCCGACCGTGCGGCGGCGCGGTGACTGGGTGCCGGTGGCCCGGCAGCGCGGGATCGAGCAGGCGGTGCTGGCGTTCCTCGACGCGGTCCGGGCGGGCAGGGTGCTCAGCGCCCGGGACGCGCTGGAGACCCATGAACTGTGCGAGCGGGTGGTACGCGCGGTGCAGGAGCGGACCGCCTGATCCGCAGGGTTTTCGCGCCTTCGCCCACGAGCCACAGGGCGAGGATCAGCATCGCCGCGTGCACCGTCCAGTCGCCGTGGCGGACGTAGGGCGTGGTGCCGTGGGCGAGGGGGATGTCGTAGACCCGCGCGGCGGAGGTGTCCGTGCCGAGCCATGATCCGAGGCGCTGTCCGTCCGGGCCGTAGACGGCCGAGACGCCCGTCAGGGTCGCGTGCACCATGGGGCGGCCGGTCTCGGCGGCCCGCAGCGCGGCCAGCGACGCGTGCTGCTCGGGTGCCCAGCTGTGCTGGAACGTGGACGTCGACGACTGGCCGATCAGTACGTCGGCGCCCTCCCGGGTGAGATGACGGGTCATGTCGGGGAAGGCGGTCTCGAAGCACACCAGCGGGCCGACGCGCAGATCGTCCCCGACGTTCATCACGATCGGCTGCGAGCCGCGCCTGCGGTCCTCGCCCGCGGCCTTGCCGACGGAGGTGGCCCAGCCGAGCAGGGAGCGGGCGGGGATGTATTCGCCGAACGGCACGAGCCGCATCTTGTCGTAGCGCTCGCCGGTCAGGCCGTCGGGCCCGACCAGGACCGAGCTCTTGTAGATGCCGGGCTTGTCGGAGCGCCGGGCGTCCACGTTGACCAGGATGTCGGCGCCCGTCGCGCGGGAGAGGTCCGCGAGCCGCCGGGCGAGGCCGGGCCGGTCCCCGAGGTCGAAACCGACGCTGCTCTCGCCCCAGACGATCAGGTCGACGTCCTGACCGGCGAGGCGGCGGGTGAGCTGCTCCTCGCGGTCGAACCGGCCGTCGGGACCGGCGATGACCCCGGGTTGCACGACCGCGATCCTGACGTGGCCGTCGACGGCGGGACGGGGCGAGAGGGTCCAGGCGGCGGAGGTGGCCGCGGCCGTGGCGACCAGACCGGCCACGGCCGGCACCCGGGACCGGCGGACCGCGACGAGAACGGCGACCGCGACATTGACCGCCACGAGCAGACAACTGAGCAGCCACACCCCGCCCACCGAGGCGAGCCGCAGCGCGGGCTGGGCCTGCCACTGGCTGCTGCCGAGCATGCCCCAGGGGCCGCCGAGCCCCTGCCAGGAGCGGATCAGCTCGATGGCCAGCCAGCCGGACGGCAGCACCAGCAGTGCCACCGCGACCCGCCTCCCGGAGGGGGAGCCGCCCAGCAGGCGGCGCACCAGCCGGCCCCAGGGGGCCCACAGGGCGCCCAGGAGGGCGGCGATGACAAACGTGAACACGTGCAGGCTCGGCAGCAGCCAGTGGTGCATGGCCAGCATGAAGCCGAAGCCGCCGCACCAGCCGTCGTACGCGGCCCGCCTCCCGGTCGGCGCGGTGCGCAGCAGCAGGAGCCAGGGCACCAGCGCGACGTAGGCGCACCACCACAGGGACGGCGCGGGGAAGGCGAGGACGGGGAGGGCGCCCGCGACCGCCGCGGCGGCCGAGCGGCGCCAGGGGGAGGCGAGCCAGTGGCCGAGCGTCTTCATAGGCGCCTCCTACCCGCGGGTGCCTCCAGTGTGCGCCCTGCGGACGATCTAGGACACCGGACGCCGGGTCAGTTGACCACAGGTGCCGTGCGCGGCTCGGAAAGGCGCCGCCACTTCTCCCGCACGACCACCTCGCTCAGCCGCCAGCCGTCGGCCGTGCGCAGTGCCGAGAAGGCGTACCGGCCGCCGCACACGAAGTCGGGAGCGGGTCCGGAGGCGGCCATGGGATTGACGTAGTCGGCCTGGACCTCGGCCGTGTCACCGGTGTCCTGCTCCCAGATCCCGAAACGCACCCGCCGGTTGACGATCAGATGCTGCCGCGTCGGGAACAGCCCCAGGCTCTCGGCGAGCCAGGCGGCGACCGCCCCGGCCTCTCCCTCGATGCCGCCCGCCGAGCGGTAGTCCGCCCGCCCTCGCGGGGCGAACAGCCCTCGGTACGCCTCCCAGTCGCCGTCGTCGACCGCCACCGCGTAGTCGGTGATCAGTCCGTCGACGGCCAGCCGGTCTCTCACGGTGGCCAGTTCCACACGCTGCGTCATCGGCTCAGTGTTGGGCATGGCGGGGGCCGGGCCAAGGGCCTTGCGCGCGTGATATTCGATGGCCGCCGAGGGGCGGTGGGGCCCGACTCCGATACCCGGGACGATCTGCTTGTGGCCGATTCTCTGATTCGGCACCGTGAACCCTGGCGGGCGAAGGTGGGCAGAGCAACACCGCTGGAGGAACGACGGCCACAGCCCCGAGATCAGGATCCAGCCATACCACGAAGAACATGGGACTCCCGCTGTGCAGGTCGAGGATCCGGGCCGTTCGTGCGTGTCCGTGTTCCTTCCCATGAACCTCGAAGAGGGTTGGATCGACGAACAGCGGAGACTGTTCGGGCGGGTGCTGAAGGAATGGCCGAGCGAGGTCCTGCAGTCCTCACCGGGTGTCTATGAGTGGCGGCGCTGAACAGATGCCGTGCGTCGCCGTAAGTCGGTGCTTCGCGCTGCGGAGTGCGGTGAGGTGCACCACAGGGCCTCGGCCCCCTGTGACGGGGGCGCCGTCAGGTGGTCAGAGCGCCAGGTGGGCGGTCCGGTGGTGGGAATGACGGGGGCGCCGACGGGATCGGGCCCAGCGTGTTGGCTGCAGTGGCCGGCGCAGTGGTGGTCTGCGGTGTGATGACTGCGAGGCCATTGTGACCAGGGGCATGTGGGCACTGCCAGATGCAGTGTCCACACGCTGGGAGACCTGAACCGGCATCACGCGGTTCACCAGGGCCCGGCGCACCCGTTTCCTCGTCGGGCGCTTGCTGCCTGCGAGGGTGGGCGAACTCCGTGCTCCGCCCCATGGCCACGAACCGCTTGTAATGGTGATGGGAACGTCTGGAGAAGTAACGAGGTGCCCCCGGCGGTACCAGGGGTTTGACCTTGTCGAGCCAGACAGTCTGCAGAGCGATGAACTGCTCGTCCAGGTTCCGGAGCTGGACCTTGAGTTGAGCGAGATCCATCCTTCTCAGCTCTTTGAAATCCTGCGCCCTGACCCGTCCCTGGCCCGGTGCCGACGTTCCGGCTATTCGGTCGATGCGATCGCATACAGACCTCAGAACAATGCCGAACTCGTCGACCCTTGAGCTGTAGTACCGCAATTGACTGGCGAAAGGCCGAGGGTCGTCCTTGTCTGCGGACGTCTTCTCCGTGAATGCTTCGTACGTCTCACACGCCGACCAGGTGACCTGACTTCGCCGGCGCCCGGACAGCAGGCCGATCGTTCGCTCACAGTCCGCGACCGCAGCCTCGGCGACTCCTTTGATGTAGCCGCAATGCTCGCTGAGAGTCATCAGAGGCACCCCCCGCTCTCGCTGCTCCCGGCGCGGCCCCTCTCGTGCCACGTAGGCAACTGCGAGTGTCCCTGCTGCGCCGATCGCCGCCACCGTGATCTCGGTCAGCACGGTTCCCCCTTCGCGCACCCGAGCAGCGTCACCCTGGACTGGTGAGATGGTAGGTCAGCAGGGCCCGAGCACGACAGGGCGCAGGGGTGTACGCGGGTCTGGGAGCCTCGCGGGTGCGGTGGGATCCGGAACGGGATCTGCACCTCGAACCGCTGCCGCACCGGTAAGTGAATTTGGCCGCCGGGTTGTTGCGCAAGGAACCGCTCAGGCTGCCTTGGCGACGCCGCCTCGGAGTGCGGCGGCCCATTCGACGACGAGAAGCTCGTACTCCGCGCGCTCCTCTGCCGACAGGGTGCCGCCCGTGCGCTGCCACAGCGCACGGATCTCCTCGTTGACCTCGGCAGCGGACCGCACGGAACCAGGGGTCACGAAATCGGGGGACATGCGGACAAGCCTAGGGGCAGCCACTGACAGCCCGCTACCGGACGGCTACCCGACGGCTATGCGGTTGGTCACGAGACCGGGGTCACAGGACCCGCGGGTCAGCCCGCCGACTCGGCGGCGTGCGGGCTCAGCGCACCCATGCTGACCAGGGCGATGATGACGATGCCGAGCGCGATGCGGTAGTAGACGAACGGCATGAAGCTCTTGGTGGAGATGAACTTCATGAACCATGCGATCACCGCGTACCCGACGACGAAGGCGATGACCGTCGCGAAGATCGTCGGCCCCCAGGAGATGTGGCCGCCCTCCGTCGCGTCCTTCAGCTCGAACAGGCCCGAGGCGAGCACCGCGGGGATGGCGAGCAGGAAGGAGTAGCGGGCCGCGGCCTCGCGCTTGTAGCCCATGAACAGGCCGCCGCTGATGGTGGCGCCGGAGCGGGAGACGCCCGGGACGAGCGCCATGGCCTGGCAGACGCCGTAGATCAGGCCGTCCCGTACGCCCAGGTCCTCGAGGGCCTTGCGCTGCTTGGGCGCTCGGTGCTTGCCACCGCTCTCGTCGCGGGCCGCGAGCCGGTCGGCGACGCCCAGGACGATGCCCATGACGATCAGCATCGTCGCGGTGATCCGCAGATCGCGGAACGGTCCCTCGATCTGGTCCTTCAGCGTCACGCCGAGCACGCCGATCGGGATCGAGCCGACGATCACCAGCCAGCCCATCCGGGCATCGGGGTCGCTGCGCATCGCCTTGTTCGTGAGCGAGCGCGACCAGGCCGACAGGATCCGCCCGATGTCCTTGCGGAAGTAGATCAGCACGGCCGCCTCGGTGCCGATCTGCGTGATCGCCGTGAAGGCGGCGCCCGGGTCCTTCCAGTCGGCGAAGGCCGCCGTCAGCCGCAGGTGAGCGCTGGAGGAGACGGGGAGGAACTCGGTCAGCCCCTGGACGAGTCCGAGGATGAATGATTCGAACCAAGACATGAGGTAGCGGAGTCCAAGTGCCGATCGTGGGACGGACGACGGGCGCACCGGGCCGCCGTTGCGATGAACGGGGGATCAGGTGTGCCGAGGGGGAAGCGTAGCGTCCCCCGGCGGCCCACCGGACACAGGGGTTTGGAAGCGCTCCCGACCAGCGGCGATCAGGCCGCGGTGGGTCCGGTCACCGTCCAGCCCGGGGCCTGTGGGCGGGCCGTGAGGTCCTCGTGGCGCACCTCGTCGCCGCAGGCTCGGCAGGTGACGGCCGGGTCGAGGGGCCGCCCGCAGGAGTGCTCCAGGATCATCGGGCGGTCGCCGTCGGGCCGGAGGTGGCGGTCGCCCCATGCCATGAGAGTCGTCAGCACCGGCTCCAGTTCCAGCCCTGCCTGCGTCGGCCGGTACTCGAAGCGCTGCGGGCGCTCGCTGTAGGGATGCTTGGCCAGGATCCCGGCGTCGACGAGCCGGCGCAGCCGGGTGGCCAGGATGTCGCGCGGGGCGCCGATGTTGCGCACCAGCCGGTCGAACCGGCCGTTGCCCAGGCACACCTCCCGCAGCACGAGCAGGGAGTACTTCTCGCCGACGAGCGCGAGGGTGTCGGCGATGGAACAGGGGCGCGGGTCTTTGCGGTCGGCCATGAGGATCAGTCTAGGGGAGGGTTGGATTTTCCAACGCCGCGGGCTACGGTGAGTTTGGATTTCCTACTCACTGGTAGCCGTGGAGGCCCGCACATGCGTGACGCAGTGATCGTCGAAGCCGTACGCACCCCGATCGGCAAGGGCAAGCCGAACGGCGCCCTGGCACACGTCCACCCCGTGGAGCTCCTCGCCCACGCCCTGCGCACCCTCGTCGAGCGGTCCGGGATCGACCCGGCGCTGATCGACGACGTCATCGGCGGCACCGTCGACCAGGTCGGCGAGCAGGCCATGAACACCACCCGTTACGCCGTGCTCTCCGCCGGGTTCCCGGAGTCCGTGCCCGCGACCACCGTGGACCGCCAGTGCGGCTCCTCGCAGCAGGCCGTGCACTTCGCGGCGCAGGGTGTGCTCTCCGGTGCGTACGACATGGTCGTGGCCTGCGGCGTGGAGTCGATGAGCCGGGTGCCGATGTGGTCGAACGTGCCCGAGGGCAAGGACCCCTTCGGCCCCGGAGTCGCCGGGCGCTACCCCGAGGGGCTCGTCCCGCAGGGGATCAGTGCCGAACTGATCGCCGCCAAATGGTCGATCGGCCGCGAGGCGATGGACGCCTTCGCCGTCTCCTCGCACCACAAGGCCGCCGAGGCCTGGGAGAACGGGCTGTTCGACGCCGAGGTCGCGCCCCTCGAGGGCGTCGCACGCGACGAGTGCGTACGCCCCGGCAGCACCACCGGGATCCTCTCCGGCCTCAAGCCCGCCTACCACGACCCGGTCTTCGCGGAGCGCTTCCCGCAGATCGAGTGGAACGTCACGGCGGGCAACGCCAGCCCGATCAACGACGGGGCCTCGGCGGTCCTCATCACGTCGAGCGAGACCGCGGCCCGGCTCGGCCTGCGTCCGCTCGCCCGCCTGCACAGCTTCGCCGTCACCGGCTCCGACCCGCTGCTGATGCTCACGGGCGTGATCCCGGCGACCGAGAAGGTGCTGCGCAGGGCCTCACTGACCCTCGACGACATCGACCTGTTCGAGGTCAACGAGGCGTTCTCCACTGTCGTACTGGCGTGGCAGCAGGAGACCGGGGCCGATCTCGCCCGGGTCAACGTGCACGGCGGGGCCATCGCGCTCGGACATCCGCTCGGCGCGAGCGGGACGCGGCTGACGACGACACTGGTGCACGCGATGCGGCACCGAGGCGCCCGGTACGCGCTCCAGACCATGTGCGAGGCGGGCGGACTCGCCAACGCCATGGTGCTGGAACGGGTCTGAGCTGCGCGTGACGGGACGTCAGAGACGGCGCAGCTGGTGCCGCTTGCGCCAGGCCACCACCATGCCTGCCAGCGCGGGCAGCGCGATGCACGCCATGGCGATCAGGAAGGCGGGGGAGGTCGGGGTGGAGGCCCGGGCGCCCGCGACGGCGTAGGCGGCGGTGTTCGGGATCGAGCCGAGGCCGGTGGCCAGCAGGAACGGCAGCAGGCCCATGCGGGAGAAGGAGGCGCAGTAGTTCGCGGCCCAGAACGGCACCCCCGGGAACAGCCGCACCATCAGCATCGAACGGAAGCCGTGCCGGCTGAGCTGGCCGTCCGCGGCCTTCAGCCAGCGTCCCCGCAGCAACGGCCGCAGGGCGTCCTGGCCCAGCGCCCGGCCGAGGCAGAAGGCGATGCCGGCACCGAGCACCGTGCCCGCCAGGGCCACACCGAGGCCGAGCTGCGAACCGAACAGGGCGCCCGCCGCGAGGTTCAGCAGCGGCCTCGGCACGAACGCCACGGTGCACACGCCGTACCCCACCGTGAACACGGCCGCCGCGGCGGCCCCCGAGAGCTGCGGCGGCCAGCCCTCCGTCAGCAGCCGCTGGGGCTCGAACAGGAGCATCCCGCAGGCGCCCGCGGCGAGCAGCACGACGAGCAGGGACAACCGCGAGTACGGGGAGAGCAGAACTCTCGTGCAACGAGCGGCGAAACGGGTGGGTACGGCGGACGAGACGGTCGTTGCCGGGGGAACGGCGACGGCGAGCTCCGCGGCGGTGGCCCGGGGAGAGGCCGTGGCGGTGCCCCCAGAGCGGGTGGTGGCATCGAGCATCCGGTGACACTAACCGACAAATGTGTGTGATCGCCGTATGGTTCGTCTCACCAGCGTCACAGGACGCGGCCCGCGCGCCTGTGCGCAGGGCGGACGAAAACCATTCGACGTGCGGTAAAGCGTCGGCAATGATCGGCGGCATGTTCCGGCACGCCTTCACCCTCGCAGCATCCGTGGTCACGGATGCCCCGAAGGCTGCCGTCCTCGATCTCACGGCCGTCATGGACGGCGCCCGAAGCTGACCCTCTCCGGTTCGTCCGGCGGACCCCGCAAGGGGAGGGTCGGGCAGGTCCTCGGGGTCCCCCTTCTTCTTCGCCGATCACACGCTTCGAGGTACAGCCATGTCCAAAACGGCTTATGTCCGTACGAAACCGCATCTCAACATCGGCACGATGGGTCATGTCGACCACGGCAAGACCACGTTGACGGCCGCCATCACCAAGGTCCTCGCCGACCGCGGCAGTGGCGCGTTCGTGCCGTTCGACCGGATCGACCGGGCGCCCGAGGAGGCGGCGCGCGGCATCACCATCAACATCGCGCACGTCGAGTACGAGACCGACACCCGGCACTACGCGCACGTCGACATGCCGGGCCACGCCGACTACGTCAAGAACATGGTCACCGGCGCCGCCCAGCTCGACGGGGCGATCCTCGTCGTCTCCGCGCTCGACGGGATCATGCCGCAGACCGCCGAACACGTCCTGCTCGCCCGTCAGGTGGGCGTCGACCACATCGTGGTGGCCCTCAACAAAGCCGACGCCGGGGACGAGGAGCTGACCGACCTGGTCGAGCTGGAGGTCCGCGACCTGCTCACCGGGCACGGCTACGGCGGTGACTCCGTGCCCGTCGTACGGGTCTCGGGGCTGAAGGCGCTGGAGGGCGACCCGCGCTGGACGGCGTCGATCGAGGCGCTGCTCGACGCGGTGGACACGTACGTGCCGATGCCGGAGCGGTACCTGGACGCGCCGTTCCTGCTGTCGGTGGAGAACGTGCTGACCATCACCGGCCGGGGGACCGTGGTGACCGGAGCGGTCGAGCGGGGCCTGGTGCGCGTCGGTGACCGGGTTGAGGTGCTCGGGGCGTCCGTCGAGACGGTCGTCACGGGGCTGGAGACCTTCGGCAAGCCGATGGAGGAGGTGCAGGCCGGGGACAACGTGGCGTTGCTGTTGCGGGGTGTTCCACGGGATGCCGTGCGGCGGGGGCATGTGGTGGCCGCGCCGGGGAGTGTGAAGCCGCGGCGGCGCTTCTCGGCGCAGGTGTACGTCCTGTCGGCCCGGGAGGGTGGGCGGACCACATCCGTCTCCTCCGGGTACCGGCCGCAGTTCTACATCCGGACCGCGGATGTGGTGGGAGTGGTCGACCTCGGAGAGGTTGCGGTGGCCCGGCCCGGTGACACGGTCGCGATGACCGTGGAGTTGGGGCGGGACATGCCCCTGGAGCCGGGGCTCGGGTTCGCCATCCGTGAGGGCGGCAGGACTGTGGGGGCGGGGACCGTGACCGCGGTGGGTTGAGGTCGCGGGGGACTGCGCGGCCGTCGTGGCTGGTCGCGCCCACGCGGCGGAGCCGCATATCGGTGCAGCCCCGCGCCCCGGAAGGGCGTGGTCGCACAGGCACAATGAGAGGGTGAACGAGCCTGTACCCGTCGCCCGGCCCGTCGACCACGGGTTCGCCAAGCTGATGCCCGACGTCGACCGGGAGCGGGCCTGGCTGCTCACCGTGGACGGGGCGCCGCAGTCCTACGTCGACCTCGACGAACCGGCGCACCTGGAGTTCGAGTACACCCGGCGGCTCGGGCACGTCCTGGACGTCGTGGCCGAGCCGGGGCGGGCGCTGGACGTGGTGCATCTCGGGGGCGGTGCGCTCACGTTGCCGCGGTACGTGGCCGTGACCCGGCCGGGTTCGCGGCAGGACGTCGTCGAGGCCGACCGGGGGCTGCTGCAGCTGGTGACGGACCATCTGCCGTTGCCGGAAGGCGCGGACGTCGCCCTCCACACGGCGGACGCCCGGGCCTGGCTGGAGAACGCCCCCGCGGACTCGGCGGACGTCCTCCTCGCGGACGTCTTCAGCGGCTCGCGGGTGCCGGCACACCTCACCTCCGTCGCCTATGTCCGCGAGGCAGCACGGGTCCTGCGGGGCAGCGGGGTCTACCTCGCCAACCTCCCCGACGCCGCGCCCTTCGGCTTCCTGCGGTCGCAACTCGCCACGCTGGCGGACTCCTTCGAGGAGCTCGCGCTGATCGCCGAACCGGGCGTGCTGCGAGGGCGGCGGTTCGGGAACGCCGTGCTCGTCGCCGGATCCCGGGCGATCGACGTCGCAGCCCTGGCCAGGCTCACCGCCGCCGACGCCTTCCCCGCCCGGGTCGAACACGGCTCGGCCCTGCGGAAGTTCATCGGCGACGCGCGGCCGGTCCGGGACGCGGACGCCGTGCCGTCACCCGAGCCCCCCGACGGGGCGTTCGGCATCGGCTGACGCGGGCTCGGCGCCGCCCCGGGCGACCGGTGCGGTCCGGCGGCGCAGATCGCGGACGTCCGGCACGCACAGCACGGCCGCCGTGACCAGGACGACCAGGCCGGCGCAACCCCACAGGGCCGCAGTGCGGCCGAAGGCGTCCTCCGCCGGTCCGGCCGCGGCCGTGGCCAGGGGGACCAGGGCGACGGAGCCGAACCAGTCGTACGCCGCGACGCGGGAGAGCTTGTGCTCGGGGATCTCCTGGTGCAGCGCCGTCATCCAGGAGACGCCGAACACCTCCACGGTCGCGCCGGCGAGGAACATCACCCCGTACAGGACGCCGATCGGCACGGGGACGGCGAGGGCGGCCGAGGGCAGGGCCAGCGGGAACACGCAGAGGGTGCCGGCGAAGAGCAGACGGCGGGGTTTCCAGCGGGTCATCAGCAGGGCACCGGCCACCGTACCCGCACCGAAGGCGCCCAGGGCGAGCCCCCAGGGGCCCGCGCCGCCCAGGTGGTCGCGGGCGACGAGCGGGCCGTAGACGGCGTCCGCGGCGGCGACGACCGCGTTGGCGAGGGAGAACTGGACGACGATGCCCCACAGCCAGGGGCGGCCGGCGAACTCGCGCCAGCCGTCCCGCAGATCGGCGAGCAAGCCGCCGCCCGGGGCCCGGGGCGCGATGTGGCCGACGTCGAGGAAGGCCCGCAGCGCGCCGGCGAGTGCGAACGCCGCCGCGTCGGCCGCGAGCACCCAGCCGGGTCCGATCGCCGCGACCATGGCGCCGCCGAGCGCGGCACCGCCGAGGGCCGCGCCCTGCATCGCCATCCTGAACACGGCGAAGGCGCGTTCCGCGTTCTCGCCGTCGACCGAGGACATCAGCATGCCCTCGGCGGCCGGGCCGAAGAAGGCCTGACCGGTGCCGCCGAGCGCGGCCAGCAGCATCATGTGCCACAGCCTGGGCTCCCCGGTCAGCACGAGAAGGGCGAAGGCGGCCTGGGAGAGGCAGTTGAGGACGTTGGCCGCGACCATCACGTGATGGCGTGGCAGCCGGTCCGACACGGCGCCGCCGATCAGCAGGAACAGCACCAGCGGCAGGGTCCGCGCCGCCGCCACCAGGCCGACGTCACCGCCGTCGCCGCCCGCTTCGAGGACGGCGAACGCCGACGCCACGAGGGCGCCGTGGCTGCCGAGGCCGGTGACCACGGCGGCCGCGGTCAGCAGGGAGTAGTTGCGGCCCGCCCAAGCGGGTCTGCCGGAGCTGCGGGAGGAGGCGGTGGGCGACGTCACCGGCCGACTATCGCCGCCCGCGGCTCCTCCTGCCAAACCGTTTGCGCGGGGTGACGGCACATCGCAAGGAGTTGCCCGAACCCGCCGGGCAGGAGGAGCGGCGTGACGGCCGTTCCGCGCACGCCCGGTTCGTGAGGGGCCCCCTCCCACCACGCTCCGGTGAGCCGGGTCCGCCCCCCGTCGCAGGGGGGCGGACCCGGCTCCGCCCTTCCGGTTCAGCCGCCGGTCGGCTCGCCGTGCAGGCGGACCGTGCTGAGGATCTTCATGATGGTCTTTTCGGGCACCTCGCCCTTGACGCCCTTGGCGCCGAAGAAGCTCCACGCGACGAAGTCGCCGGCGGAGTTCTTGAAGCCGAACGTGACCGCCTTGCCGTCGCTCGCGCACTTGCCCGTGTCGGGCGTGTTCTCCGAGTGTGCCCAGGCGACACTTCCCTTCACGCCCGAGGCGGTGGTGTAGGGCTTGGCCTTGTCGTCCGTCTTGACGCTCTTCTTGTCCGGCTGGGTGTAGCCGCCGTACACCCACGCGGCCGCCTGGTTGACCGCGACCTCGTCCGTGTTCTTGGCGCCGTCGGCGCCTTTGGTGCCCACCCCGCCGAGGGACTCGGTTTCGGTGCTGCCGTCCTTGTTGTCGTCGCTCGTGCACCACTTGGACTTGTAGAACGCCGGTGCCGACATGAGGATCAGCGGCTTGCCGTCGTCGGACTTCTCGTCTTCGAAGAAGACGTACGACGTGGGGGACGCCACCTCCCAGTCGGCCGGGACGTCGAAGGCCGTGCCCCACTTGGGGTTGATGACGACCTTCCAGCCCTTGACGGTGGGTTGCGCCGCCTCGCCGCCGCGCGGGTTGTCGTCCGAGGCGGGGGCGCTCGGCTCCTCGGCCGGCGGGTTCGTCGTGACCTTGTCGCCCTTGCCGTTCTTGCCGCCGTCGGCCGTGTCGTCCGTGTCGCCGCCCAGCACCAGGAAGCCGGTGACACCGGCCGCCACGACCACCGCCGTGGCCGCGATGATCGCCACCAGCTTCGTCCGGCTGCCGCCACCGCCCTGCGGTGGCTGCGGGGGCTGCGGCGCGCCGGCCGGCCCGGGGGCTCCCCACTGCGGCTGCTGCCCATAGGGGTGGGGCTGCTGCTGGTATCCCGGCTGCTGGTAGGGATTCGGCTGCTGGTACCCCGGCTGCTGGTACGGGTTGTTCGCTTGCGGGTTCTGCTCGCCCCCGGGCGGCTGCTGTCCTGGCCACATGGGCAGCCACCCTAGCCGCGCCCCGGACACGATGCGGTCACCGCCCGTGGACGGAGATGTGGCAACCCGGCGACAGCCGGGTGCGGATGTCGTGCGGAGGGATGCGGTGGTCGTCACACCGGCCTGGCCAGGCGTCTCTACTCGTGAGTAACATTCGGGCATGAGCGCAGACCAGATGTCCATCGGCGAGATGCTCGCCGCCACGGTGCCCATGGCCCGGACCCTGAACCTCCAGTTCCTGGAGACCACGCCGGAGCGGGCGGTGGTGTCGCTGCCGGACCAGGGCGAATACCACAACCACGTGGGCGGTCCGCACGCCGGTGCGATGTTCACGCTCGGCGAGTCCGCGAGCGGGGCGATCGTGCTGGCCGCGTTCGGGGACCAGCTCTCGCGCGCCGTGCCGCTCGCCGTCAGCGCCGAGATCTCCTACAAGAAGCTGGCGATGGGCGCCGTCACGGCCACGGCCACCCTGGGCCGCCCGGCCGCCGAGGTCGTCGCGCAGCTGGACGCCGGTGAGCGCCCCGAGTTCCCGGTGACCATCGCCATCCAGCGGGCCGACGGTGCCGTCACCGGCGAGATGACGGTGGTGTGGACCCTGCGGCCCAACGGCTGACCGGGCGCTGGCGTGCGTGCCGCCCCGGCCGTACGCCGACCCCCTCGCGGGCCGGGCCGCCGTGTCCCGGTGCCCCGGGAGCGCGTCGTCCGGCTTCCCGGCGAAGATCCGGAGCCGGGCCGCGAACTCCATTTGCAGGTCCGGCCGTTCGCAAGCCGTCAGGACCCGTGCGGATGGCCGGCCTCGGCGCCCGTGTCCCGGCGCCCGCCGTTGAGTAGCGCCCCGTGTGCCGTGGCCGTCTCCGGCAGGGCGTCGGTCGGCCGGATGTCGCCGCCCCGGCCCGGCGGGGTGCGCTCCAGGGCGGGGAAGACGGCCTGGTCCAGGACTTGGCGGCCGATGGCGGCGTAGTGCCTGAGTGCCTGACTGCCCGTCGGCTTCGCGACCCGGCCTGTGACGCGGACCCGGCCCTCCTCACGGGCCGGCTCCACAGCGGCCCAGTCGTAACGGCGGACCTGGTCGGGCGGGAACCTCCGTCAGGGTGGCCACGCTGCCGAGCCCGGAGCGTGGTCGACCTGGTCCTCGATGGCCCGCTCGTGGCGGCCGGTGGCCATCAGGGGGCGCGCCGTGGCGGAGGAGATTGTGTGACCAACCGCCTTTGAAGACGCACAACTTGCGGCCCCAGGCGCCCGCGTTTTCGAAAGTCGGTGCGGATACCGTCGGTAACATATCTGAATTCCCAGTGTTTTGAACTCGGGTCATCCGAACTTCTTGTTACCTGTCAGTCGTGTGTGCGAAAGTGAGCCGGCTCACAGTCAAGTCCGCGGCTGACGCGGCATAGGTATGCACCAATCACGCACCTGCTTTCCGACGGACGCGCAATTAGCCTGCCTTCTGCGGCTGGAAGGAAATGGTTCCGTGCAATCCCCCACCCCCCCACGCCCGCCGTACGCGCCACGACCCGGAGCCGGCCCCGCGGAGTCCGACCGCGATCTCCTCGCCCGGGTCCGTGAACCCGCCGAAGGGCCGCGTGTCGTCGCGCTGCTGCTGGCCCGGCACTGGCGCCCGATCTACGAATACGCCGTGATCTGCCTGGCCGCCTCCGAGGATTCCGCGTCGATGGCGGCCGCGGCCGCCTTCCGCAGGGAGCTCGCCCGGCCGGGCGGCGGAGCCCTGCGTCCGCGGCTGCTCACCGCCGTTCGGGAGACGGTCCGGGAGTGGGCCGCCGACGACGGTATTTCCCAAGTGCTGCCGGAACTCCGCAAAACCGTCGGCGCCCGCGGCCTGCGCGCCGCCCGGCCCGGAACACCCGAAAGGCGACGCCTCGCGGAGCGCGCTTTCCGCGGCCTTCCGGGGGCTTCCCAATGCCTGCTCTGGCACACGGACGTCGAGGCCGAACCCATATCCGTACCGGCCGGTCTGCTGGGAGTGGACGCCGGTACCGCGTCGGCCGCCCTGGAACAGGCGCGCGAGCAATTCAGGTCGGGGTGCGTACGCGCCCACCGGGAACTCGCGCCGACACAGGAATGCCGCTACTACAACCGTCTGCTGGACGTTCCCATGCGCCGTGGTGGGGCGCTGCTTCCCGATGTGCAGCGGCATCTCATGGCATGCCGCTACTGCCGCCATGCCGCCGAACAGCTCAGCCATTTCGAGGCCGGTCTGGAAGACCTGCTCACCGAGACGGTGCTCGGCTGGGGAGCCCGCCGCTACCTGGAATCACGGCCGGGCCGCGTCGAGGGCCGGGGCGCCCCGTCCGCCGGAGGACGGCACCGCCTCCGGCCCCGTGCCCTGCCGGCGGACGGCCGGCCCGGGGCGCCGAGGAGGCACGCGAAGGCGCTGGCCGCCGCCGTCGGGGTGACCTCCCTCGTGCTGCTCGCGACCCTGCTCGCCGCCCGGGGCTGGAGCGAGGAGGGCGGCACCGTCGGCCCGCAGGCCACTTGGGGCGCGGCCAGCGGCCACTCCGTCGACCCGGGCAGCGCGGGATCCTCGTCGGCCGGACCGGACTCCGTCGCACCCTCGGCCGCGGCTTCCCCGTCGGCCGCCTCCGCCGGCACCGCCGCCGAAGTGGCCCGGGGCCGGCTGCGCAGCCTGCGCGAGGGCCTGTGCCTCGACGCCCTCGGCGGCCGCACCCGCGTCGGCGCCCGCATCGTGCTGACCGCGTGTTCCACGGGCGGGTCCCAGCAGTGGTCGTACCAGGACGACGGTGTCCTGCGCAGCGCCGCAGACCCCACCCTGTGCCTCGGCTCCGACGCCGCCGAGGGCCCAGTCGCCCTGGCCGGCTGCCTCGTGCACGCGGGAGTCGTCCGCTACGACCTGACCGTGCGCGGTGAACTCCTGCCGCGTGGGGGCAAGGGGCTGGCCCTGGCGCCGGGGAAGGGCCGGGACGTGATCGTCACCGCCCGCGACGGATCCGAGGGGCAGCGCTGGGTGCTGGAACCGGCCGCGGGCTCCGGAGGGCCGGGGGAGTCGCGGGAGAAGCGTGCGCAGGACGCTCCGGGGGAGAGCCGCCGGGAGCGCGAGCAGCGGCCGTACGACGACGCCCCGCCCGGGCGGCGGCCCGTGCCGCCGCGCACCGACCCCGGGGAACTGCCGCAGGAGCGGTACGAGACGCGGTTCGCGCAGGTGGGCTGCTGCGGGGGAGCCGAGTCGGGGGCCGGTGCGACCGCTGGGGCCGGCGGGGCGGGGGCTGAGGGAGCCGGTGGGTCCGCGCCGCAGAGCGGCTCCGGCGTCCTCGGGCGCGCGCCGGCCACCGTCACAGACGCTGTGACGACGCTGCACTCGGCGGTGCGCTTGCCGTAGGGGCCGTGCGCCCCGCACTTGCCGTGGAAGCGGTACTGGGTGGCCGTGCAGGGGCGCCCCGGGCGCGGGCCCCGGCGCGGCGGGCGTACAGCCCGGCAGCCGTAAGCACCGGCCCCTCCGGGCGCAGACACCCCCGGCGCGGGGACCCCGGCACCCGGCTTCCGGCACGGGGTTGCCCGGGCACCCTTGCCCCGGCGCCGTCCCCCCCCCGTCACCGGTTCTTCCCAGGCGCCGGCGCCCCGTCGGCACCCGGGCGCCGGGCACTTCGGTGACTCCGCTGCCCGGGTGCGTCGGAGGCCGCCCGGGGCTTCGAGCCCGCCCGAAGCGTCCGAGTGCGGGATGGCCGGCAGGCGCCTGGCATCGAACCGGAACAAACTGGTACTCCTCCTGAGTCCGCCCGCAGAACCCAGGGAGTCACCCATGCCCGAGGCCCCGCGCCAGGACAGCAGGACCGCGCCGACCGACGAGGAACTGCGCACGCTGGACGCACACTGGCGGGCCGCCAACTACCTGGCGGCCGGTCAGATCTACCTGCTGGCGAACCCCCTGCTCACCGAGCCGTTGCGGCCCGAGCACATCAAGCCCCGGCTGCTGGGCCACTGGGGCACGTCACCCGGGCTGAACCTCGTCCACACGCACCTCAACCGGGTGATCAAGAACCGGGGGCTCGACGCCCTGTGCGTCTGGGGCCCGGGCCACGGCGGGCCGTCGGTCCTCGCCAACTCCTGGCTGGAGGGCAGCTACAGCGAGAAGTACCCGGACGCGTCCCGCGACGCGCAGGGCATGGAGCTTCTGATGCGGCAGTTCTCCTTCCCCGGCGGCGTGCCGAGCCACGTCGCCCCGGAGGTGCCCGGCTCGATCCACGAGGGCGGTGAACTCGGCTACTCCCTCGCGCACGCCTACGGCGCCGCCCTCGACAACCCGGACCTGCTCGTGGCCTGCGTGATCGGCGACGGCGAGGCGGAGACCGGGCCGCTCGCCGGCTCCTGGCACGCCAACAAGTTCCTCGACCCCGTCCACGACGGTGCCGTCCTGCCGATCCTGCATCTCAACGGCTACAAGATCGCCAACCCGACCGTGCTGTCCCGCCTCCCCGAGCAGGAGCTCGACGCGCTGCTGCGCGGCTACGGCCACGAGCCGGTCCACGTGGCCGGCGACGACCCGGCCACCGTCCACCGCACCATGGCCGAGGCCATGGACACCGCGCTCGACCGTATCGCCGCCTCACAGCGCGCCGCACGCGAGCAGGGGGCGACGGAGCGCCCGCGCTGGCCGGTGATCGTGCTGCGCACCCCCAAGGGCTGGACCGGCCCGGCCGAGGTCGACGGCGAGCCGGTCGAGGGCACGTGGCGCGCCCACCAGGTGCCGCTGTCCGGCGTCCGCGACAACCCGGAGCACCTGCGGCAGCTGGAGTCCTGGCTGCGCTCGTACCGGCCCGAGGAACTGTTCGACGCCGAGGGCCGCCCGGTCGCGGACGTCCTCGCCTGCGTCCCCGAGGGCACCAGGCGTCTCGGCGCCACCCCGTACGCCAACGGCGGCCTGCTCATCCGCGACCTGCCCGTCCCGTCCCTGGACGACTTCGCCGTACCCGTCGACAAGCCCGGCACGACGACGCACGAGCCGACCCGGGTCCTCGGCGACCTCCTCGCCCGGATCATGCGCGACACCGCCGGCCGCCGTGACTTCCGCCTGGTCGGCCCGGACGAGACCGCGTCCAACCGGCTCCAGGCCGTCTACGACGCCAGCGGCAAGGCCTGGCAGGCCGGGACCCTGCCCGTGGACGAGCACCTCGACCGGCACGGCCGGGTGATGGAGGTGCTCTCCGAACACCTCTGCCAGGGCTGGCTGGAGGGCTACCTGCTCACCGGCCGGCACGGGTTCTTCTCCTGCTACGAGGCGTTCGTGCACATCGTCGACTCCATGGTCAACCAGCACATCAAGTGGCTGCGCACCTCGCGCACGCTGCCCTGGCGGGCCCCCATCGCCTCCCTCAACTACCTGCTGACCTCCCATGTGTGGCGGCAGGACCACAACGGTTTCTCCCATCAGGACCCCGGCTTCGTCGACCACGTCCTCAACAAGAGCCCCGAGGTCGTCCGGGTCTACCTCCCGCCGGACGCCAACACCCTGCTGTCGGTGGCCGACCACGCCCTGCGCAGCCGCGACTACGTCAACGTCATCGTGGCCGGCAAGCAGCCCTGCTTCGACTGGCTGTCGATCGAGGAGGCCCGGGTGCACTGTGCCCGCGGCGCCGGCATCTGGGAGTGGGCGGGCACCGAGGACGGCACCGAGCCCGACGTCGTCCTGGCCTGCGCCGGTGACGTCCCGACCCAGGAGACCCTGGCCGCCGCGCACCTGCTCCGCCGGTACCTGCCCGAGCTGTCCGTCCGGGTCGTCAACGTCGTCGACCTCGCCCGGCTGCTGCCCCAGGGGGAGCACCCGCACGGCATGAGCGACTTCGAGTACGACGGCCTGTTCACCACGACCAAGCCGGTGATCTTCGCCTACCACGGCTATCCGTGGCTGATCCACCGCCTCGCCTACCGCCGCACCGGCCACCAGAACGTGCACGTGCGCGGCTACAAGGAGGCCGGCACCACGACCACGCCGTTCGACATGGTCGTCCGCAACGACCTCGACCGCTACCGCCTGGTCATGGACGTCATCGACCGCGTCCCGGGCCTGGCGGTGCGCGCCACGGCCGTACGCCAGCGGATGGCCGACGCCCGCACCCGGCACCACGCCTGGATCCGTGAGCACGGCACCGACCTGCCCGAGGTGGCCGAGTGGAGCTGGAACGCCTGAGCCCCGAGGGACGTCCTAGAAGCCGGTAGGCTTCCCTGGGCACGCAGGGAAGCTCAGCGAAAGGAACCGGCGTTGCACGTCCAGGAGTGGCTCGAAACCGTACCCGCGGTCGCCGTATACGCGCTGGTCGGGGTGGTCATCGGCCTGGAAAGTCTGGGCATCCCGCTGCCGGGTGAGATCATCCTCGTCTCCTCGGCGCTGCTCGCGTCCCAGAACGGCCAGATCGACCCCGTCGTCCTCGGCGCCAGCGCCACGGCCGGCGCGATCATCGGCGACTCGATCGGCTATGCCATCGGCCGCAAGGGCGGGCGGCCCCTGCTGGCGTGGCTGGGCGGCAAGTTCCCCAAGCACTTCAGCGAGGGCCACATCGCCACCGCCGAGCGCTCCTTCGAGAAGTGGGGCATGTGGGCCGTCTTCTTCGGCCGCTTCGTCGCCCTGCTGCGCATCTTCGCGGGCCCCCTCGCCGGTGTGCTCCGCATGCCGTACTGGAAGTTCGCCATCGCCAACGTCCTCGGGGGCATCCTGTGGGCCGGCGGCACGACGGCGGTCATCTACTACGTCGGCATCGTCGCGGAGTCCTGGCTGAAGCGCTTCTCGTGGCTGGGCCTGGTGGCGGCGGTCCTGGTGGGCCTCACGTCCATGCTGGTGATCAAGCGCAGGGCGAAGAAGGCCCAGCCCGTGATCGCCGGGGAGTAGCACGCCTTCAGGGGCGCGGGGAACTGCGCGAGCACCCACCCACCCACCCGCACTCGCCGGACAACCTACGCATGGACCTCCCGATGCGCCTTCGCCAACTCGGCGTACATCGTGCCGTTGAGGGTGACGCCCTGCTTCTCCTCCTCCGACAGCTCCCGCCGGACCTTCGCGGGAACGCCTGCCACCAGTGATCCGGGCGGCACCACCATCCCCTGAGGCACCAGCGCCTGCGCGGCGACCAGCGAACCGGCCCCGATGACAGCCCCGTTCAGTACGGTCGCCCCCATGCCGATCAGACAGTCGTCCTCGACCGTCGCCCCGTGCACCACGGCGTTGTGCCCGATGGACACGCGCTCACCCACCGTCACGGGAAATCCGGGGTCGGCATGCAGCGTGCAGTTGTCCTGGACGTTGCTGCTCGCCCCCACGGAGATCGCCTCGACGTCGCCGCGCACCACGGCCCCGTACCAGACGCTCGCCCCCGCCCCCAGCGTCACGCTCCCGATCACCGACGCCGTGGGCGCCACGAACGCCGTCTCGTCGATCTCCGGCTCCCGGCCGCCTATCCCCGTGATCATCGCCCGCTGCGCCATGTCCGCCTCCAGGAACGTCGTAGACAACGCGCAAACCGTACGCCACCCGGTGGGGCGAAGATCACAGGCCTCCGACGCCGCGGGCGGAGCTACCGGTGAGTACCGTGAGGTCGTGCCGAAGCGCAAGAACACGTTCTCATCCTGGCGGCGGGGCCTGACACAGCGCGCCGTCCACGCGGGCTGGGCCTGGCTGCAGCGCACGGGTTCCGTCACCGCCGAGCACCCCGGCCGCTACCGCTTCGGCTCGATGGGAACGAGTACCAGACTGGCCTTCCCGCTCGGCACGGTCTTCGGCGAACCCTGGATCCACCTCGGCTCCCACTGCATCATCGGCGAGCAGGTCACCCTCACCGCCGGCCTGATGCCCGACCTCGACCTCGGCCCCGACCCGATCCTGCGCATCGGCGACGGTGTCGTCCTGGGCCGGGGCAGCCACGTCATCGCGGACATGACGGTCACCATCGGCAGCGACTGCTACTTCGGTCCGTACGTCTACGTCACCTCCACCAACCACTCCTACGACGATCCGCACGAGCCGATCGGCAAGCAGTGGCCGCGGATGGAACCGGTGGAGATCGGGCCGGGCTGCTGGATCGGCACGGGTGCGGTGATCCTTCCGGGCGCCCGGATCGGGCGGAACGTGGTGGTGGCCGCGGGCGCCGTCGTGCGGGGCACGGTGCCCGACCATGCCGTGGTGGCCGGCGCGCCCGCCCGGGTCGTACGCCGCTGGACACCCGCGGACGGCTGGCAGCCGCCGCTGCGCACGCCCGCACCGGTGCCGATACCGGAGGGCGTCACCCCCGAGCAGCTGCGCGCGCTGTCGGACCTGGACGAGGAGACGGCCGCCCGGCTGGCCGAGCTGGACGAGGAGGAGGCGGCCGGTCTGGCGAAGCTGGAGCCTGGTTCCTGAACCGCCGGCTCAGCCCGATGCCAGCAGGACCGTCCCGACGAGGGCGAGCCCCGCTCCGGCGGCCTGGACCGCCCGCAGCCGTTCCCGCAGGACGCCCCGCGCTGCCACGGCCGTCACGACCGGGTACAGGGAGGCCAGCACGGCGGCCACCGTCACCGGGCCGCTTTGCGCGGCGATCGAGTACGTACCGTTCGCCGCGACGTCCGCGAGGCCGACGAAGGCGAGGGCGGGCAGGGAGTGCCAGGGGAAGCCGTCCGCCGGGAGCGCGGGCGATCCGCGCCGCACCGAGACATAGAGGGCCAGTCCGCCCGCGGCGACGTTCGTCACCCGCTGGACGAACAGGGCGAGGAACAGGCCGGTCAGGGTCGTCGACGCTTCGGCGATCAGCGCCATCACCGCGCCGAAACCGAAGGCCGCGAGCAGGGTCAGGGCGATGGCCTGGCGCTGGACCGGGGCTCCACGGAACTGTGGGCCGCCGGCGAGGCACACCCCGGCGACGGCCACCAGGATGCCGGCGAACTGCAGCAGACCGGGGCGCTCACCCAGCATCAGCCCCACCCCGACCGGCACCGCCACACCGATCGAGCCCAGCGGCGAGACCACGCCCATCGGGCCGAGCGCGAGCGCCTTGTAGAAGGCGAGCATCGCCACCGGTCCGACGAGCCCGGCCGCCACGGCGAACCACAGCTGGGGCCCCGTCTCGCTCCAGCCGCCGGTCGCGATCACGAGAGCGCCGAGCACCACCACCGCGATCGACTGCGAGACCACGACCACCGTGAGGGCGGGCGTGCGCCGGGTCAGCAGACCGCCGCCGAAGTCGGCCAGGCCCCACAACAGGCTGGTGGCCAGGGCGAAGAGCGCTGTCATGGGACGGATACCTCGCAGTACAGTGCAGTGAACGATCAGGTCAACCACACCATAGTGCAGTCTGCTGCACTGTGTCATACAGAATATTGGACGGAATGTGTCGGACCTCGACCTGCTGACCCAGTCCCTGGCGCGGAGCGTCAAGCACTGGCGCGCGGTGCGCGGCTTCACCCTGGACGTGCTCGCGGCCCGGGCGGGTGTCAGCCGCGGCATGCTCATCCAGATCGAGCAGGCCCGTACCAACCCCAGCCTCGGCACCGTCGTCAAGATCGGCGACGCCCTCGGTGTCAGCATCACCACGCTGCTCGACTACGAGCAGGGCCCGAACGTCCGCATCGTCCCGGCCGAGCAGGCCGTACGGCTGTGGCACACCGACGCGGGCAGCTACAACCGGCTCCTCGCGGGCACCGAGGCACCGGGCCCGCTGGAGATGTGGGACTGGCGGCTCATGCCCGGCGAGAGCAGCCCGTCGGACCCGCACCCCGCCGGCACGACCGAACTGCTGCACGTCACGGCGGGCGAACTGACCCTCACCGTCGACGGCGTCGAGCACCGCGTGCCCGCGGGCGCCAGCGTCCACTTCGAGGCGAACGTCCCGCACACCTACGGCAACACCGGCGACGCCCCCATGGAGATGGTCATGGCCGTCTCGGTGCCACCCGTGACCTGAGCCCGTGACACGGCCGCCGACCTACGCCGCCATGTGGTGGGCCAGCGGGAGGTGGGGGTCGCTCTCGCCCGGCGCCGGCTCCGGGTCCGCGTGCACCAGGGCCGCGGTCAGACGCGGTACGGCGTGCAGCAGCGTGTGCTCGGCGTCCACGGCGATGCGGTGGGCCTCGCGCACCGTGGCCCCGCCGTCCACCACGACCGCCACCTCGGCGCGCAGCCGGTGGCCGATCCAGCGCAGCCGCAGTTCACCCACCCCGCGCACCCCGGGTACCTCGGCCAGGGCCTGCTCGGCCCGGTCCACCAGAGCCGGGTCGACTGCGTCCATCACCCGGCGGAACACCTCGCGGGCGGCGTCCCGCAGCACCAGGACGATCGCCGCCGTGATCACCAGACCGACGATCGGATCGGCCGCCTGCCACCCCAGGGCCGAGCCGCCGGCTCCCAGCAGCACGGCCAGCGAGGTGAAGCCGTCGGTTCGGGCGTGCAGACCGTCGGCGACCAGCGCGGCCGAGCCGATCGAGCGGCCGACGCGGATGCGGTAGCGGGCCACCCACTCGTTTCCGGCGAAGCCGACGACGGCGGCCACGGCGACCGCCGGGACGTGCTCGACTGGGCGCGGATCGAGCAGCCGGTCGACGGCCGTCCAGCCCGCGAAGGCCGCGGACGCCGCGATCGTCAGTACGATCACCAGCCCCGCGAGGTCCTCGGCGCGTCCGTAGCCATAGGTGAAGCGGCGCGTGGCCGCGCGCCGGCCCAGCACGAAGGCGATGCCGAGCGGGACGGCGGTCAGCGCGTCCGCGGTGTTGTGCACCGTGTCCCCGAGCAGGGCCACCGATCCCGAGACGGCCACGACGACCGCTTGGGCCAGCGCCGTCACGCCGAGCACGGCGAGCGAGACCCACAGCGCACGCATCCCGCGTGCCGAGGACTCCAGGGCGGAGTCGACCTTGTCGGCGGTTTCGTGGGAGTGCGGGGCGAGGAGGTGGGCCATCCGGTGGCGCAGCCCGTGCCGGGAACCGTGCTCGTGCCCATGGTCGTGCCCATGCTCGTGCTGGTGAGAGTGGGCGTGCTCGTGCCGTTCGCTCACGTGGATCCCCTTCCGGTGTGCGCGGGAGTGGACGTACCCGTGCCGTGCCGCCATTATGTGCGTATGAGCGCACGCATGCACCTGTCATCTGCACACGATGCGCATCCGCGCAGCCCGGGCGAGGAGCAGCTCGCCCTCGCCGCGGAGCTCCTCGCCCTGCTGGGGGACCGGACCCGGCTCGCCCTGCTGCACGCGCTGACCGGGGGAGAGGCCGACGTCACGACGCTCACAGAGGCGTGCGGGGCGGCGAGGCCGGCCGTCAGCCAGCACCTGGCGCGACTGCGTCTGGCGGGCCTGGTGACCACGCGAAAGGAGGGTCGCCGGGTGATCTACTCGCTGCGCGACGGCCACCTGCGCAGGCTGGTCGACGAGGCACTGAACGTGGCCGACCACCGGCTCAGCGACCGCCCCCTGCACGACTGAGCGCGGCTCGCTCGGCAGCGCGCCGCACCCTCGACGGGCACGGCTCGCTCCGCGCCGCGGTCCTGGCGAGTACGCGCGCTTAGCGGCGCAGTCCTGACGAGCACGGCTCGCTCCGCGCCGCGGTCCCGGCGAGTACGCGCGCTCCGCGGCGCAGTACCGGCCGGCGCGGCTCGCTCCGTGGCGCGGTCCCGGCCGGCGCGGCTCGCTCCGTGGCGCGGTCCCGGCCGGCGCGGCTCGCTCCGCACCGCGGTCCCGGTCGGCGCGGCTCGCTCCGCGGCTGTTGCCGACGCGACGGTCCGCTCAGTGACGCGCCGCCGTCCCGAGGTACTGCTCGGCGAAGGCGGCCGCCGCGGTGGGAGAGGTGAACAGGCGGCGCAGCCGGGCGAGTGCGGTGCCCGCGCGGAACGCGTCGCCCGTGGCCGTGCCGTGGAACACCTCGGACAGCCACTGCGAGAACTCCTGGTAGTCCCACACGCGCCGCAGGCACGCCTGCTCGTAACCGGCCAGAGCGCTGACGTCACCCGTGGTCAGCCGGGCCACCAAGGCGTCGCCCAGTAGAAAGGCGTCGTGCAGGGCGAGGTTCATGCCCTTGGCGGCGATGGGGGCGACCAGATGGGCCGCGTCACCGGCGAGGTGGAGCCGGCCGTGCACCATCGGCTCGACCACGTAGTCGTGCATGTCCAGCACGCGCTTCTCGATCAGCCGCCCCTCGGTCAGCGGGGGCACGCCGGACGCCCCGAGCCGCCGGCGGAGCTCCGACCAGACACGCTCGTGCGGCCAGTTCTCCGGAGCGTCGCCCGGCGGGCACTGGAGGTAGTAGCGGGTCACCTCCGGGCTGCGGGGCATCTGGCCGGCGAACCCGCGCGGGTGGCAGCCGAACAGCACGCAGTCGGCGGACGGCGGCGCCTCGGCGAGCAGGGCGAGCCAGCCGACGCGGTAGTCGTGCCGCGCGATCCGGACCCGCTCGGGAGGGAGCGAGGCCCGGGTCGCTCCGCGTGCCCCGTCGCACCCGGCGACGAAGTCGCAGTGCACCAGCCGGCGTTCACCCGTCTCGGGGCAGGTGTACGACACCGACGGCCGGTCGCTGTAGACGTCGTGCAGCTCCACGTCCCGGACGCCGAAGCGGATCTCGCCGCCGCGGACGTCGGCGTACTCGCGCACCAGGTCCGTCACCAGCAACGGCTGCGGGTAGACGAAGTGGTGACTGCCGGTCAGCTCGCCGTAGGGGAACCGGTAGCGCTCCCCGTCGAAGCGGAACTCGCACGCGGTGTGCAGTTCCGCCCGGTCCAGCAGATCACGGGCGAGGCCCCGCTTCTCCAGGCCCCGGACGGCCCACTCCTCGATCACCCCGGCGCGGGGCCGCTGTTCGACGAACTCACGGGTCTCCGCCTCCAGCACCAGACAGCCGACGGACGCGGCCCGCAGGATGTTGCCGACGGTCAGACCCGCCGGACCGGCGCCCACGACAACGACTGGGAAGCGTTGCGGGGCGCCGGAGTCGAGGGGCTCGGGGGCTTGGGGCGGCATCCGCACATTATGAAGGTCTGTCTCAGTGGACCGGCACCTCCGTGACCGCAACCTCTTCGATGCTCCGCTCGATCTCCCCGGACAGGGAGGCCGAGGCCCGGGCCCAGTAGTAGATCGCCAGCGAGAACACCGCGACGACCAGGATGTCCCACCACAGTCCGAGGTGTCCCTGGCCGCCGAATCCGCCCTGCCAGGAGATGACGCCCATGCCGAGCAGGTAGACGGGCAGCCACTGGGCGGCCTTCCAGTCGAGCCGGGGAGCGTCGGGCAGGCCCTTGCGCGTGGCGTACCAGGCGTAGCCGCCGAGCAGGACGTAACCGAGGACGATGGCCACGCCGAGCCGCCACAGGGTGTCCCACGTGGACCAGTAGATGATGAGGTTGGCCACCACGAACGACAGCGGAGAGAGGACCTTCCCGCCGGGCAGGCGGTAGGGGCGCTCCCGGTGCGGCAGCCGGTCCGCGAAGACGCCGTAGGCCAGCGGGGCGCCCGCGTACATCAGCACGCTCGCCGAGGTGATGAAGCTGACCAGCTGCTGCCAGCTCGGGAACGGCAGGAAGCAGACCACGCCCGTCACGAAGGACACGATCAGCCCGAACCACGGCACGCCGCGCGCGTCGGTGCGGACGAAGATCTTCGGCGCGTAGCCGTTGCGGGCCAGCCCGTAGGAGACGCGGGACGTGGCCGTCGTGTAGATCAGGCCGGTGCCGCCCGGGGAGACCACCGCGTCCAGGTAGAGCACCACGCTCAGCCAGCCGAGGCCCAGCAGGGTCGCGAGCCCCGCCCACGGGCCGCTGATGCCCGGGTAGTCGAGCTTGGTCCAGCCGTGCACGAACGAGCCCAGCGGCAGGGCGGCGATGAAGACGACCTGGAGCAGGACGTAGATGGCCGCTCCGATGGCGACCGAACCGATCGTCGCGCGCGGCAGGTCCCGCTGCGGGTCGCGGCTCTCGCCCGCCAGCTGGATCGCCTGCTCGAAGCCCAGCAGGGCGAAGATGATGCCGCTGGAACTGACGGCGCTCAGCACACCGTGGGCACCGAACGGCGCGAAGCCGTGCTCGGTGAAGTTGCCCGGGTGGAAGTTGCCCGCCGCGATGATGAAGATCGCCGCCAGCGGTACGGCCACCTTCCACCAGGTGGCGGCGCTGTTGGTGTGCGCCAGGATCCGCACCCCGAGGAAGTTGACGACGACGAACACGGCCATCAGGACGACCGCGACGACGAAGCCGCTCGTCGTCAGCGTTCCGTCCTTCGGGTGCTGCAAGCCCTGCGCCCAGTGCCAGTGCCCGGCGTAGCCGATCATGGCCTCGACCTCGATCGGTGCCACCGTCGCGGCCTGGAGCCAGGAGAACCAGCCGAAGGACATGCCGGCCAGTCCGCCGAACGCGTAGTGCGGATAACGGGCGGTACCGCCGGCGACCGGGAACATGCCGCCCAGTTCCGCGTGCACCAGTGCCAGCAGCACGATCGCCACCGCACCGATGAGCCAGGACAGGATCGCCGCGGGGCCGGCCGCCACGACGGCCTTCTCGGCGCCGTACAACCAGCCCGAGCCGATGATGGAGCCGACCGAGGCCCACATGAGCCCGATCAGCCCGACATCCCGGCGCAGGCCGTCTCTTTCCATGAATTCAGGGGCCTCTCATAGACGAACTCGGAGAGTTCAGTGAGCAAGAGGCCTCAGATTAGGAATGGACTACTCGGCGGCAGAAGACGAGTTGTGCAGCCTTGACCGGGCGCGTCAAGCCTTGACCGGCTGCGGGTGTTTCCTGGGAAACGCTTCAGGATTCCTGTACGCGGTGATGAGGCAGCCGTGGGATCTCGATGGCCGGGCAGCGGTCCATCACCATCTCCAGGCCCGCCGCGCGGGTCCGGTCGTACGCCGCCCCGTCGATCACACCGAGCTGGAACCAGACACCCTGCGCGCCCTTGGCGACCGCCTCGTCCGCGACGGCTCCGGCGAGGTCGCTGTTCACGAACACGTCCACGACGTCCACGTCGAAGGGGATGTCCGCCAGGCTCGCGTACCCCTTCTCCCCGTGCACGGTCTCCGCCTTCGGGTGCACCGGAACGACGCGCTTGCCGAAGCGCTGGAGCACGGCGGCGACGCCGTACGCGGCGCGCTGCCGGTTCGACGACAGGCCCACCACGGCCCAGGTGTCGCCGAGCTCGGTGAGGATCCTGCGGACCGTTGCCTCGTCGCCGTACACCGGCGGCCTCCTCGCAAGTCGTGGACGAGCTGCTCCCCGTTCAACGGCTCCGGGTGCGCGGTGATTCCCGGGACGATCCCCGTGATAGCTTGCCGAAGCCAGTCGAACCCATGTACGTGGGTCAGGGAATCCGGTGCGAATCCGGAACTGACGCGCAGCGGTGAGGGGGACGGGCGGGGCCTCGGCCACTGGACTTCCGCACGGACGTCCGGGAAGGCGCTCCGACCCGGGTGAACCCGAGTCCGAAGACCTGCTGGCGGCCCCCGCGGCCGCACGCGGCGGGGGAGCACCGTACGACCGGGCCCCGCGATCGGGCCCTCGACGACTGAGGACTGGTTCCCGTGCCCCTGGCCCGACCCGCCCGCGCCGCCGTCCTGCTCATCACCGGCTCCCTGCTCCTGACCGGCTGCGGCGGCGGCCCGTCCCCCGACGCGAAGGCCGCCGTCACGCTCACCGACTGCGGGCACGAGGTCCGGGTCGCCGCCCCACCTCGCCGCGCGGTGTCCCTCAACCAGGGCACCACGGAGATCCTGCTCTCCCTCGGTCTCGCCGACCGACTCGCGGGCACGGCCACCTGGACCGACCCCGTGATGAAGGGACTGGAGAAGGCCAACGCCCGGGTGCCGCGCATCGCCGACGACAACCCGTCCTTCGAACGCGTCCTGGACGCCGAGCCCGACTTCGTCACCGCGTCCTTCGTCTCCACCCTCGGCAAGGGGGGCGTCGCCCCCCGCGAGCAGTTCGAGAAACTCGGCGTCCCCACCTACGTCTCCCCGTCCGACTGCGCCGGCAAGGACAACTCGGGCGGCGGCGACGGCGCACGCGACAAGACCCTCGGCATCGGCACCGTCTACGGCGAAGTCCACGACCTCGCGAGCGTGTTCGGCGTGACGAAACGCGGCGACGCACTCGTGGCCTCCCTCCGGCAGCGCATGGCGAAGGCCACGGCGGGCATCGACGCCTCCCACGTCACCCTCCTGTACTGGTTCGCGAACTCCGAGTCGCCCTACATGGCGGGCTGTTGCGGAGCGCCCGGCATCATCACCCGGGCCCTCGGCGCGAAGAACGTCTTCGACGACACCCACGAGGAGTGGCCACAGGTCAACTGGGAGACCGTCGCCGACCGCGACCCCGACGTCCTCGTCATCGGCGACCTGACCCGCAAGTCCCAGACCGCCGAGTCGGCCGCGAAGAAGATCGCTTTCCTGGAGTCCAACCCGGTCACCAGGAACATGGACGCCGTCCGGCACAAGCGGTACGTGCTGCTCAGCGGGCAGGCCATGAACCCGACGATCCGCACCGTCGAGGGCGTGGAACAGGTGGCCGCCGGGCTGCGCAGGTTCGGACTGGTGAAGTGACCGCCCGGGAGCAGGAGCTGCCGGCCGCCGGGCCCGGACCCGGCCGCGGGGCCGGGCTCGCGCTGGGCCTGGCCGGGGCCGTCGCACTCGTGGCCTCCCTCGCCGTGGCCATCACCATCGGCCCCGCCGACCTCGGCGTCGCCGACGTGTGGTCCGTCGTGGCCGCCCATCTCGGCCTCGGCAGCTCCGGGCTGACGCCGATCCGGGACGGGATCGTCTGGCAGCTGCGACTGCCGCGCACCCTGCTCGCCGCCGTGTGCGGGGCCGGACTGGCCGTGTGCGGGGCGGTGATGCAGTCCCTGCTGCGCAACCCGCTCGCCGACCCGTTCGTGCTCGGGGTGTCCTCGGGCGCCTCCACCGGAGCGGTGCTCGTCGTGGTACTCGGCGTGGGCGGCGGTGCCCTCCCGGTGTCCGCGGGCGCGTTCCTCGGCGCCCTGCTGTCGTTCGCGCTGGTGCTGCTGCTCAGCCACACCCTCGGCGGCACCACCGACCGGGTCGTCCTCGCGGGCGTGGCCGCCATGCAGCTCTTCTCCGCGCTCACCTCCTTCGTCGTGATGACCTCCGCCGACGCCGAGACGACCCGCGGCGTGCTGTTCTGGCTCCTCGGCTCGCTCGGCGGCGCCGGCTGGACCGACGTGTGGCTGTGCCTGGCCGTGCTGGCGGTGGCGCTGGTGGTGTGCCTGTCGTACGCCCGGACCCTGGACGCCTTCGCCTTCGGGCAGGACGCCGCCGCCGCGCTCGGGGTGTCCGTCGCCCGGACCCGCCTGGTCCTGCTGTGCGTCACGGCTCTGCTCACGGCGGCTCTCGTCAGCTCGGCCGGGGCGATCGGCTTCGTCGGACTGGTCCTGCCGCACGCCGCCCGGGCCCTGACCGGCCCCGGGCACGCACGGCTGCTGCCGGTCACCGCCCTCGCGGGAGCGGTGTTCCTGGTGTGGGTGGACACGCTGGCCCGTACCGTTCTCGATCCGCAGGAGGTCCCGGTGGGTGTCGTGACGTCGCTGATCGGCGTGCCGGCGTTCGTGGCGGTGCTGTACCGGACCCGGAGGGCGCGGTGAGCGGCGCGGAGACGTCGGCGGGGGAGGGGCTGCGGGCCGACCGGGTCAGCCGCCGTGCCGACGGGCGCCTCATCCTGGACGGCGTCGCCCTCGCGCCGGAGACCGGCTCCACGGTCGGCGTCCTCGGCCCCAACGGCTCCGGCAAGTCCACCCTGCTGAGGCTGCTCGCCGGGCTGCTGCCGCCGTCCTCCGGAGTCGTCACCCTCGACGGCACGCCCCTGGCCGAGCTGCCCCGCCGCACGGTCGCTCGCCGCCTCGCGGTCGTCGAGCAACAAACGGACACCCAGGTCGAGCTGACGGTTCTGGACGTCGTGCGGCTCGGCCGCGTCCCGCACCGCCGCGCCTGGACGCCCTCCTCCGCCGACGACGAGCGGGCGGTGCGCGCCGCCCTGGAGCGCACCGGTCTCGCCGACCGGGCCGGCCGGCTCTGGCACACCCTCTCCGGCGGTGAACGCCAACGGGTGCAGATCGCCCGCGCCCTCGCCCAGGAACCCCGCGAACTCCTCCTCGACGAGCCCACCAACCACCTCGACATCCACCACCAGCTCGACCTGCTCGCCCTGGTCACCACCCTGCCCGTCACCACCGTCGTCGCCCTGCACGACCTCAACCTCGCGGCGATGTACTGCGATCGGGTCGTCGTCCTGTGCGCGGGGAGGGTGGTGGCGGCCGGCCCCGCGGGAGACGTCCTCACGGCGGAGCTCATCGCCGAGGTGTACGGGGTGCGGGCCGCCGTCAGCCGGGAAGGGCCCGCAGGGCGGCCTCATGTGCGGTTCCTCGGCACACTGGACTGAGAGGAACGGCCGTCCACGACGGAGGTCGGCCGATCGCGCCACGGTGGCCGGAAAACGCCCGGCCTGCCTGCGCGGGCCCGCCCGCCCGCCTACGCTCGCCTCGTGCTGCGCATCATCGACGCCCGAACCCGTGAACCGGTCGACGCCGCCCCGGCCCGCCGTGGTCTGACGCGCGTCCAGGTGCACGCGTCGGGCTCCGGCACGACGGACCTGCGGGTGCTGCTCGTCGGGGACCTGCTCGTGCGGACCCTGGAGCTCGGCGGCACACCGGTGTGGGCCCTGCTGACCGGCGGCAACCGGCAGGCGGAGCTGCGCGCGGGCGCCACGACACTCGGCATCCGTGCCTTCGAGGACAGTACCGACGTAGGTGCCGGTCTGGGCGAGTCCCAGGTCGTCCATGTCGCCGCCGAGGGCGAGGCGGTGACCGGCGGGGTGCGGATCGCCGTCGCACCGGTCGAGTCCGGCCCGCCGGATCACAGCGACCCCGCCGCCCTGCGCCTCGCCCTGATCACCCGGCACCACAGCGCCCCCGTCCGGCTGGAACCCGCCGGACTCGACGAGGCCGGCGCCACCCTGGCCCGCTGGCGCACCGCGGTCGCCCGCTGGGCACGACAGCCCTCGCGGCCCGTCCCCGACGGCGTGCGGGAGCGGCTGCGCGAAGCCTGGGACGCCGACCTGGACGTGCCGCGGGTGCTGGAAATCCTGCGCCGGGTCGAGACCGAGCCGGAACTCGCGGACGGCGCCCGCTTCGAGACATACGCCTACGCCGACCGGCTCCTCGGCCTCGACCTCACCCGTGACCTGGGATCGCCGTCATGATCGCCCGCAGCAGCGCCGGCCCGCTGCGCCGCCTGGTCGTGCTGCGGCACGCCAAGTCGGCCTGGCCCCTGGACGTCGCCGACCACGAACGCCCCCTCGCCCCGCGCGGCCGCCGGGACGCCCCCGCGGCGGGACGGGCCCTGGCCGGCGCCGACCTCCTGCCGGATCTCGCGCTGTGCTCCACCGCCGTCCGCGCCCGCCGGACCTGGGACCTGGCCGCTGCCGAGTGGGGCACACCCCCGCCGGTCCGGCACGACCGGCGCCTGTACGCCGCCGGTCCGTCCGGGCTGCTGGCCGTGGTGCACGAGGTGCCCGCCGAGGTGGAGACGCTGCTGCTGATCGGGCACAACCCCGGTCTGGAGGAACTGGTCCTGGCCCTCGCCGGTGACGGCCTCGACGACACCCTGGAGCAGGTCCGCACGAAATTCCCCACCTCTGCGATCGCCGTCCTGTCCTGGCACGGCACGACCTGGCAGGCGCTGGCCCCGGGCGTCGCGCTGCTCACGTCCGTGACCGTGCCCCGGGGGCCGAAGCACTAGTGCCGCGGCAGGCAACGTTCGCCCGGCGCCACAACCTCGAACGCGCATGGCGCATCCGGTAGGCCAGGGTGATGTTCTCC
>NZ_JBEZWO010000023.1:0-82953 GCF_040637515.1 Streptomyces sp. NPDC029041 | reverse complement strand
GCCCGCACCGCGCGCGGTGCGGGGGCCCGGGGTGCGGCCGCGGCTCAGCGGTTTCCGCGGCGGCGGATCAGCAGGCAGGCCACGAGGACGGCACCGGCGCCCGCCAGCAGGGCGGCACGGTGGTCGCGCACCTGCTGCGGGGCCTTGTCCTGCCAGACCTGCTCGGCCTGTGCGGCCTTCTCCTTGGCGCTCTGAGCAGCGGCGGCGCCCTTCTGCTTGACCGGCTCGGGCAGCTTCTCCTCCACGGTGTGGGCCAGGTGCGCGGCCTTGGTCCTGGCCTGCCCGCCCCATGCCTCGGCCTTGACGCCGGCCTGGTCCCTGACTGCGGCGGCCTTCTCACGGGCCCGGGTCTTGACGTCGGCCCGGTCCGCCAGGGCCTGGACGGTGTCGCCCAGTTCGTGGCGGGTGTTCTCGACCTGCTCGCGCAGTTCCTCCTGGCTGCGGGCGGTCGGCTCGTCGTGCGGAGGCTGGGTCATCGCTGTGCACTCTCCTTGATCTCGGCCACGTCGGCCTTCACGCTGTCGATGGTCTGCTGCGGGGCGGGCGGAGTGGCGCTGCGCATCTCCTTGCGGCCGGCCAGCGCCGTCAGGCCCGTGGCGACGGCCAGGACGCCCGTGACGATCAGCGCCGCCGCCCACACCGGCAGCGGAACGGCCAGGGCGGCGATCGCCGTGGCGACCAGGGCCTGGAGAGTGACGAAGCCGAGCACGCCGGCTCCGCCGAACAATCCGCCGCCCTTGCCGAAGCGTTTGCCCTTCTCGGTCATCTCCGCCCGGGCGAGGCGCATTTCGCCGCGCACCAGGTCGGTCAGCTCTCGGTGGCCCGTTGCACCAGCTCGCCCACAGGCTCCTCCCCGGCCGCCGCGCTCCCTGTGCGGGGAGCGGCGGGGGCCGTGCGGTGCGTGTCCGCCATGACGATCACCTCCCGGTCCGTAGTTTCTGGCCGAGTACCAGCTGGGGCGGAAAAAACACCTGGTCGGACAACTTGTGATGACGAGGAGTGAGCGGCGCGAGAACTGGTACCCGTCCGTCGCTCACACACGAGAGAGGGAGGTTTCGCCTTGTCGCAGGTAGAGGAATCCATCGAGGTCCGCGTGCCGGTGCACACCGCGTACAACCAGTGGACGCAGTTCGAGTCCTTCCCCGAGTTCATGGACGGCGTCGAGCGCATCGAGCAGCGCACCGACACCCTCACGCACTGGGTGACGAAGGTCGGCGGACAGGCGCGGGAGTTCGACGCGGAGATCACCGAGCAGGTCCCGGACGAGCGGGTCGCCTGGACCACCGTGGGCGGCGAGGCGCGGCAGGCCGGTGTGGTGACGTTCCACCGCATCCAGGACGACACCACGAAGGTCATGCTGCAGATGGACTTCGACCCCAGTGGCCTGGCCGAGAACGTCGGCGACAAGCTGGGCTTCGTGAAGCGGCAGGTCTCCGGTGACCTGAAGCGCTTCAAGCAGTTCATGGAGGCGCGCGGGACGGAGACCGGCGCCTGGCGCGGCGAGGTCTGACCGCAGATGAGGAGGCCGTCCCCACAACTCGTGGGGGCGGCCTCCTTTCGTGTCTGCCCTGCGGCTGCCCCGCTGCGCCCTACGACGCCACCGGGGCGGCGATCCCGCTCCGGAAGAGGTGCCGGGCCTGGCGGCTCAGGTCGTCGAGACGCAGGGCGAGCCGGGCCGCGGCGTCGTAGAGGGCGTGGACGGCTTGGAGCCGCTCGAGGCGGGGGGCCAGGGCCGACAGGGCGATGGCCAGGGCGACGCCGGCCCACGCCACGGGCCCGAGCGGGGTGCAGCCGAAGAAGTGGCTGACACCGGGGGTCTGGACAAGGGCGGCGAGGACGGCGGCGGAGCCGAGGGCCGTGACCCACACCAGCGTGCTGTGGCGCCGCCCGGAGAGGGTCTGCACGAGCTGGGCGCCGACGACACCGCACAGGGCCATGGTGGTGGACCGGCGTTCGGTGCCGGGGGTGAGGCGGCCGATGAGGTACGCCGCGACGGCGCCGAAGCAGGTGGTGATGCCGCGGCGGCGGATGGAGCGCAGCAGGGGCGCGCCGAGGACGTCGAGGCCCATCGGGCCGGTCGCCGCGTGTTCGGCGGTCGAGGGGTCGCTGCTCGGGGTGACGGCCACGGCCATGGCCGGGAACATGTCGGTGAGCAGGTTGACCAGCAGCAGCTGACGGGTCGACAGGGGCGAGGCACCGGCGAGCAGGGTGCCCAGGACGCTGAAGCCGACCTCGCCGGCGTTGCCGCCGATGAGGATGCTCACCGCGTCGGCGACGCTGCGCCACAGGGCACGGCCTTCGGTGACCGCGTCCACGAGGACGGACAGGTCGCCGGTGGTGAGCACGAGGTCGGCGGCGTTGCGGGCGGCCGCCGAGCCGCGCGACTCGACGCCGACGCCGACGTCGGCCGCGCGGATGGCGGCGGCGTCGTTGGCGCCGTCTCCGGCCATCGCCACGACCCGTCCGGCCTGTTGCAGGGCCTCGACGACGTGCAGCTTCTGCTCGGGCGCCACCCGGGCGACGACGCCCGCGCCGCGCAGGACCCGTACGCGTTCGCGGCGTTCCATGGCGACGAGTTCGTCGCCGGTCACCGCCTCGGTCTCCTCCGGCCAGCCCAGCTGCAGGGCGATGGCGCGGGCGGTCTCCGGGTGGTCGCCGGTGAGCATGACGGGCAGGATGCCGGAGCGGCGCAGTTCCGCGAGCAGGGCGTGCGAGGTGTCGCGCGGGA
Source organism: Streptomyces sp. NPDC029041 (assembly GCF_040637515.1). Classification (NCBI taxonomy): domain Bacteria; kingdom Bacillati; phylum Actinomycetota; class Actinomycetes; order Kitasatosporales; family Streptomycetaceae; genus Streptomyces; species Streptomyces sp. NPDC029041. The sequence continues at coordinate 80,225 of NZ_JBEZWO010000023.1, read as the reverse complement.
CGTCGGCGAGGGCGATGAAGCCGCTGAACTCCAGGTCCGCGAGCGGCGCGTCGAGTTCGGCCTCGGCGTCGTCGGCCCGGCAGTCGCGGCGGGCTACGGCGAGGACGCGCAGTCCTTGCCCGGCGAGCGCGTGGGCGGTGTCCGAGGCGTGGCCGGGCAGGTCCCGGCAGGCGGGCAGGATGGTCTCGGGGGCGCCCTTGACGACGAGGACTTCACCCATGTCCGGGTCGCCGTCGCGGCCGACCGCGGCGGCGTAGCCGCGGCGGGTCTCGAAGGGCAGTTCACCGGTGGGGGCCCAGCCCTGGTCGGGCGGGGCCACGTCGAGGACGGCCTCGTCGGTGGCGTGCGCGACGCGCCGGCCCTGCCCCGTCTCCTCCGGGGGGCAGGCGCGCGCGGCCAGCCGCACGATCGGCTCGGCCCGCTCGTCGTCCGTGGCGAGGACGGTGCCGTCGGCGGTGGCGACGCGGACCAGGCGCAGTCTGTTCTCGGTGAGCGTGCCGGTCTTGTCGAAGCAGACGGTGTCGACCCGGCCGAGCGCCTCCAGGGTGCGCGGGGTGCGGACCAGGACGCCGCGTCGGGAGAGCCGGCGTGCCGCCGCCATCTGCGCGACGGTGGCGACGAGCGGAAGGCCTTCGGGGACGGCGGCGACGGCGACGGCGACACCGCCGCTGACGGCGCGTCGGACGGGGCTGCCGCGCAGCAGGGACAGTCCGGTCACCGCGGCGCCGCCGGTGAAGGTCACCGGCAGGGCCTTGCGGGTCAGTTCCTGGAGCCGGGCCTGGACGCCGGCGGGCGGCGGGGTACGGGCGGCGAGGGTGACGGCCCGGCCCGCCTCGGTCTGGTCTCCGGTGTCCACGACAAGGGCGGTGGCCCGTCCGGCGACGACGGTGGTGCCCTCGAAGACCATGCAGGTGCGCTGGGTCACGGGGAGGCCGGGGGTGGCCTCGACGGTCTTGGTCACCGGCAGGGATTCGCCGGTGAGCGCCGACTCGTCGACCTCCAGGCCGTCGACGTCCAGCAGCCGGGCGTCGGCGGGTACGACGTCGCCGGCGCCGAGGCTGATCTCGTCGCCGGGCCGCAGCCGGGCGGCGTCGACGGTGACCGTGCGTGTGCGGCTGTCCTGCTTGCGGGCCTTGGGCTGCTGCCGGGCGGCGAGCCGGGCCAGGGCCTGTTCGGCGCGCAGCCGCTGGAGTCCGCCGGTCACGGCGTTCAGGTCCATGGCGCCGACGACGAGCAGCGCGTCGACGACCGAGCCGAGCAGCGCCGAGGCGACGGCGCCCGTGGCGAGGACGGGGGTGAGCGGGTCGTCGAGTTCGCGGCGCACGGCACCGGCCGCCTGCCACGTCCAGCGGGCGGGAGCGAGTGCCGGGTGCCGGGTCAGACGTACGGCCTGCTGCCGAGAGCGGTCGGCGACCAGGGTCAGTCCGCGGGGCTCGCCGTCGCGGTCGGCGCGCCCCAGCCGGTCACGGACCTCGTGGGGTTCCAGGGCGTGCCAGGGGATGTGCAGCCGGGGCGGGGGCGGGGTGGCGCGGGCGACGCGGACGGCTTCGAGCGAGCCGGTGATCAGGGCGCCCGCGGCGGCCATGTTGACGGGGGCGTGCCGGGTGAGGGGCCACTGGAGGCGACGGCCCGGGGGCTGCCCGCCGCGGGCGACCAGGAGCCCGGACAGGGCCGCGCCGGCGCGGGCCAGGGTCTGCGACCGGCGTCCGACTCGCCGGGCCGCGGGGATCGCCGTGAGCAGCCGCCACACGTCGGTGAGACCCCTGGGGGCCAGCACGTCGACGCCCCAGGAGACGGCTGCCCGTCCGTCGGTGAGGGCGATGGCCACGTCACCGGCGGGCAGTCCGGCCGCGAGGTGCCCGTCGCCGGACTCGTGCAGACGGGCGACGGTCACGACCACGCGCCCCTCGCCTTGCAGGGCCCGTACGACGTCTCCGAACGGCTCGGCGCTCGGGGCGACCTCGTCGGCGAGCCGGGTGATGTCCTTCAGGTCGGAGCCGCCTGCGATCACGACGTGCAGTCCGGCCCGGCGGGCGGCGTCCAGGACGGCCTCGGCGAAGGGGTGGACGGGGTCGTCGGGCAGGCCGTCGTCGGTGTCGTCCTGCCGCAGGCTGCGCAGGGCGTCGGCGTGCAGGACGAGGGCGTCGGCGATCTCCAGCTGCCGCAGGCGCTCTCCGTTGCGCAACAGGATCCCGGAGTGGGCGAGGAAGGTGCCGAGCGTCGCGCCGAAGGCGGCCGGCCCGTAGCGGGCCGCCTTGGGGGATCCGGCGAGGACCGCTTCGGCCGCGTCCCTGGCGCTGTGGGTGACGAGGAGGGTGGCGACGGCGCCGGCGATGCTGCCCGTGCTGGCGTGGGAGGCGTACTCGGCGGCGGGCGTCACCTTCAGCGGCGGCCGGGCGTCCGCGGGACAGGTCACGCTGGTGCGCCGGTGGTGGCAGACGTCGTCGTGCAGTGCCTCGAAGGCCGCGGCCCTGGCCACCGCCTCCGTGAGCTGGTTGCCGCGCAGGATGCCGTCGAGCACGAGGGCCAGCGGGGTCTGGCCGATGCCGTGGACGGCGGCGTTCGCGGCGGCGAGGAGGAGTTCCATGCCGGACGTGCCGAACCGCTGCCGGAGCAGGGCGCGGAAGCGGGGGTTCTCGCGCAGCAGTGTGACCGTGGCGGTGACGACCCGCGAGGTGGGCGGCAGCCGCAGGGACCGGCCGGCCAGGGCGCCGGCCGCTCCGGCGGCGTCCAGCAGGATCGCCGCCGCGGTGACGCGCACCTCGGCGGGGTCGCCGGGGTGGCTGGTGTCCCGGAGGTTCGGGTCGACGCCTTCGGCCAGGCCCAGACGGGTGGCGAGGGCGGTGGCCCGCTCGGTGACGCGGTCGGTGGCGGCGTCCTCGGCCACGGTGACCACCAGGCGGCCCAGTCCCCCGTCCCAGTACGCCGTGAGGACGTCCGGGTGCTCGACGAGTTCCTCGGCGACGCGGTGGGCGAGCGCTGCGGCGTCACCCTCGGAGTGCCGCAGCGCGAGGTGGAGGCGCTGCCCCGCCTTCCAGTGCTGTCCGCCGGTCAGGGCGTTGCGCGCGACGTTGCGGACGCGGCGGGTGGTGTCGTAGACGGACGTCACCGACTGGGCGGTGCTGCGTGCGGCGCCTGCGGCCGCACCGGCCACGGCCCCGACGAGTGGGGTGACGTCGAAGCGTGTGAGCATCTGCTGCTGTCCCGACTCAGCCGGCGGGGCGGCTGTCGTGTGCGTTTCCGTGGGGGTGCTCGTCGCCGTGGTGCGCGGTCGCCTCGGCGACCTGCTTCAGGGCGGAGGCGGTGGCGGTGTCGCCGACCTTGGCGGGCTGTTCGTGGACGTGCGGTTCCGGCCGGTCGTGCCGGTAGTGGGAGGAGGCGAGCCTGCCGCCGGGGCCGTACGCGGAGGTGTCCTCGTCGTCCTCACCGGTCCGGGCGGAGCGTTTGTCTCCGCTGCTGCCGGTCCGTGTTCCGCCGTTCGGTGACGCGCCGTCGGTGTGCTGCTCGGGCCGCGGCCGGGTCAGCCAGGCGACGGCGGCTCCGGTCACCGCCACCGGCCACTCCACCAGTCCGGTCACACCGAGCACTCCGGCGCCGGCGTAGACGGCCATCCGGCGGCCGCGCGGTGAGACGGCGCCGATCACGTCCAGCGCGCCCGTGGCCGCCTTGCCCACCTGCTCCGCGCCCGGCACGTGCCGGAGGCCCGAGGCGACGGCCCGCAGCGGCTGCGGAAGATCCGACGAACGTGATGTCTCCTGGTTCATGTCGACCTCCACAAGCGCGTTGTCTGCGGCGTGATCCGGCTTCCCAGCTCTATGCCTCATATTCCGCTTTTGTCAGGTTATGCGCTTGTCTTGTTCGGCCGGAGTGCCGGGGCCCGCCGGGACGGCCGACCGGATGAAGGAGCGTGGAAGCCGTCCGTGTCGGGCCGGGAGCACCGGGTACTCAATGCAGGCACACAGGCCGTCCGGGTCCGGACACCGCACGAGGGCGGAGTGTCCGGTTCGGCGAAGGAGTGGTCATGACGCAGAACGGTGATGACGCGACGCTCGTCCGGCGACCGGGGATCCCCGACCTCCGGACGGCACCGGACGGTGCCGAGCCCGCGCCACCACAGGATCCGCAAGCGGACCAGCCGCTGCAGGAACTTCCCCAGGACCGCAACCAGGCGCTTCTGGAGGCGGCCAAACAGGTCGGCGCCCTGCTGAAGCGCAAGGGGCACCTGTTCGCGCTGGCCGGGAGTGTGGCCGCGTACGCCCACGGCGGCGAGAAGAACCTGCAGCACGACGTCGACTTCGCGATCCGTCCCGAGGACGCCGAAGCCGTGGCGGCCACGCTCCACGAGGCCGGGCTGACGGTGTACACCCCGCCGGAGGACTGGCTGATCAAGGCCACGTGCTTCGGGCAGCCGGTCGACATCATCTTCGAGCTGGCGCACCGGCCGGTCGGCGCGGACATGCTGGAGCGGGCGCAGGAGCTGTCGGTCGACTCGGTGCGCATGCCCGTGCTGGCTCCGACCGATCTGCTGTGGAGTCTGACCGCCGCGTTCTCGGAGCACCACTGCGACTTCGGGGCGGCGCTGCCCATCGCACGTGCCCTGCGGGAGAAGGTCGACTGGGAGAAGGTCCGGCGCGAGTGCGGGGACGAACCCATGCCGGCGGCCTTCTTCTTCCTCCTGGAACGCCTGAACGTCATCTGAAGGAGCACCCATGAGCACCCACGGTTCCCAGGACACGGGCGGCGGGCCGCCGGCGGAGAACCTGGACTACCGCATCGCCCACCTGCAGGACCGCCTCGCCTCCGGCGAGCTCGGGGAACTGGGCGTACGGGTCGAGGCCCGCGGCCGGACGGTTCTGCTCACCGGCACCGTGCCCTCCGCGCCCTGCCGCGACGAGATCGTGCGCACCGTCCACGAGGAGCTCGCGGGGTTCCCCGTGCACAGCGACCTCGTGGTCACCGAGGCCTCCTCCCCCGACCACGCGGAGGAACTCTCATGATCCGCGTCGCAGCCGTCGGAGACATCCACATGGGGCCCGACAGTCAGGGCGTGCTCCGCCCCGCCTTCGAGACCCTGCCCGAGTGCGCCGACCTCCTGCTGCTGGCCGGGGACCTGACCCGGCACGGCACGCCCGAGGAGATGCGGGTGGTGGCTCGGGAGGTCCAGGACCTTGCCGTTCCGGTCGTCGCCGTCCTCGGCAATCACGACCATCACGACGGCCGCCCCGACGAGGTCACGGCCATCCTCCGGGACGCCGGCGCGCAGGTGCTGGAAGGGCACAGCACGGTCGTGGAGAGCGGCGGGGCGCGGATCGGCGTCGCCGGGACCAAGGGGTTCGGGGGCGGCTTCGTGGGCCGGTGCGCCGGGGAGTTCGGCGAGCCGGTGATGAAGGAGTTCGTCCAGCACTCACGCCGGTGCGCCGACGGTCTGCGGACCGCCCTGGAACAACTGGCCCGGGACGGCTGTGACGCGCGGATCGCCCTGACCCACTACTCCCCCGTTCCGGACACCCTGGCGGGCGAGCCGCTGGAGATCTACCCGTTCCTGGGGAGCTATCTGCTCGCCGAGGCGATCGACACCGCCGGCGCGGACCTCGCGGTGCACGGGCACGCGCACGCCGGCACCGAACACGGCATGACGAGCGGCGGCGTGCGGGTGCGCAACGTCGCCCAGCCTGTCATCGGGCGGGCCTTCCACGTCTACCACCTCCCGGCACGGGAGCCCGCCGCGGCCGGAGCCGCCGCCCAGCGGGCCCGCTGAGCGCCCGGCCGGAGAAGGGGTGTCTGATCGTCGAGGCGTCGACGCGCCCCATGTCCGCTGCGACATGGGCGGCTCGTGGCGCGTCACAGGGGGCAGTCGGTGAGGACCGCCGAGGAGGACCAGCTCGCCCGGCCTGGAAGCCCCGCCGGGGGCCGGCACGCTCACCGCGCCCCCATCGTCGACCGCCGCCTGGAGTAACGGAGGATATCAGGCCGCGACAAGCTCCTGCTCGCGTTCCGGGGTCCTGACCTTGGGCTTCTTGTTCGGCAGCGAGAGCCGGAAGACCTTGCGCCACGCGGAGAACACCTGCTTGGGCAACGGCCCGGTGACGTACTCCAGCTCGTACTTCTCGAACAGTGCGCGCACCTTCACCGCGACCTCGGCATACCGGTTGCTCGGCAGATCCGGGAAGAGGTGGTGCTCGATCTGGTGCGACAGGTTGCCGGTCATGAAGTGCATGGCCCTGCTGCCGCTGATGTTCGCCGAGCCCATCATCTGGCGCAGGTACCACTGGCCGCGCGTCTCGCCCTTGATCGACCGGCGCTCGAAGACCTGCACGCCCTCGGGGAAGTGCCCGCACATGATCACCGAGTGGGACCAGAGGTTGCGGACCAGGTTCGCGGTGAACGTGGCGGCGAGCGTGGGGACGAACGAGGGGCCCGACAGCAGCGGGTGGATCACGTAGTCCTTGAGCACCTGCTTGCGGATCTTGCGGCCCACGGCCTTGGCCCGCGCGCGGAACTCCGGGTCCTTGCGGCGGCGCTTGTGCAGGTTCTTGCCCAGTTCCAGGTCGTACGCCGCGATGCCGTACTCGAAGAAGCAGGCGTTGATGAAGTTCCACAGCGGCTGGCCGAGGTGGAACGGGTGCCACTTCTGGTCCTCGTCGACGCGCATGATGCCGTAGCCGAGGTCGTTGTCCTTGCCGATCACGTTGGTGTACGTGTGGTGCAGCTCGTTGTGCGAGTGCTTCCACTGGTCGGCCGGCGAGACGTGATCCCACTCCCAGGTGGTGGAGTGGATCTTCGGGTCCCGCATCCAGTCCCACTGGCCGTGGAGGATGTTGTGGCCGATCTCCATGTTGTCCATGATCTTCGCCACGGACAGACCCGCGGTGCCGAGCACCCACGCGGGCGGGAAGAACGAGAACAGCAGCACGCCCCTGCTGACCAGTTCGAGCGTGCGCTGCGCCGAGATCACCTTGCGGATGTAGGCGGCGTCCTTCTCACCACGGCCGGCGATCACCTCGTCGCGGATCGCGTCGAGCTCGCGGCCGAGTTCCTCGATCTGCTCCGCGGTCAGGTGGGCGGTGGGGTCGATAGCGGTCAAGGTGTTCCTACCGTTCGATGTCGCAGGGGCCCGCGGCGGCGGACACGCAGGTCTGGATGAGGACGCCCGGCTCGGCCTCGGTGATCTCGCCGGTGCGCAGGTCGCGGACGGCGCCCGCCTTGAGCGGTGTGACGCAGCCGAAGCAGATGCCCATGCGGCACCCGGAGGGCATGAGCACGCCGGCTTCCTCGCCGACGTCCAGCAACGGCGTGGCGCCGTCCGCGTCGACGGTCTTGCCGGTGGCGCGGAACGTGACCTCACCGCCGTCGCCCGTGGCGACGACGGTGGGCCGGAAGCGTTCGGTGTGCAGGCGCTCCCCGACGCCGTGCCCGGCCCAGTGCTTCTCGGCGGCGTCGAGCAGGCCCGCGGGCCCGCACGCCCAGGTCTCGCGCTCGGCCCAGTCGGGCACGAGTTCGTCGAGACGGGCGATGTCGAGCATGCCGTCCGTGTCGGTGTGCACCTCGGTGAGCCGCAGCCTGCCGTCCGCGACCAGGTCGTGCAGTTCGCTGCGGAAGATCACGTCGTGCGGCTGTGGCGCGCAGTGGACCATGACGGCGTCGTCGAACGCGGTGTCGCGCAGCATGCCCATCACGGGCGTGATGCCGCTGCCGGCCGTCAGGTAGAGCACCTTGGCGGGCCTGGCCTGCGGCAGTACGAAGTCACCGGTCGCCTGGTCGAGCTGGATCAGCGTGCCCGGCTTCGCCCTGCGGACCAGGTGATTGCTGACCTTGCCGTCCGGGATCGCCTTCACGGTGATCGTGATGCGTCCGTCCTGGCGGTGGGTCGGCGATGTGACCGAGTAGGCACGCCACAGGCGCACCCCGTCGACGTCGACCCCGATCCGCACGTACTGACCGGCCGTGTGGCCGCGCCAGCCCCGTCCCGGCCTGATCACGACAGTCGCCGCGTCACCCGTCTCGGGGTGCACGGCCTCGATGCGCCCACGCAGGTCAGCGCCCGCACGCAGCGGGCTGACCAGGTCGAGGTAGTCCGACGGCAGCAGCGGCGTCGTGACCATCTCCAGCAGCTTCCATGCCCTGCTGCGGAGGGCTGTGCTCGTCATGACTCCAGATTGCTGTGCCTCAGGGCGTAAAGTCCTGACCGCAGGACGTAAATCTGGGCAACTGAATTGTTCGCAGGGAACAAAAACGTGAGCCATGCAACCCGGAGGGCCAGCGAACTGGCCCTGGATGAGACGACGGTCACGGCACTTCGGGCCGCGCTGAAGACCACCGCCGACGAGGTCGTCCAGGCGATCATCGACGAGGTCCCTCCCTACGCCAACGCCCTCTCGGGCCACATGGGCGGCACCATCCGCCGAGCCGTCCGCACCGCCCTGGGGCACTACCTGGACCTCGCGAGCGGGAACGCCACAGGCGGCGACGCCGGTGACGCGGCCTACGAGCTGGGCCGGGGCGAGGTGCGCGACGGCCGTTCGATGGACGCCCTGCTCAGCGCCTACCGCGTCGGCGCCCGGGTCGCCTGGCGCTGCCTGGCAGCCGGTGCCGTACCCGCAGGTCTGCCCGCCGCCGAGGTGGCCAAGTTCGCCGAACTGACCTTCGCCTACATCGACGAGCTGTCCGCCGCGAGCGCCGCGGGCCACGCCGACGAACTGGCCGCCCAGGGCAGGGCCCACGAGCGCCACCTGGAACACCTGGCCCGCGACCTCCTCGCCGGCGCGAGCCCGGACGTGCTGCTGGCCTCTGCTCAACGGGCCGGGTGGCAGCCTCCGGTTTCGCTGACCGTGGTCCTGCTGCCCGCCGCCCAGGCCCGGCCCGCCTACCGCGCGCTCGACCCGAGCACCCTCGTCCTCGACGATCTGCCGGACGCCACCGGGGTGCTGCTCGTCCCCGACGCGGACCGATCACATCTCTTGCGGCAACTGACCGACCGCACCGCCGTGGTCGGCCCGGCCCGGCCCTGGACTCGAGCGTCCGCCTCGTACGCACGAGCCGTACGCGCCCGCTCCCTCTCCTCCGATATCCGCGACACCGAGGACCACCTGCCCGAGCTGGTGCTGAGCGCCGACGTGGACGCCCACGCAGACCTGCGTGCCCGAGCCCTCGCACCGTTGCGGACCCTGCCTGACGCGACCGCACGACGGCTGGAGGAGACGTTGCGGGCGTGGCTGCTGCACCAGGGGAGGCGGGAGGAGGTGGCGGCGGCGTTGTTCGTCCATCCCCAGACGGTCCGGTACCGGATGTCGCAGCTGCGGGAGCTCTTTCCGGATCTCGCATCGCCACACCGGGTCCTTGAACTCACGCTGGCGGTCGCTCTTCGGGGCGGCTGACGCGTTCTTCGACCGCACCCGAGGAGGAGCACGAGAGCTTGCGGCTACCCGGCGAAAGCGACGGTGAGGGCGACGCCCCTCCCCCTCACCACAGCCGGGTGCCCGGGGCGCCCTTGAACGGCCCCCGCACCTCCGCGGTGATCCAGCCACCGTAGAGCCTTCCATTCACACCAGGTCCAGTCCGCGACCGCCGGGAACAGGAGGGCAAACGCCTGCACGTGATCCCTCCGTGAGCCGCGGGCCGGTCGGGCCACTTGACGCCCTTTCATGCCGCGCGCGTTCACCGGCGCGGCGTCCGCCAGTCGACAGCCGCCACGCGCACCGGGCGGCCGGTGTACCGCCTGTGGTGTGAACCCCCCGCACGTCGTGCCCGTTCAGGGCATTTTGTCTGCTTAGCATGCGAGCTCCGCGCTCCGCACGCCGACGATGTCCCCACGCATCCGCACGGGAGCGCAACCGCCCCGTACGAGAGGACACCAGATGGCGCTGACGGGCCGTCGAAGAGCAGCGTCCGAGCATGCTTTCTCCCCGCACGACGACGTACTGCGCACCGCCGCGCCGCACGTCGCCCGCCGCCGGTTCCTGACGGTCACCGCTGCGGCGGCGATGCTCGCCTTCGCCACCAACCGGCCGGCCCACGGCGCCTCCGCCGCTTCCGAACTCGACGCCGCCCGGGTGTCCGACGACCCGTTCACCCTGGGTGTGGCCTCCGGCGACCCCCTGCCCGACTCGGTACTGATCTGGACCCGGCTGGCCCCCGCACCGTTCGCCGAGGACGGCGGACTGGGGTCGCAGCGGGTCGTGGTCGACTGGGAGGTGGCCCTGGACGAGTGGTTCGCGATCGGCGTGCAGCAGGGCACCGCCACGGCTCACCCCGAGTACGCCCACAGCGTGCACGTCGACGTCAAGGGCCTGATGCCGGACAGCCATTACTACTACCGGTTCCGGGTGGGCAGCTGGATCAGCCCTGTCGGCCGGACCCGCACGGCGCCGGCCCCGGGCACGGACACCACGGGCATGCGGCTGGCCGCCGTTGCCTGCCAGGCCTACCAGGACGGCTATTACACGGCGTTCCGGCATCTGGCGCAGGAGGACGTCGACCTGGTGTTCCACCTGGGCGACTACCTGTACGAGTACCCGGTGGACTCCACCGGCGGGGCCCGCCGCTACACCGACCGCAAACTGCCCGACGTGTTCAACCGCGAGACGACCACCCTTGCGGACTACCGGCTGCGCTACGCGCTCTACAAGAGTGACCCGGACCTGCTCGCCGCGCACGCCCGGCACCCCTTCCTCGTCACCTGGGACGACCACGAGACGGAGAACAACTACGCGGGCGAACACGACGAGAGCGGCAGCGCCCAGGAGCAGTTCCTGGTGCGGCGCGCCGCCGCCTACCGGGCCTACTGGGAGAACCAGCCGCTGCGTGCCGAGCAGTTGCCGCAGGGCCCCGATGCCCGCTTGTACCGCCGGCTGGCGTGGGGTTCCCTCGCCCAGTTCGACATCCTCGACACCCGCCAGTACCGCTCGGACCAGGCCTACGGCGACCGGCCGCACGCGCCGGGCAGCGAGTCGGACGATCCGGCCCGCACGCTCACGGGCGCCGCTCAGGAGCGGTGGCTCCTGGACGGCTGGCGCGACTCCGGCGCGCTGTGGAACGTGATGCCCCAACAGGTGTGCTTCTCCCAGCGCAAGTTCGACCTGACCGAGCCGGCCCGGGTCTCCATGGACGCCTGGGACGGCTACCGGGCCTCCCGCGGCCGGGTCATGGCGGGCGCGAAAGCCGCGGGCATCGACAACTGGATGGTCCTCACGGGCGATGTCCACGTCGGCTACGCCTTCGACATCAAGGACGACTTCGACGACCCGCAGTCCAGGACGCTGGGCACGGAGTTCACCTGCACCTCCATCGCCAGCGGCGGGAACGGAACCAGCAAGCCGGACAACTGGGACACGTACATGAAGGCCAACCCCCATATGAAGCACTACGACGGCCGGCGCGGCTACGTGCGGGTCGAGCTGGGCCGTGAGAACGCCCGGGTCGACTTCCGGACCGTCTCGGCCGTCAACACGCCCGGGGGCACCATCTCGACGACCGCCTCCTTCGTCACGGAGGTGGGTTCGCCCGGCCTGAAGTCCGCGTGACACGCCGGGTGTCCGCAGTACCGCACATGGCGCCCTTCCGGGCGCCACAGCGCGAACCGGAGCACCCCAGGACATCACTCCGGGCCGCTCCGGCAAGGCACACGGCCTCGCCGGCAGGTTCACCGCGATCGAAGGAGACACATCGACATGGCCCACAGACACGCCGTGCCCGGCCGCCGGGCGGCCCTGACCGCACTCGGCGCGCTGCTCGCCACCGGGTTGCCCTCCGCCGTGGCGGCCGAGCCGGCACCCCCCGCGGGCCCGCTGCCCTCGACCGCCCAGACCCTCGGCGCCGACCGGCCGTCGGCTGCGCTGCTGCGCGCCCTCGAGCGTGACCTCGGGCTGACCCGGGCTCAGGCCTCCCGGCGGCTGATCAACGAGGCGGAGGCCGGTACCCGGGCAGGGCTGCTGCGCAATGCGCTGGGGAACCGTTTCGCGGGGGCCTGGCTGCGCGGCGCGACCTCGCAGGAGCTCGTGGTGGCGACCACCAAGGCCGCGGACGTGCCCGCCATCAAGGCGCAGGGCGCCACGGCGGCCGTCGTGAAGAAGCCGCTGCGCGACCTGGTGGCCGCGAAGCGGAAGCTGGACGGGGCGGCGGCTCGCGTCGGCACCCACGACACGCCCCTGTGGTACGTCGACGTTCCCGCGAACCGGGTCACCGTGGAGGCTCGGACCAGGGCCGCGGCCGCCGCGTTCATCAAGGCGGCGGGCCTCGACGCCAAGGGCGTCGCCGTCAAGGTGACGGCGATCCGGCCACGCCTCCTGGCGGACATCACCGGCGGCGACGCCTATTACATCAACGACGCCGCCCGGTGTTCGATCGGCTTCTCCGTCACGAAGGGCACGCAGCAGGGTTTCGCCTCGGCGGGCCACTGCGGCAAGAAGGGCGACACGACGACCGGCTTCGACAGGACGGCGCAGGGCACCTTCCAGGCCTCCACGTTCCCCGGCAAGGACATGTCGTGGGTGGCCGTCGACGACCGGTGGAGCACGACCGCGAACGTCCGAGCCGAGGGCGACCAGAAGGTGCAGATCACCGGGTCGGTCCAGGCGCTCGTCGGGGCCGCCGTCTGCCGCTCCGGTTCCACCACCGGGTGGCACTGCGGCAGCATCCAGCAGCACGACACCAGCGTCAGCTACGCCCAGGGCAGGGTGGACGGGCTGACCCGGACGACGGTGTGCGCCGAGCCGGGCGATTCCGGCGGGCCCTTCGTCGCGGGCGTCCAGGCGCAGGGCGTGACCTCCGGCGGTACGGGTGACTGCAGCAGCGGGGGCACCACGTTCTACCAGCCGATCAATGCGCTGCTCAGCGACTACGGCCTCACCCTGAAGACCGCCGCCGTCCCGTCGGCGCCTCCGCAGGGCAACGTCACGCAGGCGTGGGCAGCGGGGCGCGTCTACGAAGCCGGGGCCACCGTGCTGCACGCCGGGGTGCGCTACCGGTGCCTGCAGACCCACCAGGCCCAGGGCGCCTGGGCGCCCACCCGCACCCCGGCCCTGTGGCTGCGGGTGTGACAAGAGGTCAGGACTGTCCGGCGCCGGCGTGGAACGTACCGCCCGCGCCGGGTGGGGCCCGCTACTCCTGTGCCAGCAGCGCGTACGCGGTGGCCACGAACGGGTCGTGGGCGCGGAACCGGCGGGTGCACACCGCGGCCAGGGCCGTGCCGGTGTCGGCGCGAAATCCCAGGAACGCCTGGTGGCCGAGGGTCGCGCCGCTGTGGAAGTACATCGGTCCGCCGCCCGTCGGGTGACGGAACCAGGCGATGGTGTGGACGTGCCGGTGCCCGATGCCCCTGCGCAGAACGGGGCGGCGCACTGCCCGCAGGGCGGGGACGAGGTGCGGTGACACGCCTGCCGGGTCCAGATGGGCCTCGAGGAAGGTGAGCAGGTCGTGCGGCGTGGCCCGTACGGCACCCGCTGCCTGGAAGCCCCCGGCCTCGAAGGCCGGCACGGATGACACGCCGTTCCTTCCGTGCCCGGGGGCGTCGAGACCGGAGTCGTCCGCGCGCAGGGTCGTGCCGTCCAGACCGAGGGGGCGCAGGAGCTGCCGGGTGAGCAGGTCCTCCCAGGAGGTGCCGGTCGCGGCGGCGAGTGCGTGTCCGAGCACGGCGACGCCGAAGTTGGAGTACCGCCACCGGGTGCCGGGGCGGTGGCGCGGCCGGTGGCGCAGGAAGGCGTCCACGACCCGGTCCTGCGGGAAGCGGGCGTACGGGTTGGTGGTCCAGGCGGGCAGGCCCCGCAGGAAGAACCCGGCCGGCAGGGCGGGCAGTCCGGAGGTGTGGGTGATCAGGTGGGCGAGCGTCACCGGGTGTGCGCCGGTCGGCCGTCCCCCGTCCAGGAGGGCGGCGGCCGGTTCGCCGCCGGTCAGCTCGCCGCTGTCGATCAGCCGGGCCAGCAGCAGCCCGGTGAAGGTCTTCGTCGCCGAGCCGATCTCGTAGCGCAGGTTCTCGACGGCGAGCGGCGGGGCCGGGGCGGTGCCGCCGCTCACGACGCTGCGGCGCCCGTGCCGGGAGAGGGCGAACACCACCTGCGGGGCGTCGGACGCGGTGACGGCGTCGGCGAGCCGCTCGAGGACCGGGCCGTCGCCGGGGGGAGGTTCCGACGGCGGCACGCGCGGGTCGGGCCCGGCGGTCATGAGCGCGGCGCGCATGTGCCGGGGCTCGTCCGGCGGCATGTCGTCAGGGGCGGCGGCCCGGTCCGCGGGCGTGCCGCGTGCGGCCTGCGGGCCGCCATCGGTGGCCGGCGCGTGGTGTACGGCCGGCGACTCGTCCGCCGCGTACTCGGTGTCGTCGAGCGGTCCACCCGGCCAGGGTGTGGGTCGACGGGACGTCATGTCGCGTGCGCCAGCAGGGACATGGACCGCGATGTGGCCAGCACGGAGGCGTAGGCGGCGACCAGGGTGGGATGGTAGACGATGTCGAACACCTCGTCCGGCGGGCCCTCGGGCATCGTGCGCAGGGCGGGCATGGCGCCGTCGGGCTGCTGAGCCTTGGCGAAGCCTTCCCAGGCCCGCTCGTCCAGGGTCGGACGGGGCAGGCAGGCGTCGACCACCAGCAGTTCGCCGAGCAGGTCCCAGCGTTCCAGGTCCAGCCAGTCGTCGATCCAGACCGGCAGCCAGGTCGCGAGGTAGTCGGCGGTGGCGGGCGGCAGGCCGTCCGGCCTCTCTCCCCAGTCGGTCAGGTGGAACACGTTGTGCGTGACGTCGTAGGCGATGTGCCCCTCCACCGTCCAGGGCTCGGGGGTGCGGGCCAGCCAGGTCGTGTCCCTCACCTCGGACTCCGGCGGCCGGGGCCGGAATCCGAACCGGCGCTGGAACGCCGACAGGCCGAGCCGCCGGGTGGGGGTCGCCTCGAAAGCCGCCCAGCTGTCGATCCGGTGGTTCAGGGCGGCTGCCCGCTCCACCTCCGGCTGGCTGTAGCCGAGTTCCTTGAAGGGCAGGTACACCTCGAAGGGGATGGGGGAGATGGGCTCGGTGAGCTGACCGCGCACCAGCATGCGGCCGCCGTCCAGCGTCTCACGCCAGGTGTGATCGATGAGTTGCCTGGCCAGCTGCGCCTGGCGCGACCCGGCGACGCCTTCGCGGAACAGCACCTTGCAGATCATGGCCAGTTCGCCGATGGGTTTGAAGCGCTCCAGGAAGCCGATCTCGGGGTCGACGTCGGGTTCCAGCTCGAATCCGTCACGGTGGGCCCACAGCCATTCCAGGGCGCCCACTCCGACGTTGTGGATCAAGCGGGTGTCGGTCATCCCAGCACTCCTTGTCCGCCGGGCGGATGGGGTGGGGCCGCACCGGCTCCGTCGCCGAGCCGCCCCAGGGTCAGGGTCGCCGCGAAGGCCGCCATGAGGGTGGGGTGGTAGTGGGAGAGGAAGTCCGGGTCGCCGTCGTGGTCCGCACCGCCTCCCTGCTCCGGGACCGCGCCGAGGGGGTGCTGTACCGCTGCGATGCGCGCCCAGGCGTCGTCGAGGACGGCACCTTCGGGCAGCAGGGGCAGGCTCGCCGCCACGGCCAGCAGCTCGCAGCCGAGGTCCCACATCCCGGCGTCCAGACAGGTGTCGAGCCAGGGGGGCAGCCAGTCGGCCAGGTAGCCGGCGAGGTCGGGCGGAAGCCCCGCGGGTCCGGCACGTCCCCAGTCGGTGAGGTGGAAGACCACGTGGGTGAGGGAGTAGCCGGAGGACTGCTCGAAGGTCCAGGGCTCGGGCAGCCCGGCCAGCCAGGTGCGCCGCAGCGCCTGCGGCATCGTGTCGGACTGCCGGATGCCGCTGCGGGCTTCGGCGTTCAGGACGCCGAGCCGCCGGGTGGGCTCCTGCTCGGTGAGCTGCCAGCTGCGGGTGCGGGCCACCGTGGCGGCGGCCTCCTCGTAGCCTGCGTGCCGCAGGCCCGCCGCGGCCATGGCGGCGTACACCTCCAGGGGGTAGGTGGCGAAGGGCTCCAGCCGATGCAGGCGCAGGAAGAGCTCGCCCCGGCCGGTCTCCTGCCACGCGAACGCCATCAGGTCGGCCGCGCGTGCGTGGAGCGGATCCGGCGGCGCGGTGTGCCGGCACACGGTCGCGCACACCTGGGCCAGTTCCCCGAGCGGCTTCCAGCTGCGGTTCACCTGTCCGTCGGCGGCCAGCGCGTCCTCGCCCAGCGCGAACTGCGCGCGGTGCGCCGACACCCATGCCAGCGCGTCCTCGGCCACCTGCCGTGCCCCCCGCGCGTCCCTCACACGAACGCTCCCGTCCGCGTCAGCCGTGCCGCGCTCACCTGCAGAGCCACCAGCGGGTCCTGACCGCCCATCAGCTCCACGAAGTCCAGGCCGTTGTCGAGTCCCAGCGTCTGCGGTACGCCGTCCAGCAGGGTCAGCCAGCGTCCGGCGCCGGCCGCCTGCCGCCAGTCCCTGCGGCGTACCGCCCGCACGAAGCCCCGGGCGACGTCGACCGGACGCTGCCGTGCCGCGCGGATCACCGCGCAGTCCTCCCCCGGCACGGCGAGGGGGGCCAGCACCGCGAGCTGGTGTGTCAGGTGCTGCCAGGTCGCGCCCTCGAGCCAGGCGGCGTCGGGCTCCTCGTGCGAGGGGTCGGCGTGGCCCGGGTCGAGCCGCCGCAGGGTGTGCCGCATGGCCCAGTGGCTCCACCGGACGGTGGGCGCGGCGTCGTCTCCGGGCGGGTAGGCCTCCACGGCCTTGCGGAATAGGGCGAGTTCGTCGGGCAGGGGCGGGGTGCGCTGGAGGGTGCTCGGCAGCAACGCGTCGGCTCCCAGCACACGGACGGCCGCGAGGGCGAGGTCCTGCGCCTCCGGGTGGGACCGCTCGGGGGCGGCCGCACGCGTGTGGTCTCCGCTCCGAAGAGCGGAGACCACACCGGAAGCGAGGTCCTGCACCGCGCCCTGCAAGAGGGACGAAGTGCCTGACTGCTCCATCGTCTACTCCTGACGGTCCACTAGCCCTTCTTGGGGCGCGGGGTGGGCGGCGACAGAAGCAGGCCGTATCCGCCCTTGAACAGCGCAAGTGCGGCGCACTCGCGGCTGTCGCGGTAGATGCCGTCGGTTTCTGCCGGGTCGAGCGCGGCTTCGATGTCGGCACTGCGGATGCCCGTCAGGTCCTTGGTGACCTTCTCTGTGGCAGTCATTGCACCATCTCCTTTGATGAAGTGGATGCTTTCCTCTCTAGTGCACCTGATGGGGACAAATCATGCCAACTGACGCAGAAGTTTATTTGCGTCACATCTTCAACATCTCGCGCATGAGTTACGTGCCTTGCGGTCGTTACCGCGGAACCATCACGCCTGGTCAGCGCGGGCCACGACCCGCAGGGTGCGCACGGAGGCATCGGCCGCGTCCGGGATCAGGACGCCGTGTTCGGCACCGCTGCGCAGGTAGTCCAGCACCGCGTCGGTGATGACCTCGCCGGGTGCCACCACGGGGACGCCCGGCGGGTAGGGGCTGATCATCTCCGCGGCGATGCGGCCCGCGGCCCGTTCGGCGGGCACGTGTTCGACCGGGGCGAAGAACGCAGCGCGGGGCAGCATGGCCTGCTCCAGTTCCAGGGCCGAGGGCTCGGGCAGACGGACCGGCGGGCGGCGTTCGACGGAGTCCGCGTGCTCGACGAGGGCGCGCAGGGCGTCCAGGAGGACTTCCTCCGTCTCGTCGTCGTCCGCATGGGTGATGGAGGCGCTGATGCGGCAGCTGTCCGAGCCTCCTACGTCCACATGGCGGTGGTTGCGCAGCCACTCCACGGCCTGCATCCCGCTCAGACCCAGCTTGCGGACGTCGATCACGATCTTGAGCGGGTCGAGGTCGGCGGCGAGCCCCTCCTCCACGATCTCCCGGCCCATGGGCCGCAGGCCCGGCAGTTCGGCCACCGCCGCGCGGATGCGTTCCGCGCGGCGGATGGCCGCGTCCAGCAGTTCACGGCCCTGCTCGACCATCTGGCGACGCCAGCCGTCCAGCGTGGCGTAGACGAGGGAGGAGGCGCTGGTGGTGCCGAGCAGGTCCTCCCGCTGCGCGAGGGCCTCGGGCGACACGCGGTCGTACTGGAGGTGGAAGACGGAGCTCTGCTCCACGGCCCCGCCCATCTTGTGCACGCTGGTCACCGTCAGATCGGCCTCGGCGTCCATGCCCCAGGCGGGCAGGTCCGAGTGGAACGGCAGGTGGGCACCCCACGCCTCATCGACGATGACGGGCACACCGAACGCGTGGCACACCCGCGCCACTCCCCTGATGTCGGCGCAGGAACCCCAGTCGGTGGGCGTGATCAGCAGCATGCCCTTGGCATCCGGGTGCTCCCGCAGGCGGCGGCGCACGTCGTCCGGCTCGGGCGGGTGGGCCAGGTGGCGTTCGCCGTCGAACTTCGGGTGCACCCAGATCGGTTCGACGCCGTTGACGACGACGGCCGCGATGACGGACTTGTGGGCGTTGCGCGACAGCAGCAGTTTCTCGCCGGGTCCGGCGACGGCGAGCATGGCGGTCTTCACGGACAGGGAGCTGCCGCAGGTGGAGAAGAACGCGTGCTCGGCGCCGACCGCGTCGGCCATGAGCTCCTGAGCCCGGCTCAGCACGCCCTGTGACTGGCGCCGGTCGTCGAGCCCGTTGAGGGAGAGCACGTCGGAGCGGAACACGTCGAGGCCGACGATCTCCGCGACCCGGGGGTCGACTCCCCTGCCCTGCTTGTGGCCTGGCGGGCCGTAGGCGATGTCGCCACGGCGCCGGAAGTCCTCCAGCGCCTCCAGGACGGGCACGCGCGAGTGATCCATGGTTCCTCCCGGGTCCGGCCCGCCCGAGCCGCCGCCGCGGCGTCCACGCTGTCGTGGCCCGGCGGGTACACCGACCGTGTTCACCCCGGGCCAGGGACGAAACGCCGCGGGCGTCGCGGCCGGGTGCTGCCGAAGCACCGGGGCCTGGGGGCGTCCCGCCGCGGGGGCCCCGGCCCGCAGGTGTCGCGGCGGCGGGCGGTGAAACCCGGCCGGGGCAGACAGGGGTACCGGGGGTGCGCCCCCACCGCCCCCGGCAGGCCTGCGTCCGGCGGTGTGAGCCGCCCGGGACGCCGTACACCACGCCGCACACCGTGCGCGACGACGAGGAGACCCCGTGAGCCGAACGCCCGAGGCCGTGCACCACGCCGTACGCGAGGAGGTGGCGGCACGGGCCGACGTGCTGTGGGACGTGGCCCGGCGCCTGCACGCCGACCCCGAGTACGCCTTCGCCGAGCACCGGGCGGCAGCCCTGCTCTCCGGTGAGCTGGAGCGCGCCGGTTTCGCCGTGGAGCGCGGTGTGGCGGGGATGCCGACGGCGTTCAGCGCGCGCTCGGGGCGGGGCCGGCCCGCCGTGGCGCTGCTGATGGAGTACGACGCCCTGCCCGGACTCGGACACGCCTGCGGTCACAACCTCATCGCGGCGGCCGGGCTGGGGGCCGCACTGGCCGTGGCGGCCGTCGTACCGGAGGCGTCCGCGGGGACGGTGCTGGCGGTGGGCACGCCCGCCGAGGAGGGCGGCGGAGGCAAGGCCGTCGAGGTGGAGGCGGGGGTGTTCGACGACGTCGACGCGGCGCTGATGTTCCACCCGGGCGTGTACAGCTGGGTTCGCGCGCCGCTGACCGCGCAGGTGCAGTACCGGGTGGCCTTCCACGGCAGGGCCGCGCACCCCACGGGCAACCCGACCGAGGGCGTCGACGCGCTGGCGGGGCTCGTGGAGCTGTTCAACGTGCTCGCCGTGCTGGGGCGCCGGCTGCCCGAGGGCTCGCACGTGCAGGGCATCGTGACGCACGGCGGTACGGCCACGAACATCGTCCCGGAGTACGCGGAGGGACTGTTCGGTCTGCGTGCGGCCACGACGGCGGCGCTGGAGGACCTGACCGAGCGGCTGCGCATGTGCGCCGACGGGGTGGCCCGGGCCACCGGCACCAGCGTCGAGGTGGAGCGGGCCACGGTGCGCTACGAGCACTTCCGGGACAGCGAGGTGCTCTCCGAGCGGTTCGCCGCGCATCTCGCCCGGGCCGGGATCGAACTGTCACCGCCCACGCCCGGCGTGTACCTGGGATCGTCCGACATCGGCAATGTCAGCACACGCGTGCCCGCCATCCACCCGTTCGTCGCGATCACGGGCGAGGACCGCTCCGACCACACCCCGGAGTTCGCCGAGGCGGCCGCCTCGCCCCGGGCCCGCGAGGTGCTGGTCGCCGCGACCACGGCCCTCGCGTGCACCGCCGCCGACGTCCTGCTGTCCGGAGCGCTGCGCGAGGCGGCGTGGGCGCGGCACCAGGCGGTGTGAGTGGTTCCGCTCCTGCTGGGGAACCCGGCGAGCGCTGTACCCACCGACTCTCTGGAGAGGGCCATGAGTCTGTTGCGTGTGCTCGGCCGCCCCATGCTGGCCTCGATGTTCCTCGCGGGCGGGATGAACTCCGTCCGCGACCCGAAGCAGGTCGCCGACGCCGCCGAGCCTGTCGTCCAACCGGTCACCGAGCGCGTGCCGGCCCTGCCGGACCGCACCGAGCAGGTGGTACGGCTCAGCGGTGCCGTACAGGTCGCGGCGGGGCTGATGCTCGCCACGGGGCGCGTGCCACGCCCGGCGGCGCTCGCCATCGCCGCCACGCTGGTCCCGACCACCCTGGCGGGACACCGCTTCTGGGAGGCGCAGGACCCCGAGGAGCGGGCACAGCAGCGCATCCACTTCTTCAAGAACATGTCCATGCTCGGCGGACTGCTGATCGCCGCCGACGACACCGGCGCCCGCCCCTCGGTGGTGTGGCGCGGCACCCACGCCGCCCGGGGCCTGCGGCGCGACGCGGGCCTGGTGCGCCGATCCGTCCGCGCCACCGCACGGCCCGCATCCGCGGTCGGGCGGGTCCGGGCCAAGCTCCCCGCCTGAGCCGCCCGAGCGGCACCGGCGGACCACACGTTAAGCCCCCTGGGCCGGGGGGACCCGAGCGCTGGAGGTGAAGGAGATGGGACACGGAGGAAACGTCATCGACGAGCTGGTGACCGATCACCGCGAGGTCGAGGAGATGTTCGGCAGGATCGAGGCGCTGCCGTCGGGCCACCAGGACCGCAAGATGTACGCCGACCAGGTCACGATGGAGCTCGTACGGCACTCGGTGGCCGAGGAGGCCTACCTCTACCCCGCCGTACGCGAGCACGTGGCGGGCGGGGACGCCCTCGCCGATCAGGAACTGAAGGACCATGCCACGGCCGAGCAGATCATGAAGGATCTGGAGGGCTGTGACCCCGGCGACGCCGACTTCGACCGGCTGATGGGCATGCTGATGAGCGAGATCCGCTCGCACATCGCGGACGAGGAGGGCAACCTCTTCCCGCGGCTGCGGCAGGCCTGTCCGATGGACACGCTCAACGAGCTGGGCGACAAGGTGCGCAAGGCCAAGAAGACCGCCCCGACCAGGCCCCACCCGGCGGCCCCCGACAAGCCGCCGGCCAACAAGCTCCTGGCTCCGGGCACCGGGATGGTGGACCGGCTGCGGGACGCCCTGAGCGGCCGGGGCAAGTCCGGGTAAGCCAGGTCACCCCTGCTGAGCGGGGCTCGTCGCCCGAGGCGACGGGCCCCGCTTCCGTGTGCGTGCGCGCGTGGTCGGCCGTCGCGTGGTCACCCCGTGTGATCAACCACACTGTGGCCTCAAGGGCCGTGCCGGGCGGGGCGTTTGGGGGGCAGGAGGGCCTGGATCAAGGGCCGGTGGAACCGCTTCTCCGGTCTGCTCTGCCACGATGGGCGGCGCCGTACCCGTCGAGGGGATCCACCGTGCAGCGCCGCCGGTGTGACGCGCTCCCTCGTCGCCCTCCTCTGAGTCCTCCGACTCGTCTTCGAGTACCGCACTGTGCCTACCTTCACCTCCCCCTCCCCTGCCCTGCCCGCTTCCCGCTCGCCCTGGCGGTCGCTGCGGTACCGCAGCATGCGCTGGTGGTCCGTCGCGAACTTCGTGTCGAACGCCGGTACGTGGATGCAGCTCACGGTGCAGAACCTGCTGGTCCTGCAGATCACCGGATCCGCCGCCGCGACGGGCCTGTCCATGTCCGTGCAGGCCGCTCCGGCATTGCTGATCAGCGTGCTGGGCGGGGCCGCCGTCGACCGGTGGCCCCGCAAGCTGACGGCGGCCGTCAGCCAGGCGGTGCTCGGCGCGATCGCGTTCACCACGGCCGTTCTCGTGGCGCTGGACCTCATCGACATGACGTCGCTGATGGTGCTGGCCGCCCTCACCGGTGTCGTCGCGACCGTCGACAACCCGGCGTGCGCGCTGCTCGGCAACGACCTCGTGCCGGCGGAGGACGTGCCCTCCGCCATCGGGGTCGGGGCGCTGGTGCACCAGGCGGGCCGGCTGGTCGGGGCGGCCCTCGCCGGTGTGGCGGTCGGGTTCCTCGGCACCTCCGCCGCGTACTTCGGCAACGGGCTGTCGTTCCTGTTCGTCGCCTCGGTCATCCCCTTCCTGCGTCCGGCGGCCGGTGCGGGGCGCCAGGACGCCCCTGCTCCCGAGAACACCGGTCCCGACCTGACCGTCCGGGAGGGGCTGGCCTACTTCGTACGGCGCCCGCGCCTGGTCGCGCTGGCGGGCGTGACCGGCATCAGCTCCGTGTTCGGCCGCAATTACGGGCTCACCCTGGCGGTGCTCGTCACCGGGCCGCTCGCGGGGGGTGCCGGTTCGTTCGGCACGGTGTCGACCGTGCTCGCCGTCGGCGGCATCCTCGGCGCGGTGCTCGGCGCCCGGCTGCGCAGGCCGTCCGTGCGGCTCGTCGGCGCGCTGGCGGCGGCGGGGGCGCTGCTGCAGGTGGTGGCGGGGCTGTCACCGTCGCTGGCGGTGCTGATCGCGCTGGTCCTGCCGATGGCCGTGGTGGAGTCCGTCTCCGACACCGCCGGCACGGCCGTTCTCCAGACCGATCCTCCCCCGCACCTGCGGGGACGGGTGCTGGGCGTGTGGGGCAGCATCGGCACGGTGTGGGGCCTGGGCGGCCCTCCCGCACTGGGCCTCCTCATGGAACTGGCCGGACCGCGCGGCGCCCTCGTCACCGGCGGACTGCTCATCGCGGGCGCGATCGGGACGGGCTCCCTGCTGCGCCGACGCCGGGCCCCGGCAGCGGTGGTTCTGCGCAAGGAGGGGCACGACGCTCCGGGCAGGCCGGCCCTGACCCCGGCGGCCTGAGCGGGCAGCGGCTCCGACGGTCCGAGCGGGCGCTCGTACGGGGGCGGCCCCCGATGTACGGCCCGCGCGGGTCCGCTCCCCCGGGGAGTGCCGCAGGGCCCTGTGGCGCGGGCGGGTCCGCTCCCCCCGGAGGTGCCTCACGAGCATGTGGTCCGCGGATCCGCTCCCCCCGGAGGTGCCTCACGACCGTGTGGCCCGCGGGTCCGCTCGCCCGGGGGTGCCGCAGGACCCTGTGGCCCGCGCGGGTCCGCTCCCCCCGGGGGGTGCCGCAGGACCCTGTGGCCCGCGCGGGTCCGCTCCCCCCGGGGGGTGCCGCAGGACCCTGTGGCCCGCGCGGGTCCGCTCCCCCCGCAGGTGCCGCAGGACCCTGTGGCCCGCGCGGGTCCGCTCCCCCCGCAGGTGCCTGACGAGCATGTGGCCCGCGCGGGTCCGCTCCCCCCGGGGTGCCGCAGGACCCTGTGGCCCGCGCGGGTCCGCTCCCCCCGGAGGTGCCTCACGAGCATGTGGCCCGCGCGGGTCCGCTCCCCCCGCAGGTGCCTCACGAGCATGTGGCCCGCGGGTCCGCTCCCCCCGGGGGTGCCTCACGACCGCAGCGCCGCCTCCGCCGCCCGCCGGGCCAGCAGGGTCGTGGAGCGGCCGTCGAGGTAGGGCAGGACCACCGCCTGCCCGCCCCAGGTGCGCAGCACCCCCGCCTCGGGCAGGTCCTGTACGGAGTAGTCACCGCCCTTGACCCAGACGTCCGGCCGCAGCCGGGCGAGTACCGCCTCGGGTGTGTCCTCCTCGAAGACCACGACGGCGTCGACGCTGCCGAGCGCGGCGAGGACGCGGGCCCGGTCCGCCGCCGGGTTGAGCGGGCGTCCCGGCCCTTTGCGTCGCGCGACGGACGCGTCGGAGTTCAGGCACACGATGAGGCAGTCGCCGATGCGCCGGGCGCTCTCCAGCAGCCCGACGTGACCGGCGTGCACCAGGTCGAAGCAGCCGCCGGTGGCGACGACGGTGCCGCCGCGTGCCCTGACCCGCTCGGCGAGCCCGAACGCGTCGGTCGTGGGCTCGTCGGTGTCGTCGGGCGGGGGCTCGGTCCGCCACAGACCGGGGTTGCCCGCGCCGCCCGCGGCGACGAACGCGGCCGCCTCGGCGACGGCCCGCTGCAGCGCCTCCTCGGGAAGCAGCCCGTCGGCCAGGGCGGCCGCCGCCGTGGCGGCGAAGCAGTCGCCGGCGCCACAGGGGTCCCCGGCGGCCCGGTAGGGCACGGGGACCAGCATCGGGGTGCCGGGGCCCGGCCGGGCCAGCAGCACCCCGCGCTCGCCGAGGGTGACGGCCACCCCGGCGGCACGCCAGCGCTGGGCGAGCCGGGCCGCCCGCTCGGCGTAGGCGCCGAGCGAAGTCCCTCCCGATCCGGGGTGCAGGGCCCGTGCCTCCGCCGCGTTGGGGGTGACCAGGCGTGCCCCGGGCACGGGCGGGTCGCCCGTGGGGTGCGGGTCCCACACCAGGGGTGTGCGGCGGGCGGCGTCCTCCAGGAGCGGTCGCAGGGCGCCCGCGGTGTGCCGGCCGTAGTCGGCGACCAGGACGGCGTGCGCGTCGGCCAGCGCCTGCCGGACCGCGTCGTCGGGTTCGCCGGGGGTGCCGCCGCCCCGGTCGATGCGGACGACCGGCCGGCCGCCGGCGATGACGCGGGTCTTGACCGGCAGGGTGCCGTCCAGCGGGATCTCCATGATCCTGACCCGGCCGCGCAGCCCGCGTCGTACCGCCTCGCTGGCCTCGTCCTCGCCCAGCGCGGTCACCAGAACCACGTCCCGGCCGCCACGGGCGGCGAGGGCGGCGGCAAGGCCGGCTCCGCCGGGGTGGCGACGGTCGCCGGTGACGTCGACGACGGGCGCGGGGGCGTCGGGGGCGAGCCGGGTGGAGACGCCTTCGATGTCCTCGTCGAGGAGAACGTCCCCGACGACGACGAGGGGGTTCGGCCCGGTCCCGGTCATGGAGTACCCCCGTGTGTCAGGACCGCGCGCCGCTCGGGGGGCGTGGACACGGCCGTGTCGAAACATTCGCAGAGCAGGTGGACGGCCACGAGGTGGGTCTCCTGGACGTTGGCGGTGGTCTCCGCGTCGACGCACAGGGCCTCGTGGGCGGCTTCCGCCAGGGGATTCGGGCCGCGCCCGGTGAGCGCCCAGACACGCAGTCCGGCCTGCCGGGCGGTCACGGCGGCGGCGATGAGGTTGCCGCTGCGCCCCGAGGTGGACAGAAGCATCAGGACGTCGCCGGGGCGGCCGTGTGCGGCGACCTGACGGGCGTAGACGTGGTCGAAGCCGTAGTCGTTGCCGATCGCGGTGACGCTGGACGTCTCGGCGTGCAGGGCGAGCGCGGAGTAGGCGCGCCGTTCCCTGCGGTAGCGGCCGACCAGCTCGGCGGTGAGGTGCTGGGCCTGGGCGGCGCTGCCGCCGTTGCCCGCGGCGAGGAGCCGGCCGCCGCCGCCGAGGACGTCGGCGAGGCGGCCGCCCCAGTCCGCTATCCGGTCCAGGCCGTTCTCACGGAATCGGCCCAGGGCCTCCTCCAGCGACCGGCAGTGCAGACGGGCGGCGTCGAGGCCGGGCTGTGCAGAAGATTCGCTCATGCGGATCGGGCGCACCGCCGTGCGGGGACGGCGGGGACCCACACCTCCTTCGGGCGGTGGGCGGGACCGGCCGGCTCAGCCGGCACCGGTGGCGGCGGGCTCGGTGTCGAGGACCTCGCAGTAGGCGGCTTCGGTGGCGGCTGCGACCTGGCCCCAGCCGTATCTGCTGAGCACCCGTCGGCGGCCGGCCGCCCCGCAGGCGGCACGGGCCTGCGGGTCGGCGAGCAGCCCGGCTACGGCCTCGGCCAGGGCCGCCGGGTCGTTCGGCGGCACCAGTCGTCCGGTGCCCGGGTCGGCGACGGTGTCGAGCTGCCCGCCGACCGCGCTGGCCACGACGGGCACCCCGCAGGCCATGGCCTCCAGCGGGACGATGCCGAAGGGTTCGTAGTCGGCGGGGCAGACCACCACGTCGGCGGAGCGCAGCAGTGCGGGCACCTCCTCGCTGGGAAGGGCGCCGGTGAAGCGGACGCGGTCGGCGACGCCGGCGTCCCGGGCGATGTCGCGCAGCCGCCGCACTTCCGGGTCGCCGTCGAGGCCTCCGGCGGGTGGACCGCCGACGACGACCAGCTCGGTGCCGGGCAGCCGGGTCAGGGCGGCGACGGTCACGGCGGCGCCCTTGCGCGGCACGAGCCGGCCCACCTGCAGGATCCGGTGCGGGTACGGGCCGCGCGGTGCGACCGGGCCCTTGGGCGTGAACCGGTCGGTGTCCACACCGCACGGCACGATGCCGATCCGGTGCGGGGGGATGCCCATGCGGGCCAGTTCGTGGACCTCGTCGCGGCAGGTGGCGATGACGCGGTCGCAGTTCAGGCCGATCTCGATCTCGCCGGGGATCCGCTCCGGCGGGCTGGTGTCGGCCAGCCGCTGGTGCCGTCGCTTCACCGTGCCGAGTGCGTGGTACGTGTGCAGCAGGGGAAGGCCGTGCTCGCGGGTGGCCCGCAGCGCGGCCAGGCCCGACATCCAGTAGTGGGAGTGCACGAGGTCGGGCGCCCGGGTGCGCCAGCCGCGGGCGAGGTGGCGGCCGAACTCGTCCATGTGCGGCAGCAGTTCGTCCTTGGGGAGTGGTTCGGGCGGCCCGGCGGGTACGTGGTGCACCTCGACGCCGTCGCGCAGTTCCACCCGCCAGGGCAGGTCGGGCGCGTCGCGGCGGGTGTGGACGGTCACGCGGTGGCCCCGGTCGGCGAGTGCCCCGGCGAGGCAGGCGACGTGGACGTTCTGCCCGCCGGCGTCGACACCGCCGAGTGCGGCGAGGGGGCTCGCGTGCTCGGAGACGAGGGCGATCGCGAGGACGCCGGGGTCGAGCGGGCCGCGGCCGAGCGGTCCGGACGGGAAGGGGCTGAGGGACGGGGTCATGAGCACACCTCCGTGATCAGGCGCTCCCAGTCGGTCAGGAAGCGTTTGAGCCCGTAGCGTTCGAGGGCCGCCTGGCGGGCGCGGGCTCCGTCCGCGGCCGCGGCCTCGGGTTCGTGGAGGTAGCGGCGGGCCGCGCGGGCCAGGACGTCGGGGCGGGTGGTCAGCGTGCCGGCGCCGGGCGGGACCGCCTCGACCGCCTCGGTGGTGGCGAGCGCCAGCACGGGCATGCCGAGGTGCATCGCCTCCAGCAGGGACAGACCGAGGGAGGTCCAGCGCACGGGGTGCAGGTACATGCGGCGTTCGGCCAGTGCCGTGTGCAGCTCGCTCTGGGGCAGGTCGGCGGTGTGGCAGCGGTCCGGCGGCAGGCCGAGGTGTCGGGCCAGGCCCCCGGTGCCCATGCCGAACACGTCGAGCGGGACGGCCTCGGCGAGGGCGGGCAGCAGGTCGGTCCCGGTGTACCGGGCGCGCCGCACCGGTTCGTTGACGACGACGGCGGCGCGGGCGAGCCGGCCGCTGTAGCGATGGCCCGGGTCGACGATGCCGTGCTCGATCACCTCGGTGCGGGTGCTGCCGCACTCCCAGAACAGCCGGTTGAAGTGGGTGACGTGCACGAGCGTGAGGTCGGCGCGGTCGGCGCACGGGTGCCGGGTGTCGGGTACGCCGCCGTCGGGCGCGTTGTGCTCCAGGTACACCGCCGGCACGTCCCGCCCGGGGCGGCGCCCGCCCAGCCAGCGTTCGGCCAGCGCCGCCTCGTGCGGCCGCTGGAGGAGGACCAGGTCGACGGGTGTGCCGCCGAGTTCCGCGGGGGTGACCTCACGGACCGAGACGGGCCAGGTGAAGGTCCTGGCCCGCCCGAGGCCGTCGGGGCCGCGGTCGGGCGTGACGGGGACGAGGTAGGTGTGCGGGCCCTGGACGAACGCGGTCGTCCAGGAACCGTGCACATGCCACAGCAGGATGTTCATACGGCCGCTCCTCGCTCGGTCGGTTCTCCCCGGTCCGCCGGGTGGCCCGTGAGGGCCGCCACGGCGGCGAGCACCTCGTCGTCGCCGATGCCGTCGAGGCAGGGGTGTCCGGGCACCGGGCAGTGCCGGGCCCGGGTCTGCGCGCACGCCGCGTGCGGGTCGCCGAGCAGGACGTGCGGTACGCCGTGGGGGGCCCACCGTTCGGCCGGCACGACCGGTGCGAAGAGGCTGACGACGGGTGTGCCCACGGCGGCGGCGAGATGGGCCGGGCCGGTGTTGCCGGCCACCACGGCCCGGGCTCCGGCCAGGACCCCGGCCAGGTGGGGCAGGTCGGTGGCGCCGCCGAGGTCCAGGGCGTGCCGTCCGGCGACCCGTGCGGTCAGTTGGCGCTCGGCGCGCCCGCCCGTGACGACCACCCGGTGCCCTGCGGCGGACAGGGCTGCCACGGCCCGTGCCGCCCGGCCCGGCGTCCAGGCCCGGGCGGGGACGGCCGCGCCGGGGTGGAGCACGACGTACGGCTCGGGGCCGGTGAGGTGGGCGGCGTTCGGCGGCGGCAGGACACACAGTCGGCCGTCGTCGCCGGGCGGGAGCGCGAAGCCCTCGGCGCGGGCCAGGTCGAGGGCGGCCAGGGCCTCGTGCCGGTGCGGCCTCCTGCGGTGCCGCCGGTCGAGGAGGGCACCCGGGTAGTCCTCGCAGTCGGCCGCGGTCCGTCCGATCCCGGCCAGCTTCAGCAGCAGGGCGGCCGGCAGCGGGCTCTGGTGGTACGACACCAGCACGAGCGCCCGGTCGAAGCGGCCCGCCGTGAGCGTCTCCATCAGCCGCCGGGTGTCCGCACGCGTCACCGGCGGCGGCTCCAGCCCGACCCAGGGGGCGTCGAAGGTCAGCACGTCGTCGACGCCGGGCAGCATCCGTCCGGCCGCCGCGCCCTGTGGTCCGCAGAGCAGCGCGGTGTACGAGGATCCGGCGGCGACCGCCCGTACGGCGGGCCCCGCGAGGAGTACGTCTCCGGCGCTGTCGAGACGGACCACGAGGGTGCGGGGAAGGCGGGAGAGGGTCATCGCGGCTCCCGGGCCGGGAGCGCCGAGCCGAGGACGAGGCGTACGGCCGCCGGCAGGTCCGGTGCCGTGAGGTCGGCCGCCGCGGTCTCGCCCGCCCGCGTGACGGCCGTGGGGACCAGGACCCCGCGGGCCCCGGCCGCCCGGGCCGCCTCCATGTCGGCTCCGATGTCGCCGATGACGACGGTGCGTTCCGGTGGGACGGCGAGCCTCCGGCACGCGGCCAGGATCAGTCCGGGTGCCGGTTTGCGGCAGGCGCACCCCTCCCCCGGCCCGTGCGGGCACACGGCCCACACGGCGAACGGTCCCAGCAGCTCCTCCACCCGCAGCCGTACCTTCTGCACATCGCCCCGGGTCAGCAGGCCCCGGGCCACGCCCGACTGGTTGGTCACGACACCGACGGGCACCCCGGCGGCGCGCAGGGCGTCCACGGCCTCGCGGGCGCCCGGCATGGGCGTGACCCGCGACGGGTCCCCGTTGTAGGGCACGTCGGCGACGAGGGTGCCGTCGCGGTCGAAGAGCACGGCAGCGGGCCGGGAGCCGCCCGGGACGTGCGGGTGCCGGCGCACGTGCCCGGGGAGCAGCCAGGGGGCGAGGGGCGGTGTCATGACCGCAGCCGTTCCCGGGCGGCCGGGCGGGGTGCGGGCGCCGGCTCACCGCTCCCGAACGGGGTGTACGGCAGGGCTTTGCGGTGCACGAGCCGCCCGCGCAGCCAGTGCCAGGTCGCGGCGGGCGGGATCAGGACACTGGTCACCGCCATGGTGAGCACCTCGTCGCGGGTGCCCGGCCCGGGCAGGATGCGGGCGAGGGCGAACTCGGTGGTGCCGGCCAGCCAGGCGGTGGTGCAGGCCGCGGCGGCCCGGTGCCTGCCGAGCAGGGAGCAGCCGAGCGCCGCCACCCCCGCTCCGGTCACCGCCAGGTGCAGGGGCAGGCGCCCTCGGTGTGCTTCCGCCCGGCGCCACCAGTGACGGCCGTGCAGCCGGGTCATCAGCACGTCGTCGGCGTTGCCTGCCTGGAGCCGGACGGAGGTCCAGCGCCCGGTCCGCCGTACGGGGTGGGTGGTGGTGCGCCGGCCGACGGTGAGCGTCCAGCCGGCGTCGAGCAGGCGCAGGGCCAGGTCGGCGTCCTCCCTGAAGGCCCGCCGGAAGCGCTCGTCGAACCCGCCCACGGCCGTCAGCGCGGCCCGGCGGTAGGCCAGGTCGGCGGTGATCCAGCGGGCGCCGGCGAGTCCGGCCGTGTTGCGTTCCCAGTCGGTGGGACGCCGGTCGGCGGGCAGGGGCACCTCGATCCGGGCGGTGATCCCGGCGGTGCGCTCGGTCGCCGCGGCCAGGTCCAGGGTCAGGTCGTCGCCCCAGGTGGGCCCGGGGACGACGTCGTCGTCGAGGAAGACGATCCAGGGCACGTCACCGGCGGCCCGCCAGCCGAGGTTGCGTGCGGCGGCGGGTCCGCGCGCGCCGCCGGGCACGACGACGGTGCGGGCGCGCAAGGAGTGCGGGATGTCGGCGGTGAGGGGGGTGCGGGCCGCGTCGGGCCGGTCGTCGACGAGGACCACCCGGACGGGTCCCGGCCCGGTCGCCTCCGCGAGGGCGTGCAGGCAGGGGCCCAGAGTGGGCCGGCCGAGGGTCGGGATGACGACGGCGTACGCGGCGTCGGGCGTGCGGGCCCCGGGTCGGCTCATCGGGGGCCTCCGGCGTCGCCGCTGCGGGAATCGGTACGGAAGAGGTCGCCGCGCCGGATCGCGTACGGGCCGATGGCCAGCAGGTCGACGGGCGAGGAGCCGAAGCACTCCAGGGCGTCGCGCGGGTCGTCGACCATGGGCCGGCCGGCCGTGTTGAGGCTGGTGTTGACGACCACGGGCAGCCCGGTCAGCCGCTCGAACGCGCCGAGCATGCGCGCGACCAGGGGTTCGTGCTCCGGGTCGACGGTCTGGATGCGGGCGGTGCCGTCGACGTGCACGACCGCCGGGATGCGGTCCCGCCATGCGGGAGCCACGTCGTGCACGAACAGCATGTACGGGCTGGGCAGCGGTCCGTCGAAGAGGCCGGCCGCGCGGTCGGCGAGGACCATGGGGGCGACGGGCCGGAACTGTTCGCGGCCCTTGACGTCGTTGAGGCGCTCCAGGTTGCCCGCGTGCCCGGGGTGCGCCAGCAGGGAGCGGTGGCCGAGGGCCCGGGGGCCGTACTCGGAGCGGCCCTGGAACCAGGCGACGATCCCGTTGTCCGCCAGGGCGCGGGCGACGGTCTCGGCGATGTCCGGTGGCCGTTCGAAGGGGACGGCCGCGGTCTTCAGCCAGGCTCCGAGCTCGGCGTCGGACCACTCCCGGCCGAGGTCGGCGCCGGTCATGGGCTCCGGCTCGTCGCCCTGCACGGCGGACAGCAGCAGGGCTCCGCCCAGGGCGGTGCCGGCGTCTCCCGCCGCGGGCTGGACCCACACCCGGGCGAAGGGACCCTCGCGGGCGATACGGGAGTTGGCGACGCAGTTGAGGGCGACGCCGCCGGCGAGGGTGAGCACCCGGTCGTGGGTCCGGCCGTGCAGCCAGCGCACCAGGTCGAGCAGGGTCTCCTCCAGCACGGCCTGGGCACTGGCGGCGACGTCGGCGTGGTCCTGTGTCCACGGCTCGTCGGGACCGCGGGGTGCGCACAGCTCGTGCCAGGGCACGCCGGTGGCGTGGAAGCCGCCGTCGCCGGTGGGGTACACGTGGCGGCGCAGTTCGGCGAGCATGCGGGGCCTGCCGTGGGAGGCGAGGGCCATGACCTTGAACTCGTCGGAGGAGCGCAGGAAGCCGAGGTGCTCGGTGAGTTCCTCGTAGACCAGGCCGAGGGAGTGCGGCAGGTCCTGGGCGTGCAGTGCCTCCAGGCGGTCGCCCACGCGGCGCGCGGCCAGGTGGGAGGCGCGTTCGCCACGGCCGTCGAGGACGAGGACGGAGGAGTTTCGGGCGTCCGGTGCGGCGAAGGCGCTGGAGGCGGCGTGGGCCATGTGGTGCGGCACGAAGCGGACGACGGCGGGGTCGAGACCGGGCAGGGCGGTCTTCAGGAAGGCGGGTGCCTCGCGGGCGTAGGTCAGCCGCAGGTGGTCCCAGGGGTCGTCCAGGCCCATGTCGCCGGCCGGGCGGGCGAGTGCCGGATCGAAGGAGTAGGTGACGGCGTCGAGGTCCTGCGGGCGCAGTCCGGCCCGTTTCAGGCACCAGGCCGCGGCCCGCTCGGGCAGTTCCCAGGCGGAGAACGGCAGGGGTCTCTTGCCGTGTTTGCGCCGGGAGAACCGCTCCTCCTCCGCGGCGGCGACGGTCCGTCCGTCGATCACCAGGGCGGCGGCGGGGTCGTGGAAGAGGGCGTTGATTCCGAGGATGCGCATGGGGAGGCTGGCCTTTCGGCGGTCGGGAGACACCGGGGACGCGGTGGCGCGGGGTGCCCGGGCGGGTTCACTCCTCGGTGCCGGCCCCGCGGAACCAGGCGATCGTGCGCCGCAGTCCCTCCTCGGCGCGCACCTGCGGGTCCCAGCCGAGCTTGTCGCGGGCCAGCGTGATGTCCGGGCAGCGCACGGCCGGGTCGTCCACGGGGCGTTCGACGTAGCGGATCTCGGAGGACGACCCGGCGAGTGCGACGATCAGACGGGCCAGGTCGAGCATGGTGATCTCGGTCGGGTTGCCGATGTTGACGGGGCCGCGCATGCCGTGGGCGGCGGCGGCGAGGATGCCGCGTACGGTGTCGTCGACGTAGCACAGCGACCGGGTCTGGCGGCCGTCGCCGGTGACGGTGAGGGGCTCGCCGGCCAGGGCCTGCCGTACGAAGGTCGGCACCGCCCGGCCGTCGTGGCCGCGCATGCGCGGACCGTAGGTGTTGAACAGCCGCACGATGCAGGTGTCGGTGCCCTCGGTCTCGGCGTGGGCGGTGGTCAGTGCCTCGCCGAAGCGTTTGGCCTCGTCGTAGACGCTGCGCGGTCCGACGGGGTTGACGTTGCCCCAGTAGCGCTCGTCCTGGGGGTTCTGCTGCGGGTCGCCGTAGACCTCGGAGGTCGAGGCGAGGACGAAGCGGGCGCGGGCGGAGTGCGCGAGCTCCAGGACGTTGCGGGTGCCGAGGCTGCCGGTCTCCAGGGTGTGCAGCGGGAGGCGCAGATAGTCCGCCGGGGACGCCGGGGAGGCGAAGTGCAGCACGAGGTCCGGTGGCCGTTTGATCCGCAGCCCCTCGGAGACGTCGGCCTGGACGAGCGTGAAGCCGGGCCGTTCGAGCAGCGGCGATATGTTCTCGGGCCGACCGGTGCTGAAGTCGTCGACGCAGGTGACGGCCGCGCCCGCGTCGAGGAGGGCGGCGCACAGGTGGGAGCCGACGAACCCGGCGCCACCGGTGACGACGGCGTGTTCCCAGGTTCGGGAGAGGGCGGTGCTCATATCGGTCTCTCTTCCGTCGGCGGCGGCGCGCGGCACGACGGTCGCGCTCCGGCCGGCGAAGGGGCCGGAGTGCCGTCGAGCTCACGCCCAGCCTCCGACGGCCGTGCGGGCACGGCACGGCCGCGTACGGCAAACCGGTGAGTCACGGAGGGTGAGACGGGTCGGTGCGGAGCTGTCCGTCCAGGTCGGCGGATGCGTCCGGGTTTCAGGCGATCAGCGTGCGGCCCGGGTTCAGACGGTCGAGAAGCTGGTCCTGGTGCAGGCCGGCGACCGGGGCGAGCAGGTCGGGGTGGCGCAACAGGGCGGCGGCGTTCCGGTCGCCGTCGTCGGGGGCGACGAGCCGGCGGAACTCCGCCGGTGCGCCGGTGCTGTGGCTGCCGCCGGCGAGCGCGGCCACCGCCCGGGCCGCCAGCCCCTGGTCGGTGAGCAGACTGGCCGCCCAGCTGGCGACGACCTCGTCCACCCAGGTACGCCAGGCCTGTGCGTCCCTGTCGTCGCCGAGGGTGGCGTCGGCGCCGGTCACCCAGTCGAGCCGCCCGGAGCCACCGGGGCCGGCCATGCCGAGCAGGGCGGCGTCCATCACCGTCGGATACCTGAGCCAGGCCGCGACGGTCACGGCCTGCCGGGCCTGCACCTCGCACAGGGCGGCGGCCAGCGCGCCGCCGGAGGCGGGGAAGGCGCGGGTGAGCCACTGGGCGGTCGCCGCGATGACAGGGGAGAGATCTGCGTGCACTGCCGGGCCGTCCGAGGGAAGGGAGCGGGGAACTGGTCGTAGACGGTAGCCGTCGCTTCCCGCCGCCGGACGTGACCGGGACCTCGTCCATGACGTGGCCTCGGCCACATCACCGACGGACCGGCGCCGTCTTCGGGCCTCGCCCGGCGGCGCCACGCAGCCGTCGCCGCAGGGTCGCGCGGAGCCTCGCCGGTACAGCCGCGCACCGCCGGTTCCCGCCGAGCCACACCCCCGTGGCAGCCGCACCACCGCCAGCTGCCGAGCCTCGCCGCGTCGAGCCGCACCGCCGCCGGGCCCCGCCGAGCCGCACCCCGTGGCAGCCGCACCACCGCCAGATGCCAAGCCTCGCCGCGTCGAGCCGCACCGCCGCCGGGCCCCGCCGAACCGCGCCCCGTGGCAGCCACACCACCGCCGAGCCCCGCCGAACCGCACCCCAAGACGACCGCACCACCGCCAGATGCCAAGCCTCGCCGCGTCGAGCCGCACCGCCGCCCGGCCCCGCCGAACCGCACCCCGTGACGACCGCACCACCGCCAGATGCCAAGCCTCGCCGCGTCGAGCCGCACCGCCGCCCGGCCCCGCCGAACCGCACCCCGTGGCAGCCGCACCGTCGCCTGGTCTGGCCGCCGCCACGTACAGCCGTGCCGCCGCCGGCCCCGGCGATCCGTGCCGCCCTGCGCCTCGTCCACCCGGCGCCACATGCGGCCGTGCCGCGGTCGGCCCCGTAGGGCCGCCCGTCGCGCGCGGTGGCAGCGCCCGTTTCGCCGTATCTGCGCCGGGCACCCGGCCCGCGTGTTCTCCCACGGCCTCGAATCCGCAGGTCCGGCCCGGCGCGCCGGCGTCCGGCCGTCGGTGCGCTCGCTGCGTTTCGACGGCTGGATCGCGGGGATCGGCACGGCGTCCGGCGCTCGCGTGGTGCTCGGCCACTGGCCACGTTCGCCGTTCGGGCCGTTCAGTGACGTGATGATCGAGGGGGCCGACGGACACCGGCTGCTGCTGGCACCCACGGACGAGACGGCACAGTTCGTCGCCGGCACCTACGTCTTCGACGACGTACGGGTCGTGCCGGTCGGGGTACGCATCGCCGATCGCCGGCAATGGACCGTCACCGCCCCGCCGTTCCGCCTGGAGTTCAGCACCGGCCGCCGGACCCTTCCGGGCCTGGCCCTGCGCGCGGTGCCCCGGCGCCTCGCCGTCCGCCCGGGCTGGATCGCGCTGTGGGACCGGCCCGCCCACCTGCTCCTCGGAGCACACACCCACGCCGGTGCCCGGGCCGGACGGCACCAGTGGTACGGCGCCCGGGATCTGCACCCGGTCACCTCGGCCACCGTGACCTGCAAGGGCGAGAGCCTCGGTGCCCTCGCCCCGGTCGAGCCCCCCGTGCGCTTCGGGACCGGCTCGACACCCCGCCCTCCCTGTCTCGTGCGGGTCACCACGACGGTGACCGTGGAGCAGGGCCGGAGTACGACAGGAGTCGCGTCATGACGGAACAGCGAGCGGATTCGCCGGGCGCCGAGCGTGCCCCGGCCACCGACATGTCCCTGCTGGGCATCTATCTCAACGACCATCTCGCCGGTGCCACCGCAGGGACCGCCCGGGTGCGCCACCTGCTGCGCTCGTGCGGTGGGTCGGCGCTCGCCGACGCCCTGGCCCCGGTCGCCGACGAGATCGCCGAGGACCGGACGACGCTGCTCCGCCTCATGCGGCGCCTGGACGTCCCGGTGCGCCGTTACAAGGTCTACGCGGGCCGGGCGGCCGAGCAGGTGGGGCGGCTGAAGGGCAACGGCAGCCTCGTACGGCGCTCCCCGCTGAGCACCCTGTGGGAGCTGGAGGCGCTGGCGCTCGGGGTGGAGGGCAAGCTGGCCGGCTGGGAGACGCTGCGCGATCTGGCCGCCACGGACGAGCGTCTCGACCGCCGGCAGCTCGACGGGCTCATCGAACGGGCCCGCCGGCAGCACGCCACGCTGGAGGCGCTGCGTCACCGGCAGGTCGAGGTCGCCTTCCGCGCGGCCTGAGCAACCAGGGTGCGCTCACCAGAACCTGCTGCTGAGGGCGGGCTGGTGGGCCAGCTGCACGGCGTCGCGCAGCCGCAGCGCGACGCTGATGGTGGCGCGCAGGGCGGACGGGCGGACGGTCTGGGCGGTCTCGGTGGCGAGGACCAGCAGGCAGGCCGCCGCCTGCTCGACGACCGGGACCGGCAGGGTGAAGTCGTGGTCGGCGGCCTCGCGGAACGCCTTCAGCGGGATCGCGGCCCCGTCCACGGCCCGCTGCGCGGCCTGCTCCAGATGCTGAGCGGCTTGTTCGCAGACGGGGGCCGGCAGGGCGATGGTGCGCTGGAACGGTGTACTCGTCATGACCCGACTGCTCCCCCGGCCATGGCCGGTTCTGTCGCCCGGAGGCGGGATTTCACCGTCCCGCGTGACCGGCGGGTGGCCAATGTGCCGGGACCGGAACAGCGGGCACGTGCGGTACAACGGCCGCCTGAGAGGTCAGGTCCGACGACGCGGCCGATCCGGTTGCTCGATGCGGACTGCGGTTCCGGAAGCTGGAGGGGACTCGTATGACCGTCCGCGGGGACGTGGCGGCCCGGCTCACCGGGCGGGCGGTGAGCGGTGAGCGACAGCTGTCGGGGGATCTCGCCGAAGTCGCTCTCGACGACGGGCGGGTCGTGGTCGTCAAGCGGTCCGGCGCGCCGGGGGCGGCGCGGGCCGAGGCGGCGGGGCTGCGGTGGCTGGCCGCCGCGGGGAGCGTACGAGTGCCGGTGGTGCACGGGCACGAGGACGGCTGGCTGGTCGTCGACCGGGTTGTCGAGGGGCGGCCGGACCGTGCGGCCGCGGTGCGGTTCGGGCGGGACCTCGCCGCGCTGCACGCCGCCGGGGCGCCCGCGTTCGGGGCGGCGCCGCCGGACGGCCCGGAGGACGCGTACATCGGGCTCGCGCCGATGCGCAACGAGCCGGGAACCGACTGGCCGCGGTGGTACGCCGGGCAACGCGTGCTGCCCTATCTGCGGCGGGCGGTCGATCGGGGCACGCTCCGGTCCGCGGAGGCGGCCGTCGTGGAGCGTCTGTGCGAGCGACTGCCGGAGCTGGCCGGGCCCGCCGAACCGCCCGCGCGGCTGCACGGCGACCTGTGGAGCGGCAATGTGCTGTGGGGGGCCGACGGGCACGTCCGGCTGATCGACCCGGCCGCGCACGGCGGGCACCGGGAGACGGACCTGGCGATGCTGCGGCTCTTCGGCTGCCCCCATCTGGAGCGGGTTGTGGACGGCTACCAGGAGGTTGCTCCGCTCGCGGACGGCTGGAGCGAACGCGTCGGCGTGCACCAGATGTTCCCCCTGCTGGTGCACGCCGTGCTGTTCGGCCGGGGCTATGCGGAACAGGCCCTCACTGCGGCCCGCACGGCCCTGGACGGGTGAGCCGCGTCAGCGGGTCACGACGTGCCGTTCGTCGGGGACGCAGTGGGTCATGGTCAGGCCCTCCACGTCGCGCGGCTCGTTCTTGCCGAGGTTGGCGAGACGTTCGCGATCCTCGTCCGTGAGGTCCTGGCTCGCCAGCGGCTGCAGTCCTGCCACGTCCTCCGGGCCGATGCCCAGTCCCTCGCCCACCCGCAGGCCGAGGTCGTTCTCGACGAGCAGGAAGTGCCAGACCATGCGCTCCTGGATCGCCCGGTCGCAGCGGGACAGTTGACTGATGAAGTTCTTCACCAGGTCGTCGCGCTCCCAGTCCTCCAGCAGCAGGTAGCGCTGACCGGCCTGGAGGTAGTCGTTCGTGCGGGGGATGCGCTTGCGGGTGAGCCGGCCCTGGATCTCGGGCCCCTGCTCGTCGTGCGTCGGGTAGCGGGCCTCGCGCAGTCCCCCGGTGATCGACGGCTCGTAGTTGACCTGCGGGTTCTCGCCTCCGCCGTCGACGTGGTAGGCCATCTGGCCGTCACGCTGGTTGGTGCGCACCTGGGCGTTCTTCGCCTGGTTGACGGGCAGCTGGAGGTAGTTCGGGCCGACCCGGTAGCGCTGGGTGTCGCTGTAGGAGAAGGTCCGGCCGACGAGCATCTTGTCGTCGGAGAAGTCCAGGCCGTCGACGAGGACGCCGGTGCCGAAGGAGATCTGCTCGTTCTCGGCGAAGAAGTCCTTCGGCATGCGGTCCAGCACCATCCGGCCCACCGCCCGCGGCGGGAAGTCCTGTTCGGGCCAGGTCTTGGTGTCGTCCAGCGGGTCGAAGTCGAGCTCGGGGTGGTCGTGGTCGTCCATCATCTGCACGAGCAGCTCCCACTCCGGGTGGTCACCGCGGGCGACGGCCTCGTACAGGTCCTTGGTGGCGTGACCCAGGGTGTCGGCCTGGACGTTGGCGGCGTCCTCCTCGGTCATGCTGCGCACGCCCTGCTTGGGCATCCAGTGGTACTTGACGAGCTTGGTGTCGCCGTCGGCGTTGACCCACTTGTAGGTGTTGACGCCGAAGCCCTGCATGTGGCGGTAGTCGGCGGGGATGCCGCGCGGGCTGAAGAGGTTGACCAGCATGTGCATGGCCTCGGGCGTCTGCGACATGAAGTCGAAGATGCGGCCCGGCTGCTGCTCGAAGGTCACCGGGTCGGGCTTGAGGGCGTGGATGACGTCCGGGAACTTGATGGCGTCGCGGATGAAGAAGACACCCAGGTTGTTGCCGACCAGGTCCCAGTTGCCGTCCTCGGTGTAGAACTTGACGGCGAAACCACGCGGGTCGCGGGCGGCCTCGGAGGAGTCGCGGCCGCCGATCACCGTGGAGAAGCGGACGGCGACGTCCGTGCGCTTGCCACGCTCCTGGAACAGCTTGGCCCGGGTGTAGCGGCCGATCGGCTCGTCCCCCCAGGTGCCGTAGGCCTCGAAGTGGCCGTAGGCGGTGACGCCGCGGGCGTGCACGACGCGTTCGGGGATGCGTTCCCGGTCGAAGTGACTGATCTTCTCCAGGAACTGGTAGTTCTCCAGCGTGGCGGGGCCGCGGGCGCCGACGGTGCGCTGGTTCTGGTTGTCGTAGACCGGATGGCCCTGGCGGTCGGTGAGTACCTCGCGGTCGTCGCCCGGGGCGGGGCCGGTGCCGGAAACGTCCGTCATATGCGTGGGCTCCTTCGGCTCGTGGCCGGCGACCGGCCGGGTCGGAACCCCGAAGGGCCGCCCGGCCGGTCCTGGCGGGAGGGGCCGGGTACCCGGGCGGCGCGGTCAATCACGCGCCACGGACCTCGGACGGCGGCTTCGCCGCCTCGGAGTCGATCGGCCACCGGATCGGGCGGTGGCATGGAGGGCCGCCGGCAACCGGCCCGACAGCGGAAACCGCGGGAGAGGAGCGGGATGCGGAACGTCTACTGGATCGGGGGCGGCAGCGGCGCGGGCAAGTCCACGATCGCCCGCCGTCTCGCCGACCGGCACGGCTGGCGTCTCTACGCGACCGACGACGCGATGGCGGATCACGCGCACCGGACCACCGCAGAGGAAGCGCCCTTCCTGCACGCCTTCCTGGCCATGAACCTGGACGAGCGGTGGGTCGACCGGTCCCCCGAGACCATGCTGGAGACGTTCCACTGGTTCCGGGGCGAGGCCTTCGGTCTGATCGTCGAGGATCTGGCGCGACTACCCCGGGACGTACCCGTGGTCGTCGAGGGGTTCCGGTTGCTGCCGCACCTGGTGCAGCCGCTGCTCACCGAGCCCGGACACGCGGTCTGGCTGCTGCCCACACCGGACTTCCGCCAGGCCGTGTTCGCGAGGCGCGCCACCCGCGGGGGGAGGTTCACGCAGCGGACCGGTGATCCCGGGCGGGCGGAGGACAACCTCGCCGTGCGGGACTCCCTGTTCACCGAGCGACTGCGCGAGGAGACCGGGCGTCTGGGGCTCCCCTCCGTCACGGTGGACGGCACGCTCACGGAGGACGAACTGGCCGAACGGGTCAGCGAGGTCCTCCGGCTCCGGCACGGGGAAGGGCCCGGACCCGCGCGGGGTCCGGGCCCTTGAGGGCCAGTGAGCCTCAGCCCCCGTCGAGGCGTGCGCGCAGCAGCCCCTTGCCCAGTTCGGCGCCCTTGCGGCTGTCCGCCTGGGCCTTGCGGAACAGGTCCGCGACCTCGGTGTCCTTGGCGCGCTCGGCGTCCTGGATGTAGCCCTCCAGGCGCAGGGCGTTGTTCAGGCACGCCTCGACGTACCAGATGAGGTTGTAGTCCTTGTCCTGCGTACCGGTCACACCGCCGGTCTCCGATCCACTGCTCATGCGGGCCTCCTTCTCGCGGAGCGGACCTCTTCAGGCGCCGGACGGGTACCCTCCCTCCGGCCGGGCACACAGCCCTCGTCCATCACCCTGAGCGACCGCCTGATCACGGTGGCCGGACCGCGGGGTCAGCCCCCTGCGCACCACCAACTCATCTTCCCTGTAGGGCAATTCCGACAGTTGACCCGCAACCCCACAGACAGCGGTCACTTTCGGAACGAAGTGGCGCTCCACCGTGCGAGGTCGGTCGATGACGGTGTGTACTGTGCTGCGGGTGGCTCGCCTGAGCACCTCGGACACAGCCCTGCCCGACTCCCTCCTGGAATCGACTCGATGATCGAAGTACCGGACCTGGCCGTCGGCGCCCTCGCTCTCGGCACACTGTCCGCGTTGGCTCTCGGGGGCGGGCTGCTGCGCTCCCGGCGGCACTTGGCCGCGCAGCGCGCGAAGACGGCCGCGCTGCGGGCCCGACTCGACGGCACCACAAGGGCGTTCACCTCCGAGGTCGAGCATCTGGCGGCCCGGCGGGTGCCCGCAGCAGCCCGGCAGGCCGCACATTCCCACGTCAGCGAGCCCGGGCCGCTGAACCCGCAGCTGGCCGGCTCTCCCCTGGGGAGCGCCCTGGAGCGGGTGCTGACGGGGCTCCACGCCGAACTGGCCGCGCAGCGCACCCGGATCGACGCCGCGGCGCAGGCCGGGATGCGCGGGGCCACCCGGGAGATCCAGGCCGCGCTGTACCGGCTGCAGGACGCCCTGCGGGGACTGCAACAGCGTTACGACGATCCCGAGCTGACCCAGATCCTGTTCGAACTCGACCACGAGAACGAGCAGTCGCTGCGGCGCGCCCAGATCGCCGCGGTGGTGTGCGGAGCCTGGGTGGGGCTCGCCCGGGAGGAGTCCCACCTCGTCGACGCGGTGACGGGCGGTCAGGCCCGGCTCGCGGGCTACCAGCGCGTCCGGGTCAACAACCACCTGGCGGCCGGTAC
Organism: Streptomyces sp. NPDC029041; assembly: GCF_040637515.1. NCBI lineage: Bacteria > Bacillati > Actinomycetota > Actinomycetes > Kitasatosporales > Streptomycetaceae > Streptomyces > Streptomyces sp. NPDC029041. The sequence continues at coordinate 38,792 of NZ_JBEZWO010000023.1, read as the reverse complement.
GGCCCTGGTGTCCCACGCCGTCGAGCCGGTCGCCATCATCGTCGCCGAGCTCCTCGACAACGCGCTGCGGCACTCCGCGCCCGACACGGACGTCGTGGTCGATCTCGAGGCGGTCCACCACGGGGTCTGCGTCACCGTCGACGACGCCGGTCTGGGCATGACGCAGGACGAGCGGGCCCGGGCCCAGCGGATGGTCGCCGGTTCGGATCCGATCCTGCTGACCGAGCTCGGGGATCCGCCGCGCATGGGGCTCGCGGCCGTCGGCCGGCTGACGCGGCAGTTCGACCTGAGCGTGGATCTGTCCTCCCCGTCGCCGTACGGCGGTGTACGGGCGGTGCTGCGGATCGACAGCCATCTGCTGACCCGCATCGACCCGGATGAGCGGCCCCCGGCGGCCAGTGCGCCGCGTTCGACCCGGCGGGAAGCCGTACGGGACGCGTCGAGCGGTTCCGGCGCGCCCCGCGGTTCGGCTCAGCCGGACGCCGGGCCGCACAGGGCCGAACCGCTCCCTGGCGGCGCAGGCACGGACACGGGCGACGATCACGGCTACGGCACGGAGCGGCACCTGGGCGATGACACCACGATGCCCGGCCACCGCGGCCCGCGGGACAACGGCGGCCTCCCCCAGCGGCGGCGCCGCGGTCGCGCCACGAGCCCCGGCGGCACGGCCGCGGCCGATCCCGCGCCACCACGCCGCTCCCGCCGTCCCGAGGAGTCCGCGGCCGCCCTCGGCGCCCTTCAGTCCGGGACAGCGGCGGCGCGGAAGGCCGCGCGGTCGAACACAGGCGGCGTTCCAGCCGTACCAGAGGGTGCCCCGGCCGCGACCACGGCCGACGCGGCGTCCGAGGACACCGGCAGCACCGGACACGAAGGGGGAACGGCTCGATGACCAGCCGCGCGACGGGGGACACGGCATGGGTGCTCGAACCGGTCCTGGAGGTGCCGCACGTCGTGGCCGCCGCCCTGCTCACCCGGGACGGTCTGGTCACCGGATACACCGACGCGCTGTCGCGGCCGTCGGCCGAGCGGGTCGCGGCGATCACCAGCACCGTGCAGGGCGCCTGCCGTAGCGCGGCGGCGGCGTTCGCCGACACCGACCGGGCGGAGATCCGTCAGGTCGTCATCGAATCGGACCACGGCTACGTGCTGATCGTGCCGACGGCCCATGGCACCTGCGTCGCCGCGTACGGCGATCCCGAGGTGCGGCTGGACCTGCTCGCCCACCGGGTGCACTCGCAGGTGGCGCGGCTGGGCGAGAAGGCGATGGCCGCCGGGCCCCGAGGCGCCGACGGCGGCACGCCGGCATGACCGGCCGCCGAGGCGGCCGTCCCCTGGTTCCCGCGTACCTGTCGACCGGCGGGGTCGCGCGGCCCAGCCGTGCGCATCTGGAACGGCTGTCGGTGCTGACCGGCAGCGGTGAGCCGGCCCCCGCCGAACTGCCCCCCGCGCAGGCGGCTTTGCTGGAGGAGCTGGAGTACGGCTCGCTGACGGTGGTGGAGGCAGCGGCCCTGCTGCGGCTGCCGGTCTCCGCGGTGCTGGTGCTGGCCGCCGACCTCCTCGACCGTGAGCTGGTGCTGGCTCGTGCGCCGATCCCGCCCGCCCGGCGCTTCGACCCCGACCTGCTGAAGAGAGTGGCCGATGGCCTCCGCGACCTCAAGCACCGTTGACGCCGAGCCGGGAGGTGCGGGCGTCCACCTGCCCGACACCGCCCAGGACCTGGTGAAGATCCTGATCACCGGACCCTTCGGGGTGGGCAAGACGACCCTGATCCGCTCCGTCTCCGAGATCCGGCCGCTGCACACGGAGGAGCACCTCTCGGAGGCGTCCGCGCAGGTCGACGATCTCGCCGGGGTGCGGGACAAGGACACCACCACGGTCGCCATCGACTTCGGCCGGATCAGCCTGCCGGGCGGCATCGTGCTGTACCTGTTCGGCACACCCGGGCAGGAACGCTTCCGGGCGCTGTGGGACGACATCGCCTACGGGGCGCTCGGCGCCCTCGTGCTGGTCGACGCCCGCCGGATCGACGCCTCCTTCGACGTGCTGGGACTGGTGGAGGAGTCGGGGCTGCCCTACGCGGTCGCCTTCAACACCTTCCCGGACGCGCCCCGCCCTCACACGCCCGAGCAGCTGCGCGCCGCCCTGGACCTCGATGCGACGACGCCCATGGTGACGTGCGACGCGCGGGAGACGGACTCCTCGGTCGACGCCCTGCTCGCGCTGGTACAGCACTTGATCGACCACCACCCCCCGGAGCCCCGGTGACCCACCCCTCCCCCGCCGAGCAGGCCTTCTCCCTCGCGGCGCCCGTCCGCCTCTGGGAGGACGGCTTCGCCCGTGACCCCCACGCCTACTACGCCGCCCTGCGCGCCCAGGGCCCGGTCGGCTGGGCGGAACTCGCGCCCGGTGTCCCGGCCTACGTCGTCACCGACCGGCGGGCGGCGCTGGACCTGCTGCACGACACGGAGACGTTCTCGCACGACCCCCGGCCGTGGGAGGCGACCGTCCCCGACGACGCGCCGGTGCTCGGCATGATGCGCTGGCGCCCCAACACCCTGTTCGCCGACGGCGGCGCGCATCTGCGCTACCGCACCTCGCTGATCGACGCCTTCGATCTGGTGGAGCCGCACGATCTGCGGGCCCGGGTGCACCGGGCGGTGCACCTGCTGGTGAGCCGGATCGGGCCGCGCGGGGAGGCCGACCTGGTGGGTGAGTTCACCCGGCCGCTGATGGTACTGGTGTTCAACAGCCTGTTCGGCCTGCCGGACAGTGCGAGCGACCGGCTGGACGGCGCCCTGGGCAAACTGATCGAGGGCGGCGCCCAGGCGGCCGAGGGGGAAGCCGAGTTCGGCGGGTACGTGCTGGAGCTGATCGCCGCCAAGGCCCAGCGGCGAGGCGACGATCTGCCGAGCTGGCTGCTGGACCACCCGGCGGGGCTGACCCCCGAGGAGGTCACCTGGCAGGTGTTCCTCACCCTCGGCGCGGGGCACGAGCCGACGGCCAACCTGGTGTCCAACGCCCTGTCCCGGATCCTCGGCAACCCGGTCTACTACTCGACGCTGACCAGCGGCGCCCGCCCGGTGACGGACGCGGTGCTGGAGGTCCTGCACCACGAGACCCCGCTTGCCAACTACGGCATCCACTACGCCCGTACGCCGGTCACCCTGCACGGCGTGTGGATCAGAGCCGCGGTGCCGGTGGTGATCTCCTACGGCGCGCTCGCCCAGACCGCCGAGCTGGAGCGCGGCACGCAGCGCCACCCGTCGGACGCCTCTCACCTGTCCTGGTCGGCGGGCCCGCACGCCTGCCCGGTCAAGCAGCACACCCTGCTCATCGCCACCGAGGCGATCGAACGGCTCACCCAGTGGCTGCCCGACCTCGAACCGGTCCTGCCCCGCGAGCACCTGACGTGGCGGCCCGGTCCGTTCCACCGCTCGCTGACGGCCCTGCCCGTCCGTTTCAGCCCCCGCTCCCCCGATCAGCCAGGAGGACGACCGTGACCGTGACCGACCGCATCGCTCTGGACCCGTTGGGAGCCGACATCGCCGCCGAAAGCGCCCGGCTGCGTGCCCTCGGCCCGATCGTGCCCGTGGAGCTGCCCGGAGGCATCCCGGCCTGGGCGCCGACGCGCTACGACACGCTGAAGGAGCTCATCCTCGATCCTCGGGTCAGCAAGGACCCGCGGCTGCACTGGCGGCTCTGGCCCGAGATCGCCGGGAAGCCGTCCTGGGCCTGGATCCTGGGCTGGGTCGGCGTGGTGAACATGCTCTCCACGTACGGACCGGACCACACCCGGTTGCGCAAGCTGGTCGCGCCGAGTTTCACGCTCCGGCGGACCGAGGCGATGCGGCCCCGGGTGGAGGCGATCACGGCGGAGCTGCTGGCCGCGCTGGAGGCCGTCGACGGCGAGGTCGTGGACGTCAAGGAGGGGCTCGCCCATCCGCTGCCGATGCGGATGATCTGCGAACTCATGGGCGTGCCGGACGAACTGCGGGAGGACACCGGCCGGCTCATCGCGGCCATCATGGACACCTCCGATCCGAGCCCGGAGCACGCCGCGTCGGTGCAGCGGCAGATCGGGACGGTGCTGCCGGCCCTGATCGCCCACCGGGCCGCACACCCCGGGGACGACATGACGTCCGAGCTGATCCGGGTCCGCGACGAGGACGGCGACCGGCTGAGCGACGAGGAGCTGCTGTACACGCTGCTGCTGGTGATCGGCGCCGGTTTCGAGACCACCGTGAACCTCATCGGCAACGCGGTGGTCGCCCTGCTCCGCCGTCCCGGGCAGCTGGCGGCCGTCCGCTCCGGGGAGATCGGCTGGGACGCCGTCGTCGACGAGACACTGCGCGCCCACCCGTCGATCGCTTCGCTGCCGCTGCGCTTCGCCGTCACCGACCTCGCCGTCGGTGAGGTGACGATCCCGGCCGGTGACGCCATCATCACGACGTACGCCGCCGCGGGGCTCGACCCCGAGCACTACGGGCCGGACGCCGACCGGTTCGACGCCACCCGCGGCGCCGACGACCATCTGGCGTTCGGGATCGGCGTCCACCGCTGCATCGGCGCGCCGCTGGCCCGGCTGGAAGCCCTCACCGCGCTGCCGGCGCTGTTCGAGCGGTTCCCCCGCCTGCGCCTGGCCACCGGCGACGACGGACTGCGGCAGGTGCCGTCGTTCATCGCGTTCGGCTGGCAGGAGATCCCGGTACGGCTGCGGGGCTGACACCCCGGCGGGGAGGCCGGCCGGCACGGCAGCACGCGGGAGCGCGACCGGTCCCCCGTTCCGGTCGAGCCCCCGCGGTGAGTTGAATTTACGTCCCCGTCCGAGGCCTTGTGAACCGTGTCGATGCCCGCTGCTCGCTCAACGGGGCTCACCCGTGCACAGCTGAGTCCGGATGGCCCGCTTTCGTCCCGCCCGGATCCGGCCGGCCGGTTGCCCCGGAGGCAAACAGGCTCATGCCGGGGTCTGCAGGACCGGCAGGTCGAGGTCGGCCACGGCCAGGTGCGCCAGGACGACCTCGTACAGGTCGGTGCCCGCGGCGAGCAGCTGGCGTTCGAGGACGGGTTCGGCGCTGCGGACGTGCTCGCGCACCGTCTGGGCGTGCACCCCCAGGGCCTGGGCGGCCCGTTCGGCGTTGCCGCCGACGGCGATCCAGGTACGCAGCGTCCGGCGCGGATTGCGGGCATCGGCGTCGAGCCGCCCCAGCAGGTCCCGCCCCCAGGCGCGTACGGCGGGTCCGGACAGCAGGTCGGCGAGCCGTGGATCCGGCTCCTCGGTGCCCTCGGGCGGTGCGTCGGGCAGACCGATCCGGGTGTTGAGCGCCAGGTGGACGACGGCCCGGGCCCTGAGGTCGGCGAAGTCGGTGCCGAGCAGGGCCTCGACGCGTTCCATGCGGGCGCGGACGGTGTTGCGGCTGACGCCGAGGACCTTGGCCGTGTTGACGGCGGTGAACTCCAGGCCGAGCCGGGTGGTGGCGAGGAGTTCCGCACGGGTGTGGTGCGGCAGGGCGTCGAGGGGGCGCAGCACCCGGGACGTCCAGCCGCGCAGCGCCACCGGGTCCATCAGGCGTTCGGGGTGGGTGCGCTCGGCGTAGACGGCCGTCTTGTCGGGCCGGAAGTGGGCGACGGCCAGGGCACTGACGGCCTGCCCGTAGGCGGTGGCGGTCTGGGCGAGGCTCTGGCGGACGCTGCCGCCGAGGAAGAGGCCGGGGTTGCGTGCGACGAGGGACCGCAGAGCGTCGCCCGTGCTCTCCCTGGGGCCGACCACGATCACATGCCCGTCCATGGCCGGGCAGCGCACGACCAGGGCGTCCTCCCGGGTGCGGTCCAGGCACTCCTCGGCGACGCGGTCGCGTATGTCGGGAGCGGATTCGACGACGTACACGCACGCCGTTTCGGCGTCGAGCAGCCCGGGCCAGAGTCCGGCGGCGACGCGACGGGCGGCGATGGTGTCCTCGACCATCAGCAGTTGCAGGATCGCCAGGCGCAGGTCGGAGGTGGCCCGGCGCAGCCGGTGCCCGGCCGCGGTCGACTCGCTCGCCGTCAGCAGCAACTCGATCACCTGGGCGGTGTGCGTGACGACACCGGAGGCCCGCCGGTCGAAGGGGTCCTGCCGGGAGACGGCCAGCACGCACGCGTGGGACGGGTGCTCCACCCTGACCAGGCGCAGGTGGCGCTCCCGGCTCTCCCAGGCCGCGGAGGCGATCCGGCCGGTGGTGATGTCCGCGACCAGGTCCTCGTCCAGCGGGAGCCGGTTTCCGGCGATGAGGTTCCCGGCGGCGTCCTGCAGGGCCACGGTCGCGCCGAGGGTGGCGGCGAGCCAGGCGACGACTCTGCGGACGTCGCGCCCGGCCGGACGCAGATGCTCGAGCAGTTCCTCCGCCCACGCCGGGTCCGTGCCGGCCCGCGTCTCGCGCTGCCGGTTCCCGTCCTCTCGGCCAGCCACCTGGGCCTTCCCCTCGTTCTCGTGCCGCCTCCGGCACACCGGTCGGGGACGTTACCTCACGTCCGCAGGGCGGTTCCCGCGGCCCGGACACCGGACGGGGGAGGGCCGGGGTGTCCGGGCCCGGCCCCCTGCTGCGCCGCCGACCCGCGCCGGCGGCATAAGCTCGGCGGATGGCGAAGTACTACGACGTGCACCCCGACAACCCGCAGGCCCGCACCATCGGCCAGATCGCCGACAGCATCCGGGCCGACGCTCTTGTCGCCTACCCCACGGACTCCTGCTACGCACTGGGCTGCCGCATCGGCAGCCGTGACGGCATCGACCGGATCCGCACGATCCGCAAGCTGGACGACCGGCACCACTTCACTCTCGTGTGCCAGGACTTCGCCCAGCTCGGCCAGTTCGTGCGGATCGACAACGACGTGTTCCGCGCGATCAAGGCGTCGACGCCCGGCAGCTACACGTTCATCCTGCCCGCGACGAAGGAGGTGCCGCGCGTGCTGCAGCACCCCAAGAAGAAGACGGTCGGGGTGCGCATCCCCGACCACGTCGTCACCCAGGCCCTGCTCGCCGAACTCGGTGAGCCGCTGCTGTCCAGCACCCTGCTGCTGCCCGGCGAGGAGGAGCCGATGACGCAGGGCTGGGAGATCAAGGACCTGCTCGACCACGTGCTGGACGGGGTGGTCGACTCCGGCGACTGCGGTACCGAGCCGACGACGGTCGTCGACTTCTCCGGCGGGGAGGCCGAGATCGTGCGGCATGGCGCGGGCGACCCCTCACGGTTCGAGTAAAACGCACACCAAGGGACGTTCACGGTTCAACCGTGTGCCGGGGGTGGGCGAAATGCCCCGGGACGGGCGTGTCACGATGACCATGATCCGCCCGGTCACGCGGACGGGTTGCAGTCCCCCACCCCCGCAGAGAGGCAGCCCCGCCATGACCGCTGTACAGGGAACCGCCGTCGACATCCCCACCGAGGACGGCACCGCCGACGCGTATCTGGCCCACCCCGCGGACGGGGCGGCCCATCCGGCGGTTCTGGTGTTCATGGACGCCTTCGGCCTGCGTCCCCGGCTGCGGGGCATGGCGGACCGGCTGGCCGCCGAGGGCTACGCGGTGCTGGTGCCGAACGTGTTCTACCGGCACGGCCGCGCGCCCCTGTTCGACCTTCCGGAGTTCATCGACCCGGGGGCGCGTCCGGAGATATTCGAACGCATCGCGCCGGTCATGCAGGACCTGACGAACGAGCGGGCGATGCGGGACGCCGGTGCGTATCTGCGCTGGCTGGCCGAGTCGCCCGCGGTGGCCGACGGCCCGGTCGCGCTGACCGGCTACTGCATGGGCGCCCGCCTCTCGCTGCTCACCGCGGGCACCTACCCGGACCGGGTCGCGGCGGCGGCCGGCTTCCACGGCGGACGGCTGGCCACGGACGCCCCGGACAGTCCCCACCTGGTGGCGGGCCAGGTCACCGCCGAGGTGTACTTCGGCCACGCCGACCAGGACCACTCCCTGCCCGAGGAGCAGATCGAGCGCCTGGAGGAGGCCCTGACGGCGGCGGGTGTCCGCCACCGGTGCGAGGTGTACACGGGTGCGCCGCACGGCTTCACCCAGGCCGACACCGCGGCGTACCACCGGGAAGGCGACGAGCGGCACTGGTCGGCGCTGCTGGACCTGCTGAAGCGCACATTCTGACCTCAATCGACTGCCTGGTGACACGAGTTGGCGACCTACCGACGGTAAGGGCTTGCCCTTGCGTAATCCCTGCGCGTAGACCTTGCTGAACACCGGTCAGGACTCTGGGGGGAGTTGACGCATGGAGGGCACGGTCGACGGGTTCCGCTACGGGGTGGTGACCCCGGTGGCGGCCTATCTGATGGCCTGTTTGGGAGGGGCGCTCGGGCTGCGGTGCATCGTGCGCTCGCTGCTCGACGCGCAGTCGGGGAAGACGGGCTGGCTCGCGTTAGGCGCCGCCTCCATCGGATGCGGCATCTGGACGATGCACTTCATCGCCATGATCGGCTTCCACGTGGAGGAGACCCGGGTCCGGTACGACGCGGCCACGACGGTGCTCAGTCTCGTCGTGGCCGTCGCCGTGGTGGGCGTCGGCGTGTTCATCGTCGGCCACCGCGGCACGAGCGCTGTCACGCTGGCGGTCGCGGGGGCCGTCACCGGACTGGGCGTGGCGGGCATGCACTACCTCGGCATGGCGGCGCTGCGGCTGAACGGCGAAGTCGGCTACGACCCGGTCGGTGTCGCGCTGTCCGTGCTGATCGCCGTCGTGGCCGCGACCGCCGCGCTGTGGTCGGCCGTCACCCTCCGCGGCTTCCTCATGAGCCTCGGGGCGAGTCTGGTGATGGGCGTGGCGGTCTCCGGCATGCACTACACGGGAATGGCCGCCGTCAGCGTCCATGTGCACGACCCGACCGGCGGGACGTGGGCGGGCGAGTCGCCCACGTCCCTGCTGCTGCCGATGCTGCTGGGACCGGTGGTCTTCCTGCTGCTGGCCGGGGTCGTGGTGATGTTCGACCCGCTGCTGGTGCTGGGCGAGCGGGCCTCTTCACCCCGGCCCGGCGCGCCTGCCGCCCGCGCCGCGGCCCCCTGCCGACCGTCGTGGCGCACGACGGCCCCGTCCACGCGCGAGCGGTGAGCGGCCCGCCGCCGAACGCAGCTCGATCGATTGCTACGGTGCAGCCGTGTCCGACTCCTCACGCGATACCCCCGAAGGCGCCGGCTGGGGCACGGGCGAACGGGGCGCGTACCGGCGGTTGATGCCGCCGAAGTCCGAGAAGATCTCCTGGCTGGACCCGAGGATGCTGTGGGCCGCCCGCAACGGCGTGCTGGCCTCCTGGTTCGGCGACCCCACCGGCCGGACGCGCAGCCGGTGGGTGGCACAGCGGGCGGCCTCCGGCGCGCCGGCCGACAAGGTGATCCGCCGGGACGACCCGGACCGGTTCTCCTTCCTGGTCATCGGTGACACCGGCGAGGGCGACGACCCCCAGTACGCCGTGGTGCCGGGCTTCCTGAGGACCGGTCAGGACACCCGCTTCGCGGTGCTGGCCAGTGACGTGATCTACCCGGTGGGCAGCGCGGACGACTACGGCACCAAGTTCTTCCGCCCCTACCGGGACTACCGGGCGCCGATCTACGCGATACCCGGCAACCACGACTGGTACGAGGACCTCGGCGGATTCATGCGCGTTTTCTGCGACGACGCCCCGCCCCTGCCGCCCGAGCCCCGGCCGCGCCCGCTCAGCGGGGACTGGCTGCGGTCGCTGCTGTGGCACCGGCCGCGTCCGGACGCGGGACAACACCTCGCGCAGGCACGCACCTTGCGTGACGCTCCCGAACAGCGGGCCGTCCAGCCGGGCCCGTACTGGGCGATCGACGCCGGCCCGCTGCGGATCATCGGCATCGACACCGGTCTGCTCGGCACCCTGGACGCCGAGCAGGGCGCCTGGCTCCGCGAGGTGGCCCGGGGACCCCGCCCGAAGATCCTGGTCACCGGCTCGCCCCTGTACGTGGACGGCCGGAGCGATCCCTGCGCCATCGAGGGGGGCGGCACCGTCGACGACATCGTCCGCGACCCGAACCACCACTTCGTGGCGGCGATCGGCGGCGACATCCACAACTATCAGCGCTACCCGGTCCGGCTGGACGACGGCCGCACGCTGCAGTACGTCGTCGCAGGCGGGGGCGGCGCGTTCATGCACGCCACCCACACGATCCCCCGCGTCGACGTCGCCGGCGTCACCGAGCAGGACTTCCGCTGCTACCCGCTGCGCGGCGACTCCCTGGCGTTCTACAGCCGCCTCTACGGCCGCCGACTGCGGATGCGCCGCTTCTTCACGCTCACCGAGGCCGAGGCGGCGGCTGTGATCGCCGAGCGGCTCGGTATCAAGCCCACGCGCGGACCGGGCGCCACGACCCGCGTCACCCGCCGCGTCCGCCTGGTCGCCGGACTGCTCGGCACCGGCCGCCGCCCCGACCGGGCCAGGCGGTTCCGGCTGCCGGTGCGGAAGATCTACACCTCGTTGTTCTCGCCGAGCTCGGCGACGTACAGCCCGCCGTTCTTCAAGTGCTTCCTGCGCCTGGACGTCTCCCCCGAAGCGGTCCGGCTGCGCTGCTGCGCGGCGACCGGCAACCTCGCCCAGGAGATCGACCCGCCGGTCGAGGACGAGGTGACGATCCCGCTGCGCCGAGCAGACGGACAAGGCGGACCCGGCGGGCTGGTCTGAGGGGCCTGCGGGCCGGGAACAGCAGGACGCGTCGCGGAGTTGGCACTGTCGTACGCCATTGAAAGTTCAATGATGGAGGGCTCGTGCCGCCGACCCCACGACCGCTGCGCAAGCTGGGTTTCCTGACCATCGGGTTGTTCGATCCGGGGGACCCACGCCCGGGCCACGAGTCCACCCTGGAGATCATCGAGCTGGGCGAGCGGCTCGGCTTCGACAGCGCGTGGGTGCGGCACCGGCATCTGCAGCACGGCATCTCCTCCCCCGTCGCCGTCCTGTCGGCGGCATCCCAGCGCACGCGCCGTATCGAGCTGGGCACGGCGGTGATCCCGCTCGGGTGGGAGAACCCGCTGCGGCTGGCCGAGGACCTGGCCACCGTCGATCTGCTCTCGGGCGGACGCCTCAACCCGGGCGTGAGCGTGGGCCCGCCCCTGCACTTCGAGCGGGTCAAGGGCGCGCTCTACCCGGACACGGCCGACGCCGAGGACTTCGGCTACGGGAGGGTGGAACGGCTGCTGGACTTCGTGCGGGGTGAGCCGGCGACGGACTTCAGCGGCGTCGAGGGCTTCGAGGTCTTCTCCGACCGGGTGGAGCCGCACTCCCCCGGCCTGGGCCGCCGCCTCTGGTACGGCGGCGGCAGCCTGCGGTCGGCCCGGTGGGCCGGTGAGCACGGCATGAACCTCCTCACCAGCAGCGTCGTGAAGGCCGAAGAGCCCGAGGGCCCCTACGACTTCGCGGAGATTCAGCTCGCGCAGATCCGCGCCTTCCGGGCCGCCCATCCCGACGGCGACGCGGCCCGCGTCTCGCAGGGCCTGGTCGTCATCCCCACGGACTCCGCCTCGCCCGCCCAGCGTGCCCGGTACGAGGAGTACGCCGCCCGGCGCACTCCCCGCACGGCCACGCCGCAGGGCCCGGCGCGGCTGCTGTTCGCGCCGGACCTGGTGGGGACCTCGGCCGAGATCGCCGAACGGCTGCACGCGCACGTCGCGTTCCGGGAGGTGGACGAGGTGGCGTTCGCCCTGCCGTTCTCCTTCGAGCACGAGGACTACGTGCAGATCCTCACCGACATGGCGACCGAGCTGGGCCCGGCCCTGGGATGGCACCCGGGCGCCTAGGGCCGCCCCCGGCGAAGTAGCCCGGTGAATTCCGAGCCGACCCGGGAACGTGCGAGCCAAGGGGAGCACGGCCCGGGAGCGGAGTGCGCCCCGGCGGCGCCCGCCCGGGCCGTCGCCGGGCTGCGTCCTGGCAGGTGCCGCGAGCATCTGCCGGAGGCGCATGTCAAAACGTTCTTGCGCACCTTTGCGCACTCGGCCCGCAACGTCGGCCGGCGCCTGCGTGGGCCGAACGTGAGCCGGCGCACCACCCGATTGATTCGGACTTTGCATATTATCCGAGCTTTGCGAAGGCCCTTGCCTTCAACTCACGCTCTGCAGCTAGCTGGTGTCGCGTCCGCTTCCCGGCCCGGGTTCCCGATGAGCCCGGCGCCGACCGGCAGCACCGGGGCCACACCCCGGGGCCGCCGGTCAGGGAGGCGGTCGGCGAACCTGCACGTGAGGAGTGGTCATGAAGAAGGCATACGAGGCGCCGACGCTCGTCCGGCTCGGTACGTTCCGGAAGGAGACGGGGCTCCTCGGGCGCGCCGGCAACGACCGGCTGATCCTGAGCAAGAACTGACGACCGACGGTCCTTGACCCGACGTCATGACTGAACTGCACGAAAGTGCGGGGACGGGCCCCGGCGACGCGCACTTCGCGGTCTTCACCGACCGTGCGGGCGCGGCCGCCGTGGCCCGCTCCTTCGCCCGCCCCGGAAGCCGGACCCTCGCGCACGCGTCGGGCCGGCCCTGGCTCGTCGGCCACTGGCACGACGACGACATCGTCACGGCGAGCGTCGGCAGCGCCTCCCTCGCCGTCGTCGGCTGCTGCCCGATCGACGCCGACGCACTGCGGCGCCGAGTCGCACGGTTGCGTGATCTCGCGGAACTCGACGCGCTGGCCCACTCCCTCCCCGGCAGTTTCCACCTCGTCGGCGCCCTCGACGGCCGGATCAGAGTGCAGGGCACGGCGTGCGGACTGCGGCTCGTCTTCCACGCGGAGATCGACGGCGTGCGCGTGGCAGCGACCCGCGCCGACACTCTGGCCACCGCCCTGGGCGCGGAACCCGACGTGGAGGAACTGGCCGTACGGCTGCTGTGGCCCGCCCCGTACCCGCTGTTCGAGACCTCGATGTGGCGTGCGGTCACCGCCGTTCCCCCACAGGACGCCGTGCTGGTCGCCGCGGACGGGCGCAGCGTACGGCACACCCGGTGGTGGACGCCGCCGGAGCCGGTCCGGCCGCTCGCCGACGCGGCTCCCCTGATCCGGACGGCCCTGGAGGAGGCCGTCGGCGCGCGTACCCGGCAGGGCGGCGTGGTCAGCTGCGATCTGTCCGGAGGCCTGGACTCCACGTCCGTGTGCTTCCTGGCCGACCGTTCCCCCGCCCGCGTGGTGGCCAGCACATGGCCCGGACGGGACCCGGCGGACACCGACCTGCTCTGGGCCGAGCGGGCGATGACGTACCTGCCGGACGTCGAGCACGTGGTCTGGGACGCCGACGACTCGCCGCTGGTCTACGAGGACCTGCTCGGCATCGACGACCTCCTCGACGAACCGACCATCGGTGTCATGGACCGTTCCCGGGTGCTGCACCACCTGCCCGGGCTCGCGGCACGCGGCAGCCGGCTGCACCTGACCGGCATCGGCGGCGATCACGTGGCCTGGTGCTCCGAGGCGTACTACCACCGGCTGTTGCGCAGCCGTCCGCTGTTCGCCCTGCGCCAGCTGCGCGGGTTCCGGGCACTGTGGCAATGGCCGCTCGGCGGCGCCCTGCGCGCCCTCGCCGACTCCCGGCCGTACCGGAGGTGGCTCGCAGACGCCGCCGGTGACCTGCGCGGCCCGTTGCCCCCGCCCGTGGCGACGGGGCTCGGCTGGGGCATGACCCCACGCCTGTTCGACTGGGTGACCCCCGAGGCCGAGCGGATCGCGCGCCGGGCCCTGCTCGACGCGGCGGCGACGGCCTCTCCACTGCATCAGGACCGCGGCCTCCACACCGACCTGGAGCAGATCCGCTCGTGCGCCCGCGTCATCCGGCAGTGGGACCGGATGGCGGCCCGCGCAGGCCTGCCGATGGCCTCTCCGTTCCTGGACGACCGCGTCATCGAGGCGTGTCTCTCCGTACGTCCGAGCGAGCGCGTCACGCCCTGGCGGTACAAGCCCGTCCTGAGCGCCGCGATGCGCGGAATCGTGCCCGAGGAGTGCCTGCGACGCAGCAACAAGGCCACGGCCTCCATGGACGCCTCCAACGGACTGCGCGAACACCGGGCGGACCTGCTGACCCTGTGGAAGGACTCACGGCTGGCGGAACTGGGGCTGGTGGACGGCGCCGAGCTGCGCCGCCTGGCCCGGCGGCCCGCCTCCCCGGGGCTCTCCGACGCCATCCTCTACTCCACGATCGCCGCCGAGGTGTGGCTGCGCGGGCTCGCCCGCGGCCGCACCCGTGTCCCGCAACCCTGACCGCACCGCCGCTCACACCCGTCACACGTCAGAAAGGCCTCCCCATGCCCCTGCGGTTCGGCGACAACGTCTCCACGGCCGAGACCGACTACGGCACAGTTCTGCTGGACGAACAGGTCGGCTCCTACTGGGAGCTGAACCCGACGGCCACTTTGGTGGTGCGCACGCTGCTGGACGGCGGCGAGGAGGCGGACGCGGCCGCCGCCCTGGTCCGGGAGTTCGACATCGACCGGTCGCAAGCCCTCCAGGACGTCGAGACACTCGTCCGCGAGCTGCGCGCGTCGGGGCTCGCCTCATGACGACGCCCAGCGCGCTGGAGCGGCCCACCGGTGTGCCCCTGGTCCGGCGCACGGCCGCCCGCCTCGTCCTGCTCCCCGCCGTCGTCCTCGCTCTGCTGCCGCCCCGCCACATCCGCACGGCGCTCGGCATCCTGCGGCGCGGCGCCGCACCGGCGAGCACCGGGCAGGCCCAGAACGCCCGCGACGCCATGTGCGCCGTCAGCCTGCTCTGCGCCGGGCCGAAGGGATGCCTGCCACGGTCCCTGGGAGCGGCGCTGCTGTGCCGGCTCGGCGGAACCTGGCCGACCTGGTGCACCGGCGTACGGGTCACCCCGCCGTTCACGGCGCACGCCTGGATCGAGGCGGAGGGCCGGCCCGTCGGCGAGGGAGTCCCGCAGGGCTACTTCGCCCGGCTGGTGGCCGTCGCCCCGCCGTCGGGTCCTGCCGACCGATGACCGGCGCGACGGTCCCGCACGGTGGCCGGGCCGCGAATGCCGCGGCCGACTCCGAAGCCGAAGCCAGAGCCAGTAGGTCCACCGTGGCTGCGGTGGCCACGATGTACCGGCTCACCGCCGGGCACCGCGGTGCCATCGCCGTCGCCAGCGTGCTGACGCTGATCGGATCCGCCCTGGGACTGGCCCAGCCGCTCGTCGCCAGGCACGTCGTGGACGCGAGCGGCCGCGGACAGCTCATCTGGCCGCTGCTGGCCCTCCTGGGCGCGCTGTTCGTCCTCGAGGCGGCGACGGGGGCGACGGGGCGTTTCCTTCTGGAACGGATGGGCGAAGGCGTCGTACGCCAGCTCCGGCACGGGCTGGTGGGCCGGCTGCTCCGCCTGGAGATGAGGGAGTACGACCGCCACCGGAGCGGCGACCTCATCTCCCGGGTGACCGCCGACACCACCCTGCTGCGGGAGGTCGTCTCCCAGGCCCTGGTCGACCTCGTGACGGGAAGCCTGGTCGCGGTGGGGGCGATCGCCCTCATGGCGTGGCTGGACCCGGTGCTGCTGCTGCTGGTCGTCGTGACCGTGGCGGCGTCGGCCGTGGTGGTCGCCTCACTGCTCACGGGCATCAGGAACGCCTCGGAACACATGCAGCGCTCGGTCGGTGCCGTCGCCGCCGATCTCGAACGCGCCCTGAGCGCCCTGCCGATGGTCCGCGTGCACCGGGCCGAGGAGCGGGAGGCGACCGGCATCGGCGGCCGCGTGGACGCGGCGTACGGCGCGGGGGTGCGCACCGCGAAGCTCGCCTCCGTGATGAGCTCCGCCGTCGAACTCGCCGTCCAGGGATCCTTTCTCATCGTCCTGGTCGTCGGCGGCCTGCGCGTCGGCGGCCATGCCGGTTCCCTGGGTGATCTCGTCGCGTTCCTGCTGTACGCCTCGTACCTCGTCCTGCCGCTGTCCTCCGTCTTCCGCGCGGTGGGCCTCGTCCAGCGCGGGATGGGCGCCTACCAGCGCATCGACGAGGCACTCCGCCTCCCCGTGGAACCCACCGCGCCCCGGAACCCGACGGACCGCCCACCCGCACCGCAGCCGACCGGACCGGCCGGGACTCGTGCGGTCGGCCAGGCAGAACAGCCCGTCCTCGCCCTGAGCGACGTGCACTTCGGCTACGACCCGCGGCGGCCGGTCCTGCGCGGTGTGTCGTTCACCGTCCCGCAGCGCCGGCACGTGGCCCTGGTGGGCCCGTCCGGAGCCGGCAAGAGCACGGTGTTCGCCCTGGTGGCGAGGTTCTACGAGCCGGATGCGGGCACCTTGCTCTT
The DNA here is from genome assembly GCF_040637515.1 of Streptomyces sp. NPDC029041. Lineage (NCBI taxonomy): Bacteria > Bacillati > Actinomycetota > Actinomycetes > Kitasatosporales > Streptomycetaceae > Streptomyces > Streptomyces sp. NPDC029041. The sequence goes on along the minus strand of NZ_JBEZWO010000023.1, from coordinate 22,528 downwards.
CGACGGGCGGCCGGCGGCCGAACTCACACGAGGTGACTGCCGCCGGGGCATCGCCGTGGTCGACCAGAAGACCCATGTGGTCCACGGCACCTTGCGCGACAACATCACTTACGCCGTACCCGAGGCCACGGATGCGGAGATCGGCCGCGTCGTCGAACTGGCCCGGCTCGAAGAGGTCGTCGACCGGCTGCCCGGGGGCCTGGCCGCCGTCATCGGGGAACACGGCTGCAACCTCTCCGGCGGCGAACGGCAGCGTGTCGCACTCGCACGCGCGTTGCTGGCCCGGCCCGCGCTCCTCCTGCTGGACGAGCCCACCTCGCACCTCGACGCGATCAACGAATCGGCGCTCACCACCGTCATGAAGGACGTCGCCCAGGAGTGCGCCCTGCTGGTCATCGCCCACCGTCTGTCCACCGTGCAGCACGCCGACCACATCGTGCTGCTCCGTGACGGCCGCACGGTTGCCGGCGGACGCCACGAGGACTTGCTGGTCAGCAGTGACCTCTATCGCGAGCTGGCCGCGAGCCAGATGCTCCGGGCGGGCGGGAGGCCCCGGAGCGGTTGAGAACCACGTTCACCGATGGGCGGCCAGCACAGCCGCGAGGCCCTCTTGCAGGTCCTTGACGAAATACCCGGGGACCTCCAGCGACGGGAAGTGGCCCCCCTTTTCGGGCGCACACCATCGGACGATCCGCCGGTACCGCTTCTGCGCCCAGGGGCGCGGGCACTTCTCGACGTCGCGGGGATACATGGTGATGGCCGACGGGACGTCGACCCGCAGTCCGGGGTCGAGCGAGTTGTGGCTTTCGTAGTAGATGCGGGCTGCGGACGCGCCGGTCCGCGTCAGCCAGTACAGGGTGACGTCGTCGAGGATGCGGTCCCTGGAGATCGTCTCGAACGGGCTGTCCTCGGTGTCCGACCACTCGCCGAACTTGTCGAGGATCCAGGCGAGCAGCCCGACCGGGGAGTCGACGAGGGAGTAGCCGATGGTCTGCGGCCGGGTCGCCTGCTGCTTCGCGTAGGCCGCTCGATGACGCCAGAAGTGGCGGGTGTCCTCGGCCCACTCACGCTCGACCGCCGTCAGCCCGTCCGTCGTCAGCCCGGGCGGCCCCTCGGCGAACGTGGTGTGGATGCCGAGAACGTGCTCCGGGAACCTGCCGCCGAGGACCGTGGTGATGTTGCCTCCCCAGTCGCCGCCGTGGGCCAGGAACCTGCTGTAGCCGAGCCGTTCCATCAGTTCCACCCATGCGGCCGCGATCTTTTCGACTCCCCACCCGGTGGCGGTCGGCTTGTCGCTGTAACCGAAGCCCGGCAGCGACGGGACCACGACGTGGAACGCCGGTGCGTCCGGGTCACCCGGTTGTGCCAATGCGTCCACCACGTCGACGAATTCGGCGATGCTGCCCGGCCAGCCGTGCGTCAGGACCAGAGGAGTGGCGTCCGCACGTGGGGATGGGCGGTGCAGGAAATGGATGGCCAGACCGTCGATGGTCGTGCGGAACTGGCCGATCCCGTCGAGGCGTTCTTCGAAGGACCGCCAGTCGTACCCGGTGCGCCAGTAGTCGACGACATCGACGAGGTCGGCGAGCGGCACGCCCTGCCCCCATCGCCTCGGGCCGGGCGCGGCGCGATCGACCGTCTCGGCCTCCGGCAGGCGCGCGGCGGCCAGTCTCGCGCGCAGATCGTCGAGGTCGGCGTCGGTGGCGTGAGCTTCAAACGCTTGCACATCGCTGCTCGGACGGAGCATGAGACCTCCAGGCCATCGCGGAACCGGCTAAGACGGTTCTAACAGCCCTCGGAACCACGCCGCAACCCGCTAAGGTGGTTCCATGCGTGGTGAGTTCCCTGACTTCCGCCTCGGCAGTGTGCTGGCGACCAGCTTCACGGGGACCCTGTCGGAGCGTCACGGCGAGGCGGTGGAGCGCATTCCCACGCCGCGACGACTCGTCGACTGGCTGGGGGTGAACGGCCTCGCCGTGGACTCCTGCACCACCGCTCAGCTCGACGTCGCCAGGCGGCTGAGGGAGTCGATCCACGCCGCCGCGACAGCCGCCGCGCTCCAGGACCCTCTCCCCGCGTCCGCGGTCAGGATCATCAATGACTGCAGCACTCGGGGCCGGGCCTCGGCGATCCTCACCCCCGAGGGCGAGCGGCGATGGCGGCTCGGCTCGGCTTCCTGCGTGGAGGATGCCCTCGGCGTGATCGCCGCCGACGCGATCGGCATCATCGCCGGCGAGCGAGACGGGAAACTGGCCTTGTGCGCCTCACCGACGTGCCGGGCCGCCTTCTTCGACACCAGCCGGAGCCGCACCCGCAAGTGGTGTGACATGAACACGTGCGGCAATCGTCAGAAGAAGGCGCGCTTCATGGCCAAGCAGCGCGACCGCCCCACGTCAGCGGAGTGACCGTCCGCCCGGGGCCGGGGTCACCACCGGCCGGGGGTGGTCCCGGTGACCGGCTCCGACGGCCTGCCGTCCACCCCGACGGGCACGTCCCCGGCGAGCATCACGCGGTGCATGATCCGGGGGTGATCGAGACGGGCGGTGTCGCCGGGCGCGAGGTGCATGGTGGCACGGTTGTCCCAGAACGCCACGCTGCCCGGCTCCCAGCGGAACCGGACCGTGTACTCGGGCCGGACCGCCTGTTCCAGCAGCATCTCCAGGATCGCGCCGCTCTCGGGCCGGGAGAGACCGTCGATCTGCTCGACGTAGTAGCCGTTGACGTACAGGATCCGCTCGCCCGTCTCCGGGTGGACGCGCACCAGGGGGTGCACCGCGGCGACCTGCCGGTCCAGCAGGTGCCGGACGTACGCGTCGTCGCCGGGCCGTGGCTGGTAGCCGACGCCGAGCCGGTGCTCGGCCCGCAGTCCGTCGACGAACTGCCGCAGCGGCGCGGAGAGTCCGGCGTACGCCGCCGCCAGGTTCGACCAGGTCGTGTCGCCGCCGTAGGGCGGCACGGTCTCGGCGCGCAGGATCGTCGCGGCCGGCGGGTCGACCCGGGCGCCGTGGTCGCAGTGCCAGCCGCGCAGCAGGGTGTGGCGGCGGCGCCGCAGCCACTCGTCGTGCTCCATCCCGAACCGCCCGCCCAGCTCCAGCCGGTCCGCGGTCGTCTCGATCTCGGGGAAGTCCGGGGGCGAGGCCTTGCCCCGCCGGGGCAGCACCACGGTCTCGCCGAACCGGCGCGCGAAGGCCACGTGCCCGGCGTGGTCCAGCCGCTGTCCCCGGAAGAACACCACCTTCCACCGCAGCACCGCCGCCCGGATCGCGGCGACCACCGCGTCGTCGAGGTCGGTAGCCAGATCGACCCCGCCGATCTCCGCGCCGATGTACCCGGCGACCGGTTTCACCTCCACCCCGGCCTCCCGCGCGGCCTCGTCCGTCGTCCGGCCATCCGTCGTCATGAGCACTCCGCTGGTCGTGGGCGTGGTTGCCGTCCCGGAGATCGTGACAGCGATCTCCGCCGAAGGCGACCACGCCTCACCCGCCTCGTGCGGCTCCGCCGGCAACCGGGCACCGTGCGTGAGGCGTCGCGTCACGGTTGATCATTGCTCACCCCGTGCGTGACGCTGGGGGGACGACACACCCCGCGCACAGCCAAAGGGAAGGTCCGACGGTGATCAGCATCCCGACGCACACGCTCAACGACGGTACGGCGCTCCCCGCTCTCGGGCTGGGCACCTGGCCGCTGGGTGACGACGAGGCGCAGCAGGCGGTGCTCTCGGCACTGGAAGCGGGCTACCGCCTGATCGACACGGCGACGAACTACCGCAACGAGACGGGGGTCGGCCGCGCTGTGACCTCCGGGGTGGTGCCGCGCGAGGAGATCGTCGTGACGACGAAGCTCCCGGGCCGGCACCACGGCTACGAGCAGACCCTCGCTTCCTTCGAGGAGTCCCGGGCCCGCCTCGGCCTGGAGTACGTCGATCTGTACCTGATCCACTGGCCGCTGCCGCGCGTGGACCGGTACGTCGACTCCTGGAGGGCCATGATCAAGCTGCGCGAGGAGGGGCTCGTCCGCTCGATCGGCGTCTCCAACTTCACGGCCGGGCACATCGAGCGGCTGGAGAAGGAGACGGGGGTGCTGCCCTCGGTCAACCAGATCGAGCTGCACCCCCTGCTGCCGCAGGACGACCTGCGCGCCTTCCACGCGGGCAAGGGCATCGTCACCGAGAGCTGGAGTCCGCTGCGCCCGGGTACGCCCCTGCTGGAGGATCCCGCCGTGGCGCGGATCGCCGGGGCGCACGGGGTGTCGCCGGGGCAGGTCGTGCTGCGCTGGCACACGCAGCTCGGAGCGGTGCCGATCCCCAAGTCGGCCAACCCCGAGCGGCAGCGCGCCAACCTCGACGTCTTCGGCTTCGAGCTGAGCGAGGAGGAGATGCGGGCCGTCGCGGACAGGCCGCAGCGCAGGGTCGGCGCCGACCCCGAGGTGCACGAGGAGTTCTGACGGGTACCCGGGGCGCGCCAGGCAGGAAGGAGCCGCAGGTGGCTGAGCGGGACCGGCTGCGGGACTACCGCGGCAAGCGCGACTTCGGCCGAACCGGGGAGCCCCGGGGACGTGGAGCGCCGCCCGGCGGCGATCCCCGGTTCGTGGTGCAGATCCACGACGCGAGCACGATGCACTTCGACTTCAGGCTGCAGGTGGACGACGTGCTGAAGTCCTGGTCCGTCCCCAAGGGCCCCTCGGCGGACCCCAAGGACAAACGCCTGGCCGTGCCCACGGAGGATCATCCGCTGGAGTACGAGGAGTTCGAGGGAGTGATCGCCCCCGGCGAGTACGGCGGCGGCACGGTGATCGTCTGGGACCACGGCACGTACGAGCCGCTGAGCCACGACCGCAAGGGCAGGCCCGTCGACTTCGCGGAATCGCTGGAGCGCGGGCACGCCACGTTCCGGCTGAGCGGTTCCAAGCTGCACGGCGAGTACGCCCTGACCCGGTTCCGCAGCGGCCGGGACGGTGACGGTGAGGAGGCCTGGCTGCTGGTGAAGCGGGCGGGGGGTGCGGCCCGTGCGCACGGGGCTCCCGATCCGCGTCGCGCCCGTTCGGCCTTGTCCGGCCGGACACTCGCCCAGGTCGCGTCGGACGCGGCTGCGGCCCCTGAGTGAGCGGCGAAGGCCGCCTCCGGGCGACCGGGCCGGCCGGAACTGCCGGGCCGGTCAGAACTGCGGCGTGAGCGACTGTTCGCACCAGATGGTCTTGCCCCGGGTGGTCTGGCGGCTGCCCCAGCGCTGGGTGAGCTGGGCGACCAGCAGCAGGCCGCGGCCGCCCTCGTCGTCCTGGTGGGCCCGCCGCAGGTGCGGGGAGGTGGAACTGCCGTCGGACACCTCGCAGATGAGGGTCTGGTCCCGGATCAGGCGGAGCTGGATGGGCGGGGCGCCGTACCGGATGGCGTTGGTGACCAGTTCGCTGACGACGAGTTCGGTGACGAAGGCCGTCTCGTCGAGGCCCCACGCGGTGAGCTGGTCGGTGGCGGCCTGCCGGGTGGCGGCCACCTCCGCGGGGTCGGGAGTGACGTCCCAGGTGGCGACCTGGTCGGCGCCCAGCGCCCGGGTCCGGGCCAGCAGCAGGGCCACGTCGTCGCCGGGCTCCTCGGGCAGTACGGCCTTCAGTACGGTGTCGCACAGGGCGTCCAGCGAGTCGGCGGGCACGGTCAGGGCGCGGCACAGCTCTGCGGTGGCGTGGTCGACGTCGCGGTCACGGTCCTCGACCAGCCCGTCGGTGTAGAGGGCGACGACGGAGCCTTCGGGCAGCTGGAGCTCCGTCGCCTCGAACGGCAGCCCGCCCACGCCCAGTGGGGGTCCCGCGCTCATCGGGATCAGCCGGGCGGACCCGTCGGGCAGCACCAGCGCGGGCGCGGGGTGCCCGGCGGCGGCCAGGCTGAGACGGCGTGTGACGGGGTCGTAGACGGCGTAGAGGCAGGTCGCGCCGAGTTCGGCGACGTCGTCGCCCTGGTCGTCCGAGGCGAGATGGGTGACCAGGTCGTCGAGGTGGGTGAGGAGCTCGTCCGGCGCCAGGTCGACGTCGGCGAGGGTGCGGACGGCGGTGACCAGCCGGCCCATGGTCGCCGTCGAGGGGATCCCGTGCCCCACGACGTCCCCGACGACCAGTGCGACGCGGCTGCCGGACAGTGGAATCACGTCGAACCAGTCGCCGCCGATGCCGGCGGCCGAGCCGGAGGGCAGGTAGCGGTGGGCCACCTGGACGGCGGCCTGTCCGGGCAGGCCCCTGGGCAGCAGGCTGTGCTGGAGGGCGAGGGCGGTGGTGCGCTCGCGGGCGAAGCGGCGGGCGTTGTCGACACAGACCGCGGCCCGGCTGGCGAGTTCCTCGGCGAACACGGCGTCGTCGGCGGCGTAGTCCTCCGGCTTCGCCACGCGCACGGCCACGGCGACACCGAGTGTGGTGCCACGGGCCCGCAGCGGTACGGCCATCATGGAATGGGCTCCCGTACGGTAAGGGCGTCCTTCCGGGGCGCGGGAGTTGCGCTCGGCGACCCAGCGCATGAAGGCAGGTTCCCCTGCCTGGCTCAGGACGGCTCCTCCTTCCCGCAGGGCCCGGGCGATCGGCGAGAACGCGGTGTAGACGTCCACTTCTCCCAGATGCACGGCCGCCTCGGGGGTGCCCTCGGTGACGGAGCCGTGCGCGACCCGCCGGAGGGTGATCTCCTCGGCGGGCGCCAAGGGCTGCTCGTCCGCGCCGAGCACCCAGTCGAACAGGTCCACGCTCGCGAAGTCCGCGAAGCGGGGCACCACGACTTCGATCAGTTCCTCGGCCGTGCGGACCACGTCCAATGTGGTGCCGATGGCGGCAGCGGCCTCGTTGAGGAGGGCCAGCCGCTGCCGGGCCCAGTACTGCTCGGTGCTGTCGAACGCGGCCAGGGCGGTCCCCACGAGGGCGCCGGCGGCGTCCCGGACCGGCCACATCTCGGTGACCCAGGCGTGCTCCCGGTTCAGGGCCGGCGCACCGGTGTAGCTCTCGTAACGCACCGGTCGGCCCGTCTCCACGACGTGCCGGAGATGCCAGTTGAAGCCACGCATGTGCTCGGCCTCTCCCACGGTCTCCGGGAAATGCCGGCCGAGCAGGGCCTCCTCGGGCACGCCCATCACGTGGCAGGCAGCTTCGTTGAGCCGCAGATAGTGCTGGCTGGTGTCGAAGACGGACATCGACATGGACGCCTGCTGGAAGGCCCGGCCTGCCAGGGACGTCTCCTCACGGCCGGGTGGCGCGGCGGTGATCACATAGGTGCCCGTTGTCCCGTCCGGGCCCGACACGGCGCAGGCGCTGACACGGATCCCGACGAGGTAACCGTCGCGGTGCCGCACCATGACGGTGCCCGACCGCGCGGACACCGCCTCGGCCGGCACGTCCTCGGCGAGCAGTTCCCGCACGGACCGGCCCACGGCCTCCTCGGCCGGGTAGCCGGTCAGGCGCTGGGCACCCTCGCTCCACCCCGTCAGAATGCCGCGGGCGTCGATGATCGCAGCAGCGGAGGAGTCCTCCATATCGTCCAGGATTATCCCTTTGCCGCCCTCTATCAACCGCGACGGGGCATTCGGGACGGAGTCAGGCCCGGTGGGCGCGCAGCGCTGCGAGGGCCCGGTCGGCGTGTGCGTTCATGCGCAGCTCGCTGCGGACGACGTCGAGGACGGTGCGGTCCTGCGCGATGACGAACGTGGTGCGCTTGGTGGGTGCCAGCGAGAAGCCGCGCTTCACGCCGAACCGCTCGCGGACCGCCCCGTCGGCGTCGGACAGCAGCGGCATGCCGAGGCCGTGGCGTCCGGCGAACTCCTGCTGCCGTTCGACGGGGTCACCGCTGATGCCGACGGGGCGCGCTCCGACGGCGGCGAACTCGGCCGCGAGGTCGCGGAAGTGGCAGGCCTGGGCGGTGCAGCCCGGGGTGAGGGCGGCCGGGTAGAAGAAGAGCACGACGGGGCCCTCGGCGAGCAGCCCGGACAGACTGCGCACGGACCCGGTCTCGTCGGGCAGGGCGAAGTCCTCGACCGTGTCCCCGGTCTCCACGCGCGCGGTCACGAGCTGCCCTCCGTCTTGCGAGCCACACCGCGGGCCCAGAGCACGAGGGGCACCTGCAGGGGCAGGCGTCCGAAGGCGGCGGCCTTCTGGGGGGTGGGGCGGTGGCGCCAGTCGGCGGCCATCTTGACGTTGGCGGGGAACACCCCGACGAAGAAGGCCGCCGTGGCCAGGGCGGCGGCCTTGCGGGTGCGCGGCAGCGCCAGGCCGGCGGCGAGTGCGAGCTCGGCGGCGCCGCTCGCGTAGGTCCAGGCCCTGGGCGTCCCGGGCAGGGCGCGCGGGATGGTCGCGTCGAACGGGCGTGGGGTGGCGAAGTGGGCGACGCCCGCGGTGGCCAGCAGGCCGGCGAGCAGCAGGGGTGAGCGTTCGGACCGGGGCACGGTTCCTCCTCTGAAGGCCTGCCGCGCATTATTACCGCCCGGTAGCCAGGTCAGTTCACCGGGTCCCGCGAGCGTTGGTGGTGGCGGCCCGGCGTGTAGCCGGAACACCGACGGAAGACGTCGATGAAGGCGCTCGTGGAGGACCAGCCGCAGCGGTGGGCCACGGTCGTGACGGGCAGGCCGTCGGCGAGCATCCGCAGGGCGTGGTAGAGCCGCGACTGGGTGCGCCACTGCCGGGAAGGTCATGCCGAACTCGCGGCGGAAGAGCCGGCTGAGGGTCCGCTCCCCCGCCCCGGTCGCCTCGCCGAGCTCGGCGAGAGTGCGCGCGTCGGCCGGGTCGGCGTGCACGAACGCGCAGACGGCGGCCAGCCGCGAGTCGGCGGGAGTGGGCAGGCGCAGGGGTTGCTGGGGCGAGACCCGCAGCTGGTCGCGCAGGACGGCGCGCAGCCGGTGGCGCTCTGCAGCCGGGTGGTAGCAGGGGGCTGACGGCGAGGACGGCCGGGTGGTCCAGGCCGAGGGGGTTGTCGCCGGCGGGCAGGCCGACCAGGTGCAGGTCGAGCCGGCCGTGGGCGCGGTGGGCGTGCACGGCTCCGGCCGGGACCCAGATGGCGCGGGTGCCCGGGGCGAACCAGGTGCCCGCGTCGGTGGTGACGGCGACGACGCCGTAGCCCGCGTAGACGATCTGGTGGTCGTCGTGCCGGTGCGCGTCGATGCGGTCACCGGCGGTGAGCCGCTGGGCGCGGGTGGGAGCGACCGGGCTGTGGCGGATGTTCGGCACAGTCCGGCGGATCACCGGAAGCGGGCCAGGGCCGGTCGTACGCGCTGACGGTCCTGGCCGTGGCCGGGCCGGTGCTGGTGCCCGGGCCGCCGGTGTACTTGTTCGTGGCGCTGACGTCGGCGGGGCTCTATGTGCCGTTCTCGCTGCACATCACCCTGGGTCAGGATTTCCTTCCGCGTCGCGTGGGCACCGCGAGCGGGGTCACGCTGGGACTCACCGTGAGCGTCGGCTGCCTCGCGGCCCCCGCGCTCGGGGCGCCGGCCGACGCGACGTCCCTCCGGTCGGCCCTGCTGCCGCTCGGCAGGCTGCTGCTGTGCGGGCTGCGCGAACCGGCGCCGACGGTGGACGCCGTGCGGGCGGATTCGCGCGACCGGGCCGAACGGTGACCTGGAATCAGGCCGTCCCGGCCGCGACGCGGTCCAGCGGCACGCCCGCCTGAGCCATCAGCCGGTCGCGCCGGCGGGCGCGGGTGCTCAGGCGGGTGATGGGGTGAGCGCGCGCTCGATATCGATCACTTTCGCGGAGGGGCCGGGGAGCCGGTGATTCGCTCGGTTCGCCGCTCCTGCCGGGGGCGGCGCCGTTCAGGGGAAACAGCCGGAGAACACGCGTGAGAAGCGGCCGGTCCGTCGACACCTCACCCGTGGAACTGCCGCTGATCCCGCCCATGCTCGCCACGTCCGGCACCCTGCCACCCACCGCTCAGGACGCGCGGTGGGCCTACGAGACCAAGCAGGACGGCCAGCGGGTGGTGGCCTATCTGCCCGGGGACGGCAGTGTGCTGCTGCGCGCCCGCTCCGGGGACGACATCACCGCCGCCTATCCCGAACTCCGGCCGCTCGGCACCGCCCTTGGCACCACGGCCGCCGTACTGGACGGCGAGATCATGGCCCTGGACGCCGAGGGCCGCGCCAGCTTCCAGTTGCTGCAGTCCCGCATGGGCCTGGCCCACGCACCCGCCAGGGCCGCGCGGCGGGCGGCGGAGGTCCCGGTTCATCTCGTGCTGTTCGACGTGATGCATCTGGAGAGCCACTCCCTCCTGCGGCTGCCCTACGCACGCCGCCGCACGACGCTCGAGGACCTCGGCCTCGCCGGACCCTCGTGGTCGACCCCGCGGGCGCTCGTCGGCCACGGCGCCGAGGCCCTGCGCGCCACCCGGGAGCACGGGCTGGAGGGCCTGGTCTGCAAGCGGCTGGACTCCGTGTACGAACCGGGGACGCGTTCCCGGGCCTGGATCAAGATCCGCAACATGCGCACCGAGGACGTCCTGGTCGGCGGCTGGCAGCCCGGCAAGGGACGGCTCACCGGCCTGCCGGGCGCGGTGCTGGTCGGGCAGCGCGCCGCGGGACGGCTGCGCTACGTCGGCAGCGTCGGCACCGGCTGGAGCGAGGCCGAACGCGCGGAACTCGCCGCGCTGTTGCGGGCCGCCGCGACCGGCGTCTGCCCCTTCGACCCCGCCCCGCGCGCTCCGGGGGCGCATTGGGTGGTGCCCCGCCTGGTGGGCGAGGTCCGCTACAGCACCCGCACCCGGGAGGGCCTGCTGAGGCAGCCGTCCTGGCTGCGCCTCCGGCCCGACCTGGCACCCGAGGACGCGGCGGCGGACATCCCGGACGACCTGGTCTGAAACGACGGCCGCCTGCCAACTGTTGGGCTGCGATTCACTGTTGAGATCCTTCGCGCCTCTTGGCATGGACGCGTTCAGCCTGGAAGCTGAACGTCCCTTTCCCCCCACAGCCGTTGGGCTGCGCCCGGACCAAGGAGGACGCAGTGTCGTCACGCCCGTTCGCCCGCCACCGCAGGAGATGGCTCACCGGAGCGGCCGGTGCCGCCGCTCTCGTCCTCGCGGTCCCCGCCACGGCCCACGCCGCCCCGCCGTCGGCCCTGCCCGCCCACGCGGACGCGCTGGAGCAGACGTACCAGCCGGCCTACGACTACGACACGGACGGCTGCTACTCCACGCCCGCGATCGGCCCCGACGGCACCGTGAACGGCGGGCTCAATCCGACCGGCGCCCTGAACGGCAACTGCCGGGACGCCTCGGACCTCGACAACACCAACGGCTACGCGCGCTCCACGTGCAACAACGGCTGGTGCGCCATCCTGTACGCCCTCTACTTCGAGAAGGACCAGGCCGTGGCCGGCAGCAGCATCGGAGGCCACCGGCACGACTTCGAACACGTCGCGGTGTTCGTGCAGGACAACCAGGTCAAGTACGTCTCGACGTCCAACCACGGCGGGTTCACCGTGCACGCGGCCTCCGCGATCCGCTTCGACGGCACGCACGCGAAGATCGTCTACCACAAGGACGGCATCAGCACGCACTGCTTCCGCGCCGCGAACGCCAACGACGAGCCGCCGGAGAACCACAAACGCACCTGGCAGTACCCGGCGCTGGTCGGCTGGAACGGCTACCCCGCCGGAGTGCGCGACAAGCTCACGTCGTACGACTTCGGCAGCGCCAACTTCGGCTTGAAGGACGGCAACTTCGCCAACCACCTCGCGAAGGCCAAGCCCTCCGGCATCGCCTTCGACCCGTACGCCTGACGCCCGTGGGTCCGGCCGGGGCCGCTGAGCTCCGGCCGGGTCCGTCTTCCGGCGGGGCCCGGCACACCGCGAGGCGAACGCCGTGCCGCGGGGTGGTCCGCTCGCACCGAACTGGCGTTCCCCGCCCGGCGGTCGGGGGAGGTTCGGCACGAACGCCCCCGCGAGAGGGTCTATCGTGTCCGCATGTCCGTCCCCGAACTGATTCGCATCGTCTCCCGCGACTCCCCCATGGCCCTCGCCCAGGTGGAGCGCGTCCGGGCCGAGTTGGCCGCCGCCCATCCCGGAGTGCGCACCGAGGTCGTTCCGGTGAAGACCACCGGTGACAAGTGGCTGGGCGATCTGTCCCAGGTCGAGGGCAAGGGCGCGTTCACCAAGGAGGTCGACGCGGCGCTGCTGGCCGGTGAGGCCGACCTCGCCGTGCACTGCGTGAAGGACGTGCCCGCCGACCGGCCGCTCCCGGCGGGCACGGTGTTCGCCGCGTTCCTGAAGCGGGACGACATCCGCGACGCCCTGATCCACCCCGGCGGGCTCACCCTGGACGAACTGCCGGCCGGGACGCGGATCGGCACCTCATCGGTGCGCCGCGTCGCGCAGCTGGCCGCGACGCATCCCCACCTGGAGTGCGTGCCGTTCCGGGGCAACGCCAACAAGCGGCTCGCGAAGCTGGCCGCCGGGGAGGCCGACGCCCTGCTGCTCGCGGTCTCCGGCCTGGAGCGCATCGGCCGTGAGGACGTGATCAGCGAGGTCCTGTCGACGGAGACGATGATGCCACCCATCGGCGCCGGCGTACTGGCGCTGCAGTGCCGCGAGGACGACGCCGCGCTGATCGACGCGGTGAGCGGTCTCGGGGACCCGGACACCTACCGGGAGACCACCGCCGAGCGCATGTTCCTGCACGTGCTCCAGGGACACTGCAACAGCCCCATCGCCGGGTTCGCACAGGTGGACCGCAGTGGCGAACTCTCCCTGCGGGCCTGTGTGTTCACCCCGGACGGCAAGACGCGGCTCAACGCCCACGAGTGGGCGGGCCGGCTCGACCCGGCCACCCTCGGCACCTCGGTCGCCGTGGCCCTGCTGCGTCAGGGTGCCCGCGAGATCATCGACGGCATCCCGCACTGAGACGGCAGCCCGCAGCGCGACGGCATCCCGCAGGGAGACGGGCGACGCCCTGACGCCGGATCAGGCGGTGCCTTCCTCCGCCTGGTCCCTCAGGAAGACGCTCACCTGGTGCGCCAGGCTGTCCCGCACCGCGCCCTGCTGACCGCCGACGACCCCCTCGTGCGCGCCGATGCCGCCCGACCACAGCCGGCGTTCGGTCCACTCCTCCTCGACGCGCAACTGCACCTGGACGTCCACCAGACTCAGGGACGCCTCGGCGCCGGCCGCGTACAGCACGGCGGTGGCCCTGCGCAGGGGGTAGACGTCGAAGCCCTCGATGAACTGCGAGTTGCGCCAGTCGATGAAGGCGCTCTCCCCGTCCGGACCGAGGCGGACGTCGATCTGGCCGTCCTCCAGGTGCACGCCGAGATGACGGCTGCCGCGGTTCTCGACCGTCACGCGGAGGCAGAAGTACGTCAGCCCCTCGGCGGCGTCGTCCCGGCCGCGGGGCGGCTCGGCCGGTTCCAGACGGTGGACGCGGACGCGCAGACCGGCATGCTCGTCGTACTCCTGCCAGTCCCCGACCACGTTCGGCTCGTACACGCTGCACCCTCTCGACCTCTGGAAGCTGCTTCCTATCTGTGGTCTCAGCGCACTGTCAAATGAGCAGAATGCGCTGTGGCCTGGCAGTTCATCCTTTTTGATCGGTGATCAAGCCGTGCCCAGCGGTTATCCGGAAAGAGCGGGTGAAAGCGCTTGCCCGGGCGTGCCGCACATCACTTCCACGAGTGAAGATCAACGGGCCAGACGGCCCAGCAGGGCCGAGGCCGCGGTGACGCCGAGTGCGGCGGCGACGAGCAGCACCGCGAAGTCGGACGCCAGATGGTGGGGCGTGCCCAGGAGGAGGCCGCGCAGGGCGTCCACCTCGTAGCTGAGCGGGTTGGCCGTGCTGACGGCCTGGAGCCAGCCCGGCATCACGGACACCGGGTACAGGGCGTTGGAGCCGAAGAACAGCGGCATGGTGATCGCCTGGCCGATGCCCATGAGGCGGTCACGGCTGAGGACGATGCCGGCGATGGTCATCGACAGGCAGGAGAAGAAGGCCGACCCGAGGACTACGATCGCGGCGACGGCGATCAGCTTGAGCGGGTTCCAGGTCAGGGCCACGCCGAGCAGTGCCGCGATGAGGAGCACCACGACGGCCTGGACGAGCGACTTCACCCCGGCCGCGAAGGCCTTGCCGGTGATCAGGGCCGACCGTGGAGTGGGGGTGACGAGGAGCTTGTTGAGGACACCGGCGTCGCGCTCCCAGATGATCTGGATGCCGTAGAAGATGGCGATGAACATCGCGGACTGGGCGATGATGCCGGGCGCGAGGAAGTCGACGTAGGGGATGCCGCCGGTGGGGATCGCCTTGATGCGGGTGAAGGTCTGACCGAAGATCAGCAGCCAGAGGGCCGGCTGGACCGCGCGGGTGTACAACTCGGTGCGGTCGTGGCGCAGTTTCTGCAGTTCGACCGCGCACATCGCGCCGACGCGGGCGGGCAGCAGGCGCCAACCGGCTCGGGGCGCCGGGGGTTTGAGCAGCAGGTCGATGCCGTGGGCGCGGGCGGGGTCAGCCGACACGGCGCGCGGTGCGGCGGGCGCTTCGGACATCGCGGAAATCTCCTGCCTCGTCGTCGAGACCGCTGCCGGCCACGTCCCGGAAGACGTCCTCCAGCGTCGGCAGCGCGTTCTGGGCCGCGCCCGCGGCACGGCGGCGGGCGCCGAGCCCTTCCCGGAGCTCGGCCGGGGTTCCGAGGGCCCTGATCCGGCCGCGGTGCATCAGGGCGACCCGGTCGCAGTACTGGTCGGCCTCGTCCAGGTAGTGGGTGGTCACGAGCACGGTCATGCCGGTGGCTTCGCGGACGGCGCCGATGTGCTCCCACACACCGGTGCGGGCGATCGGGTCGAGGCCGATCGTGGGCTCGTCGAGGATGAGCAGCCGGGGGGCGCTGACCAGCGCCTGGGCGAGCTCGAGCCGGCGGACCATGCCGCCGGAGTACGTGGCGGCCAGCCGGTCGGCGGCGTCGGTGAGGTCGACGGCGGCGAGCGCCTGGGTGACGCGCTCGGCGCGCTCGGCGCGGGACACGTCGAAGACCCGGGCGAACAGGGCGACGTTCTCCCGTCCGGTGAGTCCGGCGTCCGCGGACAGTTGCTGCGGCACGTAGCCGAGCAGGCGGCGTACGGCCATGCGGTCTTGGGCGACATCGTGGCCGAGGACGCGGACCATGCCGGCGGGGACGGGCAGCAGGGTGGTGATGCAGCGGATGGCGGTGGTCTTGCCCGCGCCGTTGGGTCCGAGCAGGCCGAAGACCTCACCTTGCCGGACGGTGAGGTCGAGTCCGTCCACGGCGTTGGTGTCGCCGAAGGCGTGGACGAGCCCGGTGCAGGCGACGGCCTCGGCCCGGGGGCCGGGTGCTTCGGTCCGCGGAACGGGATCGTTGGCCCGGAGTCCGGGCTCGTCGGCCGGAGAACCGGGCGCCTGGACCCGCGGAACGGGCTCGTCGGCCCGCGAACCGAGTGCGCCGGCCCTGAGGCCGGGCCCGTCCGCCCGCGAACCGGAAGCGTCGACCCGCGGAACGGGTTCGCCGGCCCGGGGCGCGGCAGGTTCCCGTGTCATGATTCCTCGGCCTCCTCGTGCAGGGTGTCGGCCAGTTTGCGCAGGGCCGGGATAGCGGCGTGCAGCGCCCGGCGATCCGCTGCGTCGAGGCGTGCGACCTGGCGGCGTACGAGCTCGGCGCGACGTCTTCGCCACTCGCCCAGTCGCTCCCCGGCGGCCGCGGTGGGCAGCAGCCGGGCGGCCCGCCGGTCGGCGGGGTCGGTCTCGCGGGTCAGGTAGCCGGCCCTCGCCAGCCGGTTGACCAGGGTGGACACCGAGTTGGCCGCCAGACCGAGGTCCCTGGCCGCGTCGGAGATGCCGACGCCGGGCCGCGCCATAACGAGGCGGAGCAGTTCCACCTCGGCACCACGCAATCGCGGGTCGGGCATCTGCCGCCGCAGGCGCCGTCGGATCAGCCGCTGAACACCCACGAGCGCGTCGGCCAGTTCTTCCGGGAAGGTCTCCGGCTCCATGCGGCCGAGATTAGCTCTGTCACAGAGGTAATCGGTCCAAGGCGAGGTCAAGGCAGGTCAAGGCAGGTCAAGAGACGTTCCCGAAAGGACAGCGACCTTGAGGGCGCCCACATCCCCCAAATGCCGTATTGTCTGAATTGTCAGTGCTTCGGACAGGAGGCACGTATGTGGGGAGCCGGTCGCCCGGACTCCCGGTGCTTTCCGTGAGGTCCGAGGCCGCGCTTCCCACGGTGTCTGTCCCTATTCAGCACCTGCTCAGGGAGGTGCGCACCATGCGTATCGCCGGCAGCACCCGAACGCACCCCCACGACGACGCCCCCGACACCGCGGCGGCCTTCGCGCGCCTGGCGCGGCTGCCCCAGGGGCCCGAGCGCAAGGCCCTGCGGGACGAGCTGGTCGAGGCCTGGCTTCCCATGGCCGAGCGGATCGCCGTGCGATTCCGTGGCCGCGGCGAGTCCCTCGAAGACCTCTACCAGGTGGCGGCTCTCGGCCTCGTGAAGGCGGTCGACCACTACGACCCGGCCCGTGGCAACGCCTTCGAGGCGTACGCGGTGCCGACGGTCACCGGCGAGATCAAGCGCCACTTCCGTGACCACATGTGGACGCTGCACGTGCCCCGCCGGGTCCAGGACCTGCGCAACCGGGTGCGGCACGCCGCCAAGGAGCTGTCCCAGACCACCCCGGGGCGCGCCCCCACGGTCGCCGAGATCGCCGAGTTCGCCCAGCTCACCGACGGTGAGGTCCGCACCGGCATGGAGGCCCTGGAGTGCTTCTCCGCGCTGTCGCTGGAGGCGGAGATGCCCGGGACCGACGGTTACGCCCTCGGCGACGCGCTCGGCGGGCCCGACCCGGCCTTCGACATCGTCGTGAACCGGGTGGCCGTACGGCCCTGCCTCGAGGCGCTGCCGGAGCGCGAACGGATCATCCTCTATCTGCGGTTCTTCAAGGGCATGACGCAGAGCCGTATCGCCGAACAGCTCGGCATCTCGCAGATGCACGTCTCCAGGCTGCTCAGCAGCTGCTTCGCCCATCTGCGTGAGGAGCTGCTCGCCGAGGCCAGGTGAGGCCCGGGAGCGACAGGCCCCCCGTGCGTCCCCGGATCACCCCTCCGGCGGTGATCCGGGGATCTGCGTCGGCCCGGCGCGATCGAGAGCGTCCTCCAGCGCGGCCCTGATCTCCTCGGGCATCAGGCCCGTGCGTCCCCAGACGAGGATCAGCTCGGCGACGTTGCGCAGCTTGATGTTGGTGTGCTGGGAGACCTCCTTGAGCACGGCCCACCCCTGATCGGGTGAGATCCGGCCGAGCGCCACCACCATCCCGATCGCCTGGTCCACGACGGCGTGGGAGACGACCGCCTCCTTCAGCTGCTGGACCTCTTCCTGGAGTTCGAGGATCCGATCCGAGCCCCCGTCCGTGGGCATGGTCACCTCCGGGTCCGGTGCGCCGCTGCGCCCGAGGTCCCTCCGGATGCTTGAGTACCTTGACGCAGTGTCCGACCCATCCATCGTCGTCACTCGGTCCGCCCGGTGCCACCGGGGCGGACCAGGCCGGACGCCGTTTCGGCGGCCTCGCCGGGGTACTCGGCAGGCGCCCACAGCGGTTCCGGTTGGACACTGGTGTCAATCCTCCGGTGGCTGCCAGGCCGACGAGATCAGGACGCGACTGCCATGAACCACGACATGCCCACCTCCTCCGGCACGAAGGACGTCGTCTCATCACACTCCGTGTTCGGCGCGCCCTGCTGGGTGAGCCTGACGAGCCGGGACGTCAAGGCGACCGAGGAGTTCTACGGTGCCGTGCTGGGCTGGCAGTGGCGCCCTGCCAAGCTGGGCGACCGGTTCCGGATCGCGCTGGTGGACGGCTCGCCGGTGGCCGGCATCGCCGGGGTGGCGACCATGTGGCAGATGGCGGTGGCATGGACGCCGTATTTCGCGGTGCGCAGCGCGGACGAAGCGGCGGCCCGGGTGCAGGAGCGCATGGGTACGGTCGCGGTAGGGCCGATCTCCCTGCCGCCCGGGCGGGCGGCGTTGCTGGCCGACCGGGACGGGGCGACCTTCGGCATCTGGGAGGGTGACCTCTTCACCGATTGGGAGACCTGGCGCAACGCGCAGCCGGCCTTCATCACGCTCCACACCCGGGACGCCTTCGACGCGGCGATCTTCTACGGCGAGATCCTCGAATGGGCGACCGAGCGGCCGGGCTGCTGCGAGGTCCACTACGAGGGCGGCGAGGTCGTGCTGCGCAGTCGCGGGGACGTGGTGGCGCGGATCGAGTCGGGGGCCCTGGAAGCGGCCCCCGACCCCGCGATCCGGCCGCACTGGCAGGTCCACTTCTCCGTCGACGACGTGGAGGGCTGCGCCCGGGCGGCGGAACTCCACGGCGGCAGCGTGTTGTCCAAGGGCAGCGACGAAGCGGTGCTGCGCGACCATGACGGCGCGCAGTTCACGGTGACCGCGCGCCGCGACCGCTGATCCTCCCTGTCACTCGCTTTCGTGCGACGCCCGTGACGCCCGTGACGCCCTGGACGGCCGGGACAGCAGGACCAGGCTGCGGGCGTCGACGATGAGGCCCGCCCCCGCCTTGTGCTCGGACTCGTCCGGGGTGCCCTCCGGATCGGCGGTGTCGATGAGGGCCTTCCAGCGTTCGCCGTAGGAGGCGTTCGGGAGGCGGAAGCCGACCGGCTCCCAGTGGCTGTTGAGGAGCAGCAGGAACGAGTCGTCGACGACCGGGCGCCCCCGCGTGTCGGGTTCGGCGATGGCGTCGCCGTTGAGGAAGACACCGACGGAGTGGGCGTCGCCGCGCTGCCAGTCGTCGTCGGTCATCTCGCGGGCGTCCGGCGCGAGCCACACCAGGTCGGGCAGCGGCTGGTCCGCCCGGGTCAGGGTCTCGCCGCGGAAGAAGCGGCGCCGACGCAGCACGGGATGTTCGGTGCGCAGCCGGATGACGTACCGGGTGAACTCCAGCAGATCGCGCTGCTCTCCGGTGAGCCGCCAGTCGATCCAGGAGGTCTCGTTGTCCTGGCAGTAGGCGTTGTTGTTGCCGCCCTGGGTGCGCCCGAGTTCGTCCCCGTGGGAGAGCATCGGGATGCCCTGGGACAGCAGCAGCGTGGTGAGGAAGTTGCGCTGCTGACGCGTGCGCAGTTCCAGCACGGCCGGGTCGCGGGTCGCCCCCTCGGCGCCGCAGTTCCAGGACCGGTTGGTGCTCTCGCCGTCCTGGTTGTCCTCGCCGTTGTCGTCGTTGTGCTTGTCGTTGTAGGACACCAGGTCGCGCAGGGTGAAGCCGTCGTGCGCCGTGACGAAGTTGACGCTGGCGCGAGGGCGGCGCCTGCTGTGCTGGTACAGGTCGGAGGAGCCGGTGAGCCGGGAGGCGAACTCGCCGAGGGTGTGGTCCTCACCGCGCCAGAAGTCGCGGACCGCGTCGCGGTACATGCCGTTCCACTCCGACCACAGCGGCGGGAAGTTGCCCACCTGGTAGCCGCCCTCGCCGACGTCCCAGGGCTCGGCGATCAGCTTGACACGGCTGATGACCGGGTCCTGCTGGATGAGGTCGAAGAACGCCGACAGCCGGTCCACCTCGTGGAACTGCCGTGCCAGCGTCGCCGCGAGGTCGAAACGGAAGCCGTCGACGTGCATCTCGGTCACCCAGTACCGCAGCGAGTCCATGATCAGCTGGAGGACGTAGGGGTGGCGCATCAGCAGGCTGTTACCGGTGCCGGTGGTGTCGTAGTAGTGCCCCCAGTCGCCGTCGACCAGGCGGTAGTACGAGGAGTTGTCGATGCCCCGGAAGGACAGCGTGGGCCCCCTCTCGTTGCCCTCGGCGGTGTGGTTGTAGACCACGTCGAGGATCACCTCGAGACCGGCCGCGTGCAGGGTCTTCACCATCTGCTTGAACTCGGCGACCTGCTCGCCGCGCGTGCCGTGGGCGGCGTAGCCGTTGTGGGGCGCGAAGAAGCCGATGGTGTTGTAGCCCCAGTAGTTGGCCAGTCCGCGGTCGTGCAGCACTCCGTCGTGGACGAACTGGTGAACGGGCATCAGCTCCACGGCGGTGACGCCCAGGGAGGTCAGGTGCTCGACGGCCGCGGGGTGGGCCAGTCCGGCGTAGGTGCCCCGCAGTTCCTCGGGCACCTGGGGATGGGTGCGGGTCATGCCCTTGACGTGTGCCTCGTAGATCACGGTGTCGGCGTAGGGCCGGCCGGGCCGCGCGTCGTCGCCCCAGTCGAAGGCCGGGTCGGTCACCACGCCGAGCATCGTGTGCCCGGCGCTGTCGGCCGGGTCGGGGCCGTCGGGGTTGCGTTCGTAGAGCGAAGGGTGGTTGTCGATCTGTCCGTCGACCGCACGGGCGTAGGGGTCGAGCAGCAGTTTTGCCGGGTTGCAGCGGTGCCCCGCGGCCGGGGCCCACGGCCCGTGTACGCGGTACCCGTAGCGCTGGCCGGGCCCGACGCCGGGGAGGTAGCCGTGCCACACGAAGCCGTCGACCTCGTTCAGCGGCACGTGGGTGTGGGTGTTGTCGTCGTCGACGAGGACCAGCTCGACGCGTTCGGCGACCTCGCTGAAGAGCGCGAAGTTGGTGCCCTCCCCGTCGAAGTCCGCCCCCAGAGGGTAGGGGCGCCCGCCCCAGGCGGACGCCCCTTTCCTCGACGGCCGGCGCGTCACCGCGCGTCCTCCAGCAGGACGTCGGCCGGACCGGCCAGCTGCGCGACCCGCTCCTCACGGGGCACGTCGAGGCCCTCGCTCTCGCGCGGGGCGGGGGCGGTGGGCACCAGCGGGACGCGCTCACCGGCGCGGGCGCGCTGCGAGAACCAGATGACCTTGCTGCCGGTCTCGGTCGCGCAGCAGCCCCAGCCGTCGCTCATGGCCGCGAGGTGCTCCAGGCAGCCTCGCAGCTCCTGGTCGGGGCGCAGGGCGCGGTCGTTGTCCCCGATGGCGGTGATCAGGTGCTGCCCGTTCCACCACATCTCGATCGACGTGTTCTTGTCCGTGGCGTGTTCGTCGATGGCCTTGAGCAGCATCTCGGCACCGCCGCAGACGGGCTGGACCAGGTTGTCCAGGTCCCAGAACTTCAGGTGAGCGGCCAGAATGCGGCTGACCTGTCCCACCCGTTCCGGGCTGACTTCCACGTCGAGGTGGTAGTAGCAGGGCACTGCGGTCTTCATCGGTCGGCTCCTCACCGCGAAGCTCAGCTCCTTCTCGCTCCCGCGGTCTGCGGGACGAGCCCCGAACACGGAACGTGAGCGTCCATCGCTTCTGAGTCACACTCAGCCTGAGGGTGATAGCCCGTTCGTGCAACACGAGCGCACAGCTGAGGTGGACATACACACAAGTGAGCGCGTTCGAGTGGCCCGAACGGCCCAGGAGAACCGCCACTGGTTGAAGATCCAACAAGACGCTGCGTCGCCACACATGCACCATGTGTGAAGAACTCGATCGCCGTCACGGATCCGTGCCGCTGTGCGCACGGCCGCCGTCCGACCGTCGGGAGACCGTGCCCCTCGAGCCCCGAAAGGTGATCGGCGCCATGCTGCTACCCGCCAAAGCCGAAGTCGCCCGGCAGTTGCGGCGTTACCGGGCCTGGGAACGCGTGATGCTCGCGGCACCGAACGACCGCACGGTGCGGACCACGTTCGAGGACTCCGGCTACACGCTCTGTGTGCTGATGGGAAAGCGCTGCGCTCGCGAGGCCGCGGACGCGGCCGAGCGGTACCTGCGCACGAACCACGTCACCTACCTGCAGGAACAGCAGATCACCTGCCTCCAGGAGCAGCACGTCACCTGTCTGCAGGAACCCGGCGAACGGACTCGTCCGGCCACGGCGGTCCGACGCAGGCCCACGGCGGCGGAGCGCAGACCCCCGGCCACCGAGCACAGATCCCCGGCGGGAAGGTAACGGCCTTCCCGCACATCCCGTCCCCCCACCGGGCCCCGCGGCCCGGCTTTCGAGCACGCTGGAGGTGAGGACCATGAGAAGGACCCGGGCCATCGGCCGTATCCCGGTACGGGACGTCCGCCCGGCCGTGGAGAGCGGCAACCGGCCGGCGAAGGCGGTCGTGGGTGAAACGTTCGAGGTCACCGCCACCGTGTTCCGGGAGGGGCACGACGCGGTGGCCGCCAATGTCGTCCTGAAGGACCCCGAGGGCCGCCCCGGGCCGTGGACGCCTATGCGCGAGCTCGCCCCCGGAAGCGACCGATGGGGCGCCGAGGTCACCGCGAACGCCGTGGGCCACTGGTCGTACCGGGTGGAGGCCTGGAGCGATCCGGTGGCCACCTGGCGCCATACGGCGGGCATCAAGATCCCGGCGGGCATCGACCCGGGCCTGGTCCTGGAAGAGGGCGCGGAACTGTACCGACGGGCAGCGGCGGGCGTGCCGAAGGAGGCCGGCCGCACCGTGCTGCTCGCTGCGGCGAAGACCCTGCGCGACGACTCGCTGTCCCCGGCGTCTCGTCTGGCGGCGGCGCTGACGCCGGAGGTGGACGCGGTCCTGGCCCGGCATCCGCTGCGGGATTTGGTCACCAGCAGCGAGCCGCTGCCGCTGCTCGTGGAGCGCGAGCGGGCCCTGTACGGCTCCTGGTACGAGTTCTTCCCCCGCTCCGAGGGCACT
>NZ_JBEZWO010000022.1:0-106789 GCF_040637515.1 Streptomyces sp. NPDC029041 | reverse complement strand
CGGGGGGGGGGCGCGGGGGTCGCGCCGGGGGGGGCGGCCCGCCCCCCCCCCCCCCGGAACGGCCACCCACGCCCTCCGCCGCATGTCCGGTCCCTCCCCCGAGCTCTCGGCTTCGCTCGAGCAGGGAGGTACCCCCATGACCACACCCGCACCACCTCCCTGACACCCACGGCGGCCCTCGGGCCCAGCCGTGTAACCGACCGGAGGGACGCCGCCGTGGCCGACCACCCCGTTGACGAAAAACTCCCCGCGCTCAAGCTGGCGACGACCGGCCTGCAGCACGTGGCCGCCATGTACGCGGGCGTCGTCGCCCCGCCCCTGATCGTCGGCGCGGCCATCGGCCTCTCCGCCGGCGACCTGACCTTCCTCACCGGCGCCTGCCTGTTCACCGCGGGCCTCGCCACCTTCCTGCAGACCCTCGGCATCTGGAAGATCGGCGCCCGGCTGCCGTTCGTCAACGGCGTCACCTTCGCCGGTGTCGCTCCGATGACCGCCATCGTCGCCTCCACCGAGGACAAGTCCGACGCCCTGCCGGTCATCTTCGGCGCGGTCATCGTCGCCGGACTCCTCGGCTTCCTCGCCGCCCCCGTCTTCTGCAAGGCCATCCGCTTCTTCCCACCCGTGGTCACGGGCACGGTGATCACGCTGATCGGCATATCGCTGCTCCCCGTCGCCTTCGGCTGGGCGCAGGGACCCGACCCGACGGCGCACGACTACGGCTCGGCGACCAACCTGGGCCTCGCGGCCGTCACCCTGCTGATCGTGCTGCTGCTGCGCCGCTTCACCACGGGCTTCGTCAAGCAGATCGCCGTGCTGCTCGGCCTGGTGATCGGCACGCTGATCGCGATCCCGTTCGGCGCCACGGACTTCGGCCCCGTCGCGGACGCGGCCGTCATCGGCTTCCCCACCCCGTTCCACTTCGGCGCCCCGCAGTTCCAGCTCGCCGCGATCATCTCGATGTGCGTGGTGATGGTGGTGTCGATGACCGAATCGACCGCCGACATGCTGGCGCTGGGCGAGATCGTCGAGCGCCCGGCCGACGAGAGGACCATCGCGGCCGGCCTGCGCGCCGACACCCTCGGCTCGGCGATCAGCCCCTTCTTCAACGGCTTCATGTGCAGCGCCTTCGCCCAGAACATCGGTCTGGTAGCGATGACGAGGATCCGCAGCCGGTACGTCGTCGCCGCGGGCGGCGGCTTCCTGGTGCTGATGGGCCTGTGCCCGATGGCGGCCTCGCTGATCGCCGTCGTACCGCGCCCGGTGCTCGGCGGGGCGGGCGTGGTCCTGTTCGGCTCGGTCGCCGCCAGCGGCATCCAGACCCTGGTCCGGGCCGGACTGGACAAGGACAACAACGTCCTGATCGTGGCGGTCTCCCTGGCCGTCGGCATCATCCCCATCACGGCCCCGGAGTTCTACCACGCCTTCCCGGAGACGGCCCGCATCGTCCTCGACTCCGGCATCTCGACGGGCTGTGTGGCGGCCGTGCTGCTCAACCTCGTCTTCAACCACCTGGGCAAGGGAACCCGCGACGCCCACGACGTGACCCACCCGATGGAGACGGGCGAGGAGCTGACGGGCGTACCGAAGGCGCCGGCCGAGTCCTGACATCAGGGCTCCGGCTTGGGTTCCGCGCGGATGATTCGATGACTGACGTTCACGCCTGACCGCCGCACGCTCACACGGTGAGCTTCACGGCCTCCAGCCAGACGTCGTTGTCCAGGGTGCCGCCGAAGGTGAAGCCGGGGCGGGGCTTGCTGCATGCCCGTCCGCCCCAGTCGTGGCCGCGCAGGCGGACGGTGTTGCAGATCTCGCCGGTGCCGACGTTCATCGCGAAGCCCAGCATGTTCGGTGCGTTCCGCTTCGCGCTGCCGATGGTGAAGTTCCGGCCGTCGCCGGTGACGGCCGTCCAGCTGGGTTGCCACTCGCCGCGGCCGTCGACCGGCTTGGCCGTGTGCCGGAAGGCGTTGGCGGCGGATCCGCCGACGCCGTGCACCGCGATGTTGAGGGCCTTGACCGGCCGGTTCCGGCCCGCCGTGCCGGCCATCGTGCCGTCGCACACCGGCTTCTGCCAGCCCTGCCCGGAGACGTACGCGCGGTAGCAGATGTGCCGTCCGGAGGGGTCGCTCGCGGCGAGCCGCTTCACGGCACTGGCCGCGGTGTCCGGCGGGGGCCCGGCGGTGACAGTGGTGGTGGCCGCCGGGGGCCTGGCCGTGACGGTGACGGTGACCTTGCCCGCACCCTTCGCCCCTGAAGTGGTTTCCGGTCGCGGCTTCTTGCCGTTCCCCTCCTTGCGCTTGTCCTTGTCCTTGTCTTTGTCCTTGTTCTTGCCCTTGCCGTTGTCCGCGGCCGAGGGGGAGGCGGACGGGGGCGGGATCGGCAGCGAGGACGGTGACAGGGCCGGTGCGGCCGAGGCCGACGGTGAGCGGCCCGCGCGCGCGGCGGTCTCCTCCCGGTTTCCGCCGTCGCCGGAACCGCCGCTGCCCAGGATCACCAGCGGCACGACGACCAGCGCGGCCACACCGAGCGCCACGGGCCCGACCACCAGGGGCCTGCCGAGCGGGCCGGGCCCGTCGAACTCGTCGTCCGACTGACGGGAACCGGGCCGGCGGGCGGGCGCGGGCCGCGGCACCGGGCGGGCGGACGTCCCGTCGGGCAGAGGTTCCGGGCGGGCGGCCGGTGTGCCCTCGGGCTGTGGTTCCGGGCGGGCGGCCGGTGTGCCCTCGGGCTGTGGTTCGGTGCGGGCGGCCCGGGGCCCTTCGGGCTCGGGCAGCGTGTAGGCCGCCTCGTCGACGTCGTCAGGATCGTCCCGGCCCTCCCCGGCGGGAGCGGCGCCGGCTTCCGTGCCGCCGCCCGTGCCGGCGGGGGACGCGGCCTCGTGACCGAGGGGCGCTAGCGGATCCGCCGCCGCCTCCTCTTGCTGCCGCAGCGCGCTGGAGCCGTCCGGGAAGACCTCGACGTGCGCCACGTACCCGGCGGCAGGGTCGGAGATCGCCGCCGTGACGGCGGTCCCCCGGTCGCGCGCGTGTCCCTGCAGGAGATCGAGGATCGCGGCGTCGACCGTCGTACCCTCCGCGACCTGCACCGGTTCGCCGTCGACGGCGGCCGATCCGTCGCCGGAGATGACCACCGTGAAGTGCGGCGACGGCTCGGACGGCCTTGGCCGCGCGGCGTGTCCGCCCTCGGTGACCGGCTCGTCCGCTTCCTCGTGGCCCGGGCTCATCGGCGTTCCTCTCTGCTGTTCCCGGCCGGTCGCGCGGCCGGGCGGTTGTCGGCGGTGCCCGCGTACGCAACGGACACCGGCCGTCCACGGTTCAACTCGCCGCGGAAAAAGGGGAGAAGCGGCACGTCGGCGGTGACAGGTGACGGAACGGCATGTTCCGGTGACGTGCGCGGGCCGGAGCGGATGCGCACTAGAGTCCGAACGTGGACTACGTGAATACCTTCCGTTTCGCTGTGCTGGGGCCGGTCCGGGCGTGGCGCGGGGAGCGGGAACTCGACCTCGGCTCGCCCCAGCAGAGGGTGGTGCTGGCGGCGCTCCTCTTACGACGCGGGCGCCCCCTGCCGCTCGGCGAACTCATCGACGCCGTCTGGGGAGAGGAGCCGCCCGCTGCCGCCGTGTCCGTACTGCGGACCTACGTGTCGCGCCTGCGCAAGGTGCTGGAGCCCGACCGCGGCCCGGACGGGCAGCCCCGGGTGCTCGTCTCCGTGGGTGACGGTTACCTGCTGCGCGTTCCGGACGACGGCCTGGACCTCGCCGTGTTCCAGTCCCGGGTCGCGCAGGCGAAGAAGGCACGCGCCACGGGCGACGTCTCCGGCGCCGCGGACCTCCTGCACGCCGCGCTCGACGGCTGGCGGGGCGCCGCGCTGACCGGACTCCCCGGCCCGCTCCCCGAGACGGCGCGCTCCTGGCTGGACGAGGAGTGGCTGACCGCGCTGGAATCCCGGCTGGACGCAGACATCGAACTCGGACGCCACCACGAGGTGATCGCCGAGCTGTTCCCGCTCACCGCCGGACACCCCCTGCGTGAGGAGCTGTGCCGCCTGCTCATGCTGGCCCTGTACCGGTCGGGACGGCAGGCCGAAGCACTGGCCGCGTACCGCGGGACACGCGCTGCCCTGGTGGCGGAACTGGGCGTCGAACCCGGGCTGTCGCTGCGGGATCTGCACGACCGCATCCTGGCCGCCGACCCGGCCCTGATGCCGCACCCGGCCCGCAGTCCGGCTCCGGCGGTGCCCGGGCAGGCCCGGCCGTCCGTACGGGGAACCCCCTCCGGCGCCGCACCGGGCGACGCGACGACGGACCACGGCGCGACGGCGGGAGGGAAGGCGCCGAAGGACGCAGCCCGCTCCGGCCCCGCCGACCCGCACGACCCCGCCGACCCGCACGGCCCCGCCGACCCGCACGGCCCCGCGTTCCAGCCGGCCCGCCCCGCGCAACTGCCCGCCGACCTGCCGACGTTCGCCGGACGCGACGCCGAACTCGGCCTCGTCGGTGATCTGCTGCCCCGGGACGGCAGCCCCCCGTCGACCGTGGTGATCAGCGCGATCGGCGGCATGGGCGGGATCGGCAAGTCGACCCTGGCCGTGCACTGGGCGCACCGCGTCGCCGACCGGTTCCCGGGTGGTCAGCTCTACGTCAACCTGCGCGGCTTCGACCCGACCGGCTCCGCGCTGACGCCGGACGAAGCGGTGCGCGGCTTCCTCGACGCGCTCGGCGTACCGCCGATGCGCATACCCGCCGGCCTCGACGCCCAGGTCGCGCTCTACCGCAGCCTGCTGGCGCGCCGCAGGGTGCTGATCCTGCTCGACAACGTCCGCGACGCCGAACAGGTGCGCCCGCTGCTGCCCGGTTCCCCGGGCTGCCTGGTCATCGTCACCAGCCGCAACCGGCTCACGGGCCTGGTCGTCGGCGAGGGGGCGCACCCCCTGACGCTGGACCAGCTCTCCCCGGCCGAGGCGCACGACCTGCTGGCCCGGCGCCTCGGCACCGACCGGCTGGCCGCGGAGCCACAGGCCGCGGACGAGATCATCAGACGGTGCGGCCGCCTGCCGCTGGCCCTCGCCATCGTCGCCGCGCACGCCTGCGCCCACCCCGGCTTCCCGCTCCGCGCCATCGCCGACGAGGTGAACGACACGCACGGCAGCCTGGACGCCTTCGCCGGCGGCGACGACATCACCACCGACGTACGGGCCGTCTTCTCCTGGTCCTACCAGGCGGTATCCGCTCCCGCCGCGCGTCTGTTCCGGCTCCTGGGGCTGCACTCGGGGCCTGACATCTCCGCGCCCGCGGCGGCCGCTCTCGCCGGACTGGCCCCGCGTGAGGCGCGTGGGCCGCTCGCCGAACTGACCCGCGCGCACCTGCTCACCGAGCACCGGCCGGGCCGCTACACCCTGCACGACCTGCTCCGCGTGTACGCCGCCGAACGCGTGCGCGTGGAGGAGACGCCGCAGGAGCGGGATCTGGCGCTCCAGCGGCTGCTGACCTGGTATCTGCACACCGCCGACGCGGCCTACCCGCACATCACCCCCAGTCGCCGTCGCATCCCGCTGGAGCCGCGGCCGGAGGACTGCCGCCCGCTGGAGTTCACCACGCATGAACGGGCACTGGACTGGTGCGAGACCGAGCGGCCCAACCTGATCGTCGCCGTGCACCAGGCCGCCCGGGCCGGGCACACCGGCACCGCGTGGCGACTGCCCGCCGTCCTGTGGGGATTCTTCTACCTCCGCAGCCACCTGCACGACTGGCTCGACACCGCTCGTACGGGTCTGACCGCCGCCCGCGATGCCGGGGACCGGGAGGGGGAGGCCCAGAGCCTGTCCGACATGGCCGCCGCGCTGCGCAACGCCGGCCGGTACGACGAGGCCGTCCAGCACCTGCACCAGGCGCTGGAGCTGAGCCGGGAGCTGGGCGACAGGGTGGCCCGGGCCTCGGTGATCGCCAACCTGGGCGACGCGTACCTGCACGCGGGCCGGCTCGGCGAAGCCGTCGAGTACGCCCGCCGCGGGCTGGCCCTCGACCGCATCGCGGGCAACGCCTGGGGCGAGGGCATCGCCCTCAGCAACCTGGGCGACGCCTATCAGCGGATGGGGCGTTACGACGAGGCCCTCGACTGTCTGCAGCGGGCGCTGGTCGTGCTGCGGGCGAGCGGCAACCGCTGGGTGGAGGGCGTCACCCTCGACATCCTCGGCACGATCCACCACCGGCTCGGCCGTCACGGTGAGTCCGTCGGCCACTACCGCCGGGCGCTCGCGACCCACCGGGACATCGGCAACCGGTGGGGCGAGGGCCACACGCTGGGCCATCTCGGGGACGTCCACCTCGACGGCGGGGAGCCCGAGGCGGCCCGGGCGAGCTGGCGGCACGCCCTCGCGATCTTCGCGGAGTTCGGCCATCCGGACGCCGAACAGGTCCGGGAGCGGCTGGACCGTCTGCCGGACGGCCCGGCCGACGCGCCCGCCCGGGAGGCCGCGCCGAGACGGACTGCCTGACATGGCTCTCCTCCGTGGGTGATGCCTGCCGGCGATGCGCCGGCAGGCATCAGCACAACGCGTGCGGGGGCGGGGACGGTTCAACGCCCGCGAGCCGCCCTCGCCGCCGGGCGGTGCCTCAGCGCACCTCGCGGTAGATCCGCCCGCTCGCGTCGGGCACCGCCCCGTCGTACAGACCCGTCGGGCTGGTCTCCTTCGACAGTGCGAACCAGGCGTACCGCTCGACGAAGTCCAGCTTGTCCAGCATCGCGGTGGAGGACCGGACGAAGTCGGTCTGCTCCCGCTCGCCCGGGTAGCGCGGGGTGCTCCCGGAGAAGTCCGTCAGCGCGTACTCCGTGAGCCAGACCGGCTTCTTGTAGCGGTCGTGGACCGACTGCAGATACCCGCGCAACTGGTCGGCCGCGCCGGGCCCGAAGTCGGCGCCGTACCAGTGCAGGGGGATGAAGTCGACCCGCAGGCCCCGCTGTTCGGCCCCGGTCATGAACCGGTCCAGCCAGCCGCCCGGCACGTCCGCGCCGGAGGCGACCGCGGGCGCGCCCAGCCGCAGGCCGGTGGACTCCAGCCGGGGCCACAGGTCGAGGGCCTGCTCGGGTGACATGTCGGCCTGGCCCGGATGGTCCGGCTCGTTGAAGCCCAGGAGCGCCTTCCCCGCGCGGGCGGCCTGCCCCAGTTCGGCGTCGGTGACCGAGCCCGGGCCCCAGATCATCGGGACGAACTCGGCGCCGGTGCCGCCGGTGACGCCGTCGGGCGAGGAGGCCCAGTTGTAGTACCAGGACGAACGGGAGTCGGCCAGGGCCTCGGAGGCGCCCGCAACGGAGTTCACGCCGACCCCTTTACCGGAGGCCGCCCGGGTGTCGCCGCTACGGGGCTGCCCGGGGGCAGCGGGGCCGGGCGCGGTGGCGCCGCCGCTGCCGTGGAACGTGACGGTCAGGCCCGTGCACTTCCGGCACTGGTACACGACCCGGTTGCCTTGCTCGGTGTCGTGCTTGGACCAGCTGTACGCGGTCGGGCACTGCGCGGCCAGCGCGTCACTGTAGGGCGTCTTGGCATCCCGGTTCGGGTTGACGCACACCAGTGGACGGCCGGTGGCCTCGTCCGCGACCAGGTTGACCGCCGGGCAGGCCGCGAGCAGATCCGTGGCACACCCGGCCGGCGCGCACTCGCCCGACTCGGGCGGTGTCACGCCGTCCGGCGTGATGGTGATCGGCGCGGCGACGGCGTTGACGTAACTGACGTTGTACCAGGGTGCCTGGCCGTCCTTCGGGTCGAAGTTGAACTCGGCCAGGCCGGTGGGCTGTTCACCGGTCGAGCAGCGGTCGGCGTAGGGGCCGCAGTCGCCGACGGCGCAGTGGAACGTGCTCCCCTCCTCGCCGGTGCAGCCCTCGCGGGCGAAGAACTTGCCGCGCCAGTGCCCGGCGCCGGACTGCTCGGGGATCGTGACCGTGGCCGAGCGGCCCGGGTCCAGCGTGGGCAGCCCGGTGAGCGCGGCCGATCCGTCGGCGTTGACCGTGCTGCCGATCCAGATGCGGTGGTCCGTCGTGTTGCGGAAGGTGACGGTGTGCTCGGCGGACCCGGCACCGGCGGCGGGTGTGCCCGCGATGCTCACACCGTCCGGGCGCTGGTTCTGGATCAGCAGCGCGGTGCCGGTGACACCGGCCACGACCAGGAGCAGTGCGAGCAGGAACGATGCGGGGCGGCGCGGGAGCGGTCTACGCACGGACCTCGCCTCCCTTTGGGGCGACGTACCTCATGTCCGTCCTCTCTTCTGGGGGGTGGTGGGGGTGGTGGGGATGTGGACCTGCGCGGGGCGGTGCGGACGCGTCGGCGTGTCCGGGGTGCCCGGGGCCGTGGAGGTGGCGAAGGGCCGGAGGGTGTCGAGGGAGCCGCGTACGGCCGCGTGCCCCTCGCTGCTGAGCAGGGGCGGCGGGGGCGCGCTCCTGGTGGCGTCCGTCGGCGGCCCGGCGGGGTCCGGGCCCCGCCCGGCTCCCCGGGCGGCTCGCTCGGCCGCGAGGAAGGCCTGGCCGTCGAAGGCGTCGGTGGAGCGCGGAACGGCGGTGGGGCCGTTGCCCAGTTGCTCCCGCCGGGCTTCGACGGCGGCCCGGAAGCCCTCGCCGTCGAGGGCCGCGGTGGAGGCGGGGGAGGCGGTGGCGCCGGTGCCGAGTCGTTCCCACTGGGCCAGCTGGGCCGCCCGGAAGGCCTGCCCGTCGGCCATCTCGTCCTGCCGGGGGCCCCCGAATCCGCTCCGGTCCCGCGCCGGGGACGGTGCGGTGTCCGGCCGCTCCCGCTCGGCCGCACGCTCCCAGCGTGCGCGCAGCGTCGCGAACTGCCGTGCGTCGGCTGCCATGATCCGGTCACGGGCGGCGTCCAGCGCCTCGGCGGCGGTGCGGGTGCCCGCCTCGGTCTCCGTCTGCGCAGCGCTGCCGGTGGTGGCGTTCGCGCGGGCGGCCGACGCGGTCCGGGACGGACCGGCCCGCGGCGACGCGCGCTCCTGTGGGTCCGCGCCCGCGGACGACTCCCGCAGGACTTCCCGCATATGGGCGTTGGCCGCGTACCGGGCGACCGTCGGCATGCTCTCCGGGGACCGCTCGTACGCCTTCCTGAACCGGTCGTCGGTCCGCAGCAGGTGGAGCACCGCGTCCTCGAAGGCCTCGTGCCGAAGCGTCGGCAGTCGGCCGATCCGCCGTTCCAGGCGCACCACGTCCGGGTGCGCCGACGGTCCGGCACCCTCCGGGGACGGCCCGTCCACACGGGTGGGGGCGGGGGCGGCCGTCTGCGCCGGGACCGGCTGCCAGGACCCGGCCGCGCCCGCGTCCGGGCCGCCGGCACCGGCCCGGTACCGGCCGGACAGCCGGCCGACGAGCCTGCGCAGGCGCTCCGCCGACCTGCTCCAGGTGCCCGGCGTGTCCGCCGCGTCGCGTCCGGCGCCGCGGCGCCCTTCCCGCAGGCGGTACTCGGTCGTGATCAGCTGACGCGCCAGTGCGGCCTCGGGACGCTCCACGGCCGGCCGGTTCCGGTTCGGGGAGGCCGCGTCGTCATCCGCCACGGTGGCCCTCTCTCAGGTCGGGAGGTGTGGACAAGGGGGACAGCAGCGGGCGTGCCGGGGTCGGCGGTTCAGCCCCGGCACGCCCGCGCCGGTACGGCGGTGCGGTGTCCCTCAGCGGCGGCCGACCGGCTTCTTGCCCTGGGCCTTCGCGGACAGCTGCGTCTGTGCCGGCTGCTGACTGCTCACGCGTCCGCTGGAGGTGCCGGCCGGGCTGAAGTTCCCGGCCGGGGTGTTGTTGGCCGGGGTGTTGCCGGCCGGCGCCGACAGGGACGAAGTGGAGGACGGCGGCGCCGTGGCCGGGGTGAACCCGGGCGGATACTGTCCCGGCTGGTTGCCGAGCATCGGGTTGTGGTGCATCCCGTACATCTCGTAGCCGGGGTCGTCCGCCGTCCGTCCCGGGTCGGTGTGGGCGTGGTGCATGACGTCGGTCATCGTGGCGCCTCCGGCCACCCATGAACCCGCTCCGCCGACCATCTTGGTCGTCGAGGACTCCTGGTCGGCAACGGCGGCGTAGGTGTTCAGCGCCGTGGAAATGAGCCTGCCGACGCTGGCGCTCACCTGGACCGGGTCCACGTGGCCGCCCGCCCTCGACTGCTGATGCTGGCCGTAGAGTTCGTAGCCGGCCACACCGGCCTGCGCGGCTATGCCGACGCCGTTCACGATCGTGGCGGCCCGGCCGGACGTGAACGCCGAGGCGCCCTGGATGATCGTCGGGGCGACGTCGACCAGTGCCTTGACGACGCGGGACTTGTTCTCCGCGACCCACGCGGCGGCGCTCTTGCTCCACCGCGCGACCTGCTGGCCCCTCGGCTGGGCCGTGTTGACCGCGTAATACTGCCGGGCGGTCTGGTCGTACACGCCGGTGCCCGCGCCGGCGAACAGCGGCGGCGCGTCGTCCGGGACCGCCGCGCTGGAGACCCGGGCCCGCGCCTGCCTTCCGTCGTCGGAGATCCTGACGGACGAGTAGGAACTGGCGTTGGAGTTGGCGCTGTCGTCGGAGTGTTCGGATCCTGCCATGTCACCCTTCCTTCCGGGAGGTGAGCGCTCCTGGGGAGCCTGTGACGGTGCCGGGACCGGCACCGCCGACCGGATGGCTGCACCGATCGCGAACACAACGCGCCTGCGGGGGCGGACGGTTCATCCCCTTCGCCCGCACGCGCCGCGCGGGGCGCGGGTGTTCACCCGGCGGCCGTCATGACCACGGGGACGGTGGCGGAGGAGGCGGCGGCGGTCCGAAGGGATCCATCGTCTCGACGGTGGGTGCCGCCTTCGGGCGGTGCATACCGGGCTTGCAGCCCGCGAAAGGGCCCTGCGGGTCGCGCAGGGTGTCCATGACCGACGACAGGTGGTCGCGGTGCCAGACGGCCGGTCCGGTCATGTCGGAGCCGGGCCCGGTGAGATCGCCCCAGGCGAGCCACAGGCCGTGCAACCGGGCGACCGCCTCGGGGTGTTCCCACCAGACGGAGCACCAGGGGGACTGGGAGCTGACCTCCCTGCCGTAGACCGGCAGCAGCACGTGGTGCGTCCACAGGGTCAGCTGCCGCAGAGTCTGCGCGTACGCGGGCCCGTCGAGGTAGAGGATGAAGCGCGGCGGGGTGGGCTTCTCCTCGCCGGGCGCGGGGGAGGGCGGGGCGGCCTGGCTTCCGGCGACCGAAATGGACGTCTGGGCGGTGGACATGGTGATCTCCCGAGGGGGGTGGAAACGATGACTGACGTGGTCAGGCGTCGGGGCGCACCACCCCGAGGATCTCCATCGACCCGGCCGGCGCCACCGTCACGTGACGCCCCGGGCGAGGGGCGTGGATCATCCGGCCGTCGCCGATGTAGAGCGAGACGTGACTGGCGTCGGCGTTGTGGATGATCAGGTCACCGGGGCGCATCTTCCCCAGCGGGACGCGGCGCAGCAGCCGCCACTGCTCCTGCGAGGTGCGCGGGACGACCACGCCCGCCGCCAGCCACGCCTGCGAGGTGAGACCGGAGCAGTCGTAGGAGTCGGGGCCCTCGGCGCCCCAGACGTACGGCTTGCCCAGCTCCCTGGTCGCGAAGGCCACGGCCTTGCGGCCCGCGCTGCTGCCCTCGGTGCCCGCGCCGTCGAGGACGCCCGACCGCACCCAGTGCGCCTGGGCCTCGTCGGCCGTCCTGCGTTCGAGCGCGGCCAGTTCACGGCGCTGCTTGTCCGCCAGCCCCGACTCCACCTCCCGGGCCTCCCGGATGCGCGACCGGATCGTCCGGCGGTGGGAGCCGAGAGAGTCGCGGTTCTTCCTCAGCCGCTTCAGCTCCTCGGCCGCCGCCTCGCTGCGGGTGCGCAGTTCGTCTTCCGCCGTGGTCAGGGCGGCGACCGTCCGCCGGGTGGCCAGCTGCGCCCGACGGACCAGGGAGGCGTTGTCCAGCGCGCGTTCCGGATCACCGCCCAGGGCGAACTGCACCTCGGCCGGGACACCGCCCCTGCGGTACTGGGAGCGGGCCGCCGCCCCGGCCAGGCCGGTCAGACGGCTCAGCTTCCGCTCGGCCGCGGCCACTTGGGCCCCAAGCGTGCCGAGGCGCTTCTCCTGCCGGGTGACCTTGCCGTCCAGCGCGTTGTACTGCTCCGTGGCGACCTCGGCCCGGTGGTAGAGGCGGTCGAGTTCGGCGCGCACCTCGGCGAGGGTCTGCGGTTCGGCGACGGCGGGCTGGTGGAGCGTCGCCGTCAGGGCCAGGGCCAGCGTGACGACGGCCGCCGTCCGACGGCCGTGCGCGCCCGGGATGTGTGTCATGCGGTTCATGGCTCCTTCGCGGTCACGTGGACGCCCGCACAACGGCCCCGTGCCCCGCAGAGGTTCAAGGACGGTGTGAACCGGGCGGCCCCGCGGGCCGTTGTGCCCGCAGGGCGCCGGGCGAAGGGGCTGATGTGAACGCACAGGTGGTGCTGCTCGCGCTGAGCACGGGGCTCGGCCTCGGCAGTCTGCTGGCCGCGGTCCGGGCGCTGGCGACCGCCGCCGCCCTGTGGGCGCGCGGCCGGCGGGTGGCGGGGCGCGTGACGGCCCGTGCGGCGACCGACCCGCGGCGCGGCGGTCTCGTGGTGTTCTCCGACCACCTGGGAAGGGATTTCGTCCTCGATCCGGGCCCGCTCGGGCCGTTCTGCGGCCTGCCCCCGGTCGGCGACAGCGTGCCGGTCGTGTACGCGCGCGACCGGCCCACCGGGGCCAGACTGTGGACGTCCCGGCACCTGCTGGCCCCGTCGTTCGGCTGGTTCCTGTCCGCCACACTGGCGTTCGGCACCGGGGTCGTGACGGCCCGGTGAGCCGGGCCGGTGCTCCGCGGGTCGGCGAACTCGACGTGCTGCGCGGATTCGCCCTCTTCGGCATCCTCGTGGTCAACGCCCTGCTCATGGCGGGCCCGGCCACGGTCTTCGGCGGCGGACCGGGAGCCCCCGCCCCGGACCGGGTCGCCGGATGGCTGGTGACCGCGCTGGTCACCGCGAAGTTCTACGTCCTGTTCTCCTTCCTCTTCGGCTACGGCTTCGTCCTCCAGGCCCGAGCCGCGCGCCGGGCCGGCGCCGCCTTCGCCCCTCGTCATCTGCGGCGCACGGCAGGCCTGTTCGCCCTGGGCGCGCTCCACGCGGTCCTGCTGTACCCCGGGGACGTCCTGACGACGTACGCCGTCCTCGCCCTGGTGCTGTACGGGCTGAGAGGGCTCACCGTCCGCGCCGCGCTGAGGCTCGCGGCCACCCTGCTGCTGCTTCTGTCGGCGCTGCTGCTCGGGTACGGGCTGCTTGCCGTCGCCCTCACCGAGCCGGTCACCGCCACCGGGCACGCGCCCCCGGCCGCCGCGCGCGCCGCCGCCTACCGGGGCGACGCCGCCTCGGTGCTCGGCACCCACCTGCGGGACCTGCCGGCCGCGCTCGGCACCGGCCTGCTGTACGCGCCCGCCATGCTGGCCGCGTTCCTGGGCGGGCTGGCCGCGGCGAAGTCCCGGCTGGCCGAGCGGCGCGGACAGGACCGCGCGTGGCTGCGCCGGACGGCCCTGCGGTGGCTGCCGCCCGGCCTCGGCGGTGGCGTGGTCGCCGCCTGCTGCGTGAGCGGGCCGCTGGACGGCCGCTGGTTCTTCGTCGGGCAGGCGGCCACCGTCCTGACCGCCCCGGCGCTCACCACGTCGTACGCCTGCGGGCTTCTGCTGCTCACCCGCCGGTCCAGGGCCCGTGTCCCGGCGGCGGCCGGTGTGCTCGCCGCCGGGCGCATGGCACTCAGCCACTACCTCACCCAGTCACTCGTCCTCGCCTGGGTCTTCTCGGGGTACGGGCTGGGGCTCTACGGCCGCGCCGGCACGGTCGCGGTCCTGGCCGGGTGCGTCCTGCTCTACGCCGTGCAGCTGGCGCTCGGCGCGTGGCTCGCGGCGCGGACGCGGTACGGGCCGGCCGAGCACCTGCTGCGCGCCGTCACCCGGGGACGGCGCCCCCGGGCCGTTCCGCGCGGGCTCACGACACCTGCTTCGACAGCGGCACACCCTGCGGCCCCGGCAGACCCGGAACAGCGCGCGGACCGGGCGGGAGACGGCGTGCGGCCCGCTCCGTGATGGCCGCCGTCTCCGCCTTCGCCGCCGCCGATATCGCCGCCGCGCCGGGCTCCTTGTACCAGGGGCGCAGCCGGATCAGCGCGGGCCTGACGCCGGTGGCGAGCAGCAGGGCCGTGCCCTTGGGCAGGGCACGGATGCGGTCCGGCGGCAGAACGGCCTCCTGGCGGTAGGAGTACGACCGGGACGTGCCCTCCTTGCCGCGGGAGACGGTGGGGGTGCGGACGTCGTGCTGGCCGACGAGCGTGGAGATCTTCTGCACGAAGTCGGCGTCGTCCAGACCGGCGCCGAGGAGTTTGACCGTCGCCGCGCTCCACAGCGCGTCCATGCCGACCTCGCCCCAGACCCGGGCGCCCTGGCGGTAACTCTGCAGCAGGGTCACGACGTTGATGCCCCGGGAGCCGAAGTGCGAGTACAGGTCGGGCAGATCGGAGATGCGGCAGACGTTGGCGGCCTCGTCGAGGACCGCGGTCAGCGGCGGGTCCAGCCGGCCGCCCATGCGCTCGGCGGCGACCACACCGGCCCGCATCGTCGCGTCCGCGAGCCCGGCGATGACGCCGGCCGCGGAACCGCCGCCGTCCTTGGAGAGCAGGTAGAGCGTGTCGTGGCCGAGGACATGGACGTCGGGGCGGAACTCCGGCAGCCGCGGGTCGGGCGAGACCCAGGCGAGGATCTCCGGGTCGAGCAGGCAGGACACCGTCTGGCGGGCGGTCTCGTAGATGCCGTCCCGGGTCTCGACCGCACCGCGTACGGTGCCCTGCAACTGCTCGGCCATCGCCACGAGACCGGCGTCGCGCAGCAGGTCGACCGGGGTGCGGTCGGCGGGGTCGGCGAGCCAGCCGAGCAGTTCCGGCAGGGGGGTCCCGCTGCGGGCCGCCGCCAGGAAGAGAGCCGTGAGGGTGTTCTGGGCGGCCGAGATCCAGAAGTCCTTCTTCGCCGTGTCGTCGTTGACGGACGCCACGAAGTGACCGGCCATGCGGCGGGCGCCCTCGATGGTGTGGCACTCGCCGAGCAGGTCCCACCACAGGGCGCGCGGGGTGTGGGCGATGCCCTGCGGGTCGAACGTCCAGACCGTGCCCGCCTTCTCGCGCTCGGCGCGGGTGACCGCGTACACGTCCGACTTGTTGGACGTGAGCAGGACCGCGCCCTGGGCACGCAGCACCCGGGGAACAGCGATGCCGGTGGACTTGCCGGCCCGCGGCGCCATCAGGTCGAGCTCCACGTCCTCGTGACTGCTGCGCAACTCCGGCCCGTTCGGCATGAGGTCGCCCAGGAGGTTGCCGGTCTCGTCCGGGTGGAGCCGGTCACGGCCCTCCAGAGTGGGGCGCAGTTCACGGGCGCGGGCCTCGATGCCCTTGGGGCACATCGCGGCGAGTTCGCGCCGCCCGGCCAGGCCCTTGGCGCGCCCGGCCCGGCCCAGCAGGAGACGCAGCAGCAGGGCCACGGGCAGGGCCACGAGCGTCAGCAGAGCGAGCATGCCGCCGTAGAGTGCCGCGGCCGGTGTCCCGGGCCACAGGCCGCCGGGGCCGCCGGTGACCAGTTGCGTCACGGTGGACAGGGCGAACGGCGGGCCGTGCCAGCCGTTGCCGGTCAGTGCGGACCCGAGGGTCCCGCCGGACCAGACGACGGTGAACATGACCAGACCGGCCCCGGCGAGCGCCCCGATCGCCCACGGCAACTGCTCGTGCGCGCTGCCGGTGCCCCCAGTCCTCACGCGGTCCACCTCCCCGTATCGTCCCCGGCCGCCGGGCCCTCGGGTGTGCCGGGCAGCGCGTACGCCCCTTCCCGTGCGGCCCGGGCCACCTGTGCGGCGGTGTGGGCGAGTTCCTGCTCGACGGCCCGCTCTACGGTCTTCTCGTGCGGCGTCCACCGGGTGTTGGTGTCGTGCAGCCTGCGTTCGGCGTCGGTGATCGCGACCTTGATCGGGATGCCGGGGCGCCCGCCGACCTTGATGAGGAAGCGGCCCCGGCCGGGCGGCTCCTCGTGCTCCCCCGAGACCCCCCAGCCGGGCGGGGAGGACCACGACGACACGAGCTCGATCTCCCGCCGCGACAGTCCCACCACCTTGCCGAGGTCCTCCATCTCCGCCTTCGGCAGCCCGGCGCACACCACCATCCCCGCCCGTTCGACGAACCCGCGGGCCTTGGCCCGGTCGGCGTCGGTGCCGAGGGCCTCGGCGTCCTTGAGCGTGTGTGTGATCTTGGCGTCGCCCAGGCCGAGGGACCGGTTCAGCCGCGTCAGCGCGTCGATGCGGTCGACGATGCCGGAAGCCGCGCGCAGCGGGCGCCACAACTCGTCGAGCACCGTGAAGAACCAGCGCCGCGGTTCGAGACCGGCGTCCGCGAGCGCGTGCGAGGCGGCCACCGTGCCGAGCCCGTCGGACCAGGCGGCGAGCATCGCGGCGGCGGTCAGCTGGGTGTCGGCCTCACCGATGCCGGAGATGTCGATGCACACCGCCGGGGCGCCCGGGTCGATGCGCGTGGAGGTCTCGGAGGCGAACGTGTCGCCCAGCGGACCGTCGAGGATGCCCAGGAGGGAGCGGTGCAGCGGGTCGACGGCGTCCCGGTAGCGGGCGTCGTCCCCGCGGTCGAGAGTGACCGCCCGGACCCGGTCGGGGCCCTCGGCGAGCACCCGGAGCACGTCCGGCAGCAGCACCGTACGGCCCTGCGGGGTGCGTTCGCGCAGGTGGTGCAGGACGGCGGAGAGCACGGACTGCTCGTGGTCGTCCATCGGCCGGCCGCGCACGATGGTGATCAGCGCGGCCACCATGTTCAGCACCCGGCCGTGCGTCTCGGCCTTCAGCACCTCGCCCGCCTCGCCGCCGATCCGGGCCGCCGCCGCGCCCATGGCGCCCGGGTCGAGGACGTTGATGCCGCCCCGGCCGCGGCCGATGGAGATCACCTGGCCACCCAGGGCGCGGACGGTGTCGGCGTAGTCGGGCTTGAGGTCACCGAGGACCAGCGGTACGACCCCGGTCGCGGACAGACCGATCAGCATGCGGTTGACGAGCGTGGACTTGCCCAGGCCCGGCATGCCGAGCATGAACAGCGAAGGGTTGGAGATGTAGCGGGCCCGGGTGAACCAGTTCAACGGGTCGCCGCAGACCGTGGCCCCGGTGAACAGGTGCTGTCCCAGCGGTACGCCCGTCATGGGCGAGCCGGAACCGGCGGCGAACGGCCACATGCCGCACGCCTGCACGGTGGTGGCCCGCCACATGGTCGGCGGGTCCAGATAACCGACCCGCCCGCCCCCGGGCCCGTACCAGCCGCGTGGCGGCACGAAGAGCTCGCGCGGACGGGACCCGCTCTCCTTCCCGCCTCTGCGGCCTTTGCGGCCCCTACGGCTCCGCCCGCCGCCGTCCTCGCCCGGCCCGTCACCCCACCCGGGCTCCGCCGGCCGGGTGGCACCCGCTCCGGCACGGAGCGCGCCCAGTTCCTCGCGCGCCCGCAACTCGGCCAGCCGGTCGGCCTGTTCGGCCCGCTTCTCCTCACGCCGGCTCACAGCGCCTCCTGCAGCTCGTGGGGGATCAGGGTCTGCTCCCACGGGAGGATCCCGGCGGGCAGCGTGCAGCTGAACGCCGCCGCCTGCATCCGGTCAGCGGGCCGCATCAGCACCCGGGAGGCGGCCGTCAGGTTGCGCACGGTGACGCTCGCGTCGGCGAGCTGCTCCATGGTGTCGACGGTGACCGTCAGCATGAGCGAGAACTCCACGAGCCCCGCGCCCGACGCCTCCTCGGCCGCGGTCTGCTCCGCCGCCCGCATCTCCGAGGCCGCGCGGGCCTGCACCATGCCCCGGCCCGACGTCGCCATGAACTGGGCGCTGCGCCGGTCCGCCTCGACGATCCGGGCCGAGGTGGCCGGGTCGATCGGCCGGTACACGAGGGCGACCCGCTTGCGCCGGGTGCCGGGCGCCGCCTCCAGCATGCCCCGGAGCACCGAGGACCGGACCGTGCCGCGCGGCGCCAGCGTCATCAGCCAGGTCCGGGAGACCCCCGAGTCGTGCTGGTAGCTGCCCACGGTCTCGACGGCGGCCGCGGGCCCGGCGTCCTCCCACTCCAGGCCCGTACCGCCGTGCCGGGCACGGGCATCGAGGACGTCGGCGGCCACCGCCGGGTCGTAGGCCACCCGTACGACCTCCGCGATCCGTTCCGCCGACAGCGGGAGGGCCGCTCCGCCGCCCGCCGCCACCAGGCCGCTGAGCAGACCGGGGATGCGGATGGCGAGGTCGGTGAGCACGTCCTCCTTCTTCCGCCGCTGGTGGGCGGGCACGCCGTAGGTGAGGCTGACGTACGTGTGCATCTCGGAGGACGCGGTGGGGTACCGCTCGACGACCTCCTCCATCACCGCCCGGGCCGCCGCCGGAGCGTTCTCCCGGATGCGGGGCAGCACCTCGTGGGCGAGCCGGGTGCCGGGGTCGGGGGCGGTCTCCACGATCACCGACGCGCCGCGCAGGCCCGGCTCGTGTGCCAGCCGGGCCAGCCACTCGCCCCACAGCGCGACCCACACGTCCACCTGGTCGGGGTCGACGAGCGCACCGCCGTCGGGGTCGCAGCCGAGCACGATCGTGTAGAGGTTGCGGCTCGGATGGTGCAGCACGCCGAAGGGGCGGTCGTAGGCGTCCCGGCCCTCGGTCACCGTCACCTTGTTGAGCAGCCCCGGCGGACGGAACCGGCCGCCGGGCCGCGCGGAGAGCGGCCCGGAGACGTACAGGTGCGCCCCCTTGGCCTTGCGCCGCCGCCAGCCGATGCGCAGGGCCATCAGCTGGTAGACGTTGCGGCCGTCCTGGGTGCGGATGGCGAGCGGGACCAGCAGCACCGCGATGGGGGTGAACACCACCATCGCCGCGTACAGCGAGATCAGGGACGCGAGCAGCGTGAGGACGAGCCCGCCGAAG
The DNA here is from genome assembly GCF_040637515.1 of Streptomyces sp. NPDC029041. Lineage (NCBI taxonomy): Bacteria > Bacillati > Actinomycetota > Actinomycetes > Kitasatosporales > Streptomycetaceae > Streptomyces > Streptomyces sp. NPDC029041. Next base: position 87,816 of record NZ_JBEZWO010000022.1, on the reverse strand, counting down.
ACACCGAAGGTGCCGACGAGACCGAGCGGGCCGAGCCCGGGACGCCGGGGGCGGCGCCAGTTCCCGTAGGTCGGGTGGGTGACGGCTTCCGAGGACATGGGGTCCGTATTCCCTTCGTGGAGTGCGCCGGTGTGGTGCGGTGACGGGCCGGGGCACGGGCGGAACGGCTGAGGAGGGCGGGACCGCCGGGCTCCGCGGGGGGATCGGGAGCTTGGCGGCCGTTCGGGATGGAACGGGCCGGACGGTCCGGCAGGGACGTAGGACCGGACCGGGCCGCAGGGGTCAGGTGTTGTGCCCCTTGTCGGGGTCGGCGCCCTCCAGCGAGCCGGAGGCGGTACGGCCGGCGATCTGCGCCGCCGTCACCGCCGCGCCGACGGCGACACCGACCGGACCGCCCGCCGCCGCGGCGGCCCGGCCCGCGCCCGCGGCCGCACCGCCCCCGCCGGCGCCGCCGCCCGCCCCGGCGCCCGAGGCGCCCGTGCGTCCCGCGCCGCCGGGACCGGGCGCGCCCGGCGCGCCGGAAGTCCCGCCCGAGCCCTGCGAGCCGCCCGAGCCGCCCGAACCGGACGCCCCCGACGCGCCGCGCGGACCGCTCTGCCCGCCGCTGCCGCCACTGGAGCCGAGTGAACGGGCTCCGGACGCCAGGGACCCGCCGACCGTGGACATGGCCCCGGACATGGCGGACGCCCCGCCGAGTGCGGCGGTGGCGGGCACGACGAGCTTCAGCAGGGCGGGCAGGGCGACGGCGGACAGCAGCATCACGCCGATACCGGCGATGCGTTCGTTGATGTCGCTGCCGCCGTCCCGACCCGAGCTGATCATGGCCGAACCCGCGTACAGCACCAGCCCGGCCGCCGGTTTGTACAACAGCCAGGCGATCATCCAGCCGAGGTGCTTGCGCCACCAGCCGCCGCCCCAGTCCGTCATCGAGGCGGCGGCGGCCAGCGGAAGGGTGCCCAGCAGCAGGATCATGACGCCGAGGCGGATGTACAGCAGGATCGTGTGGATGATCCCGGCGATCAGCAGCAGGAAGGCGAGGACCAGCAACAGGAACGCCTCGATGCCGTTGCCGTCGGAGCAGGCGCCCACGGCGCTCAGCTGCTTCTCCGCACCCGCGTTGAACAGGTAGGTGGAGTAGTCGTCCGCCAGGGCGGCGGCGGCCGTGACCACGGTGGTGGCGGCACCCGAGACCAGGACGACCCGCAGGATGCCCTTCAGCGCCGTCGTGCCGGCCGCGCCGCGCCGCTCGATCGCCATCCGGGCGGACGCGAACAGCAGTGAGCCGACCGCCAGATACACCACGATCCACTGGGTCTGGCTGTTGATGTCCTGTGCGGTGGTGGTCCCCGAGAGGGTCGGGATGCCGGTGGTCAGCGCCCCGAACACCGCGATGGCGCCCGCGAGGACGGCGTTGGCCACCCCTTCGACGATGGTCCCGATGGGGTCGCCGAGGAAGCTGAAGAACCCGACCGCGATGTCGACGATGGGATTTCCGGTCGGACACGCCATGTCAAACCCCCCAGAGGAGATGGCCGTTGGTTCCCTGGACCGCCTTCACCGGGGTGTGCAGGGCACCGTTGTCGGAGGGCTGCACCTTCCAGTCGCCGCCGCTCCAGCGCAGGGCGACGGAGGTCGTGGCGTAGCCCTGACCGGTCTTGAGCAGCAGCTCCACGGTCGCCGCCTCGCCGGAGTACGCGGGCACCGAGAATCCGGCGTAGGACGCGGCGGACGAGCTGCCGGACCCGGCGTCCCGTCGGGAGCCGGAAGCAGAGCCGTTGTCCCCCGTGCCGCCCGGGGCGTCGTCCCGGACGGTGGACCGCTGGAAGACGAACAGGTCCCGGCCCGGGCCGGCCACCACTTGCTCCCGCGCGATCGTCCGCCAGTCGGGTCCGCTCATGTGCGAGGGAATGACGTGGGCGGCCAGCACGGCCCCGGCCGGCGTGTGCGCGAAACACCACCACACGGGGCCCTGGGCCAGGGTCGGACCGGCAGACGCCGAGACGGGCACGCGCGCGACACCGAGGGCGCGCCAGTCGACGTCGTCCGGCGGGGACGTGGGCATGACGTCTCCGCGGCTGTCGTCGGTGCGGCAGCCGTCGGGCCGGCCGTCCTTCATGGCCGGGGTGCCGGACAGCGGCCCCTTCGACGGCGGGGCGCCGGCGCCGTCGTCCGCGGTGCCCCGGCCCGCCGTCAGGGCGACGATCCCGCTCAGCAGGACGACGACGCCGAGGAACGCCGCCGACACCTGCCAGCCGCGCTGCTTCCAGTACGGCTCCGACGGATCGGACCGGTACCGGCGTGGCTCCCGGTACTCCCTGCGCGTGAACATCTCGATCGTCCCGTCGTCCGCGCTCAGTTGAAGACGAAGCCGACCAGCGGACCGGCCGTGGCGACCAGGACGCAGCCGCCGAGCACCATGCCGAGACGGCTCATGTGCTCGGAGCTCTCACCGCGCTTGAGCGAGATGGCCATCATCGTGCCGGTGATCAGCACCCCGGCGACGCCGGCGGCGGTGCCCGCCCAGGCGGCTATGCCGAGCACGGTGTTGACCTTGCTGGTCAGTTCGCCGGGGGCGTTGCTCTGCGGCTGGGGCACACCGGCGGCGAGCAGGCTGGTCGTTTCGAGGAGCAGGGACATGGGATCTCCGGGTGGTCGGCGCCGCGCGTGAGCGGCGGGCGCGGGGAAGCGGGTGAGGTGGGTGGTGCGAGGAGGTGCCCGGCCCTCAGTGGAGGGACAGATCACCGAGGAACGCGACGAGCGGACCGGCCGTCGTGGCGAGCAGGCAGGCCAGGGTGACGAAGAAGAAGCCGCGGAAGTACGCGCCGCCCTCGCCCGGGTCGCCGCGCCGCAGCTGGATCGCCATCTGCATGCCGACAACGAGCAGGCCGGCGACGCCCGCCGCCGAGGCGCACCAGGCGAGGACACCGAGGATGGCGCCCGCGTCCGGGGTCGGGGTGTAGGCGGCGAGCCGCCCGCCGAAGGGCAGGGCGAGGCCTGTGAGGGGGGAGGTCATGCGTCGGTTCCTTCACCGTCGGCGCCCACCAGGTCGGCGAGCACGCTGAGTTGCCGGGGCAGCCGCGCGGGCTGTCCGCCTACGCGCCAGGCCGGGATCCACGGCACGCGCTGCACGCTGGCGACCGAGCGGACGACCCGGATGCGGCGCAGCAGGCCGAGCGGGAGCCGCCCGGGGGCGTCGGCGACGAGGACGACACCCAGCAGGTCGAGCCCCTGAGGGGCCTTGCCGTCCCGCAGCGCGCCCAACGCCCGTGACACGGCGCGCAGTCCGCGGGCGCTCGTCCGGCCGACCAGCAGGATCCGGCGCGGCTCGCCCCGCGCGGGCTCCGGCCAGCGCGCGCCCACGTCGACCCCGCCGAGCGCTTCGGCGAGCGAGGTGGCGCCGGCGCCGCCGTGGGCCTTGACCCACCCGATCTCGTCCCGCGACCTGCCACGCCCCGGGGCACGCCGCACCGGCTCGCTCCAGGGGGCCTCGCCGCCACCGCGGGACGGGGCGGAGGTCCGCAGGGCGGAGGCGGCGGAGCCCCCGCGGGTGGTCCGCCCCGGCCCCGGCAAGCGGCCAGGGCTTGGCGCGGGACCCGGGCGGGGCGCCCGAGCGGCGCTGGGAGCCGTCGTGGTGGCACGACCCGTCGAGGGAGCCGGGCCCTGCCCCGCACCCGGCAGGACGCCCGGGCCGGAGGTACCGCCACCGGGGGCCGCCGGCCGTCCGGGTCTCGGCCCCCGGACCCATGACTGCGGGTTCGACGGCGTCGCCTCAGGAGTGCTCATGCGCGGTCAGCCCTCCTTCTCCGCTCGTGCTTCGGATGTGCTGGATCATTCGATGTCCACGGGTTTGAACTGAATTGCTCCCGGGCCCGTTTCGATCTCCCGAGCCCGTCGACAGCACAACGGGCCGTCCAGCCGTCGCGGTTCAAGGCAAGAGGAAGAAGGCGGGCCCCATGAGCGCGGGCACGGGAGAAAGCGGAGAGGGCGGGACGTCCACCGCCGTCCGGAACACCATCGCCGCCGGCACCGGCACCGGCTGCGGCTGCCTGCTGTCGCCGCTCGCCCTGCTCGGCACCCTGGTCGTGATCATCATCATCGGCGGGTTCGGGGTGCTGCTGGCGCCGCTCATCGCGCTGATCCTGCTGTTCTCGGGCGGTGGCGGAGACGGTTCCGCCGGTGCGGACGACGTGGACGAGGTGATCGCCGTCTTCAACGGCGACGGCGGCGGCGAGCTGGACCCCTCGACGGTGCCGGAGGACCTGGTGGAGCCGATCGAGGAGGCCGGTGACCTGTGCGGGGCGATCGGCCCGGTCGTCATCGCCTCGCAGATCGAGCGGGAGTCCGGCTTCAAAGGGGAACTGGTCGGCGAGAACGGCGAGGAGGGCATCTCCCAACTGCCGCCCGAGGTCTTCGAGAAGTACGGCGAGGACGACGACGGCAACGACGAGACCTCGGCGTTCGACGCCGAGGACTCGATCATGGCCCAGGGCCGTCATCTGTGCGACCTGGCCGGGCAGGCCCAGCGGATGACCGACGCGAACGAGGCCACCGGCAGCGTCCTGGACCTCGCGCTGGCCGGCTACCACGTGGGGATGGACGCCGTGCGCGCGGCCAAGGGGGTGCCGCAGACGAACGAGGCGCAGGGCTACGTCCTCGCCGTCCGGGCCCAGTTCGCCAAGTACGCGGGTGTGGCCGCCCCGCCTCCCGGCGCCACACCGGGAGTCACTCCGGGCGCCACGGCAGGCGTCGCGCCGGGAACGGACCAAAACCCCACGGCTTCCCCGTCCGCGTCCGCCGCTTCCGGCGATTGAGCATCAGGAGGACTCGCAGTCATGACCCGCTTCGCGGTGCGCATCCCGGGTGAGGGACTCGCCGAGATCAACGGCGAGCTCCTGGTCGTCGAGGAGGGCGCGTCCGTGCACGAGGCCGTGCTGGACCGCCTGCAACGTCATGCGCAGGAGCGCGCCGCCCCGGTCGAGGCCACGGTGAACGACGGCCACTCAGGGGCCCACTTCGTGCTTCGGGTGGCACCCGACGGCTCCAGCCGCCTCCTCGACACGACGGAGCGGACGGAGGCGGCGGACCAGGCCCCCGAACCGCCGCCGGCTCCCGCCCCCGTCGCCGCGGCTCCCACCCACGCAGGTGTTTCGGCCGTCGCCGGGGCGGTCGCCCCCGCTCCCGTCTCGGCCGTCGCCGCGGCGGTCGCCCGGGCCAGGGCCGCGGCGACGGCGCCCCCCGCACCCGCCCCGCCTCCACAGCCGTCCCGCCCCCTCCCGCCGGAACTCGCCGCCCGGGTCGCGCACATCAACGCGCTGACGGCCACGGGCCGGATCGAGGAGGCGTCCGCCGAGGCGACCGCCCTGCGCGAGGAGCTGACCCGGTCGGCCGGCACGGAACACCCGGACGCGCTGGAGGCACGGGCCATGGAGGCGTACCTGGCACACCTGCGCGGAGACCACAGGGAGGCGACCGTCCTGGCCCTCTCGGTCGCCCGCATCCTGTGCGGCGCCGGTGCCCCCGGGGCCCCTGGGGCGATCGCACGGGCGGCGGCCGCCTGGCAGCGCCTGGAGGACGGCACGGCGGTGGTCGTCCACGGCAGCGAACTGCTGCACATGTGGGACCGGTTGCGCGGCGCCGGCCGCCTCGCGCCGGCGGACGAACGACTGGCCCGCCGGGTGCGCGCCCAGGTGGAGTCGCTGTCGGCCCGCGTGTGACCGGACGGGCGATGTACGAGCCGTGGACCGAGCGTCAAACGAGCGTGGAACGCCCCTGACCACACTCCGTTCCACCGGAGGCCCCGGTTCCAGCCGTCGCGGCTGGGCGGGCCGCCCCACGGAGACAGGAGCAGGAGCACACCATGAACGTGACGGTGATCGGGTCCGCGAGCGCGGTGTCGCCCGAGGAACGGGCGTTGAGGGACCTCTATCTGGAGCACGGCCCGGCCCTCTACGCGTACGTGCTGCGCATGCTGGGCGGCGATACCCACCGCACGGAGGACGTCCTCCAGGAGACCCTGCTGCGCTGCTGGAACAAGCAGACGCTCGCCGACGGCGAGGGCATGGCCGTACGCCCCTGGATGTTCCGCATCGCCCGCAACCTCGTGATCGACGCACACCGGACGAAGGCGGCCCGCCCGCAGGAGGTGGGCGGCGCCGACTGGCTGACCGAACTGGGCACGGACGCCGACGACATCGAACGCATGCTGTCGTCCATCGTCCTGCACGACGCCTTGGGGGCCCTGACACCGGCACACCGCGAGGCCCTGGAGGCCACCTTCTTCGCCGACCGCACCACGCACCAGGCCGCCACCGCGCTGGGCGTCCCCCAGGGCACGGTGAAGTCCCGCGTCTACTACGCCCTGCGCAGCCTCAGGGCGGCCCTGGAGGAGCGCGGTGTGCACTGACCGGACGTACCGCACGAGCACCCGGCGGGGGGTCCGGCCACGGCCCTACAGCCCGAACAGCCCCGGGTCCGAGGCCAGCTTCCTGAAGACCGCCGCGGGGTCGGCGACCAGCCTGCGCTGCTCCAGGTCCAGGATCCCGCCGACCGCCGTGATCTCCGCGGCCACCGTGCCGTCGGCCTTCACGACGGTCTGCTCGATCCGGAACGTCTTGCCACCGCTCCACTCGAAGGCGCAGGTCACCTCGGCCTCGTCGCCCGCGAGCAGCTCGCGTTTGTAGCGGATGGTCGTCTCCAGCGCGACCGGGCCCACGCCGCTGCCGATGAGGGCGGACTGGCTGATACCCGCGGCCTTGAGCAGCGACCAGCGGGCGTGCTCCGCGTAGTTCAGATAGACCGCCTGGTTGAGGTGTCCCTGGACGTCCGTCTCGTAGCCACGGACGGTCACTGGGACGGAAAACGGCTCGCTCACGGCTTTCCCTCCGGGTTCTCGTGCCCTGCACGACGATCCACCGATCTTGGCATGCTCATCACGCCCGGCGTGGTGAAGCCAGCAGATACCGGTTCCCGGTGCGCGGCTCACGGTGCTCGCTCACCTGCCAGCCTGCCCCCTCCAGGGTGGCCGCGCAGGCCCGCAGCGCCTCGCCGCTCGGCTCGTGCACGGCGACGGCCTCCGGCTGCGGGGTCTCCCGCACGCGGTACCCCGGGCCCTCCCGCCCCGCCGGAGCGTGCCCGGCCGCCTCCAGGGCCAGCGCGGCGGCCCGCACAAGATGCGCACGCTCCCAGCCGCACGGCCGGTCCACGTCCCCGCGGGGGTTGGTCATCCGGCGCAGCTCCAGCAGCCCCTGCCAGGCGCTGTGCACCTCCCGGCGCCGGGTCGGCCCGTCATGCGCAGGCCCCTCCTCACCGCCGACGCGCGCGGTGAACACGCCCGTCGAGGCGGACGCCTCATCGGTCCCGCCGGGCTCGGGTGCCTGTGTGATGCCCTGCCGCACCCGGTGCCCCTCCGGCGTCAGGAAGTGATCATGCGGCGGCCGGGGGTGGCGGAAGGCCAGCCCCCGCTTCACCAGGGCCGTGAGCTGCGATTCCGTGCCCCGGAGCCGCCCGGTGACGGGATCGGCGGCGTCGATGACACGCCGCTGCGCGGCGGTCGGCGGTCGGGTCACGGCGCGCTCCTCTCCGGCCGGCGACGGGCCCCGGGGCGCTACGCCCCACCTGCTGGAAGGCTACGACCCGCCACTGACACTCCGCGCCGGGGCTCTGGCCGCCAGGTGGCCACCAGGGCGGCGGCCAGCAGCAGCTCCGCCAGGTCGCCGCCGTAGTACATGATCTCTGCGCCGCCCCGCACCTGGTCGATCGGCGCGTGGATGTCGGCCCAGAAGCCGCCGTAGATCAGCTGGGAGATCACGGCGTGCGCCGCGATCGCGACGCCGAGACAGACCAGCCGGGCCCTGACCCCCGGCCGGGCGGGAGCCGGGTCGGGGCCGGCGATGACGTGGGCGAACAGGCATCCGGAGAGCAGGAAGTGCGCGTGCAGCAGCCAGTGCGCCGCCGGATCGGCCGTGGTCGCGTTGTACAGCGGGGTGAAGTACAGCACCGCGAGGCCGCCCGTGGGGAGGGCCAGCGCGACCGCCGGGTGGCTGAGCAGGCGGGCGGGCGGACTGTGCAGCACCGCGGTCAGGCGCCGGGCCCGGGGCGCGGGCAGGGTGCGCAGCAGGAGCGTGACGGGGGCGGCCAGGACCAGGGCGAGCGGCGCGTACATGCCGATGAGGAGGTGCTGGACCATGTGCCCGCGGAAGTCCTCGTGGGCGAAGGGGGCCACGGGCGGCAGCAGCGCGACGCCGAGCAGGAGGATCCCGCCCAGGAACCAGCCGGTCCGCCACCGGCTCCAGCCGAGGGCCGGATTGCGGTGGCGCGCCCGGTGGGCGAGCAGCAGGTAGGCACCGGCCGCGGCGAGCAGCAGGAGTGCGGGCGGCAGCCAGTCCGGGGTGCCGCCGCCCGTGGCCTGCCCGTGCCCATGCGGATGGTGGCCCATCAGCCGCGCAGGCCCTCGTGCCGGCCGGCGCCCGCACCGGGCTCGAAGGGCCGGCCGCTGCGCTGGAGCAGGTGGCCGACGGCGACCAGCAGGGCGCCCAGGACGAGGAAGCCGATGTCCCACCAGAGCCGGTGCTCGCCGGCGTGGACGTGGTGGATGCCGAGGACGTGGTGGTCCAGCACGCCTTCCACGAGGTTGAACAGACCCCAGCCGACGAGCATCCAGCCCCACAGCACCCGGGAGGTCCACACGCGCCGCCGGTCGTGGGTGACCCGCGCGTACAGCACGGCGAGTCCGAGCAGGACCGAGAGCCAGCACACGGTGTGGAAGACGCCGTCCCACAGGGTGTTCATCTCCAGTCCGGAGACGGTGTGGGGGTCGTAGTACTTCACCCCGATGCGGTCCTGGTTGGTGCTGGAGAGCATGTGGTGCCACTGCAGCAGCTGGTGCAGCAGGATGCCGTCGGCGAACCCGCCCATCCCGACCCCGAGCACGATGCCCGGCAGCTTGAGGTCCGCCGGTCGTGCGGTGCCGGACGGGGCGTCGCCCTGCGTGGTGGCCATCACTCGTCTCCGCTCCTGCTGGGGGGAAGGACCGAGGACGACGTTCCCCGCGGTGCGGCGCTCACGCACGGCGCAGGGCCTCCATCCGGCTCAAAGGCCCTTTCAGGCCGTCCCCGCGTGGCCGGGACACGCCCGGTGCCTACTGCCGGTACCCGCCGAGGAACCGCCCGATCCGGCCGATCGCCGCCTCCAGGTCCTCCGCGTGCGGCAGGGTCAGGATGCGGAAGTGGTCCGGTGACGGCCAGTTGAAGCCCGTCCCCTGCACCACCTGGATCTTCTCGCGCAGCAGCAGGTCCAGCACGAACCGCTCGTCGTCGTGGATCCGGTGCACCTCGGGGTCCAGGCGCGGGAAGGCGTACAGCGCTCCCTTCGGCTTCACGCACGTCACCCCCGGGATCTCGTTGAGCATCCGCCAGGCCACGTCCCGCTGCTCCAGCAGCCGCCCGCCCGGTGCGGTGAGCTCGCGGATGGACTGCCGGCCGCCGAGCGCGGCCTGGATGGCGTACTGGGCGGGCGCGTTGGCGCACAGCCGCATGGAGGCCAGCATGGTGAGGCCCTCCAGGTAGTCCTTCGCGTGCTGGCGCGGACCGGTGACCACCAGCCAGCCGGAGCGGAAGCCCGCCACCCGGTACGTCTTGGACAGCCCGCAGAACGTGAGGACGACCAGGTCGGGGGCGAGCGCGGCGGCCGAGTGGTGCACGGCGTCGTCGTAGAGGATCTGGTCGTAGATCTCGTCGGCGAACACCATGAGGCCGTGCCGCCGGGCGAGGTCGAGGATGCCCTCGACGATCTCCTTGGGGTAGACCGCGCCGGTGGGGTTGTTCGGGTTGATGATCACGACCGCCTTCGTCCGGTCGGTGATCTTCGACGCCATGTCGTCGAGGTCGGGGTACCAGTCGGCCTGCTCGTCGCACAGGTAGTGGACCGCCTTGCCGCCCGCGAGGGTCGTCACCGCCGTCCAGAGGGGGAAGTCCGGGGCGGGGATCAGGATCTCGTCGCCGTCCTCGATGAGCGCCTGGACGGCCATCGACACCAGTTCCGAGACGCCGTTTCCGAGGAAGACGTCGTCGACGCCGACCTCCAGGCCGAGGGTCTGGTAGCGCTGGGCCACGGCCCGGCGGGCGGAGAGGATGCCGCGCGAGTCGGTGTAGCCGTGTGCCTGCGGCAGCATCCGGATCATGTCCTGGAGGATCTCGTCCGGCGCCTCGAACCCGAAGAGCGCCGGATTGCCGGTGTTCAGGCGCAGCACGCTGTGCCCCGCCTCCTCCAGCGCGTTGGCGTGCTCGATGACCGGGCCGCGGATCTCGTAACAGACCTCGCTGAGCTTGCTCGACTGCCGGAACTCCATGCGCCGCTTCTCCTCTGCCGATCGTGTTGCTTGGTTTTACCAAGTGCGCGCTTGGAAAGTCCAACAACTTGTCTAGACTGCGTCGCATGCCACCTCGCCGAAGCTACGACCAGTACTGCTCTGCCGCCCGCGCGCTCGACGTCGTCGGTGACCGCTGGACCCTGCTGATCGTCCGGGAGCTCCTCGCCGGCCCGCGCCGCTACACCGACCTGCACGCGGACCTGCCCGGCGTCAGTACCGACGTACTCGCCTCGCGGCTGAAGGACATGGAGCGCGACGGCCTCGCCACCCGGCGACGGCTGCCACCGCCCGGCGCGGCCTTCGTCTATGAACTGACGGCACGCGGACGGCAGTTGCTGCCCGTGCTGCAGGCGCTGGGGGAGTGGGGGCAGGCCGAGCTCGGGGAGCGCCGGGCGACGGACGCGGTCCGGGCCCACTGGTTCGCGCTCCCCCTGCTGCGTCTGCTGGACGGTGAGGGAATCGTCGAAGTCCGCTTGGAGGAAGGCCTGTTCCACCTGTACGCCGGTGCCGAGGAAGGGCCCGTGTACGGCGACGGGCCCGCCCCCGCGGAGCCGGACGCCCGGCTGGTGCTGGACACCGGCACCTGCACGGCCATCGGCCGCGGGGAGTTGAGCCTCGCCCGGGCCGTGCGCGAGGGACGGGTCGAGGTGAGCGGCGAGGGCACGCTCGCCAAGGCGCTGCGCGCGGCATGAAAGAAGGCCCGCGGGCAGCGGGCCTTCCGTTCAGCGGAGTGGTCAGGTGAGGACCGGTCAGGTGAGGGCCGGTCAGGCGCCCGGCGGCACCCGGGACGGCCGGCCCGTCCCGCGCGTCAGCGCGTAGCCGCCGACCCCCGCCAGTGCGGCCAGGATCCCGCCGATCGCGGTCCACACCCACCGGTCCGACCACCAGCCGGACGTCCAGCCGTCCTCGGGTTCGAGACCGGCCAGCACCGCCGCGTCCTCCTGCTCCTCCTCGGGCTTCGAGGCGATCCCCGGCACCAGCGGCTCGGCGAGCGAGCCGTCCACCGCCGCGGATCCGCCGATGTCCTTGGAGTCCACCTGGATCGCGGTGCTCACGGGGAGGCCGAGGTCGGCGGTGGCGACGCCGGTGGCCGTCAGCCGGACGTAGTAGGTGCCCGGCAGCGGGTCGTTCGCCCACGGCTCCGCCCAGGCCCGGACCGTACGCAGCACACAGGCCAGCTCCACGGAGGAGACGTCCGCCCCCGCGGTGCGCGTCTGCGCCCCGTACTGGCAGGCCTGACGGCGGCGCAGACCGTCGTAGACGTCGATCTGCCAGGTCTGGGAGGCGTGGGTCTGCGGCAGTTTCACCGTCGCCCGGACCGTGGGCCGCTGTCCGGTGTCGGCGGGGAACGACCAGTACAGGTGGTCACCCGTGGAGCCGCTCGCCGTGGCCCGCTGCCCCTGCTCGATCTCCGTCGCCGTACGGAACGAGGTACCGGCCTGCGTGGGGGCCGACGACTCCTCCTGCGACGGGCTCGGCGAGGCGTCGGCCGCGGCCGGGCCGGCCGCCGCGCCCAGGGTCAGCAACGCCGCGCTCAACGCTCGTACCCACCACATCAGTTGGTCCTCCAGACCGCGATCCGCCAGCGCGACAGCCAGCCCCAGACGACACCGGCGAGGAAGCCGGTGAGGATCAGCACGCCGAGCAGCCACCAGCCGCGGCCGAGGCCGAAGGCGGCCACGTCGCCCGCCTGGTTCGGGGCGTCCACGACGTCCACCGTCAGCTCCAGCGGCAGACCGGGGGTGGTCTTCACGCCGGAGGCCGCCGAGAAGGAGTGCGAGACCGCGAGGCAGACCGCCTCGGACGGCGCGTCCTCGTCGTCGCTCTCGGCCTTCGGGTAGCGCAGACCCGTGGAGATCACGTCCGTGCGGCCGTTGCCCGCCGCCTCGCCGCGCACGATCTCGCGGCCCTTCGACGTCACCGCCCGCATCAGCACGCCGTAGCCGGGATTCACCGCCCGGTCCGCCGCGACGCTCACCGAGGCGCGCAGCTCCTTGCCCGGCGGAACGTCCACCCGGTACCAGCGCTGCTGCCCGAACTCCTCACGGTCGGTGTACAGGCCCGACTTCAGCGTCGGCGCCCCGGCGCACCGGTCGGCACCCTCGGCCGGCACCGGCGTCACCACCGGATCGGCCGCCCGGACCACCAACTGGTTGACCCGGTCGGTGAGTTCGTCCTGGTGCTCGACCGAGGTGTAGGTCCCGCCGGTGGCCTCGGCGATGCAGCTCAGCTGCCGGCTCAGCTTGGCGGTCGGTACCAGGCCCAGGGTGTCGATGGTCAGGCCGATCCCCTTGGCGGCGATCTCGCGGGCCACCTCGCACGGGTCGAGCGGGGCGCAGGTGTCCTCGCCGTCGCTGATCAGCACGATGCGCTTGGAGCCGTCGCCGCCGTCCAGGTCGCCGGCCGCTTTCAGCAGGGCGGGGCCGATCGGCGTCCAGCCCGTCGGGGTGAGGGTGGCGACGGCCGTCTTGGCCTCGGTGCGGTCGAGCGGACCGACCGGGTAGAGCTGCGCGGTGTCCTTGCAGCCCGTCTTGCGGTCGTCCCCGGGGTAGTTCGCACCCAGGGTGCGGATGCCGAGTTCGACCTCCTCGGGCGTCGCGTCGAGCACCTCGTTGAACGCCTGCTTCGCGGCGGCCATCCGCGACTGGCCGTCGATGTCCCGCGCCCGCATCGAGCCGCTCACGTCGAGGACGAGGTCGACCTTGGGGGCGTCCTGGCCCGTGGGTTCGCCGGCGGCCGCTCCGGCCGGGAAGGCGAGCCCGGCCGTCAGCGCGGCGACCAGGGCACAGACCCCTGCCGCCAGCCGTGTTCTTGTGATCATCGCCGGATCCTATTGATCACCCCGCTCCGGTTCCAAAACCGGGTTTCACCGCAGGGGGTTGGGCAGTTCCGCCCACTGGTCCCCGGGCGTCCGCGGCGAGAGCCGCATCAGCGTCAGTGCCTTCGAGGGCAGCGGATCGGCGCACAGGGCCGCGAGATCCGGGGTGTGCGGCAGGTCCCGTACAGCCGTCTCCAGCGCCGCGCCGAGCGCCGGACCCGACCCTGCCGTGCCGGCCAGCGCGCCCGCCACGAGCGAGCCGAACAGCTTGCGGCGGAGCGCGCGTTCGTCGTCCGTGACCATCCGGGCGGGCAGCTCGGGCACCTCGATGCCGTGCCGGGCCAGGCGGGCCGGGCTGACCCGGATGTCGGCCAGGTCGCGGTAGACCAGCCGCACCGGGTCGCCCGCCGCCGACAGGACCACCAGGAGGTTCTGGCCGTGCGCCTCCAGGGCCACGCCCAGCTCTAGCAGCCGCAGCCCGACCGTGAGCGTGAGCCGCGCGAAACCGGCCAGCCAGGCGGGGGAGCGGGGCAGGCCGGTGGTCGCCAGCGCCGCCACCGGCAGGACCCGCTCGCCGCTGCCCGCGTACGTCTGCGGCGACTCCCGCAGGACGGCGGCGAGGTCGGGGGACCCCGCGGCCGCCGCGCCCAGGGTGCGGGTGATGTGCAGCAGGCCGTCCGAACGTCCCGCCGGCGTCGCGGCGAAGTCCGACAACGCCGCGGACGCGGCGACCGAGGGCAGGGAGATGTCCCGCACCGAGGACGTCAGCCGGGCGCTCAGCGAGGTCTTCACCTGCGGCCCGCCGGGCACGGCCAGCGTCCGCAGGGACATCAGCGGATGCGCCGGGCGCCGCTCCTCGCACGTCCGCTTCAGCACGTGCGCCGCCTGCCACGGATGCACCGGAAGCACCACCCGCGCCCCGTCCCGCAGCTCGTCCGGCCACACGCCCGTCACCAGGCACTCCCGCGCCCGCACCGGCACCAGCCCCAGCTCCACGACGGGCCGGTGCTCGGGCCCGTAGGCCAGCTGCTCGGCCACCGAGAAGCCGGGCCGGGACCGGCACGTCGGATGGAACGGGTGCCCGTCGACGATCCGCTGCTCCCACCCCCAGTCGCTGTCCGGCCAGTCCTCCCGGTCCCCCTCCTGCCCCGCCCGCGACAGCGCCAGTGACGCGACGCTGTGCCCGAGCTCGGCGGCGAAGGCGGCGGAGTGCGGTACGGCGAGGTCCGTCATCAGCCGCGCCGGATCCGCGTACTCCGTCTCGTCCAGCCGTACGGCGGTGACGTACGCGCCGGTCGCGTACGGGTCCGGCCGGGGGCCGTGCAGTCGGCGGCCGTCGGACAGGGACAGCGTCAGACCGTCCCGGGCCTGCTCGCGGCGGGCGACCCAGGGCAGCGGCTCGTGGGCCAGACCGCGCCACAGCCGGGACAGCACGGCCGCCCGGGCGCCGGGCAGTTCGGCCTCGTACCGCGGCAGGAGCCCGGGCCGGACGACGGACAGCTCGTCGGCCACCTCGGCCTCGGCGGTGGGGGGACGGTGCACGGGCGGGCTCCTCGGGTACGAATAGGGGCGTCACAGCGGAACGGCGACGACCGACATACTGATCATCTCCGCCCGGCACGCTGAAACGACCATAGGGACGAGTGGAACGCGTGGACCTCATGCCCCCGCCCGCCGACGACGACTCGGCCCCAGGTGACGACCCGGCCACCGGAGCCCTCGCCGACGCGTACGCCGCCGTGCCCCTGCTGAACTGCCTGCTGCGGGAGGTCGCCCGGCCGGTGCGCGGGGAGGGCGACCGTCGCGTCCACCGGCTGCCCGGCTCGGACCGGCTGCTGCGGGTGCGCGGAACACGGCGGCCCGCCGAGCCGGAGATCGAGGTCGCCGGAGCCTGGCACCGCGTCGGCCACACCGAGCTGGTCAAGCTCGTCGCCGAGGAACTGCGCCGGCACACCGGGCTGTCCAACCACGAACTTCCCGCAGAGATGCTCGACAGCCGCGACGCCGTGGCCGCCCTGCTCGCCGCCCGGGCCCGCGCCGTCCCGCCCGGCGACCCCTACCGGCGCTCCGAGCAGTCCCTCCTGACCGGCCACACCCACCACCCGGCCCCCAAGGCGCGCGGAGGCGGCCCCACGGCCCGCTGGCTGCCGTACGCGCCCGAGGCGTACGCCCGCTTCCCGCTGGTGCTGCTCGGCCTGCGCGAGGACACCGTCGTCGAGGAGGGCGACACCTGCGCCCTCGACGGACTGGGCACGGCGCCGCCCGGCTACCGGCTGCTCCCGGCCCACCCCTGGCAGCTCGAGCTGGCCGCTCCGGAACTCGCCGCGGCCTTCGCGGACGGCCGGCTGATCCGGCTCGGCACCACCGCCCCCGACGCCTGGCCCACCGCCGCGATCCGCACGCTTTACACGCCCGAGCGGGACCTCTTCCTCAAGTTCAGCCTGGACGTGCGCATCACCAACGACATCCGTCGCCTGTGGCGCCACGACCTGCTCGCCCTGCGCCGGACGGACGCGGCCGTGAGCGCCGCCTTCGAGAGGTTCGGCGGGCCCTCCGCCTGGCTCGGCGACCGCGGTTACCGCACCGCCGACTTCGCCTTCGAGGCCCTGGCCGTCCTCGTCCGCGACGGCTTCGCCGGCCGCCTCCTGCCCGGCACCGTCCCGGTGCTCGCCGCCGGTCTGGTCGAGGGCTTCGACGGCAGCCCGCTCGACCGCGCCGCCGACCCCGCCCTCTGGTGGGCGGCGTACCTGGCCCAGGTGGTGCCCCCGGCGCTGACGGCGTTCGCCGAGCACGGTGTCGTCATCGAGGCGCATCTGCAGAACACGCTGGTCGCCGTGGACGCCGACGGGCTGCCGGTGCAGGCGCTGTACCGGGACGCCGAGGGCGTCAAGCTGCTGCCGGACGTGACGCGGCAGGCGGGCTGGGAGCGGCTCGTGTACTGCCTGGTCGTCAATCACCTCATCGAGATCGCCGGCGCCCTCACCGAACGGCACCCGGGGTTCGACCCCTGGCCCGCCGCCCGGCGTGAACTCGCCCGTCACGACCTCCCCGAGATCCCCGCCCTGCTCACCTCGCCGACCCTCCCGGCGAAGACCAACCTGCTGCTGCGCTGGACCGGCGCCGACGGCGCCGACGCCCGCTACCGGCCCCTGCCCAACCCGCTCCGGCAAGGGACCTGACCCGCCGGGCCGGGCACCCGCATGACATGATCATCACCACACGCACAGAGGGAGGGAGCGGCATGGCCGCGACGCCGAACGCAGGGCTTCCGTGCCGCATCGTCGTCTGCCGGGACTGCTGCTGCGGCACCCGCAAGATCAGAGGCGTGGATCACGCCGCCCAGACCGAGCGCCTGCGCGAGGCGGCACCGGTACGCGTCTCCGACTGCCTCGACGTGTGCGATCAGGCCAACGTGGTCGTCGTCCAGCCGTCCGCCGAGGGCCGGGCCGCCGGAGGCCGTCCGGTGTGGCTCGGACTGGTCAACGACCCGGCCGCCACCGAGGACGTCGTCTCCTGGGTGCGGGCGGGCGGCCCCGGCGTCGCGCCGGTGCCCGAGATCCTCGACCTGTATGTCTTCAGCCCGCACAAGAAACGCGCCGCCGGCAGCTCGTGAAGCAGGGCTCGCGGCGCAGGGCTCAGGTCACGGGCCGCGTGACACGGCCGCCGTGCCGGGAGCGTCAGGACTCCCTCGCCGGCACGCAGAGCACCGGCACGCCGGACAGGTGCGGCAGCTTGTGCGCGGTCGAGCCCGGCAGCGCCCCGCGGACGGGTTCTCGCCCCACACGGGGCCTCGTGGTGAGCGCCGTAGTCCTCGGACGCGTCGCAGCCGAGGATCACCGACATCTTCAGGACTCCCTGCCGTCGATGAGGGCCGGGTCGACCACGCTCGGGTGCTCCGACCAGAAGGCGGGCGCCAGCAGCCGCCACACGACCATGAGGACCACGCCCGCGACGACGATGCCGATGCCGATGACGAGCGGCGGACCGATCCCGAACCACGAGACGCCGCTGTAGGAGTTGTCGGGGTCGGACATGTCCGCCACCGACTCCACCAGCAGCCACGCCAGCAGTCCCGCGCCGATCAGCGGCCCCAGGCCGATCAGGAGGAAGGTGCGGGCGCTGCGGGTCAGTTGGCGGCGGTAGTACACCGCGCAGGCGAGGCCCGTGAGCGCGTAGTAGAAGGCGATCAGCAGGGACAGGGCGGTGAGGGAGTCGAAGAGGGCGTTCTCGCTGATGTGGAACAGGACGAGGTACCAGGCGATGGCGATGCCCGCGACCCACCAGGTGCTCACGTCGGGGGTGCGGAAGCGCGGGTGGATGCGGCCGAAGTGGGCGGGCAGCGCGTGCCGGCGCGCCATGGACAGACCCGTGCGCGAGGCCGGGATGATCGTCGTCTGGGTGGAGGCGAGCGCGGACGTCGACACCGCCAGCAGCACCACCCAGTCCCAGTCGCCCATCGCCTCCTCGGCGAGCAGCGCGAAGATGAACTCCTCCTCAGCGGCGTTCTCGGAGAGGTAGTCCGTGCCCGCGTAGGCCACGACCGCGAAGGCGACCGCGACATAGGTCACCAGCAGCAGCACCGTCGACCAGACGGCCGCCTTGCCGGGGGCGGTGGCCGAGTTCTCGACCTCCTCGGTGAGGTTGACCGCCGACTCCCACCCCCAGTAGATGAACACGCCCAGCAGCAGGGACGCGGTCAGTGACGCCCCGCCGGCTCCGAACGGGTCGAGCCAGCCGAACTCCGGGTCGACGGCGTCGAGGGTGCCGGTGCCGGCGTACACGCGGTGGAGCGCCACCACGGCGAAGGCGAGCAGGCAGACGACCTGCGCCAGGATGAGGACGTTCTGCACCTTGGCCGACAGCTCGGTGCCGATCACGCAGACGGCCGTCATCACCAGGATGAGCAGCACGGTCAGCACCTGACGGACCACGTCGTGGTCGGCCCAGCCGTCCAGGCCGACCGCGAGCAGGAAGAACGTCACGGCCACGTCCGCGAGCGATCCGACGACCAGGACGCCCGTCATCGTGATGGCCCACCCGCCGAGCCAGCCGGCCCACGGGCCCATGGCCCGGGTGACCCAGGAGAACGTCGTGCCGCAGTCCTGGTCGACCTTGTTGAGGTAGTAGAACGCCGAGGCGATCAGCAGCATGGGCACGAACGACGCGAGCATCACGCCGGGGGCGTAGATGCCGACCAGCGCCACGACGGGACCGATCACCGCCGCCACGGAGTACGCGGGGGAGGTCGCGTTGAGCCCGATGACCAGCGCGTCGAGGAACCCGATGGCATCGGGCTTCAGGCTCGCCTCCGGGGGTGGGCCCGGGTGGGTGACGTCCTTGGCCATGCTCCCTCGCTCCTGTCGTATGTGGGTCCATACAACAGGCGCTTTCGAGAGAGTCTGGTTATTTATGCCCCCTCAGGGCTTCATGTCGCTCGAGGGTGGGATGTCACGGTTTCCGATGTGAGCGGCGCGCGTCACAGGCGGCCGCGGTCAGTCGCCGGTCGTCCTGTCCAGGAGCGCGCCGTACGCGAGCTGCAGCGTGTCCGCCCCCGCCAGGGCGGTGAGCGCGCCCATGGCCGTGCGGGTCGCGCGCGGCCAGAGCAACTGGCCGGCGGTCAGCGCCGAGGCGACCCAGACACTCATGCAGAACGGACAGGTCGCGAGCTCGCCGACGGTGTGCCTGCCCTGCTCGGGCTGTGCCTGCTCGTGCAGCTCGGCGGGCCCCTGCGGTCCCACGTACCGGGTGAACGGGGCCCGCAACGGGCTGGTCACCGACGCCTTGGTGAGCAGTCGGCTGAGCCGGAAGGTGGCCACCGAGGTCAGGACCACGTCCCAGGGCACGGGCCGCTCCGGCAGCGGGCGGCCGCGGCGCCGTACCGCCGTGGTCCACGCCGCCGTGAACGCCGTGAATCCCGCCATGGCCGCGGTGTAGCCGCCCAGTGGCCGGTCGTGCCCGGCCCCGTAGTCCCGGCGGGTGCGCCGGAACGCTCCCGCCAGTCGGCCGGCGAGCCGGCTGTCAGCCCCTGTCGCCGTGCCCATGGGCTGCCTCCGATCGACGTCCGTTCCTGCGCCGGGCCGGTTCCCCGCCGTTCTGGTGACGCAGCCGCACCTCGACGTGGCCGTCGGCGACCCGTGTGTCGAAGGAGGGCTGGGGCGCGGTGGCCGGTCCACGCACGTTCCAGCCGTCGGAGAGCCGGAAGACGCTGCCGTGCCAGGGGCACCGCACACATCCGTCGGCGACGGTGCCCTCGGACAGCGGCCCCGCGAGGTGGCTGCACCGCTCGGCGAGCGCGTGAATCGCCCCACCGGTCTCGCGTACCACCAGCACCGGCACGTCGTCCACGCTGCGCCGCACCGCCTCACCGGCCGGGAACTCGGCCACGGCCCCGATCCGGTGCCAGCCCTGGGAGACGACGTTCGGCACCTCCTCGGCGTGGTTCGCGCCGGAGGCCTGCCGGTACGCCAGGTGACCGCCCAGCATGCCGCCGATCCCGACCGCGGTCAGCCCCAGGAAGCCGTACGCACGGCCCGCCCCCTCGCGCCCCTTCACGCGGCAGGCGAGCGAGGCGGCGTACAGGCCGACCGCCGCCGTGTTGGACAGGGCGTGCACCAGCCCGACGCGCTGTTGCCGGCGGTGCAGCTCCGCCCAGTCCACCCAGCCGGCCAGGGCCGAGGGGGCGGCGGCGCCCAGGCCGACCCCGACCAGCAGCCGTGACTCCCGCGAGCGGCCGGGGCGCAGGTCCAGGACCGCCGCCGACAGCCAGCTTCCGATCGGCACCTGCACCAGCAGCGGATGCACCGGGTGCCCCAGCCACCTGCCGTGCAACAAATCCCGGCCGCCTCCCAGGGGCAGCGCCCGCACGCCCCTGCGGAGCGTCTCTATCACCGCATCGGCCCTGGCCTCCCGTTCCAGGCGGTCCAGCAGCCACAGCACCCGGTTCTGCCGCATCAGCCGGCGAGATGAGGTTGCGCTCATGCCCCGCCGGGTCCCCACCGCCACCGGCGGCAAACGGAGCGGATGCGGCGGCATTCCTGGTCATCCGCCCGCCGGGGTCGGTACGTGCCCGGCCGCCGGGGTCGGTACGTGCCCGGCCGTGGGGGTCGGTGCGTGCCCCACCGCCGGGGTCCGTGCGTGCCCGGCCGTCGGGGTCGTGCGAACCCGCCCGCCGGGAACCGTGCGCGTACCCGGCGTCCGCGCCGCTGCGCGGGGGTGCCGCGTTTCCGGGCGGCGCCGGCGGGCACTCGCCGCGCCATGAATGCCGGTCGCAGTCCACTGATCGCCGACAGCTCCCTCGCTCTCCTGGCCAAGGGATACGCCTGGCTGCCCGACCGGAGGCGCCGCACCTCCGCCCCGCTCGTGCGCACCCGGCTCATGGGACAGCCGGTCGTCGCCCTGCACGGCCCCGAGGCGGTGCGGTTCTTCTACGACGAGCGTCACGTGGAGCGCCGCTCGGCGCTGCCCGGACCGGTGCTGAGCACGCTGTTCGGGCACGGAGCCGTGCACACCCTGGACGGCCCGGAGCACCGTGTGCGCAAGGAGATGTTCCTGTCCCTGCTCACCGGGGCGGAGGCGGTCGCCGGCCTGGTGGACCGCGTCGCCGCGGAGTGGGACGAGGCGGTGGAGTCGTGGTCCGGCCGCCGGGTCGTGCTGTTCGACGAGACGAGCCGCGTGCTCACCCGGGGCGTGTGCCAGTGGGCCGGAGTGGTCGTCGAGGACGTCGGGCCACTGGCCCGGGACCTCGTCGCGATGGTCGACGGTTTCGCCACGGCGGGCCCGCGCCACTGGCGGGCCCGCCGGGCCCGGGCCCGCTGCGAGGCCTGGCTGGGACGTCTGGTCGAGGACGTACGGGCGGGGACCGCCTCCGCGCAGGCCGGATCGGCCCTGGAGGGGATCGCCCGGCACCGGGACGCCGACGGCCGGCTCCTGGACCCGCACACGGCCGCGGTCGAACTGCTCAACGTCATCCGCCCGACCGTCGCGGTGTGCTGGTTCGTCACCTACGCCGGACACGCGCTGCGCCTGAGGCCCGGGCTGCGGGAACGCCTGACCGGCGACGACCCCGCCCACGCCGTGGCGTTCGCCCACGAGCTGCGGCGCTTCTACCCCTTCGCGCCCTTCGTCGGCGGCCGGGCCGTCACCGACCTGGAGTGGCACGGCGAGCCGATCCCGTCCGGCACGCTGATCCTGCTCGACCTCTACGGGCAGAACCACGACCCCGCCCTCTGGGACGATCCGTACACCTTCGAACCGCGGCGTTTCCTCGAGCGGCCGCCCGCGGGTGACGACCTGATCCCCCAGGGCGGCGGCGACCGGACCACCGGCCACCGCTGCCCCGGTGAGGACGTCACGATCGCGCTGCTGCGTGCCCTCGTGCCGCGGCTGGCCCGGCTGGAGTACGAGGTGCCCGAGCAGGACCTGCGGATCCCGCTGAACCGCATGCCGGCCCGGGTCCGCAGCGGCTTCGTCATGGACGCCGTCCGGGTGCCCGCACCCGCTCCCGTGGCCACGCCCGCGGCGCCCTGAGGCCGGCGGGATCCGCACGCGGCCCAGGGCCCTTCGCGCTCACGCCTGGTTACCATGGCCCCTTCGGACTCTGCCCCGGGGGAGCTTCAGGACCATGCTGAGAGAGGTCACCGCGACCCGCTACGTCGAACCCCTGCGCTCCGGCGGCTCCGTCCCCGGTGTCGTCGAGGCGGACGACCTCGGCACCTACGTCGTCAAGTTCACCGGCTCCGCGCAGGGCCGCAAGGCGCTGGTCGCCGAGGTCATCGTGGGGGAACTGGCCCGCGCCCTCGGCCTGCGCTTCCCCGAGCTGGTCCTGGTGCACTTCGACCCGGCGGTCGCCGACCACGAGCCGCACCAGGAGGTACGGGGGCTGCACGCGGCCAGTGCGGGCGTCAACCTCGGCATGGACTACCTGCCGGGCGCCCGGGACTTCACACCGGAGATCTCTCAGATCTTCCCCGTCGACCCGCTGGAGGCGGGCAGGATCGTCTGGCTCGACGCCCTGACCGTGAACGTCGACCGCACGGTCCACAGTTCCAACCTGATGGTCTGGCCCACCCTCGGCGTCGCGCGCCCGCGCCTGTGGCTGATCGACCACGGCGCCGCCCTCGTCTTCCACCACCGCTGGGACGCCGCCGACCCCGGCAAGGCCTACGACTTCCGCCACCACGCCCTCGGCCATCACGGCCCCGACGTCCGGACGGCCGACGCCGAACTGGCGCCCCGGGTCACCGGGGAACTGCTGCGGCGGATCCTCGCCGAGGTCCCGGACGCCTGGCTCGCCGACGAGCCGGGTTTCGCCACCGCGGACGAGGTGCGCGAGGCGTATGTGACGTACCTGCACGCGCGCGTGCGGGCGTCCGGGGACTGGCTGCCGACGGGCTTCCCCACCCGGGAGGAACTCGCCGCCGAGGAGGCCCTGCGGGCGGCGAAGAACCAGCAAGGACGTCCCGCGTGGCTCAAGCAGGTGCCCGACCTGCACGGCAAGCCCGCGGCTCAGCAGGATTGGTCGGTGCACCTCGGATGACGGACGCCCAGCGGGTCGAGATCGAGTACTGCACCCAGTGCCGCTGGCTGCCCCGCGCCGCCTGGCTGGCGCAGGAACTGCTCACGACCTTCGAGGCCGAACTGACGGAACTGGCCCTCAGGCCCGGCACAGGCGGGGTGTTCGTGGTCCGCGTCGGTGACGAGGTCGTCTGGGACCGTCGCGAGCAGGGCTTCCCGGAGCCGACGGCGGTGAAGAAGGCCGTACGCGACCGAGTGGCCCCGGGCAAGACCCTGGGCCACTCGGAGCGGTAGCGGCGGTTCAGCCCTTGAGCTGCTCGTACGCCGGGAGCGTCAGGAAGTCGGCGTAGTCCTCGTCGAGGGAGACCGTCAGCAGCAGGTCGTGCGCCTGCTGCCAGTTGCCGGCCGCGAAGGCCTCGTCGCCGATCTCGGCCCTGATGTCCGCGAGTTCCTCGGCGGCGACCTTGCGGGCCAGGTCGGCCGTGACCTGCTCGCCGTTGTCGAGGACGACCTCCGCGTTGATCCACTGCCAGATCTGGGAGCGGGAGATCTCGGCGGTGGCCGCGTCCTCCATCAGGTTGAAGATGGCGACCGCCCCGAGTCCGCGCAGCCAGGCCTCGATGTAACGGATGCCGACCTGCACGGCGTTCACCAGGCCCGCGTAGGTGGGCTTGGCGTCGAGGGAGTCGACGGCGATCAGGTCGGCCGCCTTGACGTCGACGTCCTCACGCAGCCGGTCCTTCTGGTTCGGCTTGTCGCCGAGGACCTTGTCGAAGGACTGCATGGCGATCGGCACCAGGTCGGGATGGGCGACCCAGGAGCCGTCGAAGCCGTCGTTCGCCTCGCGGTCCTTGTCGGCACGGACCTTCTCGAAGGCGACCTTGTTGACCTCGGCGTCCCGGCGGGAGGGGATGAAGGCCGCCATGCCGCCGATGGCGTGCGCGCCGCGCTTGTGGCAGGTGCGGACGAGGAGTTCGGTGTAGGCGCGCATGAACGGGGCCGTCATCGTCACCGCGTTGCGGTCCGGCAGGACGAACCTGGCGCCGCCGTCACGGAAGTTCTTGACGATGGAGAACAGGTAGTCCCAGCGGCCGGCGTTCAGCCCGGAGGCGTGGTCGCGCAGCTCGTAGAGGATCTCCTCCATCTCGTACGCCGCGGTGATCGTCTCGATGAGGACGGTCGCGCGGACCGTGCCCTGCGGGATGCCGCAGTACTCCTGCGCGAAGACGAACACCTCGTTCCACAGGCGCGCCTCCAGGTGGGACTCCGTCTTGGGAAGGTAGAAGTACGGGCCCTTGCCGAGGTCCAGCAGGCGCTGGGCGTTGTGGAAGAAGTACAGGCCGAAGTCGACGAGGGCACCGGGCACGGGGGTGCCGTCGGCGTCGACGAGGTGACGCTCGTTCAGGTGCCAGCCGCGCGGTCGCATCACGACCGTGGCGAGCTCCTCGTTCGCCTTCAGCGCGTACGACTTGCCGGACCTCGGGTCGGTGAAGTCGATGTTCCGGGTGTAGGCGTCGCTCAGGTTCAGCTGACCGCCCACCACGTTCTCCCAGGTGGGTGCGGAGGCGTCCTCGAAGTCCGCCAGCCACACCTTCGCGCCCGAGTTGAGGGCGTTGATGGTCATCTTGCGGTCGGTGGGACCGGTGATCTCGACCCGGCGGTCGTTCAGCGCGTCCGGGGCCGGGGCGACCTTCCAGGAGTCGTCGGCGCGGATCGCGGCGGTCTCCGGAAGGAAGTCGAGGGTGGAGGTGCGGGCGATCTCGGCGCGGCGCTCGGCGCGGCGGGCGAGGAGTTCGTCCCGCCGGGGCGTGAACCGCCGGTGCAGCTCGGCCACGAAGGCGAGCGCCGCTTCGGTGAGGACCTCCTCCTGCCGGGGCAGGGGCTCGGCGTCGACGATGGCCAGCGGGGACGGCGCTGGAGCGGACATGAACGGTCACTTCCTTCAGCGAGCTGTGAAGACGAGCCGGCGTGCTCGGCACCGGGTGCCAGTCTTGTCGAATACGGCGTTCCGCGCCCTTGGACCTGTCGGGCGCTTCTGATCAGTGGATACTAGTTTCCTCATGGTGGAAGTTCAATCGTCTGTTGATGTCGAGATTCTCCGAGTCGAGGCAAGGCGGCGCTCCGTGCCACCCCGTTCACTCCAGGTGGCCCAGATCGGCTTCGGTGTCGATGTCGAACGGCCGGGCCACGTCCCCGCATTCGACGAGAGTGATCGCCCGCCGGTGCTCCCTCAGGTAGGCGCGTGCCCCCCGGTCCCCGGTGGCGGTCGCGGCGATGCCCGCCCAATGAGCGGCACCGAACAGCACCGGGTGGCCGCGCACACCGTCGTACGCGGCGCCGGCGAGCGTCTCCTCGCCCTCGTACGCCGCGAGGACCCGGGCCACCGCCTCGGGTCCGATCCCGGGCTGGTCCACGAGTGACACCAGGACGGCCCGGACACCCGTGCCGGCCAGTGCGTCGAGCCCGGCGCGCAGTGAGCTCCCCATTCCCTGCTCCCAGTCCGGGTTGTCGACCAGGGTGCAGTCCGGCAGTGAGGCCCGTGCGCGCACGGCGTCGGCCTGTGCGCCCAGGACGACGTGGACGGCCGCGCAGCCGCCCTCCCGCAGTACCCGTGCCGCGTGCTCCACCAGAGGTCGTCCCCGGTGCGGAAGCAGTGCCTTGGGCCGTCCGCCGAGCCGCCGCCCGCCCCCGGCCGCGAGCAGCAGTCCGGCGACCGCCTGCGCCCCGCCCGTCGTCTCCCGTGTCGTCATGGCTCCTGCATACCGCACGCCCCGTACGGGAGTGCGACGGCGCGAGGCGCGCGTCGGACAGGTGTGCGCCCCGGGCCAGAAAGTCACTCAGCGAAACAAGTCGATGACGCAATGGACTGGCGCCCGGCGGTTCGCGTCGTTTACTGTCGCCCGCACCGACCGGCCGGGCGCCCGACGGCTGCCCGGGGCGGGGGCTTCGTGTCGGACGGACACGCGCACGGCGAGGTGCGAGGGGGAGGACTGTGTTGCGGAGCGTCGAGCAGAAGCGGCAGGGGCCCGTGACCGGCGGTGGCGAGGACCCGCGCGTGACGGAGCTGCGCTCCGCCGTGTCCCGGTTGCGCCGCCGACTGGCCGCCCATCCCGGCGAGTTCGCCGACCGGAGCATCGCCGAGGAGGAACTGGCCGCGGTGGCCGCCATGGCCGCCGACGGCATCCCCGAGATCCCCCGCCTGCGCCGCTCCCTCCTGCTCATCGCGGGCGCGATCGGCTCGGTGAGCGCACTGTCCGCCGAGCTGACGGAGGTCCGGCGGGCGGTGGACCTCTTCGGGGGGCCGGTGCGGGGCCAGGGTTAGGACCTGTCCGGCGAACCGGCCGGGCGGTCCGCGACGACCAGCCACGACGAGCTGCGCGGCCGGACCGTGCCGTCGGCCGCCTCGTGGTCGCGCAGATGGCCGGTCGGAGTGCGACGGGCACGGGCCCGTGCGATCGCGTCGGCCCGCTCCATGAGATGGCGACCGGGGCCCGTACCCAGCAGCAAGTGAGGGGCCCGGCGCGCTCACCAGCCGGTCCGTCACGAGCGAGGCGGGGGGCGCCAAAGGGCTGCTGCATGCGCACTTCGCGGGATTCGACGCGTTCGTGGCCGAGCTCTGCCTCGATCGGTTCGCCCGGACGGTGGTGAAGGCGCAGAAACTGTCGGAGCTCGCCGGACAGGCCACCGTGGCACGGAACCCCGGTGCCGTCGCCCTGGCCCTGTCCGGCTCCGGCGGCCCGGCCGTCTGGGGCCGCGCCATGACCCGCCCTGCTGCCGCGTCGCGCATCCGCGAGGCTCTGGAAGGCGGGGCGCCTGGTTTCACGGCGATCCAGGAGGCCATCACCGGCTACGTGCAGGTCGAACGCGGACTCGGCCGCGTGGCGGAGACCGTCGATCCGTGCATGGTGGCCCTCGCCATCGTCGGCACCGCCCACCTCCTCCTGATGACCAGCCGGCCGGCCGCCGCAGACCCGCGTCCCGCCATGACACGCCTGGTGGCGGCATTGGTGGACGGCTGATCTACCGCCCGACGACGCCCCTTCCGGGCGCGACGTGGCGGAGCGAAGCCGGTGGCCTGCTGCCGTTACGCATGAGACACCTCGCCCCACGCCGAGCCGAACGATCAGCCGATTCGACGGTCACGCCGGCTGACCGGACAGGGCGAGGGCACGCGCCGCTCCGGGTCGGCCCCGTTGCGCGGGGCTCGGGCGGCCGGCGCGGGGCCGGGCCGCCCCGGGTCCACCCCGTTACGCGGGGCTCTGGCTGGCGAGCGCCTCGGACAGTTCGCCCGCGACCTGCTGGAGCACCGGCACGATCCTGTCCGTCAGGGCTTCGGTGACCCGGCCCGCCGGGCCCGAGATGGAGATGGCCGCGGCCGTGGGGGAGTCGGGCACCGGGACCGCCAGGCAGCGCACCCCGATCTCCTGCTCGTTGTCGTCGATGGCGAAGCCCTGCCGGCGCACGTCCTCCAGGGCCGCGAGGAACCCGTCGGGCGTGGTGATCGTCTTCTCCGTCGCGGCGGGCATGCCCGTACGGGAGAGCAGCGCCCGCACCTCCTCCGGCGGGAAGCCGGCGAGCAGGGCCTTGCCGACGCCCGTGGAGTGCGGCAGCACCCGCCGGCCGACCTCCGTGAACATGCGCATCGAGTGCTTCGAGGGCACCTGCGCCACGTAGACGATCTCGTCCCCGTCGAGCAGGGCCATGTTCGCCGTCTCGCCGGTCTCCTCCACCAGACGCGCGAGGTACGGCCGCGCCCAGGTGCCCAGCAGCCGGGAGGCCGACTCGCCGAGGCGGATCAGGCGCGGGCCGAGCGCGTACCGCCGGTTGGGCTGCTGACGGACGTACCCGCAGACGACCAGGGTGCGCATCAGGCGGTGGATCGTCGGCAGGGGCAGGCCGCTGCTCGCGGACAGCTCGCTCAGGCCGACCTCGCCGCCCGCGTCCGCCATCCGTTCGAGCAGGTCGAAGGCGCGCTCCAGGGACTGGACGCCCCCGTTGGCTGAGGACCGGGCGGAGTCGGTGGTGCTGGCGCTGGACGTCGGCACGGCGCGTTCCTTTCGGGGCGGGCGGGAAGGGCAGAAGCCTACCCGGCGGTCGGTTGACTCCCCGCTTGTACGTAGCTACGTTCTGCTTACTGGAAGTTTAATTCCGCTTTGTGGAAACGTCCAGGAGTGTTCGTGAAAGGGCGCCGGGGACAAGTCTGCCCTTGACTGCACGAAAGAGGGAGTGAAGACTCCTTCAACAGAAAGTTGAATTCCGTTCCGCGGAAGTGCTGGAAGTAAGGGGTTCGGGTGTCCGACGCTGAACTGGTGCTGCGCTCGACGCGAGTCATCACCCCCGAGGGAACGCGGGCCGCCTCCGTCGCGGTGGCCGGCGGCACGATCACGGCCGTCCTGCCCCACGACGCGCCCGTACCGGAGAGCGCCCGCCTGGAGGACCTGGGCGACCACGTCCTGCTGCCCGGCCTGGTCGACACCCACGTGCACGTCAACGACCCGGGCCGCACCGAGTGGGAGGGTTTCTGGACCGCCACCCGCGCCGCGGCGGCCGGTGGCATCACGACCCTGATCGACATGCCCCTCAACTCCCTCCCGCCGACCACGACCGTCCCGCACCTGCGCACCAAGCAGCAGGTCGCCGCCGACAAGGCGCACATCGACGTCGGCTTCTGGGGCGGCGCCCTGCCCGACAACGTCAAGGAACTCCGGCCGCTGCACGAGGCCGGCGTGTTCGGCTTCAAGGCGTTCCTGTCGCCGTCCGGCGTGGACGAGTTCCCGCACCTGGAGCGCGACCCCCTCGCCCGCACCATGGCCGAGATCGCCGCCTTCGGCGGACTGCTCATCGTGCACGCCGAGGACCCCCGGCTCCTGGCCTCCGCCCCGCAGCGGCCGGGCCCCAAGTACGCCGACTTCCTCGCCTCCCGCCCCCGGGACGCCGAGGACACCGCCATCGCCCAGCTCATCCGCGAGGCCAAGGCCCTCGACGCGCGCGTGCACGTCCTGCACCTGTCCTCCAGTGACGCCCTGCCGATGATCGCCGAGGCGCGGGCGGAGGGCGTCCGCGTCACCGTGGAGACCTGCCCCCACTACCTGACCCTCACCGCCGAGGAAGTCCCCGACGGCGCCAGCGAGTTCAAGTGCTGCCCGCCCATCCGCGAGGCCGCCAACCAGGACCTGCTCTGGCAGGCCCTCGCCGACGGCACCATCGACTGTGTCGTCACCGACCACTCCCCGTCCACGGCCGACCTGAAGACCGACGACTTCGCGACGGCCTGGGGCGGCATCTCCGGACTCCAGCTCAGCCTGGCCGCGGTGTGGACCGAGGCACGCAGGCGCGGGCACGGCCTGGAGGACGTCGTCCGCTGGATGTCCGCGCGCACCTCCGCACTGGTCGGGCTCGACGACCGCAAGGGCGCCATCGCGGTGGGCCGCGACGCCGACTTCGCCGTCCTCGCCCCCGACGAGGCCTTCACCGTCGACCCGGTGGCCCTCCAGCACCGCAACCGCGTCACGGCGTACGCGGGCAGGACCCTGCACGGCGTCGTGAAGTCCACCTGGCTGCGCGGGCAGCGCATCGTCGCGGACGGCGAGTTCACCGAACCGAAGGGGCGGCTCCTCACCCGGACCCACTGACTCCCCATCCGGACACCCGAAAGGAAGACCTGATCACCGTGACGGCGATTCCCCGTTTCACCGGCGACGCGAACCCCTACGGAGGCGGCGACCCGTACGCGGACTACCGCACCGCCGACTTCCCCTTCACCTCGTACGCCGACCTAGCCGACCGGCGTCTCGGGGCCGGTGTCATCGCCGCCAACGACGAGTTCTTCGCCCACCGCGAGAACCTGCTGATGCCCGAGCCCGCCGCGTTCGACCCCGAGCACTTCGGGCACAAGGGCAAGATCATGGACGGCTGGGAGACCCGCCGCCGCCGCGGCGCTTCCGCCGATCACCCCTGGCCGACCGAGGAGGACCACGACTGGGCGCTGGTCCGTCTCGGTGCCCCGGGCGTGATCCGCGGGATCGTCGTCGACACCGCCCACTTCCGCGGCAACTACCCGCAGGCGGTGTCCGTCGAGGGCACCTGCGTGCCGGGCTCCCCGTCGCCGGAGGAACTCCTCGGGGACGACGTGAAGTGGACGACCCTCGTCCCGCGCACCCCGGTCGGCGGCCACGCGGCGAACGGGTTCGCCGTCGATGTCGAGCAGTGCTTCACGCACCTGCGGGTCAACCAGCACCCCGACGGCGGCATCGCGCGCCTGCGCGTCCACGGCGAGGTCGTCCCCGACCCCGCCTGGCTGACGGCCCTGGGCACCTTCGACGTCGTCGCCCTGGAGAACGGCGGCCGGGCCGAGGACGCCTCCAACCTCTTCTACTCGCCCGCCTCCAACACCATCCAGCCGGGCCGCTCCCGCAAGATGGACGACGGCTGGGAGACCCGCCGCCGCCGCGACCGGGGCCACGACTGGATCCGCTACCGGCTGGCCGCCCAGGCGCAGATCCGTGCCCTGGAGATCGACACCGCCTACCTCAAGGGCAACAGCGCCGGCTGGGCGTCGGTGTCGGTGAAGGACGGCGAGGACGGCGACTGGCAGGAGATCCTGCCCCGCACCCGCCTCCAGCCCGACACCAACCACCGCTTCGTCCTGCCGGCCCCGGCGGTCGGCACGCACGCGCGCGTGGACATCTTCCCGGACGGCGGCATCTCCCGGCTGCGCCTGTTCGGCTCCCTGACCCAGGAGGGCACGCGCCGGCTGGCGGCACGCCACCAGGAGCTGGGCGGCTGAACCACCCCGTGACCGTGGGGCGCACCCGCCGGACGAACCACCCCGTGACCGTGGGGCGCACCCGCCGGACGGCACCGGTGCGCCCCCGTGCCTCACGCGGCGTGGCCGCCGTCCACCGGGAACTCCGCCCCGGTCACGTACGTCGCCCCCGCCAGGTAGGCGACCATCGACGCCACCTCGTCCGCCGTCCCGAACCGGCCCAGCGCCGTCATCGCCGCCTGGCCGGCCGCGTACGGCCCGTCCGCCGGGTTCATGTCCGTGTCGATCGGGCCGGGAAGGACGAGGTTGGCCGTGATCCCGCGTCCGCCCAACTCCCTGGCCAGCGCCTTCGTCAGACCGGCAAGGGCCGCCTTGCTCGTCGCGTAGAGCGTCCCGCCGGGCCCCGGCACCCGCTGGGCGATGCAACTGCCGATCGTGATGATCCGCCCGCCCTCGGGCATCCGCGCCGCGGCCGCCTGGGAGGCCAGGAAGACACCCCGCACGTTGACGTCCAGGACCCGGTCCACCTCCGCGAGCGACAGGGCCTCCAGCGGCCCGAGCACCCCCACCCCGGCGTTGTTGACCAGGATGTCGAGCCCGCCCAGCGCCTGGGCCGCCGCGTCCACCACGGCGGCCGCCTCGGCAGGCTCGGCCACGTCCGCGCGCAGCGCCACCGCCCGGCGCCCCAGCGCCTCCACCTCCCGGACGACGTCCTCGGCCGCCTCCTTGCCGTTCACATGGCCGACGGCCACGTCCGCGCCCTCCCGCGCGAGCTGTACCGCCGTCGCCGCGCCGATCCCACGGCTCCCGCCGGTCACGAGAGCCACCTTGCCGTGCAGAGTTCCCTGAGTGGTCATGAGTCCATCCCAGCGGCCGCGCGGCACCCGCGCTGGCGGCGAACGGACGTCGAGGTGGGGACGCCGGCGGCGTGCGTACGGCCCAGCGATGAGTTGCGGGTGCCGACGGGGTCTGAACCGATGACAGCAGATCCCGTCCGCTCCGGAAGGAAGGCACCCGCCATGGGCAAGCTCGTCTCCACCCTCTTCGTCACCCTCGACGGTGTCTACCAGGCCCCCGGCGGTCCCCAGGAGGACACCCGCGGCGGCTTCACCCACGGCGGCTGGAGCTTCCCGTACGCCGACGAGGACTTCGGCCGGTTCATCGGCGAGGTCTTCACCCGTCCGGGCGCCTTCCTGCTGGGCCGCCGGACGTACGACATCTTCGCGACCTACTGGCCCAGGGTGACCGACCCCGCAGACCCGGTCGCCTCCCGGCTGAACGCGCTGCCGAAGTACGTGCCCTCCTCGACCCTGACGGACCCCGGCTGGACCGGTACCACGGTGCTGACCGGCGACCTCGCCGAGGAGGTCGCCGCCGTGAAGGAGCGCACCGAAGGCGAGGTCCAGGTGCACGGCAGCGGCGCCCTCGTCCGGTCCCTGCTGGCGCTCGATCTCGTCGACACCCTGCACCTGCTGACCTTCCCCGTCGTCCTCGGCGCCGGGTTCCGGCTGTTCACGGAGGGCGCCGTACCGACCGCGTTCGAACACGCCGGCGGGAGCGTCACCGGTGCGGGCGTCTCGGTCCAGACGTACGACCTGAAGGGCCGCCCCGAGTACGGCGAGTTCGGACTGCCGGAGGGGGCGTGAGGGTGCCCGAGGCGGGTTGAGGGCCCCGGCGCGAAGGTGAACTCCTCCCGAACGCACGGGGCTTCACAGGAAATTCTCCGAGCTTGTCATTGACATGCCAGCGTCTACGCGCGTCATCATGAGCGCCATGACTGTCCCCCCACGCGCCTCGCGGCTCGGCGCAGCAGCCGCCCTCCTGTCCGCCCTCCTCGTCGGCGGAACCGTCTCCGCGACCACGGCCGACGCGGCCCCCACCGCCGTCGGCGACATCTGCTACAGCGACCTGCCGTCCCAGGCCCACGACACGCTCGACCTGATCGAGCAGGGCGGCCCCTACCCGTTCGACCAGGACGGCACCGTCTTCCAGAACCGGGAAGGCGTACTGCCGAGCAAGTCGTCCGGCTACTACCACGAGTACACGGTCATCACCCCGGGCTCCTCCACCCGCGGCGCGCGACGCATCGTCACCGGTGAGCGGAACCAGGAGGACTACTACACGGCCGACCACTACGAGTCGTTCGACCTGGTCGATCGCGGCTGCTGAGTCCTGACGGAAAACCGCGGGCCGGACGTCCGTCGGCACGTCAGACGGACGTCCGGCTCCCGGCCGCCGCGAACAGGGCGACCCCCAGCACGAGCAGCGTGACGCTCGCGTAGACCTCGTAGCCGTCGAGGAACCCGAGGCGCTGCACCAGGCCCCAGTTCCAGTCGGTGAACTCGTGCACCAGGCCCGCCACGCCCTGGACGAGGGCGAGGAAGCCGAGAACCTCCAGTACCTGCTTCATGCCACCAGCCTCGTCCCGCGGACCCCCACGGGCATCGGCCGCGGGACGGGACCCCTGGGACGGAAGTCCCCGCTCCGGTGCCACGACGGCACCGAAAGTCTGCGATGCGGCGACTTTCGTCGACGATCCCGCGCCAGGGCGGGTGCGCCGGGCCCGCGCTGCATAGATTGGGCGCTCGTGAGTGATGACGACGTGAGGCGCGCCTCCCCGCTGCCGGCGGGGCAGACGCCCGCGCTGTTCACCGGGCGCAGATGGTTCTTCCCGTCGGCCCTCCTGCACGACCTCGACCCCGACGCCGCACGGGCCGGGCGGCGCCCCCGGCGCACCGCCCGCGACTGGGTCGTCGACTTCACCTGCTTCCTGCTGGCCGTCCTGGTGGGCGCGCTGGCCCGCGACGCCCTCGCCGACAACCCCCGTGTGCCGCACGGCCTGGCCGTGGTCGACCAGGTGATCGGTGCGCTGGCCTGCGCGGCCCTCTGGCTCCGCCGCCGCTGGCCGCTGGGGCTGGCCGTGGCGATGACCCCCCTCGGCTTCCTCTCGGAAACCTCGGGCGGCGCGGGTCTCATCGCCCTGTTCTCCCTGGCCGTGCACCGGCCCTTCCGGTACGTGGGGTGGGTGGGCGGCGTCAACGTGGCGCTGGTGCCGCTCTACTACTGGGTGCGCCCCGACGTGGACCTCCCCTACCTGGTGAGCGTTCCCTTCGCCGTGGTGCTCACCGTGGCGGCCGTCGGCTGGGGCATGTTCGTCCGGGCCAAGCGGCAGCTGATGGTGAGCCTGAGGGACCGAGCCCGGCGTGCCGAGACCGAGGCGCGGCTGCGGGCCGAGCAGGCGCAGCGGCTCGCCCGCGAGGCCATCGCACGGGAGATGCACGATGTGCTCGCCCACCGGCTGACGCTGCTCAGCGTGCACGCGGGCGCCCTGGAGTTCCGGCCCGACGCGCCCCCGGCACAGACCGCGCGGGCCGCGGGCGTGATCCGGGAGAGCGCGCACGACGCGCTCCAGGACCTGCGGGAGATCATCGGGGTGCTGCGGGCCGCCGAGCCGGACGACACCGGCCGGCCGCAGCCGACGCTCGGCGCGCTGGACACCCTGGTCGCGGAGTCCCGCGAGGCCGGCATGAAGGTCTCCCTGGACCACCGCGTCGAGGACCCGGCCGGCGTCCCGTCCTCCGTCGGCCGCACCGCCTACCGGATCGTCCAGGAGGGACTGACGAACGCGCGCAAGCACGCCCCCGGCACGGAGGTGGGGGTGACCGTCACCGGCGCACCCGGCACGGGTCTCACCGTCCGTGTGCACAACCCGCCGCCGGAGGGTGAAGTGCCGCCCGTACCCGGTTCCGGGCAGGGCCTGATCGGCCTCACGGAACGGGCGACCCTGGCCGGAGGCCGGCTGGAGCACGGGCACACGGCGCAGGGCGGGTTCGAGGTGCGGGCGTGGCTGCCGTGGGGGTGACGTCTTCGGCCCCGCCGCCCGGGCCCGCCGTGATTACGTGGGGCTCATGACTGCGATCAGACTGCTCCTCGTCGACGACGATCCGCTGGTGCGGGCCGGTTTGTCCTTCATGATGGGCGGCGCGGACGACATCGAGATCGTCGGCGAGGCCGCCGACGGCGCCGAGGCGGAGGTTCTCGTCGACCGCACCCGTCCGGACGTCGTGCTCATGGACATCCGAATGCCGGTGGTGGACGGCCTCACGGCGACGGAGCGGCTGCGCGCCCGCAAGGACGCCCCGCAGGTGGTGGTGCTCACCACCTTCCACGCCGACGAGCAGGTGCTGCGCGCGCTGCGTGCCGGTGCCGCCGGGTTCGTCCTCAAGGACACCCCGCCGGCCGAGATCCTGGCGGCCGTTCGCCGGGTCGCCGCCGGCGACCCGGTCCTGTCGCCCACGGTCACCCGCCAACTGATGCGGCACGCCGTGGGCACCGCCGCCGACACGCGCCGCACCCGCGCGCGGGACCGTCTGACCGTCCTCAACGACCGTGAGCGCGAGGTTGCCGTCGCGGTCGGCCGGGGCCTGGCCAACGCCGAGATCGCCGCCGGCCTGTTCATGAGCGTCGCCACGGTGAAGACACACGTCTCGCGCATCCTGGCCAAGCTGGACCTCAACAACCGGGTGCAGATCGCGCTGCTCGCCTATGACGCCGGGCTCCTGGAGGAGGAACAGGAAGAGCACTGACCGAACGGGCCCGGAGTCACGCCGAGCGGCGGGAGACGCCAGGGGGTGTCGGCCCGCCCCGCGGGGAGGCGCCGTGCGGGGATCGCTGTCGGCCCGTCGGCAGACGAATCCCTGGGTGCCGCCACGGGACCCCGGCCGCCCGTCGGAAAGCCGGCACCGGGGGAGGCCCGCTCTTCGTCGAGCGAGGGGCGGGGTGATCCGGGCGGTCTGAGCCGCTCCGCCGGGGTTGTCGTCCGCCCTTCGTCAGCTGAATCCCGGGGTGGTCCCGCTGGGGGTTTCGGCCGACTTGTTGTCGTTCGGCAGTCCGAGTGCTGGGGGTTTCGGCCGACTCGTTGCCGGGCGGCTGTCCGGGTGGCCCCACCCTGTGGTCTCTGCCCTCTCGCCGTCAGGCCCGTGCACGAGTGGCGCCACGGGGGTGCGGAACCCGCCGTCAGGCGAGACCGGGGGAGGTGCCGCCGGGGATCTCCGCCAGGTGTACCGGTCTGCGCTCGCGTCGCGACAGTTCGCACGCCTCGGCGACCCGCAGTGCCTGCAGCGCCTCGCGCCCGTCGCAGGGGTTGGCCCGCTCGCCCCGGACGACCTCGACGAACGCGTTCAGCTCCGCCTCGTAGGCGGGGCCGAACCGCTCCAGAAAGCCCGACCAGGGCTTGTCCGCGGCCGGTGGCCCGGTCGGCTCGGTGGACGCGATCGGCGTACGGTCGTCCAGGCCGACCACGATCTGGTCCCGCTCCCCGGCGAGCTCCATGCGCACGTCGTAACCGGCCCCGTTCATCCGGGTCGCGGTGAGCGTGGCGAGCGTGCCGTCGTCCAGGGTCAGGAGAGCCGCCGCGGTGCCTACGTCGCCCGCCTCGCGGAACATCCGGGGCCCGGCGTCGGAACCGGCCGCGTAGACGTCCGTGACCTCCCGGCCGGTCACCCAGCGCAGCACGTCGAAGTCGTGGATCAGCGTGTCCCGGTACAGCCCGCCGGACAGCGGCAGCCACGCGGCGTCCGGCGGTGCCTGGTCGCTGGTCAGGGCCCGCACGGTGTGCAGCCGCCCCAGCCTGCCGGCCCGCACGGCCTCGCGCGCCCCTGTGTAACCCGCGTCGAAACGGCGCTGGAAGCCCATCTGCAGGACCGTCCCGGCCGCCTCGACCTCGGCGATCGCGGCCAGGGACCCCGGCAGATCCAGCGCGATGGGCTTCTCGCAGAACACCGGCAGACCCGAGCGTGCTGCCCGACCGATCAGTTCGGCGTGGGCCGACGTGGCCGTCGTGATCACCACGGCGTCCACGCCCCAGCGGAAGATCTCCTCCACCCCGGGCGCCGCCGTCTCGCCCAGCCGGTGCGCCAGTTCCTGGGCCCTGGCCGGGTCCGCGTCCGTGAGGATCAGGGAGCCGACGTCGCGATGCCGGCTGAGCGTGTTCGCGTGGATGGTGCCGATCCGGCCCGTACCGATGACGCCGATGCGCATGAAAACAAAGTGCGTGCACAACCGGCCGCTGTCAATCTGCATGTCCGGACAATCTGACTACACGACTTCCCGTCAACAACGCGCGGAGCTACGCTCGCCCCGTGCCGAAACCAGAAGTGGACCCGACCGTGCAGCTAGAGCTGAGCGTGGACCGCAGCTCCCCCGTGCCGTTGTACTTCCAGCTGTCCCAGCAGCTGGAGGCCGCCATCGAGCACGGCACGCTGACTCCCGGCAGCCTGCTGGGCAACGAGATCGAGCTCGCCGCCCGGCTCGGCCTGTCCCGGCCGACCGTCCGCCAGGCGATCCAGTCGCTCGTCGACAAGGGCCTCCTCGTACGCCGCCGCGGCGTGGGCACCCAGGTCGTGCACAGCCAGGTCAAGCGCCCGCTGGAGCTCAGCAGCCTGTACGACGACCTGGAGGCGGCGGGCCAGCGCCCGGCCACCCGGGTGCTCGTCAACGACCTGGTCCCCGCCTCCGCCGAGGTCGCCGCGGCACTCGGCGTCGCCGAGGACAGCGACGTCCACCGCGTCGAGCGCCTCAGGCTCGCCCACGGCGAGCCCATGGCCCACCTCTGCAACTTCCTGCCTCCCGGCCTCATCGACCTCGACACCGGCCAGCTGGAGACCACCGGGCTCTACCGGATGATGCGATCGGCGGGCATCACCCTGCACAGCGCCCGCCAGTCGATCGGTGCCCGGGCGGCGACGACGGAGGAGGCGGACCGGCTGGCGGAGGAGGCGGGCGCGCCACTGCTGACCATGCAACGCGTCACGTTCGACGACACGGGCCGCGCCGTCGAGTACGGCACACACACCTACCGCCCGACGCGCTATTCCTTCGAATTCCAGTTGCTCGTGCGTACTTAAGGGGCGCGGGGAACTGCGCGACGAGCCCCCACCGGCCCGCACGCGGCGCCGATCCGCACCACCCCTCTGATCCGCACCCTGCCTCCCCGTGAGGCAGAATCGGCGGCGATGAGCACCTACCGCGACCTCACCGCCCCCATCGGCTCCCGCCGTGCCACGGCGCTCCGCACCGCCGGCACCCGGGAGCGCCGCTCGCACCTGACGGCCCCCCGCGTGCCCACGGTCGGCATCGACATCGGCGGTACGAAGGTGATGGCGGGTGTCGTCGACGCCGACGGCAACATCCTGGAGATGCTCCGCACGGAGACCCCGGACAAGTCCAAGAGCCCCCAGGTCGTCGAGGACACCATCGCCGAGCTGGTTCTGGACCTCTCCGACCGGCACGACGTGCACGCCGTCGGCATCGGTGCGGCCGGCTGGGTGGACGCCGACCGCAACCGCGTGCTGTTCGCCCCCCACCTGTCCTGGCGCAACGAGCCCCTCCGCGACCGCCTCTCGGGCCGGCTCTCCGTCCCCGTGCTGGTCGACAACGACGCCAACACCGCCGCCTGGGCCGAGTGGCGCTTCGGCGCCGGCCGCGGCGAGGACCACCTCGTCATGATCACCCTCGGCACCGGCATCGGCGGCGCGATCCTCGAGGACGGCCAGGTCAAGCGCGGCAAGTACGGCGTCGCCGGCGAGTTCGGCCACATGCAGGTCGTCCCGGGCGGCCACCGCTGCCCGTGCGGCAACCGCGGCTGCTGGGAGCAGTACAGCTCCGGGAACGCCCTGGTCCGCGAGGCCCGCGAGCTGGCGGCGGCCGACTCGCCGGTGGCCTACGGGATCATCGAGCACGTCAAGGGCAGCATCGGCGACATCACCGGCCCGATGATCACCGAGCTGGCCCGCGAGGGCGACGCCATGTGCATCGAGCTCCTCCAGGACATCGGCCAGTGGCTCGGCGTCGGCATCGCCAACCTCGCCGCCGCCCTCGACCCCTCCTGCTTCGTCATCGGCGGCGGGGTCTCGGCCGCCGACGACCTGCTGATCGGCCCGGCCCGGGACGCCTTCAAGCGGCACCTCACCGGCCGCGGCTACCGCCCCGAGGCCCGCATCGTCCGGGCCCAGCTCGGCCCCGAGGCCGGCATGGTCGGCGCCGCCGACCTCGCCCGGCTGGTCGCCCGCCGCTTCCGCCGCGCCAAGCGCCGCCGCGTGGAGCGCTACGAGCGCCTCGAGCGGTACACGCAGTCGCTCCGCAGTACCCAGGAGACGCCGTGACCGCCTCCCTGCCCCACCAGGGCCCCTGGCCCGACGACCCGGACCGTCCGGTCGAGGACCGCCGCCACATGATCCGCCGCAGGTCCCTCACCCTGCTGATCATCGTGCTCCTCATCGGCATCCCGGCCGGCTACCTCGTGATCTCCGCGAACCAGAGCCGCGACAGCGGCAAGGACAAGGAGGCGAAGTACTCGGCGACCGGCCTGACCGCGGGCTGGCCCTCCAAGCTCCAGCGCCGCATCTACCAGGTGCCCGTCCCGCACCCCGCCTGGCACGTGGCGTACTACGAGACCAACAACTGGAAGACCAGCCGCCTCTACACCCAGTTCGAGACCAACGCGGCCGGCCTGGACGCCTACCTGACCGGCCTGGGCGTGACCCGCGAGGACCTCAAGCAGGGCGACGTCACCATCGGTGCCCGCGACCGGAAGATCACCGGCTGGAAGTTCGCCACGACCGACTCCTGGTACGGCTTCGTCCACCGGCAGAAGAACCCGGCGCCCACCCACGACGTGGTCGTGGACCTGTCCAACCCGGCGTACCCCTGGGTGTACGTCGTCTCCCGGACCGTGCCCTGACCCGGCCGCCGGGGCCGATTGTCGGACCCCGCCCGTAGAGTCGGAGACGAATGATCCGACACGCGGGGCGGGAGGTGGCAGGACGTATGGGAGACACGGCTCCGATGGCCGCGCGGGACGGGGTGGCGACGGTCCCGGTCCGGCTCCCGGCCGTCTTCCTGCCCGCGCCTCTTCCGCGCGAGGGGCGCATCGCCTTCTGGGACCCCGAGGGAGAACCGCTGCCCCTCCGGGATTCCGCCGACGCCGAGGACACCGGCCATGCCGTGGAGAGCGAGCTCACGGTCGTCCGACGGCACGGCGCGACCGGCGTCCGGCGGCGCCCCACCCCCGCGCTGACCCTCCCGCTCGACGCCGCCCTGCCGCTCCTCGTGCGCGCCCGGCACGACCCCGCGGCCCACCCGGCCACGGCCTGCTGGGGCGCCGCCGCCCTGCACGCCCTGCGGCTGACCGCCCGCGGCCGGCTGCTGCCCGGCCTGACCGCCACGGGCCACGACGCCTGGCGCGCCGGACCCCTCGACCCGGACGACATCGCACACCTGCGCGCGGTGGCCGCCGCCCTGCCCTACGAGGGGCACGCCGTGCCCCTGGACGGCCCCGGCCCGATCCGCCTCCCCGAACCGGAGGCGCTGGTGCGGGCGTTCCTCGACGCCGTCGCCGACACCCTGCCCCGCACGCCGGCCGCACCCCACACCTCCGGCCGGCCCTTCGCGGCCCGCGAGGCCCAGCATCTGCCCACCGCCCACGACTGGGCCGCCGAAGTCGCCGCGGGCATGGACGCCGGCGTGCGGATCTCTCTCCGCCTGGACCTGTCGGCCTACGACCTGTTCGACGACGCCTCCGACGGCGGTGCCCGCAGCGCCGGCGCCGCGATCGTCCAGGTGCACAGCCTGGCCGACCCCACCCTCGTGGCCGACGCGGCGGCCCTGTGGGCGGGTGCGGCCGACGACGCCTTCGGCCCCCGCGCGCGCGTGGACGCGGCTCTCGCCGTCCGCCGCGCGGCCCGCGTCTGGCCCCCGCTGGACCGGCTCGCCGACCAGGACGTGCCCGACGTGCTGGCCCTGACCGAGGACGAGGTCACCGACCTGCTGGGCATCGCGGCGACCCGGCTCGCCGCGGCGGGGGTCGCGGTGCACTGGCCGCGGGACCTCGCACAGGACCTGTCCGCGGCGGCGGTGGTCCGTCCCGCCCCCGGCTCGGCGACCGACGGCACCGGCTTCTTCGAGAGCGAGGAGCTCCTCCAGTTCCGCTGGCAGCTCGCCCTCGGCGGCGACCCGCTCACCGACACCGAGATGGACGCCCTCGCCGAGGCCCACCGCCCTGTCGTCCGGCTGCGCGACCAATGGGTGCTGGTCGACCCGGCGCTGGTGCGCAAGGCCCGCAAACGCGACCTGGGCCTGCTCGACCCGGTCGACGCGCTGTCCGTCGCCCTCACCGGCACGGCCGACGTGGACGGCGAGACGGTCCAGGCCGTCCCGGTCGGCGCCCTGGCCGCCCTGCGGGACCGCCTGACCGCGGGCATCCGCCCGGCCGCACCGCCCCCGGAGCTGCGAGCCACCCTCCGGGACTACCAGCTGCGGGGCCTGGCCTGGCTCGACCTGATGACCACGCTCGGCCTCGGCGGCTGTCTCGCCGACGACATGGGGCTCGGCAAGACCGTCACCCTCATCGCCCTGCACCTGAAGCGGGCCCGCCGCGAACCGACCCTGGTCGTCTGCCCGGCCTCCCTGCTGGGCAACTGGCAGCGGGAGATCACCCGCTTCGCCCCCGGCGTGCCCGTCCGCCGCTTCCACGGCCCGGACCGCAGTCTCGACGGCCTGGAGGGCGGCTTCGTCCTCACCACGTACGGCACCATGCGCTCGGCGGCCCCGGCCCTGGCCGAGCAAGCCTGGGGGATGGTCGTGGCCGACGAGGCACAGCACGTCAAGAACCCCTACTCCGCCACCGCCAAAGCGCTGCGCACCATCCCGGCCCCCGCGCGCGTGGCCCTGACCGGCACGCCCGTGGAGAACAACCTCTCGGAGCTGTGGGCCCTGCTCGACTGGACCACCCCGGGCCTGCTCGGCCCGCTGAAGTCCTTCCGCGCCCGGCACGCGCGCGCCGTGGAGAACGGCGAGGACGAGGAGGCGGTGGAGCGCCTGGCCCGCCTGGTGCGGCCGTTCCTGCTGCGCCGCAAGAAGTCCGACCCGGGCATCGTGCCCGAGCTGCCGCCCAAGACGGAGACCGACCACCCGGTGCCGCTCACCCGCGAACAGGCCGCGCTGTACGAGGCGGTGGTCCGCGAGTCGATGCTCGCCATCGAGACGGCCGAGGGCATGCCCCGCCGGGGCCTGGTACTGAAGCTCCTCACGTCGCTGAAGCAGATCTGCGACCACCCCGCGCTGTTCCTCAAGGAGGAGCACACCGCGACCGCCGGCGACCGGCTCGCCGCCCGCTCCGGGAAGCTCGCCCTGCTGGACGAACTGCTGGACACACTGCTCGCCGAGGACGGGTCCGCCCTCGTCTTCACCCAGTACGTCGGCATGGCCCGCCTGATCACCTCCCACCTGGCCACCCGCGCCGTCCCGGTCGACCTCCTCCACGGCGGTACGCCGGTCCCCGAGCGGGAGCGCATGGTGGACCGCTTCCAGGCCGGTTCGACGCCGGTCCTGGTGCTGTCGCTCAAAGCGGCCGGCACCGGCCTGAACCTCACCCGGGCGGGCCACGTCGTGCACTTCGACCGCTGGTGGAACCCCGCGGTCGAGGAGCAGGCGACCGACCGCGCCTACCGCATCGGCCAGACCCAGCCGGTGCAGGTCCACCGCCTCATCACCGAAGGCACCGTCGAGGACCGCATCGCCGAGATGCTCCAGTCCAAGCGGGCCCTGGCCGACGCGATCCTGGGCTCCGGCGAGTCCTCCCTCACGGAACTGACGGACCGGGAGCTGTCCGACCTGGTGTCCCTGCGGAGGTCGTCATGACACCCCGCCCGGGCTGCCAACCGCCCACCCCGTCGTCCCCGCGGAGTACGTCATGAACGCCCGCCCGTCCGACGAAGCCCGCCGTGCCCTGCGCGAGGCCCGCGAGCGAGCGGCCCAGGACCCCGCTCCCGCCCCGGCCGCCCGCCCGGAGCCCCCGTTCCCGGCCGGGGGAGCGGCAGACCGCGGGGCGCCCAGGCCCGCGGATGTGGCACGCGACGCCCTGCGAAGGGCGGTGTCCGAGCAGCGGGGGAGCGGACGGGCGGATGCCGATGCCGCCGAGCCCGCTGCCTCCGAGGATGCCGAGGCGTCCGGGAACGCCGACGGGTTCGGGGTGGCCGCCGGTGGGCGGGCGGACGGTGGCGTGCCTGGTGGGGGCGCTGCTTCCGGGGGCGTCCTCGGTGGAGAGGCGGACGACAGCGCGTCCGCGGGTGCCGGTGGTTCCGGGGCGGCCGCCGGTGAGCGGACCGGTGGCGCTGCGCCCGAGGGCACCCTCGTCACCGACCCGGCCACCGGCGGGCAGGAGGGGAGCGCTGCCCCTGACGCGGACCGTGATGGTCGGCCGGAGGCCGCCGGCGCCCCCAGTGCCGGCCGTGCGCCTGAGAGCCTCCCGGCGGCCGTGACGCCGGAACCGCAGGCATCCGGCGACCCGCGGACGAGCTCCCCGGAGGCCACGCCGCTCCGTGCGGCCCCTGCACCGTCCTCCGGTCCGGCAGCGGCCGGACACAGGGGCGCAGACGTTGCGCGCGAGGCGCTGCGCGCGGTACGGGACGACGCGCGGCGGGCCCGGGAGGAGACGGAGCGGGAAGGCGCCCGCCGCAGGCGCCGGGCCCGGCAGAAAGCCGTGGACGACCGAGCGGCGGCTGCGCGACGGGCGGGCGCGGACGCCCCCGGCCGGGGTGCGCGCGACGTGGGGCAGCTGCTGTCCGGCGCCTTCCTGATGCCGGACCTGCGGGACACGCCCTCCGACGACGACCATGAGCCGACGGCCGGACGGGCCGACCGGACCGGCCGCACGGCCGACCTGCTGCACGGCGACGACCGAGCCGCGGGGAGGCCGCAGAGCGGGCACGCCCCGACCGCGCCGACCCGCGAGACGCCCGACAGCGCCCCAAGCCCCAGACCCCGGACCGAGCCCTCTCCGCCCGAGTCCGGTGACTCGGCATCCCGTGATGCGAGCGGGCAACCGCCCATGGACGACCGGGTATCCCGCGACTCGGACTCGGCCCCGCACTCCGGCGACCCCTCTCCCGCGAGCTCCGCACCACTCGCCCCCGAGCCGCCCCCGGCCCCGCCCACTCCCGCCGCGGCCCGCACGCCCCGGCCCTCCCGAACCCCCGGCTCCATGGCGGCTCCGGCGCGTGACCACGAGCTCCGTCGCACCTTCCCGCCCCTCCCGCCCCGGGACGGCGACCGCTTCGCCGAGAGCTGGTGGGGAAACGCCTGGGTCGAGGCGCTGGAGCAGGGCGCGCTGGACGTGAAGCGGCTGGAGCGCGGGCGGGGT
This sequence comes from Streptomyces sp. NPDC029041, assembly GCF_040637515.1. Taxonomy (NCBI): domain Bacteria; kingdom Bacillati; phylum Actinomycetota; class Actinomycetes; order Kitasatosporales; family Streptomycetaceae; genus Streptomyces; species Streptomyces sp. NPDC029041. The sequence goes on along the minus strand of NZ_JBEZWO010000022.1, from coordinate 44,156 downwards.
TACGCGGGACAGGGGCATGTCGACGCCATCACGGTGACGCCCGGACTGGTGCTGGCCTACGTCCAGGGCAGCCGCCCCCGCCCGTACCGCGTCCAGGTACACCTGCGCACGCTCGACGACACCGACTGGGACCGTTTCCTGGACGCCGCCGCCGACCGCCCCGGGCACATCGCGGCGCTGCTCGACAAGGAGATGCCCCAGTCGCTCGCGGAGTGCGGTGTGCCGCTGCTGCCCGGCCCCGGCGACCTGGAGCCCCGGTGCAGCTGCCCCGACCGGGGTCACCCCTGCAAGCACGCGGCCGCCCTCTGCTACCAGACCGCCCGGCTGCTCGACGCCGACCCCTTCGTCCTGCTCCTGCTGCGCGGCCGGGGCGAGCGGGAGCTGCTCGACGCGCTGTCCCGGCTGAGTGCCACCCGCGCCGCGCGCGCCGCGCAGGACAGGGGCCCGACGCCCCTGCCCGGCGTGCGCGCCGCCGAGGTCCTCGCCCCGCGCGCCCTCCCGCCCCTCCCCGCCCCGCTGCCTCCCCTCGCGCATCCCGAGCAGCCCCCGGCCTACCCGGCGGCCCCCGGCGGCCCGGACCCCTTCGCGCTGGACCAGCTGGCCACGGACGCCGCCGCCCGCGCCCACGCCCTGCTCGGCACCGGCCGGGACCCGGTCGGGCAGCTGACCTTCTGGCAGGACGCGGTCCGTCTGGCCGCCGCCCGCCCCGGAGCGGGACTCACCGCCGCCACGCGGTCGCTGTACTCCTCCCTCGCCTCGGCGGCGGGCCGCACCCCGCCCGAACTGGCCCGGGCGGTCGCCGCATGGCGCCAGGGAGGGTTGGAGGGCCTCGCCGTACTGGAGGAGCCGTGGGACCCGCCGGCCGGGCGATTCGACCGGGCCAGGCCCCTGCTGCTCGCCGCGGACCTGCCCGCATTCCGGCCCTGGCGCAACCGCCTCACCCACCCCCAGGGCCACACCCAGCTCCGTCTCGGCCGCGACGGCCTCTGGTACGCCTACGAGTCCGAACCGGGCCGCGACGACTGGTGGCCGAGAGGCACCCCCGACCTTGACCCGGTCGGCGCCCTCACCGGCCTCGGTCTGCCCGGCGACATGTGAGGGCCCCGGCCGACGCCTGGCCACAGCGAGGAGTCCGCCGACGCCAGCGTCCGTGCTGCACGCGGTGAGCATGGACTGGGCCATTGCTCCTGTCTGCCATCGGACACCCGGCGGGTGACCGGTGGCAGGACCATGCTGGCCACCTCGGCATCGCCCTGCACCTCGACCAGTGGGCGGAGGCCGAAAACCGGCGCACCGACCCGGACGCGCGCCACAAGGCGGGCTACACCCAGGCCCTGCGGGACACGACCGCGTTCCCACGGCAGACCTACTGCCTTCCCTGAGCCGTGCGACGCGTTCCGCCCGCCGCGCCGGGCCTGGTGACTTCGCTCATCCCGACCGAGGTGATCGAGCCGCATCACCCTCCACGGCGAACCAAGCAGCGGAACCGCCCCGAGCCTGATGCAGCGGCTGCCGGGCCCGCCCGGAGTGAGCGAGTCGGGGCGTCGACGAAGATGGATCACGTCCTTCGGGTCCTGCCCGGTCGTTGGCTGCCGGCGATGCGGTGCGGGCGGAACCGGCCGGCCCGGAACTGCGGCGGCTGTCCTACGAGATCATGTCGCTGAGCGTCGGCTCAGGTCTCGCGGCAGAGCCGCAAGGCCCGGCGCTCACCCGCCGTCATCGCGCCCCACACGCCCTCGTACTCACCGGTGCGCAGAGCCCAGCTACCGCAGGCAGTCACGACAGGGCACCGGTTACAGACAGCGCGGGCCTGTTCGATCTGCCGCAGTGACAGGCCGTCCTCGCCGATCGGGAAGAAGAGCTCGGGGTCTTCGAAGCGGCACGCTGCCAAGTCCCGCCAGTTCATGCGCGGCCTCCCTGCCCGGACGACGACACAGGAATCCGAGAAGAAAGCGATGGGGAGAGAGAAGACATCAGCACAACCTCCGCATGCCACGGCAGGTACCGCTTTCGGGCAGCCCATCAAAGCGGTGCTGCACGCACCGCATCGTCCCGGCAGAGATAAGCAGAAATATAATCCGACTTACCTGTTTGGTACAGGTTTGCTCGTCTGGGTAATCGGCGAGCTGTCCGCACAGGCGCGACGTCGGTTCTGCTGGTGGCCAGTGCTGCCGCGGGCATCGTGCTGGGTCGGGGCGGGGCCGGCGATGGTCGGCACGGTCCTGCAGACCATGCTGCGCAATCCGTTCGCCGACCCGTTCGTGCTGGGCACCAGCTACGTCGCCGGCGTCGGTGCGGTGACCCTCAGCCTCGGCGCCTCGACGCCTCGACACTGGCCGGCGTCTACACCCTGTCCGCGGGCGCGTTCGCCGGAGGCAGTGGCCGCGACCGCCATGGTCTTCGCAGTCGCTCGGGCCCACCGGGGCACCGGGGCGGCCCGGCTGCTGCCGGCCGGGGTCGCGGTGTCCTTCGGGCAGGCCGTCACCTACGTGCTGGTCATGTCGGTGACGACGGCGGCGGGCAGGCCGCGCGGGCGGTGCTGTTCCGGCTGATGGGCGACCTGGGCGGGGCCCGCTGGGCCAACCTGACGGTCGTGGCCGTGACCACCGCCCTCGCGCCGCCACTGTCCCTGATGCGGGCCCGCGCGCTGGACGCGTTGCTGCTCGGCGAGAAGACCGCAGCCAGCCTCGGCCTGCGCCCGTCCCGGCCGCGCACAGAATTGTTCGTTTCCACCTCCCTGCTGATCGGGGCGCTGGTGGCGGTCAGCGGTGCCATCGGCTTCGCCGGCCTGAAGATGCCGCTGTTCACCCTCCTGCTGGCTGCTGCGCACCTCCGAGAACGCCCGGGTCCTGCCGATCGCCACCCTGCTGGGCGGTCTTTCCGCTGTGGGCGATAGTGAGCTTCAGGTGACGGCCGGCTGTTCGGCCGCCCGCAGGGACAGGGCCTTGTGGTAGCGGCGCAGCAGGAGCAGGGCCGTGGCGGCGAGGCCGGTGAGCAGGCCGAGCCAGACGCCTTCGGTCTCCAGGCCGGCGAGGCGGCCGAAGAGCCAGGCGGCGGGCAGGCCGATCAGCCAGTAGCCGACCAGGGTGATGCGGAAGCCGCTCTTGGTGTCGTCCAGGCCGCGCAGCAGGCCGACGCCGATGTTCTGGGCGCAGTCGAAGAACTGCAGTACGGCTGCGATGAGCAGCAGGTTGGTGGCGATGTCGGTCGCGCTGTGCCCGTCGGCGGACGACGGGTCGAGGAAGGGGCGCAGCACCAGGCCGGGGACGGTGAGGTAGACGACGCCGACCACGGCCATCACGGCCGCCGCGCACGCCAGCGCCGTGTTCTTGATGCGTCGGGCCGCGTCGATCCGGTTCAGGGCGAGTTCGCGGCTGACGTTGAGGGACGCGGCGTGGGACAGGCCGACCGCGATCTGGAAGACGATGTAGATCAGCTGGTTGACGGCGGTGTGTGCGGCCAGCGCGGCGCTGCCGAAGGTGCCGATCAGCAGGGCGACGACGGAGAAGAAGCCCGCTTCGGAGCCGTAGGTGGCGGCGATGGGCACGCCCAGGCCGGTCAGGCGGCGCAGGGTGGCGGGGCGGGCCTTCCAGATCCGGATGTCCAGCAGCGGGGCGAGCCGGGGGTCGCGGCGGGCGGAGGCATACAGGGCGAAGCAGGTCAGCAGGTAGACCACCGAGGTGGAGATGCCGATGCCGGGCAGGCCCCACTCGGGGAACACCCAAGTGCCATGAATGAGCACCCAGTTGAGGGCCGCGTTGACGGCGACGGAGGCGATGGTGATCTGGAGCAGGGCCTGGGGGCGGCGCATGCCGACGGTGAACTGGCGGATCGCCTGGAACCACAGGCAGGGGATCAGGCCGGGGGCGAGGGCGAGCAGCACCGGCCAGGCGGTGTCCACGACCTCGGGGTCCTGGCCGAGGTATGTCACGGCCCGGCCGATGAGCAGGATGACGAGGGCGCCGACGATGCCGGCCAGGGTGGCCAGCGCCAGTGCGGCGCGGACCACGTCCCGGACCTCCTCCTGGGCAGCCTCGGTGAGCTCTTCATCCTCGTCGGCGCGGGCGGAGGCGGCGGACACCTGGTTGCCGACGGCGGTGACCAGGCCGACGCCCATGGTGCGCAGCTGGTTGAAGATGACCATCGCCAGGCCGCCACCGGCCAGCGCCTCGGCGCCCATCAGGCCCATCATCACCGTGTCGGTGGTGGTGAGGGCGACCTGGGCGAGCTGGGTCAGGGCGAGCGGTACGGCCAGGGTCGCCAGGGCGCGGCTGTCCCGGAGCAGGGTGGTGAGCGGTGTCGGCATCGGTGTCAGTTCTCGCGGAGTTCGGTCAGCAGCTCGTCGACTTCGCGCTCGACGGCCGGGTCGATGAGGTTGCGGGCGTTCATCCAGTCGTCGTTGAAGACGGTGTCCATGTACTTCTCGCCTCCGTCGTTGACCAGCGCGACCATAGTCGTGCCCGACGCGAGGGAGGACATGCGGGTCAGTGCCTCGTACACCACCCCGCCCGCGGAGCCGCCGATGAGGAGGCCGATCCGGCGGGCCAGCACGCGTGCGGTGGCGAACGCTTCGATGTCGCCGACCTTGGCGCCCTCGTCGAGCAGGTCGTAGTTGACCATGGCGCCGATGGTGGCGCCCTCGGGGGTGCCGGTGCCGGACTGGTAGTAGTCGTGGGCGGGCGGCCCGAAGGCGATCGACCCCTTGGGTTCGACCCCGACGATCCGCACCCCGGGGACGGTCTTGCGCAGCTCGCCTCCGGTTCCGAAGAGTCCGCCGCCGGTTCCCACGGCGCCTATCAGGATGTCGATACGGCCGTCCAGTGCGGCGTCGAGCTCATGGGCCACCGGCCGGTAGCCGTCGCCGTTGGCGGAGTTGTTGTGCTGTTCGGTGAAGTAGGCGTTGTCGCTGTCGGCCGCGAGCTTCGCTGCGAACTCCTCGCGGGCGGCCGTGGCCAGTTCCTCGTCGCCCTCGTCGGCGACGTAGATGAGTTCGGCGCCGAGTGCCTTCATGCCGCGCAGTTTGTCGGCGGCGGCGTGATGGTCGACGACGGCGGTGAAGGTGTAGCCGCGCTCGGCGGCGATGACGGCGAGGCCGAGGCCGGTGTTGCCGGAGGTGGACTCGACGATCCGGCCGCCGGGGCGCAGCAGTCCGCGGTCCTCGGCGTCGAGGACCATCTGCCGGGCCATGCGGATCTTCGCGGTGCCGGTCGGGTTGAACTGCTCGAGTTTGAGCAGCAGTCGGCTGCCGGTGTCGGTGCGGCACACTTCGAAGAGCGGGGTGTGGCCTATGAGGTCGGAAACGCGGCTGACCACGGCGGGACGCGAGAGCGCCTTGTCCATCGGATGGCTCCAGGTTTCAGGGAGAGAGTCAGGCGAGTGGATGGCGGTCGAACCGCCAGCGGGTCGTGCCGCCGGCGGTGTCGAGGACGACCTTCGGGGGGAGCGGCAGCTCGTGGAAGGGGGACTCGTTGGAGTCCATCTGATAGCCGGCAGTGTTGGGGTAGACGATCAGGTCGCCGACGGCGGGGCGAGCGGGGAACCGCACCTTGCGCCAGGTGACCATGTCGGACTCCAGGCAGGTGGCCCCGCCGACGCAGGCGGCGTACGGCTCACCTTGCGGCTCGTGGGCGGGTAGCAGTACCGGATCCGGCAGGTACTCGCTGTTGAACCACTGCTCGGACAGGCTGAGGCTGCTTCCGTCCACGGTGACGATGCCGTACCCGGGCCGGTCCTTGACGCCCTGCACGCGGAACACGGTGCAGCCGGCCCGGTCGAGGAGCGCCCGGCCGGGTTCGAGGAGCAGCATCACGCCAGCCTCGCGCAGTCGCCCGGCCAGATCGTTGGTGGTGAGGATCGCGCGCAAGGCGTCGGGGCCCGCCACCGGCGAGTGGTACGGGTAGAAGTCGGACACCGCGAAGGATTTGCCCGCGTGGTAGTCATCGGGCCGCTGCTCACTGAGGAAGTGTTCCCAGTGCTCTGCGGCGGTGTAGTCGACGGCGAAGCCGCCGCCGATGCTGATCCGGTCCGCGTGTAGCCCGAGGACCCGTGCCTTGAGGCAGAGGTCGACCAGCTCGCCCGCCAGATCGGCGCGTGCACGTGTGTCGTAGCCGGACAGATGGAAGGAGAAGCCCTCCATCACGATCCTCTCGCCGGCCTCGGCGCACCGGGCGAGGGCGGAGGTCAGCTCCTGGTCGTCCAGCCCGAAGCGGCTGTGCGGCTGGGCCGGTGGCAGACGCCGCAGCAGCACACGCGCCGGGCGTGTGGTGGCCTGTGCCTGCGCGATGACGCGTTCCAGTTCGTCGAGCGCGTCGACGGCGATCAGGCAGCCCTGCAGGACGGCGACCCGCAGGAGGCCCTCGGCTTTGGCGGGCCCGGTGATCACGACGTTCTCGCCGCGCACACCGTGCCCGAGCGCGTCACGCAGCTCGCCGGCGCTGGCGACGTCCACGCCCGTGCCGGACAGTGCGCAGCGGTCCATCCAGGCGGAGGCCTTGTTGGCCTTCTTCGCGTAGTACACCCGGCCTTCGACACCGGCTTCGGTCAACGCTTGCTTGAAGGCAGCTGCGTTGGCGTCGAAGCGGTCGGGCATCAGCAGGTGGAACGGGCCGTCGAGCGCGTACGACAGCTCGTGCGGCAGTCCGCTGCCGAGGATCGCGTCGAGCTGCGGATCCGGGTGGGCGGGCAGCGGCGGAGCACCCGTGGTGTGGGTTGTCACTGCCACAGCCGCACCCGTGTTCCCAGGTCCTGTTCGATGGCGAGCTGCGCGAAGCGGTGCCCGAGCGCGATGTCGGTGACGACCAGGCCGCTGTTGTAGGCGAAGATCCGCTCGTCGGCCGAGCGCCGGCCCTTGGCCCGGCCTGCGATGACCTCGGGGAACTCGGCATCCACGGTGGGGAAGTTGCCGTCGGCGTCGGCCATGTCGGTGCCGGTGACCTTCATCTGCGCCTCGCTGGTGGCGATGACCCGCTCCGCCCGCTGCAGCGTCGAGGGCGCGATGCCATGGCCCACCAGGATCGACAGGGCGCCCGGCTTCAGGTCATCGGACTCGACGGCCGCCGGGGTGTGCTGGCCCGCAGTGGCGACCACGATGTCGGCGTCGGCCGCGGCGGCCCGTACGTCGTCCACGACCTCCAACTCCCGCTCGGGGAAGTAGTGCTGGAGCCGCTCGCGGACCGCGGTCAGGCCGTCGGGGTGAGTGCCGTAGACCATGAGCCGGTCCAGGCCCGGCAGGGTGGTGAGCAGGAACGGCAGGGCGAGGCGGCCCTGCGTCCCGGTGCCGATGACGAGGGCGCTGCGGCTGCCGGGCGGCGCGCACTCGCGGGCCAGTAGCGCCGAGACGGCCGGGGTGCGCAGCGAGCCGATGCGGCCGCAGTCCATCATCGCGACCGGCAGTCCGGTGACGTCGTCGTAGATCGTCAGAGTCGTGTAGTAGTGCTGCTCATCGCGCGAGCGGTCCAGGCCGTGCTTGTAGGACGTCTTGATCGCGACGACCTCGCGGACACCGTCGCGGCCGAGCATGGCGTACGAGACGGAGTGGCCGTCCTCGGGCTTGACGGTGAGCTTGCGCGGGTTGGCGGACTTGCCGTCGGCGAGGGTGCGGTACGCCTGCTCGACCACGTCGACCACGTCGGCCAGCGAGATGTCGATGCCCGCGAGGTCGCTGGTGCTCAGGATGCGCAAAGCCTTGTTGTCCGCGGATATGTCGGCCGGGGTGGCGTCCGTGCGTGCGGAGGTGCCGGTCACGGCTGTTCCCTTCATGCCAGGGGATTCGGACCAGAAAGTTCGGAGCAGGGGAGGTTGACGGGAGGTCAGACGAGGGCCACGATCGCGGCCTGCCCGTAGCCGTGCTCGTCCGCCTCGGCGAGGGGGCGGCTGCGGCGGCCGGGGACGCGCACCGAGGCGCGCTTGAGCCAGCGGTCGGTGCCGTCGTAGCGGGCCTTGAACGGCACCCGGCCGTGCACGACGAGGTCGTTGTCGACGACGAGGACGTCGCCGGGCTCCAGGGCGACGGCGACCGAGACGCGTTCCAGTTCGGCGCTCAGCCGGTCGTAGGCGGCGCGGTAGTCGGCGGGTGCGTCGTCGAGCGGGGTGTAGGCGGGGTCGTAGCGCAGGGTCGGGCCGGCCTCGGTCTGCCACAGGACGGGGACCTTCGGCGGCTCGCCCGCGAAGCCCTGGGCCTCGTCGTAGGCGTCGTCGGGGAGGATCGGCAGTACCGGGCGCGACAGCAGCGCGGCATCGTCGGGGGCGAGGCGGACCCTGCGGATGCTGGCGGCGGTGGTGGCGACGGCGTCGTGGTTGCGCATGCAGGCGAGCAGCAGCAGGTGGGCGCGGCCGGGGTGGAAGGCGTCCTCGGTGTGCGGGCTGAGCAGCACGGTGCTACTCGCGCCGGTCTGCTCCTGCTCGTGGCCGGGCGCGGGCACGATGTTGTGCACGAAGCGGCCCTCCTGCTGCCCTTCCCAGGCGATCGGGTGGCCCATGGCCGTAGCGAGCAGCAACAGGATCACGTCCCAGGCGGCGGCACGGTCACCGGCGGTCGCCCAACCGCTGGGCGTGGGGCCGATTCCGTCGTCGTCGACGGGCAGGCCTCGCAGGACGTACAGGCCGTCGTCGGTGTCGACCGGGCGACACGCCTGACGAATCGTTTCCCCAAGGCGGGTGGCGGACGTCGCGACCCGGCGGAGCAGTTCCGGCCGTGCGGCCGAACTGCCGAAGTCGGCGAGGATCTTGTGGGCGGTCTCGGTCAGCTCGTCGACGTCGTGTGGGGCGAGCTGCCGTACGGGTGCGGCTCCCGTGAGCATGGCGCAGACATCCCTTTCGGGCGCAGGTGCGGGGTGCGGTGCGGTGAAGCTCAGAGCGCCGACCTGTGAGTTCGCTGTGGGCCGGCTCGGCGATCGCTGCGAAACGTATCAGCCACAGTTAGGTAAGGCAAGCCTTACTGGACGGCTGTGCTCCTACGGTGACCGCCCGCCTCACGTACGCCATTGCGTGCTCCCGTGCGCCGATCTGACGCCCCGACAGAGATCGGGAAAGTCCACGGCAAGCCTTGCGCACACGATCTTCTTAGGGTAGGCACACCTAAGCAATGTGCCCCATGTGAGCGGAACGAGGTCGTACGACGTGAACCTGAACAGACGCCAGGTGCTGTGGGCCGGTGGCGGGATAGGCGCGGCCGCGCTCCTCGCCGCCTGCGGGAGCAGTGACGAAACCTCGTCCAAGTCACCCGCGAAGGCGAGCGAGAAGCCCCGGCGCGGGGGCACCCTCCGGGTGGGCGCGCTGGGCCGTGCGTCGGCCATCACCCGTGACCCGCACGGCACCCAGGCCAACGAGAGCGACTACCTGATCATCTCGCTGGTCTACGACACCCTCACCGTCCCCGGGACCAAGCCGAACACCGCTCCCCGCCTCGCCGCGAACTGGCAGGCGTCGGACGACCTGAAGACCTGGCGCTTCACTCTCGCCAAGGGTGCGAAGTTCCACGACGGCACGCCGGTCACCGCAGAAGACGTCGTCTGGTCGCTGAAGCGGCTGCGCAACACCCCCTCGGGTGCCTCCCGGCTGCCGGGCATCAAGCCGGAGAACATCAAGGCCGAGGGCGAGAACACAGTCGTCCTGGTGTCCGACTACGCCAACGCCGAACTGCCTCTGCTGACCCGACTGACCACCTTCGTGCTGAAGAAGGACACCGGGGACAAGGACCTCGGCAAGGCGCCCGGCACCGGCCCGTTCAAGCTGGACTGGTTCCGCTCCGGCAACGCCCGACTCGTGCGCAACGACGACTGGTACGGCGGCGACGTCTACCTCGACGCCATCGAGGTCAAGATCTTCGAAAGCCCGCAGGCGATGGCCAACGCGCTGCTGGCCGGGCAGATCGACGTCGCCTCCAACGTCGGCGCGGTCGCGGCCCGTACGGCCGAGAAGCGCGACGACGTCCAGATCGTGCGCCGCCCCGACGACATGGCGATGCCGATCGTCATGCGCACCGCCGACGGACCGTTCGCGGACACGAAGGTCCGGGAGGCGCTGCGGCTGGCCGTCGACCGTGAGGCGATGGTCAAGCAGGTGCTGTCCGGCTACGGCACCGTCGCCAACGACATCCTCGGCACCGGCGACCCCGCCCTCGCCAAGGACATTCCGCAGCGCAAGCGCGACCTGGCCAAGGCCAAGCAGCTGCTGAAGGAGGCCGGCTTCGACACGTCGAAGACGTACAAGCTGCTCACCACCGAGGACATCGCCGGCCTCGCCGAGTCCGCCACGCTGTTCGCCTCCCAGGTCCGCGAGGCCGGGGTCAAGGTCGAGGTCGTCAAGCAGGAGTCGGCCACGTTCTGGGACAAGACCTGGCTCAAGGGCGACCTGTACACCACCTACTGGGGCACCAACGACTCCGTGGTGTTCTTCGCCAGCAAGACCATGGTGTCCGACTCCGGCCAGAACGAGGCCGGTTGGAAGAACAAGGAGTTCGACGCCGCCTACGAGAAGGCGATGGCGACCAAGGACGCGGCGGCCCGCGCCAAGGTGCTGCACGAGCTCCAGCAGATCGAGTACGACGAGTCCGGCTACCTGCTGTGGGGCATGGCCGACGGCATCGACCTCGCGGGCTCGGCCGTGCGCAACCTGCCCACCCTGCCCGGCTACGGGCGAGTCCAGCTCGAGCAGGCATGGCTGACTCGCTGACCCGGCACGAACCGGCCGCGGCCTCCGGGCTGCGGCCGGTTCCGGCTGTCATGCGTACGGCCCTGTACGTGGCCGGTGTGCTCGCGCGCCGTATCCTGCTGCTGGCCGTGCTGCTCGCCGCCGTCTTCGCCGCCGTCGAACTGCTTCCAGGCGACGCCGCCGACGCCACCTCCGAACGCGGAGAGAGCGCGGCCGATCTGGCCGCGCGGCGTCATCTGCTGGGCCTGGACCGGCCGGTGGCGGAACGGTTCCGGGACTGGATGACCGGCTTGCCCACCGGCGACCTGGGAACATCCGCACGCGGCGAGGTGGTCGCGGACCTGCTCGCCCATCCGTTCCCCAATACCCTGCTGCTCGGCGGGCTCGCGCTGCTGGTGACCCTCCTCGCCTCGGTCGCGTTCGGCTGCTGGGCGGCTGCCCGGCCCGGCGGGACGGTCGACCGGGCGGTGTCCGCGAGCGCCACCGGCATCCTCGCGCTGCCCGAGTTCGTCGTCGCGGTCGCCCTCGTCCTCGTCTTCGCGCTGTGGACCGACTGGCTGCCCGCCGTCACCCTCACCGACGCCGACGGCTCACCCGCCTCCTGGCGGATGCTCGTCCTGCCCGTCCTCGCCCTGGCCATCCCGCAGATCGGCTGGAACGTGCGGATCGTGCGGGCTGCGCTCGCCGACGAGGCCAAGGCGCCGCACATCGACACCGCCGTACTCGACGGCCTGCCCCGCCACCGGATCCTCACCCACCACCTGCTGCCCGGCGCACTGCCCACCATCGCGGCCGGCATCGCCACCTCCACCGGCATGCTGCTGGGCGGCGCGGTCGTGGTGGAGACCATCTTCAACTACCCCGGCATCGGTTCCGTCCTCGCCGGAGCGGTCGCCGACCGGGACAGCCCCGTCATCGCCGGGGTCGTCGCCCTCACCGGAGCCGTCATCACCGGTGTGCTGCTGCTCGCCGACCTCGTACGCGCCTGGGCCTCGGGAGGCCGCACATGACCGCGACCACCGCCGCCGCGAAGACGACCCGGCCTGTGCGCCGTGCCCGGCTCCGGGTCGTCCTCCGGGTGCTCCCGGCCCTGCTGCTCACCGCCCTCGCCCTGGCCGGACCCTGGCTCGCCCCGCACGCCGTCGACGCCCCGGTCACCGCGCCCTACGCGGAATCCGGCGGCGACGCCCCGCTCGGCGGCGACCAGTTGGGCCGCGACGTCCTCAGCCGCGTACTCGCCGGAGGACGCGAACTCGTCGTCACCTCCCTCCTCGTGGCCGTCCTGGTCACCGCGGTGGCCGCCGTGCTCGGCGCGGTCAGCGCCCTGCGCCCGGCCCTCGGACGGGTCGTCGAGCGCACCGCCGACGTGCTGATGCTGCTGCCCGCCGTGCTCGGCATCCTGCTGGTCACCCTGTCCTGGCCGGACGGCGGACGGCTCGCCGTCGTCACCGCGTCCGTCGTCCTCGGCGTCCCCTACGCGGTGCGCCTGGTCGCCGGGGCCGCCGCGCCCGTGGCGGCATCCGGGTACGTGGAGGCGGCGGCCGTCGGCGGCGAGCGGCTGGGGTACCTCGTGCTCCGGGAAGTGCTGCCCAACCTGCGGGCCACCCTGCTGGCTCTGTTCGGGCTGCGCTTCGTCGCCGCCGTCTACCTCGTCGCCACCGCAGGCTTCCTCCAGGTCGGCCCACAACCGCCCGCCGCCGACTGGGCGTTGATGATCCGGGAGAACTCCGCCGGCATCGTCCTCAACCCCTGGGCCGTTCTCGCCCCCAGCGTCGCCATCGGCCTGCTCGCCCTGAGCGTCAACCTGGCGGCCGCCGCCCTCGTCCCCGCAACCGGCCGGAAGGCGGTACCCGCACTGTGAACCACATGCCCGACTGGTACTCCGACAGCCAGGCGACCGACGGGGAGAGCGCGGTCCGTGTCCGCGACCTGACAGTCACCGCCCCGAACGGCCGCCTCCTGCTCGACCGGGCCGACCTCGAACTGGCCCCCGGCCGCATCACCGCCGTCGTCGGCCCCTCCGGCTGCGGCAAGACCACACTGCTGCGCGCCGCGACAGGCAGCCTGCCCCCGGGCACCGAGCGCACCACGGGCAGCATCACCGTCCTCGGCCAAGACCCCCTCGCCCTCACGGCACCGGCCCTGCGCACGCTGCGCCGCCACCGCCTCGCCTACGTCGGCCAGGACCCCGGCTCCGCCCTCAACCCGCGCATGAAGGTGCGCCGCCTGCTCGCCGAAGTCGCCGTGGACAAAAGCCCCGAGGCGATCCGGGCACAGCTCGCCGAGGTACGGCTGCCCACCGACGACGGCCTGCCCGACCGCCGCATCGGCGCCCTGTCGGGCGGTCAGCAACGCCGGGTGGCGCTCGCCCGCGCCCTGGCCCGCCGCCCCGCCGTCCTTCTCCTCGACGAACCCACCGCCGGACTCGACCCCGCACTGCGCGACGAGATCGCCGACCTCCTGCGCCACCTCGCGGAAAGCCACCGCATAGCCATCGGCCTGTCCTGCCACGACCCCGACCTGGTCACCCGCCTCGCCGACGATGTCGTAGACCTGACCGGCCCACGTCTCCAGCAACCCGCGCGCCCCGCACCCGCCTCACGCGAGCCCGCAGCCACACCCGACGACGGCCCTGCCACGCTCACCGCGTCCGGCCTGCACGCCGCCCACCTCCACCGCGGCCGCCGCGTCCCCGTGCTGCACGGCATCGACCTCACCCTCGCCGCCGGAACCAGCCTCGGCATCGTCGGAGCCTCCGGCTCCGGCAAGACGACCCTGCTGCGCACCCTCGTCGGCCTGCACCGCGCCACCGCCGGCACCGTAAGCCTCGGCGGCACCCGACTCGCCCCCGCCGCCCAGCGCCGCTCCCGCGACCAACGCCGCCGCCTCCAACTCATACCGCAGGACCCCCTGGGCACCCTCAACCCCAGCCGCACCATCGGCGCCACCCTGCGCCGCCCGCTGCTGTTGCACCGCCGGGCTGGGCGAGCCGAGGTCCCCGACCGCGTCCTGGAACTCCTCGACCAAGTCGGCCTGCCCGCCGCCTTCGCCGACCGCCACCCCCATCAACTCTCCGGCGGCCAGCGCCAACGCGTCGCCATAGCCCGCGCGTTGGCGGCCGACCCCGACGTCCTGATCTGCGACGAGGTCACCTCAGCCCTCGACGCCGGCACCACCGTCGCAGTCATGGACCTACTGGCCGATCTGCGTGACCGGCGCGGCCTGTCCCTCGTCCTGGTCAGCCACGACCTGCGCCTCGTCGCCGACCGCACCGACACCCTGCTCGTGATGTCCGGGGGACATGTCGTCGAGTCGGGCCCCACCGCACGACTGTTCACCGCACCGTCCCACCCCGTGACCGCAGCACTGGCCACGGGGACCCTGCTCGGCGGCTGATCACGGGGACTGTGTCGGTGAGTGATGAGGCAGGTCGCAAGGAATGCGCGCCCCCCTGCATCGGCACAACGGCGCCCTGCGCGTTCCCGCCGGTGACGAAAGAGGCCGGAGGCGTGCGGGGCCGGGCCACGGACCGGGGTGGGAGGCCGCGGGCGGCAGCTGCCGGCGCCCACGGCTCGGTCGACGCGCCGGGCAACAGGTCGTCCAGGAGCCGCCCGAGGACCGCCCCGGTGGGCAGACCGAGTGCGAAGGAGGGCAGGACCATCCACCCGGGGCCGTCCCAGCCCAGGGCGGGCGGCCATCCGAGCTGTACGCCGATGACCGAGGCGAGTACGGAGGCGACGAGGCACTCCGGCAGCGCGGCCGGCACCGCCGCTCCGGTGCCGCCCGGACGCCTCGTACCGAGCCGGCGCCGGGGGCCCAGCCACAGGGTGCGCGCGCACACCGCGGCGGCCGTGCACAGGGCGACGTGAGGGCCCCGGCCATCAGCATCAGGGAGACGAGGGCCTGTGTGACGGAGGTCAGCACTTGGCTGTGGCCTCAACGACGGCCCGTTGCCGGTGCTCGTGCGTTGGATGGACGGGCTGCCGCACGAAGACGCGGTCCACTCCTGGGTCTCCGGCAGCCAGGGGAGTAGTGCTCGGTGGGTCCGAAGGCCAGCGCCACCCGCAGCCGGGCTCCTTCCTCGGAGCCGGAGGTCGGTGAGTTGTCGGCTCAAGCGGCGAAGCAGCCGGTGAGGAGGGGGGCGAGGAGCAGGCAGGCCATGAGCCGACTGCGGGGTGTGCCCATGATTCGGGTTCTTTGTCTTCCGCTGCAACAATCAAAGTGACATCGGGTCGAAAACGGTCGCACCGTTCGTGCACCGCCATAGTCGGGGCGGTTACGCCTGTCGGGGCTGTGCTCGGCGACCTGGTGAAGGCCGGCAGGGAGTGCGTGCGTTCAGATGTGTGCAGGGGGCTTCGAGTTCGCGACCGCGGCTGGTTCGACGCGGTGGTTCTGATCCGCTGTCTGTTTGGGTCCCCGCGCCGCCCTGGGTGTGCGCTAGGACCCGTGCACCGCAGCGGACTGTGAACCAGCGCGAGTGACCGGGCCGTCAGCTGGGCGTCACTTCCGAGATCAGCATCCGGACGCGGGACTCGATCGCGTCGCGGATGGGACGTACGGCCTCGACACCCTGCCCGGCCGGGTCGTGGAGTTGCCAGTCGAGGTACCGCTTGCCAGGGAAGACGGGGCAGGTGTCGCCGCACCCCATGGTGATGACCACGTCGGATGCCTGGACGGCCTCCACTGTGAGGATTTTCGGGGTCTCGGCGGAGATGTCGATGCCGACCTCGCTCATCGCTTCGACCACGGCCGGGTTGACGGTGTCCGCGGGAGCCGAGCCGGCGGAGCGGACCTCGACGCGGTCGCCCGCGAGGTGAGCGAGGAAGGCGGCGGCCATCTGGGAGCGGCCGGCGTTGTGGACGCAGACGAACAGCACCGACGGGCGTGGCGTGGCGGAGGAGCTCATGAACAGGGGCTTTCTTGGGAGAACGGACCGGTCAGGAGACGGCGGCTTCCGGCTCGCCGTGCGGGACGGCGGCCTCACCGGGGACGGGAGCAGGGCGGCCGTAGACCACAGCGACGGCACCCAGCCCGAGCACGGCTCCGAGCAACTGGGCCGCGACGAACGGGGCGACGGAGGCAGGGGCGATGCCGGCGAAGGTGTCGGTGAACGTCCGGCCGATGGTCACCGCCGGGTTCGCGAAGGATGTGGAGGAGGTGAACCAGTACGCGGCCCCGATGTAGGAGGCCACCGCCGCGGGGGCGAGTGCGGCGCGGCCGATCCGGCTGAGGCCGAAGATCAGCAGGATCAGCCCGGCCGTCGCGACGACCTCGCCCAGCAGCAGGTGACCGGCGGACCGGTCGTGGGCGGAGAACGCGACCAGCGGCTTGGCGAACATCGCATCGGCCAGGACCGCCCCGCCGATCGCGCCCGCGATCTGGGCGGGCACGTACGCCGCGACATCCCCGAGGGTCAGGCCATCCGGATCACGGCGGCCGGTGAACCAGGCGGCGAGTGTGACGGCCGGGTTGAAGTGCGCGCCGGAGACCGCCCCGAGCAGCACGATGAGGACGCCCAGGCCGAAGGCGGTGGCGAGGGAGTTGGCGAGCAGTTGCACGCCGACGTCACGGGACAACTCGGTGGCCTGGATGCCGGAGCCGACCACCACGGCCACCAGCAGTCCGGTGCCGATCGCTTCGGCGGCGGCCTGGCGGGCGAGAGAGGTGCTCATGCACCGGCTCCGGCGGGCTGCGCGGTGGTCAGGAATGCGGCGAGCTTGTCCAGGACGCCGGGCAGCACCCAGTAGTAGACCCAGGTCCCGCGGCGCTCGCAGTCGATGAGGCCGGCTTGGCGCAGGAGCTTGAGGTGGTGGGAGATCGTGGGCTGGGACAGGTCGAAGGCCGGGGTCAGCTCGCACACGCAGACCTCGCCGCCCTGACCGCGTGAGGCGATCATCGACATCAGGCGCAGCCGGACCGGGTCGCCCAGGGCCTTGAATACCTTCGCAAGGTCAGCGGCCTGGTCCTCGTCCAGCGGCGCAGCGGACAGGCCCGGGCAGCAGTCGGCGTCCTGGCCGATCACCTCAAGCTCTTGTTTCGACATTCCTCTATGTTGACGTTTCTCGATCCAAGGCGCAAGGTTGCATCAATGAACGTCAATACAAGCCGTTCCGGGGCCGTGCTACGGCCCGTCGCCTGGGAGTGAGTGATGAGCGAGCAGACCACCACCGACCTGCGGGAAACCGTCCGTCGCCGGTACGCGGCGGCGGCCGTGAAGGTCACCGAGGGCAACGCCGCCTGTTGCGGACCCGAGCCGGTCGAGGTCGACGAAAACTTCGGCTCCACCCTGTACGCCGCCGACGAGCGGGACGCCCTGCCGGCCGAGGCCGTCGCCGCCTCCCTCGGCTGCGGCAACCCCACCGCCGTTGCCGAACTGCGCTCGGGCGAGCATGTTCTGGACCTTGGTTCCGGGGGAGGCATCGACGTCCTGTTGTCCGCCCGCCGCGTTGGTCCGACGGGGAAGGTGTACGGGCTCGACATGACCGACGAGATGCTCGCCCTGGCCCTCGCCAACGCGGAGAAGGCGGGCGCGACGAACGTCGAGTTCCTCAAGGGCGCCATCGAGGCCATCCCGCTGCCCGGGAACACCATTGACGTCGTGATCTCCAACTGCGTGATCAACCTGTCCACGGACAAGCCCGCCGTGTTCGCCGAGACGTTCCGGGTGCTGAAGCCCGGCGGCCGGATCGGCATCTCCGACGTCGTCGCCGACGACACCCTCACGCCCGCCCAGCGGGGCGAGCGCGGCGACTATGTCGGCTGCATCGCGGGCGCGCTGTCCTTCGCCGAGTACCGGGAGGACCTGCAGGCCGCGGGGTTCGCCGATGTTGAGATCACCCCGACGCACGCCGTCGCCGACGGCATGCACTCCGCCATCGTCCGCGCCGTCAAGCCGGTGACCGTTGACACCCATTCCGAGGAAGCGGAGTCGGCTGACGCCTGCTGTGGCGTGAACGCCTGCTGCACTTCGGCCGAGACGTCCGCCGACCCCGCCCTGACCGTCCCCGAGGCCAAGAGCGCCTCCGGGTGCGGCTGCCAGAGCTGACCCGGCGCCGACTGCCGGACGCGCGCGGCAGGTCGTCCTCCTCGAGCGTCCAGCCGTCGGCGAGGGCGTCGACCAGGGCGCGGTCGAAGAAGTGCACGGTGAAGCCGCCGTGTTCGAAGATGTCGTCCCCGCGGCCGGTGCCCGCGCCGATGGGGGAGGGCGTCGCCGGTGTGCCGGACGGTGCAGGCGAAGGCGCCGCCGGGCCGCAGCACGCGGCGTACCGCACGTCGTGCACGACGGCGGTCACCCGTTCCGCCACCCCCAGCCGCCGAGCAGATCACGCAGCTGCTCCAGGCTCGTCACGGAGAAAATCGGTGGCCTGGACGGTGAAGCCCTCGGGGGCGAGCGCAGCGCGTCCCGGGCGGCGACGGCACGGAAGATCGCGGCGGCATGGACCGCCGACGCAGACGGCTCGGTCCCGTACGCGCCGGGGCGGGCCGTGTAGGTGTCCTCTAAGTGCTCCCGCCGGGCATCACCCAGGTCATGCCCGTCGTCCGTGACAGGCATCATCCGCTCGTGCCGCTGAAGTGAAGCGTGGGCCGAAAGCCACCCGACCATAGTCCACGGGATCCTGAATTCAGGAATCCGTGTACTCTTGTGGGTGTGCTGACCGTTGCCTCCGACGTCGACGTGCTGGCCCGCTTCGGCCGCGCGCTCGCCGACCCGATCCGCTGCCGGATCCTGCTCTTCCTGCGCCAGGCCCCCGCCTATCCGGCAGACCTCGCCGACGCGCTCGGTATCTCCCGTACCCGCCTGTCGAACCACCTGGCTTGTCTGCGGGACTGCGGACTGGTCGTCACCGTGCCCGACGGCCGCCGCACCCGCTACGAACTCGCAGACGAACGCCTCGGTCACGCCTTGGATGACCTGCGCACCGCCGTGGTGGCCGTGGAGGGCGACCGCACGTGCGTCGACGCCGACGACCAGGGGTGCTGCTGATGGCCGTGACGATATCCGTCGGGCCCTCACCCGCCCGCCGCGACGTCCTCGCCAGACGCATACGGCTGCTGGTGGCGGCCACGATTTCCTACAACGTCATCGAGGCGGTCGTCGCCATCACCGCCGGCACCCTCGCCTCCTCCACCGCTCTGATCGGATTCGGCCTGGACTCCGTCGTCGAGGTTTCCTCCGCCGCCGCGGTCGCCTGGCAGTTCTCCGCAGCCGACCACGCCGTACGGGAAGCGCGCGAGCAGCGCACCCTGCGGATCATCGCGATCTCGTTCTTCGCCCTCGCCGCCTACGTCACCGTCGACGCCGTCCGCACCCTGACGGGCACCGGCGAAGCCGAACGGTCCATCCCCGGCATCGTGCTCGCCGCCCTGTCGCTGGCGGTCATGCCCTTCCTGTCCGCTGCCCAGCGCAAGGCCGGCCGCGAACTCGGCTCAGCATCCGCGGTCGCCGACTCCAAGCAGACCCTCTTGTGCACGTACCTGTCCGCCGTGCTCCTGGTCGGCCTGATCCTCAACGCCACCCTCGGCTGGACCTGGGCCGACCCGATCGCCGCCCTCGTGATCGCCGCCATCGCCGTCAAGGAAGGCCGCGACGCCTGGCAGGGAAAGGGCTGCTGCGCACCGTCCGCAGCCGCGGTGGCGCCGAAGCCCAGCGCCGAGGCCGATGCCTGCGGCTGCCGGCCCGGCTGCGACTGCTGCTGAGCGAACCCGGAGCGATTCGTAACCGGTACCCAGGTACAGGTTTACCGCCGAGATGTCCCCGCCCGTCCCGGGCACGGCACGACGACCAGCCTGGTCACGGGATCGACAACCCTCGGTCCGGCCCGAAGCCGTCTGTGCGCCTCACCTGCGAAGTCAACGCCTCTGGCTGCTAGTGGAGATACCCGCCGAAACGGAACAGGATGACGTTGTCAGGGCCTCGCACTTCGCTCGGCATGACAAGCTGTGCTTGCCCATCCCCGAACCCAGGAGGTCACCATGACCGCAGAGCCCGTACCCACGGAAGGTTCGGAGCCGGCTGCCCCGGAGACGCCCCCTTTGGCGCCGGACAGCGATGGCAACTACGACCTCAAGCGAAAGTTCCGTGAAGCCTTGGCACGCAAGCGCGGTGCGCAGGCGGACGCCACTGATATTGCCGCCAAGTCCGGTGCGGCGAAGGTACGTTCGACGCACGGCCCGGCTGCGAGCCGGCGGTCGTTCAGGCGCAAGAGCGGCGGCTGAGTCGATGAGTCCCGCGATCTGACCCCTTCACCGGCGCTCGCGTCATCCACTCGCGTGTCCGGTGCAGTGGCCCGCGACGTGCGCATGCCTGTGCGCGCGTCGCCGGCGGGGGTAGCCGGCGGACTTGCCTGAGGGAATGGCCCAGATGCGGTTGGCCGGGGTCGACGCCGGTGCGGATGGCGAGATCGGCGTCGGCCCGCAGGCGAGGCTCGTCTTGCCCGGCTCGTGGAATGCCATGCCCCGCAACTGCTCGACTTGGTGGGGATCGAGCCGGATGCGGCGGTCACGTTGCTGATCACGGTCGGGGACAACCCGGAACGGCTCGACAGGGAGGCGTCCTTCGCTGCGCTGTGCGGTGTCAGCCCTGTCGAGTGCTCCTCTGGGCGCCGGCAGTTCCGTCGCCTCGACCGCGGCGGCGACCGGCAGGCCAACGCCGCGCCCCATCGCGTCGGGTTCACCCGTCTGCGGGTCGACCCGCGCACTCAGGACTGCCACGAGCGCCGGATCAGGGAGGGCAAGACCCGGTGCAAACGTTCGTTGCCTCAAACGCCATGCGGCCCGGGAGGTCTTCCACCTGGCCGAACAGCCACAGCCTGATACGGCGAGACCCCACCGAGGTCCGTCCGGACGGGATCTCTGCGCGGATCCGTGAGGCCGAACGCGGCGGCGCACACGATGCGGTTCGGCTCCTCACTCAGTCAGGTTCCTACGCTGCTTGTGGGACGACGGATTTGCGATCGCATCCGCTGTCGACATTGCAGCCGTGAGACGACGAAATCCCGCGGGGAGGCAGAGCGGGGCTGGCGCCAGAAAAGTCTCGTGTCAGGGACCATTGAAGCTCCGCCGTGGCTGCGACCACGGACCGACCCGGAGTTTCAGTGCCCCATCACCGTGGTGAGGGGGCCGTGCTCATGCGCGCAGCTCTCGCCGGAGCCGCAGGTGTCCCAGGCAGGGAAGGGGACGGAAGCGGGCAGAGCTACGCCTTCCTGCATGAGGCAGCCGTTCTGGTCGGCCCGCAGCGGCTCCGCGTCCATCTGGGTGCCGATGAAGACGATTTCCTGCGCATATGGGCTGGCGTTGTCACGAGCAGAGGAAGGCTCGAAGCGAGCCACCGAACCGAACCGTCCGGGGTGGAGGGGCTCCCGGAGCAGAGGACGGTCGAGGAGATGGCGTACTGAACAAAGTTTCGAAGGAAGGCGTGAACATCGTGTCGCCGGGCACAAGGGCTATCGCACCGAGGTCCTGAAATTCGGAGCTGGTCGGGATCTTCCCACCGAGGGACGAACTCAGGCCCTTGCGAAGCTCATCCGCACACGCGCCTGAGCCGGAATTGACGATGGGGTTTAAAATGATCATTCTTGGCCTGATTCTGCTGATCATCGGCCTGCTTGTCGGCATGGGTCTGCTGACGACGATCGGTAGCATCCTCATCCTGGTTGGCGCCATCCTGTGGATCCTGGGTGCGACCGGTCGCGCGGTCGGTGGACGCAAGCACTTCTTCTAAAGTCAGGGCGCCTCACCAACTCTCCGCGGCGAGTGACGGTCCATGACTCCCTCTGCGTCGGGAAGTCCACACCGTGAGGAGCTTCTGGACCACTCGAGGCCGGGACGAGGTGAGAGCCCGGCCGGAGAGACAGCTGGGAACCCGTGGGCGGGGCCATGCGCCGCCCACGTCCTGTCTCGTGGGCGATGAGTTTGCCCTGAGCCGGGCGCTGACCGTAGGTCGTCGAGCGCAGAGCCTGGCTGCGGCTGAGGCGGATGCTGCCGCTTTGGGCGTCATTTCACTTGGCCAGCCGGCGGTGCACGAAAAAATTGTCGACGGACAGGCTCTTCTCCACGACGTAGCCCGCAAAGTACTGCGCGCCGTACGTCCACCCCGCCAGTGGGCGCACCGTGCCCAGTACCAGATCGACGGCAAGCAGCGCCACGATCACGGCGATGCCTTGAGCCCGATCACGCTTGCGATGACCAGGGTCAGGAACACATCACCTTCCACGCACTGACCGTTTCCTCTCCTGTGAGCCCGTCCACGCTCGCGATCAAGGCCACGTCGAAAACGAGGGACGGCCCGAATCTGGGCAAGCCCTCGGACTTGCCGAGGGATGCGGCCCAGACGGTTTCCAGAACACCGGACCGCGCGAGAATCAGCCATGAGATTGGAGCCTCCTGCGGCCCGGCTCGTCGAACACCACGCCCCTCAACGACCCCGACAACGCCACGAACGTCACCCTCTCCCACAGCGGTTTCACCCCGTCGTCAGCCACCCCGACCGTCTACGCGTACCTGAAGAACGCCACCTCGATCACGTCGGCCACGAAGGGCAGCGCGACCACCCAGACCGTCCCGGCCTATTCGGTCGTGGTGCGGCGGCCGTATCTCGTGGTTCCAGATGCCTTGCAGGTTCGCGGGTGTTCCGCCCCGTCGGGAGCTGGGGAGCATGTCGTCAAGGCCGGTGACGAGGTCATGGTGGTCGTCACCGAGGCCGACCGGGAGCGACGCAGGCCGGTTCTCTCGATGACAGAGTGCATGCGACCACCGGTGACTCCTCTACGCCCCCTCGACGGTTCCTCGTGTGAGCCTTCCTGGGCGTGCGAGGGCTGGAGGTGCGCGACTGCACGGCCGCGCACCTCCAGCCCTCGTCATTCAACTGCCTTCCCGCGCGGTGGACTCGGATCCAGCGCGGCGCACTGGCCAACGCCGCCTTCACCGACGACGGGCACCTCGAACGCCTTGGCCAGTTCAATTGCCTCGGCCGCCCGGAGCAGGCAGCTAGGGCAGGTATTCCCTGCACGTTCCCCGTTACGCAGGCGTACCGGGTTGCTCGGAACCCCTGAGCCAGGCGGCGCCCTCGGCGTAGAGCCGCTCGACAGAATCCCCCACCAGGCCGGGCAGACCGGGCTTGACCGTGAAGCCGGCCTTCGTCTGGAGATAGCCGAGATGGCGGTAGCCGACTGGGAAGCGGGAGAGCAGTTCCGGGTCGAGTTTGACAGTGGCGGCGGGGTCGACGACGTCGAGGCGGTCCTTCTCATAGATGGGCTGCCTGCGCACGATCGTCCACTCGCCGTTGCCGTCCCGCGACAGGAAGTCGTAGAACCTGCCGGTGCACACCACGTCGACCGTGACGCCGTCGACCTCGGCTCGCTGGCTGATGGTCATCTTGGTTTGGGCGACGGCCCGTTCCCCCGCCACGTCGGAGGTGTGGCCGCCCAGGAAATGCAGGATGCTGACTCCGTTGTCGAAGCCGTGCTTGCTCGCGGCTATGAACTCGGCGGCGGGACCCTGGAGCCAGGTGGCGCTCATCCAGCCGTCCGGATGCCAGACGGTGGCGAACCGATCCCAGTCGCCTGCGTCCCGCCACAGCGCCCAGTTCTCCACCAGCTGCCTGATCTTGGTCTGATCCGTGTTCATCGAGATCTCCATGTAATCGGTGCATTGATTCGTCGCCGAAACGCGTTGTGGGGGCCGGCCCGGCGGTCGTGCTCCCGTCCGCTCATGCGGCGACGTGCATCCGGTGCACGCCAGGAGCAGGGACGTGACACGAGGAAAGCCCGCGCCCCGCGTCCCCGGGAACTCACCGTCTTCTGGGTGAGCGTTCAGTTGTCACGACGGGTCAGTTGCGACGGGTCCGCGCCGTGCCATGCTGCGCGCAGCAACTGCCGCAGGCCGTCGTCGGTGACCTTGCGCGGGTTGCTTGCCGGTACCACCTCCTGGATCGCGGTCACGGCGTGGTCGATGTCCGCCTCGTCGAACCCGAAGTCGCGGAGGGCTCGCGGTGCGTCCACCGTGCGCCGCAGCGCTTGCAGGCCGTCGAGAGCCGTCGTGGCGCCGAACGCTTCGGCGATCCGTCGCTCGGTATCGGGAGCGGCGGATGCGTTGAAGGCCAGTACGTAGGGCAGTACGACCGCGTGAGTCTGGGCGTGAGGGAGGTTGAAGGCGCCGCCCAGGACGTGGCAGATTTTGTGGTGCAGGCCCGAGCCCGCTGAGGAGAAGGCCACCGCGGCCAGGTAGGTGGCGTACAGCATTTGTTCACGCCCCCGCAGCCCGGTCGGGTCGGCGGCGACCGCCGGCAGGCCGGCTGCCAACGCGCGCACGCCTTCCACCGCGAGGGCCTGGTCGATGGGGTCGGTTCGTGGCCCCCACATGGCGTCGACGCAGTGGGCCAGGGCGTTCAGGCCCGAGGCGACAGTCAGCGCAAGCGGCAAGGACAGCGTCAGCGTGGCGTCGTACACGATCGAGCGGGGCAGGACCCGTGCGTCCACCCCGGTCGTCTTGCGGGCAGCTTCGGTCAGGCCCCAGACGCTGGTCGCCTCCGAACCCGCGTACGTGGTGGGTACGGCGACGATCGGGATCCCGCTGGTCAGCGCGACCGCCTTCGCGAGGCCGGTCGTGGACCCCCCGCCCACGCTGACCAGGACGTCGACCTCGTGCTCGACCGCGGCGGCGCGTGCCCGTTCGGCGCAGGCGACCGGGACGTGCATGACCACTTCGCGGTGGTGGAGTACGACGGGCACGTCCGCGGTCACCTCGTTGGCGAGGTCGGCCTCGTCGGCCGACGCGATCACCATGACTCGCGAACCACCCAGCCGTTGTACCTCGGCACAGATCGTGGCCGGTGCTTGACCGGTTGCGAAGCGGACGCGTTGGGCCAGCGTCTCATGCTCGAATCGCACGGGAGCCCCCCTTTTCCGCCGCCGGGTCCTTCGGCAGCACGATGTCGAACCGGACGCGTGACCAGCTCCGCCCGGCCAGGTCTCGTCCGCCCGGCACCGGCGTGTCGGTTGCCTGCCGTTCGAAGCGCTTGACGAGCGAGTGCTTGACGCCGAACACCGCGTCGGACTCCAGCAGGTCGTCGCCCTCGACGAAGATGTGGGTGACGAGCGTGCGCAGGCCGGGCGAGGTGGCCTTGAAGTGCAGGTGGGAGGCGCGCATGGGCGAGCGCCCGGTTTTCCCGAGAAGGTGTCCCACCGGTCCGTCGTGGGGGATGGGGTACGGCGTCGGGGTCAGGCCCCAGAAGGAGTAGCGGCCCCGGTCGTCGGTGTACAGATGGGCGCGACCTGTGAGGCGGTCGTCCTCGTATTGCACGTCGTACAGGCCGTCCTCGTCGGCCTCCCACACCTCCAGGCGCGCTCCGGGTACCGGATCGCCGTCGGTGTCGAAGACAGTTCCCTCGACCCAGCACGGTTCCCCGGGGGCGCCGAACGCCATGTCGCCGCCCAGTGGTATCTCCGGAGAGCCGTCGACGAAAAACGGGCCGAGCACGGTGGCCTCGGTCGCGTCCCCGGTGGCCTGCTGGTTGACGTTGATGGTCTGCATGGAGGTGCCCAGGACGTCGGACAGCAGCACGAACTCCTGGCGACGGTCGGTGGTGATGTGACCGGCCGCGGTGAGGAAGTCGATGGCGTACTGCCACTCCGCCTCGGTCAGTCGGACCTCACGGATGAAGTCGTGCAGATGCCGCACCAGCGTCTGCATCACTTCCTTCAACCGGGCATCAGGTGTCCCGTCGAAGGACGCCAGTACCTTGCGGACCAGTTGGTCTTCGACCTCACGTTGCTGGTCCGACACTGCGGGAGGAGTGGCGGTCATGCGGTGTTTCTCCTGTCGTCGGCATGGCTGTGGAGAGAGGCGAAGCGGGCGGTGTTCACCGGAGCCCATGAGCGGGCCTCTCTCCGTCCCCTTTGATGTGTCCGGCGGAGCCCTGCGCCACTGTCTGATCCGGGCCGTGGGGCACGCGGTTGCTCTGGCTCAGGTGTCGACGTCGTAGCGGAGGAGGGTGCCGCGCGCGTCATGTTTTCCCCTTCGCCCAGCGCAGTGTGGACGTCGGCGGGAGTCGCGCGGAACGCGGTATGGCATACGGCAGTACGGCCGCGGGGGTCGGGCCGGAGGGCGGCATGTCCGGGCGTACGACGAAGTCGTTCTGCGTGGCCGGAGTGAGGGTGTGGGAGTCGGTCAGACCGGGGGTGCCACGAACAGTCCGCGGTCGGGGTCGTTGACGGCCTGGCCCTGCATCAGCTCCTCCATGGGGTTCGCGGTGCCCCATTGGTCGTCGGACTCGCCGTTGGTGGAGTCGTAGACGGTGGGGTGCCAGGTGTCCTCGTCGACGATCTCCAGTTCGGTCGTGTACTCGACGACGTTGCCGTGCGGATCGCGCCAGTAGGAGTAGGCGTTGTCCCCGGCGACGTGCCGGCCGGGGCCCCACAGCATCTGGTGTCCGGCCTGGAGCAGCCGACCGGTGCCGCGCATGAACTCGTCCAGTCCGCGCAGCTCGAAGGACACGTGATGGAGTGAGACGTGAGGTCCACGGGCGAACCCAAGACTGTGGTGCTGCGGGTTGATCCGCATGAAGTGCATGATGTCGGGGCCGCCGGGCACACACAGGCTGTCGCTGAGCCGGAATCCGAGGTGCTTCTCGTACCAGAGCCGGGTGCGGCCCGGTTCCTCGGAGTTGAGCACGACGTGGGAGAGCCTGACCGGGATCGACTCGCGCTCCTCGATGCGGCGGTGGCGGCGCGCGGCGACGTCGGCCGAGACCTCGACGGTGCGTCCGTCGCAGTCGAAGAAGCGGAAGCCGTAGCCGTCGCCCGGGGTCTGCAGCTTGCCGGGTTCTGACACCAGCTTGACGCCCATGGAGGCGAGCCGCTGGGCCAACTGGTCGACGGCCACCGGGGAGGCGGCTCCGAAGGACACCAGGTCGAGCCGTTTTTCCGAGGCGCGGCGAAGCCGGATGACGTACTGCTCCGGGCTGCCCTCGGCGGCCAGGAACGACATACCGGAGTCCTTCTCGACCGGCGTGAGGCCCCAGTCGCCGGAGAAGAACGCCAGCTGGCGGTCGTAATCCGGGACGGCCAGGTCGACATGGCGCAGATGGGTCAGCAGGTTCTCGGTCATGGGGTGCTCCTTACGAGGTCCAGCGGTGCGGGCGGCCCGTCCAGTCCGCCGGTCTGCTGCGAGATGTCGATGTGCACCGCGAACCGACCCTGATTGAGCTGCCACGGACGGACGGTGAACACGCGTAGTCCATGTCTGTGGAGCGGTTCCTCGGCGGCCAGCGCGTGGGCCGCCGCCTCGGAGTCGGCTCGCAGGAGGTAGAGGGCGCTGTCGCCCGGCCGGCCGTCGTCATCGAGATAGGGGCCCCCGGCGAACAGCAGGCCGCGGCGCTCCCAGCCGATGATGTGGCGCAGGTGCTCGACCATGTACGGGCCGGTGTCGCCGGGATCGGAGCCTGGTGCGGGGCTGCTGTGGCAGGCCCACAACCGCAGGCCGACGAAACGTGCCGTCAGCGCTGCGGCCTCAGCCTCGGAGTCGGACATGGGACTCTCCGTGAGTTGATGGATGGCCCCGGAGGGCCGGGTGGCTTACGAGGTCTTGCCTTCAGGGCTCCGAGGAGTGGCCTGCCCGGCTCTCGAACGCTCCGGCAGTGGGGGTGACTCGCGGGATTCGGATTGGTGAATCCGACCCCGCGCGAGTCACCCGGCCCGCTTCAGTCGTGTGCAGTGCATGCGTCGGCGCGGAGCCCGGCGGCGAGCCGGGGAAGGCAGACACGGCGTAACGAGCTGAGACGCCCGGATGCGTACAACCGACACCATCGGCGCATCAGCGTTCCTTGTCCGGGTCGCCGGCCCATTCCTTGGAGTGCGTCTGGTGGCACTCGGCGAATCGATAGGCCGCCTCCCCGTCACCGGTCCGGATGGCGGCCAGGATGTCCCGGTGCTCTTGCTGCAGCTGGGGAAGCATGTCCAGCGGCCGCGGGTAGCGGAAGAAGACGGCGAGGTCCCAGGCCTGTTCCGTCAGCACCTCAAGACGCGGGTTCTCGGCCGCCGCGACGACGGCACGGTGGAAGGTGACGTTCACGCGGTCGAACGCTTGAAGGTCGGCGTTGGCGACGTGCGTGTCAAGTTCATCGCAGATGTCCTGCAGCCGGTCCAGGCCGGCGGGCGTGATCCGTTCGGCGGCCACCTTCGCGGCGAAGGCGTTGAGGGCGATCATGATGTCGATGTGGTTGTGGACGTCTCGGACGCTGGGGACGATGACCCGGCAGCCGACCTGGCTGACGACCTCGAGGAAGCCGGCACCCTGGAGGCGGGCCACGGCGTCCATCACGGGGCGCCTGCTGACCCCGAATTCCTCGGCCAGGGTGTAGGTGGACAGGACTTCGCCGGCCTTCCGCTCTCCGGCGAGCAGTTGTCGACGCAGTTCCTCGAAGACCAGGTCGGCCTTCGAGACGCGGGGAGTGGAGGGCTGCAGGAGAGTCATTGGGGGTGTCCACTGTGGTCGGAGGTGGGGCGAACAGCTTGACGGTTTGCTTGGTGAAGGGTAGGAACAACTGAGATACTAGAACAATACCGCAGTGGAAGGTAGGTGGAACGAGATGCCTGGGAGCGGAGTGGACGCAGACCGGAAGTTCCGCAACGCGATGGGCCGGTTCGCGACCGGGGTCACGATCGTGTCGGTGGCGGTCGACGGTGAGGTGCACGGCATGACCGCCAACGGCTTCATGTCGGTGTCGCTCAGTCCGCGCCTGGTGCTGGTCTCCGTGCGCGAGGAGGCCCGCATCCGGGCGCTGCTCCAACGCAGCGGGACCTATGGAGTGAGCGTGCTCTCCCGCGAGCACAGGCTGGCCTCCGACCACTTCGCGGGTCGCCGTGCGGCCGAGCCGCCCGCCGACTTCGTCGAACTCGCCGGTGTTCCGGTCGTGGCCGACGCGATCACTCGCATCGCGGCCCGCATCGTGGCGATACACCCGGCGGGCGACCATCTGCTCTACGTCGGCGAGGTGATGGAGTTCGCCGACGAGCAGCAGGGAGAGCCGCTGATTTTCCACGGCGGCCGCTACCGCGAACTGGGAGCAGACGCGGACGCCCCGGTGGTCTGGCATGGGTTGCCGCACGCCTGGTTCTGACAGATACTAGTATCTCAGCTTTGCTTTTGTCGGTGAGCCCCTCACGGAAGAGCCAACAATGACAACCACAGCAGTGCCGCCGACCGCGGCCGCCGCGGACGACGTCCTCAAGCAGGTCCGTGCGATCCTGCCGACGCTGAGCAGCAACGTCGACCAGGCGGAAGCCGATCGCAGGCTTCCCGCGAGTTCGGCGAGGGCGATGATCGATGCCGGCCTGGCTCGGGTGCTGGCCCCCCGCAGGTTCGGCGGATACGAACTGCCCCTGACCACCTGGCTGGACCTCGTGCGGGAGATCTCGGCCGTCGACGCCTCGCACGGCTGGTGCGCGAGCCTGCTCGTCCACCACCCGCACTACGTCGCCCAGTTTCCCGAGGCGGCACAGAAGGAAGTGTGGGCGAACGGCCCGGACGTGGCCATCGCCACCGCCATCGCACCCGTGATCGCGGTGACCGAGGCCGACGGCGGTTACCGGCTGTCCGGCCGGACCGCCTGGGCGAGCGGCGTCAACCACGCCGACTGGTCCATCGTCGCCGGGATGCTCCCCGGCACGCACCCGCCGGAGCACACCTTCTTCCTGGTCCCCGCCTCCGACTACACGGTCGAACAGACCTGGGACACCGTCGGCATGCGGGGGACCGGCAGCGACACGATCGTCGTGGAGGACACTTTCGTCCCCACGGCTCGTGCGCTGAAGCTGTCCGACATCCGCGAGGGCAAGGCGCCGGGCGGCGAGCTCCATGCGCCGTCGTACTACCGCACCCCGTGGGTGACCTATGCGCCGGCCACCTTCGCGGCGCCCATACTCGGGGCCGCCCAGGGCGCGCTGGACCGGTACCTGAACTCGACGGCGCGGCGCGCGTCCGCGCAGGGCGGCCGGGTGGCGGATTTCGCAGGCGGGCAGTTCAAGCTGGCGCAGGCGGCCTCGAATCTCGATGCGGCGGAGCTGCTGATCCGGCGCGCACTGGAACTCTCCGGATCCGGCGCGGAGATCAGCCTCGAACTGCGCGCCCGGTGCACCCGCGACTACTCCCGCGCCGCGCAACTGGTTCTGGCCTCCGTCGACCTGCTCATGGGGATGAGCGGTTCCAGCGGCTTTGCCGTCGACCAGTCGATCCAGCGGGTGTGGCGGGACCTGCACCTGGCGGCGAGCCACGTCAGTCTCAGTCCCGAGCAGAACTTCCAGCACTGGGGGCGGACCCGCCTCGGTCTGGAACGCCCGTCCGGGCTTGCGATGTACTGAGCGCGCACTCACACCATCCTGATGTGCCGGAGCCCACCATTCTTGTGCCGGTTCCATCGTCCATAAGACACGCAAGGCCAATCTAAGGAGCCAGTAGTCGTGCGGATCGACGTCCATACCCACTATCGGACTCCCGACTACCTCCGAGCGATGGAGGATCTCGGGGCGTTCGAGAAGATTACGGCCTACCGGATTCTCCGTTCCCAGATCCGACCACTCGTCGGTGTCATTCCAGACCATGAGCACGTGGTGGCGCGGCTTGCGGACATGGACGCGGCGGGCGTCGACATGCAGATGCTGAGCATCGGCGCGTATCAGCCGTATTTCTCCGAAGCGGTCACCGCTGCCAAAGCCGCGCACCTGACCAACGACATGCACAATTCCCTGGTGCAGCGGCACCCCGATCGTTTCGGTTTGTTCGCGTGTCTTCCTCTGCCGCATGTCGAAGAATCCCTCGCAGAGCTCGCGCGCTGCCTCGACGTGCTGCACTGCACGGGTATCAACCTCGGTTGCTCCGCCGACGGACGGCCCATTGACGACCCGCATTTCGACGAGGTCTGGGCCGAACTCGACCGCCGTCACGCCGTGGTGTTCCTCCACCCGGGCACGGAGGACCAGGTGCTCATCGGGAGCCAGGAATACCATCTCGCGCCGGATTTCGGCGCCCCGGCCGAACTGGCGGTGACCCTCGCCAGGCTTGTCATCGCCGGTCACACCACCCGTTACCCGAATGTGCGCATCATCGCGGCAATGACCGGCGGGGCGTTGCCGCAGCTGCTGGAGCGGTACGAGCACGGGCTGCGCCAGAGCAATCCCGAGATCGCCGAGGCTCTCGGTGGGGTGGGCGTGCACCTCAGAAAGCTTTACTACGACACCAGCATTCTCGAAGAGCCCGGCGTACTCGAAGCGGCTGCGGACCGGTTCGGGGCCTCGCGCCTCGTGCTGGGAAGCGACTTCGGACGCCCCACGATCACCTCCGAGGGAGCCGTGTCCTACGTCCGGTCGGCGCCCTTCCTGAGCGAGGCGGAGAAGTCCGCCGTTCTCGATCACACTGCGGCCGCGTTGCTCGGACTGCCCCGGGCGGTCAACACCGCTGAGAGTGCCAACGGCCAGTGAGCTACGACAGTGAGATCGGGATGAGGAAGTTGAAGACGCAGCAGAGCCGTGAAGTGTCGCTCGGCGAGCTCCTCGAGCGGGTGAGCCAGGTGCGCCTGGTCCTCGAAGGTTGTGTCCAGGACGGAGAGCTGGAGCGGACGCTGCCGGCGGAGGCGGTGGCGGCTCTCGCGAAGTCCGAGCTGTTTTCCCTGAAGGTCCCCCGGGAGCTCGGCGGCTTCGAAGCGCTCCCCTCGGTGGAGTTCCATGTGCTCGCGGCGCTGGCCGAGATCAGCTCGTCGGCAGCGTGGTGCACCATGGTCGGCAATACCGGTGCCGCGTTGCTGGGCGCATACCTGAGCGATGAGGGATGCGCCGAGGTTTTCGGCGGTTCGACCGTGCCGAAGGCCGCCGGCGTCGCCGCCCCGACCGGAACGGCGACTCCGGTCGACGGCGGCCACCGCATCAGCGGCCGCTGGCGGTTCGCCAGCGGAATCCGACACTCCGACTGGCTCCAGGTCAACGCGGTCGCCGCCACCCCGGAACGCGAAGTCGTCAGCTTCGCGGTTCCCACCGCCGACGTGACCATCGAGGACACCTGGCACGTGGTCGGGCTGCGTGGTACCGGCAGCTGTGACTTCAGGCTGGAGGACTACTTCGTCCCGCACCGCCGCACCTTCGTGCGCCGCCCGGACGACCCCACGAGCCGCAAGCGAGGTGGTGCGCTCTTCGCGATGCCGCGGCTGTCGGGCGTGACATACGAGCATGCCGGAATCGCCTACGGACTGGGCCGTCGCGCGCTGGCCCTGTTGCAGAAGGCGACCCATCCGGAGACGGGCCACCCGAACCTGTCGAGCCGCGACGACGTACTCGGCGAGATCGGCCGGCTCGGCGCTCGCCTGGCCGCGGCAGGGACATGGGTGGCGACCCTGCACGACGGCATCCTCGGCGACCTCGAATCCGGCGCCCAGCTGGACCCGGCGGTGGTCGCGACGACGGCGCAGACCAGCGCCTGCCTCGTCACCGAAGTCGCCGCCGACATCTGCGCAGCACTGTTCCGGTACTCCGGTGCGCAGGCACTGTACGTGCCCAACGAGGCCGAACGGCTCTTCCGCGACATCAACGCCGCCTCCCAGCACGTGGCTGTCGGAAACTACGTGTATCTCGCGCAGGCACGGATTCCCTTTTCGCGCGTCGAACGCACCCCCTGACGGAATTTCGATCGAAGGGGCTTCACATGCGCGGAATTCCCGCACCGGGGGAGCCGCTGCCGAACAGCCAGGCGACACGTTATTTCGAATGGACTCGTCAGTACCGTGGTGACGGCATCGAGCCCGAACAGGATGATCCTCGAACCGCGCGGCTCCTGATGCGAGCGGAGGCAAAGGAACTCGCCGGTCCTCCGGAACCGGTCCACGCGGTCGAGGAGATCGACATCGATCACTTCACGGCGCGGTTGTATCACGCGGACGACACGTCGCGTGATGTCCTGGTGTGGATGCACGGCGGAGGCTGGATGGCCGGCGACGCCGACGTCTACGACACGGCTATGCGTGCACTCGTCAACCGTGCGGGTTGTTCGGTGCTGTCCGTGAACTACCGTCTCGCACCCGAGCATCCCTACCCGGCGGGCCTGGATGACTGCTGGACGGCTCTGAACTGGGCGACAGCAAGGTTCGACAACGTGGCGGTCGGAGGCGACAGCGCCGGCGGCAACCTGGCGGCGGCCACGGCTCTCAGGGCACGCGATCATGATGTCGCCCTGGCACTGCACATTCTGATCTACCCAGTGCTCGACTATCGTCCCGAGTCGCCGAGCTACGCCGCCTTCGCGAAACGCTATCGACGCTTCGCCGGCGTTGTTGACTTCGGTCGAACGACCGCGGAACTGATCCAGCACATCTGGGAGTCCTACGTACCGGAAGTGGGACACCGGTACCAGCCGTACGCTTCTCCGTTACGGGCCCGGTCGCTAAGAGGAGTGGCTCCGGCGCTCGTCGTTCTCGCGGAGCACGACATACTGCGTCAGGAGGGCTTCGACTATGTTGCCCGTCTGGAAAGCGACGGCGTGCAGGTGGCGGTCAGCCATTACGCCGGCCAAGTCCACGGATTCTTCCACCTTCCCGGATCCTTTCCCGACGCCCTGGACGTCATCGTGTGCACCGCGGAAGCACTGCGCGCCGCGTTCAGTGCTCCCACAGAATGATCCCTGTCGGCGTCATCCTTTCCGCGGTATCGGGTCCGGTCTGGATAACCAAAGGTTCCGCACGCACTATTGACCCCCCAACCCAAAGTCCATAGAGTTTCGCCATCGGTTGCGATCCGCGATCCTGGCGGACACGTGATGGCGATCGTGCCGAGAGGCCGACTGCGATGTGAAGCCGTTCCCTCTCGGGATGGCGGTTTCGCGGTCGATCCGACCACCTGCCTGGCGATCGGGCCAGAGGTGCATTCTGATTGGTATGCCCTCGCCAGGTTTTCTGATCCCTGACATTCACGAGTGGTATCCGGCAAGCGCGAACATGATCTTGAGTGCCGGGATCTCGGGGCCCGCCGGGCCGGTTCGTCCAAGGCTTCCTTAGCAAGCGCTACCCGTTGGAGAGACAATGATGTCTATCAACCTTGTTGCCATACAACGTAGACCCCGGTTTCGAGCCGTCGCCGGTGTTACGGCGGTAGGCACGCTGTTCACCCTCGCGGCCTGCGCGCCGAACGGGTCGAGCGCGGCCGGCGGTGACCCGGGGGTGGCGGAGAAGACCATCACGGTGGGATACATCGGCGACAACTCGGGTCCGCTCGCTGCCCTGAACGGAGACGGTGTCAAAGCCGCCCAGGCACGCGTCGACCTCCAGAACGCCAAGGGTGGCATCAACGGGCGAAAGATCGTGCTCAAGGTCCAGGACACCCAGTCCTCACCGACCAACGTCCTGACCGGCGTCAAGACCCTGGTCACCCGCGACCGTGTCTTCAGCGTCATCCAGGGCAGCTGCGTGTTCTCCAGCGCGGCCCCTTACCTGGCCCAGCAGAAGGTCCCCGTGGTCACCGGGTTCCCGTGTGACGGTTATGAGTGGGCCGAGCGCTCGACGACCAACATGATCGCCGCCAACGGAGCCGAGAAGGTCGACGCGCCGGCCGCCTACCACGCCAAGGTGCTGAAGGAAGCGGGCGTCACCAAGCTCGCGACGGTTGCCGCCGCGGGTCAGGGGCCCGGTATCGCGACCGAGAAGGCCATTGCGAAAGCCGCCAAGGCTCTGGGCATCAAGGTGGTGTACGTCAATGAATCGCAGACGGTGCCCGCTACCGCGCTCAGTTCGGTCGCCGTCTCCATCCAACGCTCCGGCGCCGATGGTGTGTCCGCGACCCTCGCCGACTATCCCAAGCTCTTCGCTGCGCTCAAGGCTCAGGGCGTGAAGACCGTCAACTTCAGCCCCGCGGGTTACAACCCGGCGTTTCTCTCCGACGCCAACAACCGAGCGGCGCTGGAGGGTCAGGTCACCACCTTCCCCTGGGCTCCGGTGCTCCTCAACACCCCGGCGACCAAGACCTTCGCCGCAGCGATCAAGAAGTACGCGCCCTCGATCGGCACGCCTGGTCTGGCGGCCTACACCGGGTGGGTCGGAGCCGATGCGACGATCACGGGCCTGCTCGCCGCCGGCAAGGACCTGACGCGCGCCAACATGCTGGACAAGCTGCACGCGACCAAGGACTACACCGCGGGTGGCCTGAACGCCGGGCCGGTCGACCTGGCCGTCGACAAGCAGGGAACCTACGAGCTGGTGTCGACCGGAAACTGCGGATACGCGCTCAAGGTCGAGAAGGGGCAGTACCGGATGCTGTCCGACAAGCCCGTGTGCGTGTCATCGTCCGGCGACTAGCGCGCCCGGCATCGGATCCACGCAGTGGGCACAGCAGTGGGTCGTGGATCCGATGTCCTCTCACCTGACTTGAAGACTCGGCGGAAACGATCAACGGATGACGTGTGAACAATGATTGAGTACATCATTGCCGGCTTGGTGACCGGCGGAATCTACGCGATTGCCGCGTCGACCAGCGTGATCACTTACAGGTCGTCGGGGATCCTGAACTTCGCGTACGGTGCCGAGGCGTACTTCATCGCCCGGCTCTACTACTACCTCCACGTCGTGCACGGCTGGGGCATCGTCCCGTCGGCGGTGCTCTGTCTGGCGGTCGTCAGCCCGCTGCTGGGACTGTTCCTGTGGGCGGTCGTGTTCCGGATCCTCCAGCGGTGCCAGACCATCGTCAAGATCGCCTGCACGATCGGACTGTCGGTGGCGCTCACCGCGCTGGCGGCCGTGCTGTTCGGTGACGAACCCGTCGGACTGGCGCCGGGCCTGGCACCGACTCCCGTCGCGGTCTACAAGGTGTTCGGCGCGGCCGTCACGCTCAACCAGGCGATCGTGCTCGGCGCCGTGCTGGTCATCACGGTCGGTGGTTGGGCCCTGCTCCGCTTCACCGACTCGGGCCTGGTGCTGCGGGCGATCGTCAGTTC
Source organism: Streptomyces sp. NPDC029041 (assembly GCF_040637515.1). Taxonomy (NCBI): domain Bacteria; kingdom Bacillati; phylum Actinomycetota; class Actinomycetes; order Kitasatosporales; family Streptomycetaceae; genus Streptomyces; species Streptomyces sp. NPDC029041. Next base: position 8,549 of record NZ_JBEZWO010000022.1, on the reverse strand, counting down.
CGAGGCCCTCACGAGCGCGTCCGGAACGAACCCGAGGATGACGTCGATCGGGGTGTGGGTGGTCACCACCGTCCTCGCGGGTGTCAGCGGAGTGCTGGTTGCGCCCGTCATCGGCCCGGCGGCATCCGGGTTCACCCTGCTGATGGCCGCGGCGTTCGCGGCGGTCGTCGCCGCTCGACTCCAGTCCATCGGCATCGCCGCCGCGGTCGGCATCCTGCTGGGTGTGATCGCCAGTGTCGTGCAGGCGTATCTCCCCTCCGACGGTCTGTGGGCGACGGCGACGGCCGACAGCATTCCGTTCGCGGTCGCGCTGGTCGCACTGATCTACCACATGAGCCGGGGGCAGGCCCGGGAGTCGGGCACGATGGGCGGGCCGTTCGACCGGGCCATCGCCGTCCAGGAACTGCCCGCCAACGCACAGATGCCGGTAGCAGGGGACGGCGAGCCCCAGAACGCACGCGGATCGGAGGCGTCATCCACTACGTCCACCCGGAGCGCGGCCCTGCGCAAGCCTCTGGCCTTCGTACCGTTGGACACCCGCGGGCTGTGGGCCGTCGTCGCGCTCGTCGTCGTCTGTTCCCTCGTGCTCGATCCGTACTGGATCGGCCTGATCGCAGCCGGCCTCGCCCTGTCCACCGCACTCCTCTCCTACACCGTGGTCACCGGCGAGGGCGGAATCCTCTCGCTCTCACAGATCACGCTGGCCGGTGTCGGCGCCGTGACCACCGCTCAACTGGCCACCAACTACCACTGGCCGATCCTCCTGGCAGTCCTGTGCGGCGGGATCATCGCTGTCCCCATCGGCATCGTCCTGGCCCTGGTGACGGCACGCCTCGGTGACCTGTACATCGTGTTGGTCACCTTGATGTTCGGTGTCCTCGTCGACAACCTCGTCTTCACCCAGAACGTGTTCTCCAACTACCAGGCGGGCGTGGTCGCGCCGAGGCCGGGCTTCCTGCTCGACGACAGGGCGTTTCTCTATCTCGCGCTCCTGGTGTTCGTGGGACTCGCACTGCTGGTGCGCAACCTCCGCCGCTCCACGGCCGGACTGGCGCTCGGAGCCGTCCGCTCGAGCGAGGTGGGCTCACTCTCGCTCGGCATCAGCGTCGTCACCATGAAGGCCTTGGCGATGGGGTCCGGAGCCTTCGTCGCCGGCATCTCCGGCGGGATGATCGCCCTGGGCGAGGGCGTGGCGAATCCCGTGCAGTTCGTCACGACCATCGGACTGACCTGGGTGGCTGTGATCGTCAGCCTGGGGCTGAGGTCACTCGTCGCCGCCGCGGTGGGCGGTGTCACATTCGCGATCATGCCCGCGGTCTTCGCGATCTACTTCCCGCCGTCCGTGGTGCAGATCCCGACGGTGCTCTTCGGAGTCGCGGCCGTCCTCGTGGCGCGCAACCCCGAGGGCGTCATAGTGCAGAACGCCAGGCAGCTCCGAGACCTCGGGCGACGGATCGCATCGAAGGTTGAGCGTCACGAGCCTGTGGTGAGTGGCGTCGTCGATCCGGACGTACGCATTCCGGCCAAGGAGGCGAGCAGGTGACCGTGACCGATCGAGAGAAGTCCGCCGCATCCGACGGCGACAGCGTTACGGCGATCCCTCACAGTACGCCGGACAATGGGTCGGGTCGTCAGGATCTGATCAGTGCGCAGAACGTCACCGTACGATTCGGTGGCCTGGTCGCCCTGTCCGACATCAGCATCTCCGTGCCGCGGGGAAGCATCGTCGGGCTGGTAGGACCCAACGGCGCCGGCAAATCCACCTTGTTCAACGTGATTTCCGGGCTCGTGCGGCCCGATGCCGGTCAGATCCTCCTGGAGGGCGCCGACATCACCGACTCGTCGGTCCAGACGCGCGCCCGCCTGGGTATCGGCCGCACGTTCCAGCGTCCGGAGATGTTCGTGTCGCTGACGGTCCGGGAGAACATCACCCTGGCCTACCGGATGCGCCATGCGCGTTCGAGGTTGTGGCGTGACCTCTTGCTGCCCGCTCGTAGCCGAGCAGCCGGCGCTGAGGAGGAGCGGGCGGTCAGCGAGGCCATCACGCTGGTCGGCCTGAAGTCGGTGGAGCACGCACGGGCGGCCGGACTGCCCCTCGGCCACGCGCGACGCGTCGAGATGGCGCGTGCGATCGTCATGGCGCCCAAGGCCATCTTGCTGGATGAACCCAGCTCGGGCCTGGACCCGACGGAGACGGCGCAGTTCTCGCGGATGCTCACGATGTTGTCCGGGGAGCGCGACATCGGGCTGCTGCTCGTCGAGCACAACGTCGGCATGGTCCTGGACCTGTGCCAACGGATCCATGTCCTGGACTTCGGAGTCGGGATCGCCGCCGGACCACCGGAGGAGATTCGCCACAGTGAAGCTGTTCACGCCGCGTACTTCGGGCACGCCGAAGCGGCTGAGGGGGGTGCGTTCTGATGACCGTCTCGCAATCGCCCCTGCTGCGGGTAGCGGGGCTGGGCGTTCGCTACGGTGTGGCGACGGCGCTCGACGACATTTCTATCGAGGTGGAGCAGGGCGGCTTCGTCGCTCTGCTGGGTGCCAACGGTGCGGGGAAGAGCTCGCTGGCGCGAGCGATCTCGGGGGTAGTCCCGGCATCGGCCGGCTCCATTCACTACGCCGGACAGGACATCACCAAGCTCCCTGCCCATGTGCGACGGCGTCGTGGTCTGGCCTATCTGCCCGAGGAACGGGGTGTCTTCTGGGACCTCTCCGTCATCGACAACCTCCGGATGGGGGTTCGCTGGTTGCCGACCAAGGCCGACCGGCAGGAAGCGATCGCTTACTGCTTCGACCTCTTTCCGCGGTTGGCGGAACGGCGCACCCAGCTGGCGGGGTCGATGTCGGGCGGCGAGCAGCAGATGCTCGCTCTCGGTCGCTCGCTGGCCGTGCGTCCGCAGCTCCTCATAGCCGACGAGTTGTCACTGGGCCTCAGCCCGAAGATGGTCGACCTCGTCTTCGACGTCCTGGACAAGAGTCGCAACGACGGCACGACCGTCGTTCTCATCGAGCAGTTCGTGCACCGCGCCCTGGAGCTGGGGGACTCGGCTGTGATCCTTCGCCAGGGTCGTGTGGTGTGGACAGGGACCGCCGAGGACGCGAAGGACGAGGTGCTGGTCCAGTACCTCGAGGACTCCGCCGAGCTTGAAAGCGCCGAGGGGTGAACGGCTGGGTCTGCGGGCGCGTCACCGCGCCGGGATCCGTCACGCGCGTCTCGCCGCCACGTGCTCCTCGGCGACTGTCGGACTCACGGGCATCCGGAGCAGCATGCCCGATCCCCACTCCATGCACCAAGCCCGCAATCATGTTCAACGGAGGCGCCCCATGACCACCCCTCGCTATGTGCTGGCCAGTATCGAGTCGGAAGGCGATCCGGTGTCGGTGATCGTCCACGACGACACCGTGTACGAACTTCCGGGCGGCCCCTCGATGAGGGCCGTGCTGGACGACTGGCAGGGCTGGACGGAGCAGATCGAGAGTGCGATCTCCAGCGGACGTCTGGGACGGGGTGTCCCGGTGGCGGAAGTGCGGTTCGCGGCGCCGCTTCCGGAGCCCCGCAACCTCTACATGGCCGGCGCGAACTACGCCGACCATGCCCGCGAGATGCGTGGGCTCCCTCGTGACGCCCCGATCACGCCTCCGGTCCAGGGACCCTTCTTCTTCCTGAAGCCGACCTCGACCGTCGTGGGCCCGGACAGCGCGGTCGTACTGCCCAACGGTATCGATCGGCTGGACTGGGAGGTCGAGCTCGCCGCGATCATCGGTACGCCGGCGCGCAACATGTCCGAGGAGAGCGCGCTGGACTGTGTGGCGGGCTACACCGTGATCAACGACGTGTCCGCACGCGACCGGTTCAAGCGCGAGCCAGCACCCGAGCCCCCTATGACCTTCGACTGGTTCAGCCAGAAGGGGTGGGCAACGACGTGCCCGATGGGACCGTGGCTGGTGCCGTCGCAGTTCTGCGCGGACCCTGGCGCCCTGAGAATGACCCTTCGCGTCAATGACGTGGTCAAGCAGAACTCCTCCACGGCCGAGATGATCTTCGATCTCAAGGCGCAGATCGCGTTCCTCAGCCGCGTCGTGGAACTTCTCCCGGGTGACGTCATCGCGACCGGGACACCGGCAGGGGTGGGCGCGGGTGACAAGAACTCCCGTTACCTGCAGCCCGGAGACGAGATGGCGGCCGAGGTCGAGGGCATCGGGACCTTGCGCAACCGGATCGAGCGCGAACATGTGAGCGCCGTCGGTTGAGTTCGCCCGTGGACCTGGGGCACGCACTCGTTGGCCTGGGCACCATGCGCGATCTGCTGGTGTCGGTCCAACTGGCTAACGAGCGATCAAGCCGATAGTCACGTGATCAAACCGCTTCTGTTGGATCGTGCCGGACGAACTGTGGTCACCGATCGAGCCGTTGCTCCCCGAGCCGCCGCCGAAGCTGGTCGAGGGACGGCCGCGGGTGCCCGACCGACAGGCCTTGTGCGGGATCATGTTCGTGCTGCACACCGGCATCCAGTGGGAGTACCTGCCCCAAAAGCTCGGCTTCGGGTCAGGAATGACCTGCTGGCGACGCCTCGCGGCCTGGAACGAGGCAGGCGTCTGGGACCAGCTGCACCAGCTCCTGCTGAACAAGGTGCGGTTGAAGAACCGGCTGGACTGTTCGCGGGCGGTGATCGACTCCTCCCACGTCCGGGCCGCCCGCAGGGGCCCAAGAACGGGCCCAGCCGGTCGACCGCGCACGGCCGGGCAGCAAGCACCACATCGTCACCGACGGCCAGGGCATCCCGCTCGCAGTGTCGCTGGCCGGCGGCACGGCTTCCGGCGCCTGTGGATCCGGTGGGAAGGACGCGACGACATTCATGAGGCCTTCCTCGGACTCGCTGTCTGCCTGATCACCCATCGGCACGTCCGGAGGCTTCGTTTCGGCCACTGAAACCGACGTACACCGTTGACACCTGGGTCTCCGATCGCTGCGGAGATCCGGATGCCGCCCCTCCACCACCCCGCCGCTTGACCGTGAGTTCAAGCGGCGCCTGGCCGTCATCCGCCACGTAGAAGAGGTCACCGGGAAAGTGGCAATGTCCTGGCCGTACTTCGGGGGGTAAAAGGCCCGAAGACGTACGTCCGGCGGAAGCGGTACGACAAGCAGCTGCCCGGCCACCGGGTGCAGTTCGGCGTGAAGTTCAACGAGGCACGTGCTCGACCAGGGCATCGCTGACTCAAGCACCGCGGCCCAGGCGTGATGATTCATCGTCGGTTGCACGCCGGCAGTGACGGTCGGCCACGGACACGAGGCCACCGAGCTGGGTGAGTCCTGGAAGAACTGTCGGCCGGACTTCCGAGAAGAGGGCGCCTGTACGTTCCTGTCAAGGGCGTCGCTCGGTTGGCTGGCACTACCCCGTCGTTCGTTGGCAGCGCTGCACAAGGTCGTCATCTGTCGTTCTCAGCCTGCCTCGCCCCTCGACGCGGTCAGGCTCGCGCGACGGGACTGACATCTGATCGATGGCGCCGAAACGGCGGTATCCGAGCCGCGCCGTCTGCACACTGCCGTGGCCTGACGTCGGCTTACTGCTCGACCTCCAGGATCACCCGACCGAAAGTGTCCCTGCTCACTGCCGCGGCGTGAGCCGCCGCGGCCTGGGAGAGCGGGTAGCGGTGGAGCACGGCAGCCGGTTCGATGCGTCGGTCGGAGACCGCCTGCCACACGTCCCGAGTCATCTGCGCGGTCGCGCCCCGATCGCCGAGGATCGAGAGGTGGCGTCGATACAGCAGCCGGATGTCGAGTCCGACCACGCCGCCCCCGTGCGCGCCACAAGTGACGAGTCGGCCGTAGGGTCGGAGCGTGCCCAGGGCGTCGCCGAACAACTCGGGTGAGGAGATGTTCTCGAAGACGATGTCGACGCCGCGGCCGTCGCGGGTATGCGCGACGACCTCGTCGGCCCAACCGGGACGGGAGTAGTCGACGGTCTCGGACACGGGCAACAGCTCCCGGCACAGCTGCAGTTTCCGGGGCGAGCCGGCCGCGGCGATGACGCGGGCGCCCAGTGCCGACGCGATGTGGATGCCGGCGATGCCGAGTCCGCCTCCGGCAGCCATCACCAGGACGGTGTCGCCGGGGCGCAGTCGGCCCGCCTGGGTGAGCAGGTTCCATGCCATCGGGTAGTTCACGGCCATCGCTGCGGCCTGATCGAAACCGATATGGTCCGGGATGCCCACGACACTGGTCTCAGGGACGGCACACAACTGCGCTGCGCCACCGTCGGTGTGCACACCGAGCACCCGGTGATGGTCGCACGCGTTGGTTTGGCCGGCGAGACACATCTCGCACTTGCCGCAGAAAAGCGTGCTGGTGGCGGCGACTCGGTCGCCGACCGAGAAGGCCGTGACCTCGCTGCCGACTGCCGCCACCACGCCGGCCGGGTCGGAGCCCAGCACACGAGGCAGGGTGACCGCGAAGTCGGCACCCCGCTGGCGAACCTCGACGTCGAGCGTCCGGCCGACGCTGACCGCCCGTACGGCGATCAGCACGTCATGCGGTCCGACCTCCGGGTCCGGCCAGTCGCGGTACTCGAGTACCTCCGGCCCGCCGAAGGATCGGATGACCAGCGCCTTCATGACTGCTTCACCGGGTTCACCGTCTGAGCCCCTTTCTGCGGAGCGCCTTGTCGACCCACCCGCCATGGGGTCGACACGTACAGTCTCTCGAGGCATAGAGTCTATAGAGTCCGGTGGGACGCACAAGGCGCAGCACCACAAACAAGCATGCATGGCCAAAAAGTTGATGTCATGCGAGACTGGGTTCTATAGACTTGTTGGGGAGCTTCGATGCTGCGGAAATGCCAAGAGCGCGGCAGAGCAGTCGAGTCGGAGCCCTGCACACTGGGAGAATCCATGGTCTTCACCCCCGATGTCGCCGAGTCCCTCACCCTTCGCCCGGAGGTCCCTGGCTGGCTCGTCGACCACTACGCCTTGGTTGACGCTGCCGATCTTGAGGGCTACGGCAAGCACTTCGCCGACGACGTGACACTGACCTTCGGCGCGCTTCCCTCTGTTCATGGCAAGGCCGCGGTGCTCAAGGCCCTGCGCGCCGGGCACGACAGGTACGCGATGCAGCACACCTTCCGCCACGTCTGGGACGCCCACGGCCACGTGATGATCCAGTTCGAAGCGCGGTTCACCTTCCCGGACGGCCGGGTCGAGGTCATGCCCACCATGGCGGTCATCCGGCACGATGCGCATGTCATCAGCAGTCTGCAGGTGTTCATCGATCGCCTGCCTCTCGCTCCCTCGTCGTGAGCAGCGGCGGGTGCCGACAGGTGCCTCCACCACGGGGCGGCGAAACGACGTGACGGGACGGGTTGAATGAGTGCGGCAGAGGGCGGAGTCGGTGACGCGGCCGAGCGGACCGCGCATCGTGACGTGGCGTCCGGGGGGCCGGCGTCGAAAGGGGCCACCGACAGGGCGGCGACGTCGGACGTCGGGGACCGGCTCCGCATGATGGTGCTCAATGGCGCACTTCCCCCCGGCTCGGTACTGTCGCAGGTGGCGATCGCCCGTCAGCTGGGCGTCAGTACCACGCCCGTCCGGGAGGCCATTCGGTTGTTGGAGGCGGAGGGGCTGCTGATCACCGAGCGGAACCGCCGTGCGCGCGTCCCACCGCTCGATGTCCAGGACCTGGACGCCGTCTACAGCAGCCGGGTGATGCTGGAATCCGTGGCGGTCGCTCTGACGACCCAACGCATGACGAGTACGGACCACGAGGCCTTGGCGGACAACGTGGCCCGGCTCGCCGAGGCCGTCGAGAACGACGACCTGCCGGCCTGGGATGTCGTCCATGCCGAGTTTCATCGCCGGATCGTTGCGCTCACGAGCCCGTCGCAGGTGCAGTTGATCGCGAGCCTCGCGGATCGCGCCGAACGGTACCGGCGCGTCTCCGTGCTGTCCTCGCGACCTCGGGTATGGGCATCCGTGAACGCCGAGCACGACATGATCGCCGAGGCGATCATCGCGAGACAACCGGCGGCCGCAGCCAAGCAGTTGGCCCGGCATCTGGCGCGCACGGCACTGGTGCTGACGGCCGACTTCGCGCCCGAGGCGGACGCGACTGCCACCAGGACCGCTCTTCAGATCGTCGGTTCCTGGCAAGGCGTGCAAGAGTAGCCGTCCGTGCACCGGGCCCTTGCGGCGGCCGTTTGAGGGCGGCGCGGTCGCGAGCGGCCCGGTAAGCCGATGAGTTACTGGTGGCGGCGTGAGCGCGGGCGTCACTGAGGCGCTAATTCGCATGCGACGGCGCCGGTCTCCTTCGAGTGGGGGAGGCTTTTATGGCAGCCACCATCGATCCGATGAACCTGCGCCGACGGAGCGTCAGTGTGTTCACGACGCGCGTGTGGTCCTCTTTCTGGCTGCCACAAGCAGAGGTGTTTTTCTCTACGACGAACCGTTGCCCTGTATCAGGTTGCTTGATACTGTCCGGTCATGCGGTTCTACTTCGAATATCCTCTGAATGCTGATGCCGATGGTGGTGCGTGGCTGGATCCGGCGCACATGAT
>NZ_JBEZWO010000021.1:0-112475 GCF_040637515.1 Streptomyces sp. NPDC029041 | reverse complement strand
GGCCGACCAGCTCGACACCGCGATCGAGCAGCACGGCAAGGGCGACCTGGGCGCACTGCTGGCCGGCGGCGACACCTGGACCGTCATCGGCTGACGACACCGGAGCGGCCCCGCCCCGCGGGGCCGCCGAAAGCCCGTCGGAGGGACCGCGGCCCACCCCCACCCGGTTCGGGTTGCGCCGGGCCGCGGCCGCCCTACCGCGCCGTGCCTCAGTGCACGAGGTCCGGCTCGGACTCCTGGCCGGTCCGCGGGCCCTCCGGAGAGCCGGAGCGCAGCCGCTGCTGGAGCTTCTCGCCCTCGACGTCCACGTTCGGCAGCAGCCGGTCGAGCCACTTCGGCAGCCACCAGGCGGTGTCGCCGAGCAGGGAGTGCACGGCGGGCACGATCGCCATCCGGACCACGAAGGCGTCGAAGAGGACGGCGGAGGCGAGGCCGAATCCCATCATCGCGACCAGGTCGTCGGTTTCGAAGATGAAGCCGGAGAAGACGCTGATCATGATGATCGCGGCGGCCACGACCACCCGGCCGCTGTGGCGGAAGCCGGTGACGACGGCGTCCTTCGCCGAGGCGCCGTGGACGTACGCCTCCCGCATCCGGGTGACCAGGAAGACCTCGTAGTCCATGGCGAGGCCGAAGACCACGCCGATCATGAAGATGGGCAGTGTCGTCATGATCGGTCCGGTCTGCTCGATGCCGAAGAAGCCGGCGGTATAGCCGAGTTGGAAGACCGCGACCAGCGCGCCGAGCGCCGCGCTGACCGAGAGCAGGAAGCCGAGCGCCGCCTTCAGCGGGACCAGGACGGAGCGGAACACCAGGAGCAGCAGCAGGAAGGCCAGGCCGACCACCAGGGCCAGGTAGGGCAGCAGCGCGTCGGACAGGGTCTGGGAGAAGTCGATGAACAGCGCGGTCTGGCCGGTCACCAGGATCTCGGTGGCCCCCGAGGACGCCGCCAGCGCACCGGCCCTGCCACGGATGTCCTTGACCAGCCGCTCGGTCTCGGTGTCGGTCGGGCCGGTCTTCGGCACGATGCTGAAGAGGGCGGTGTCGCCGGCCTTGTTGGCGGTGGCCTTGGAGACCGAGGCGATTCCGGGGGTCCTCTTCAGGCTCTCGCCGACCCTGTCACCGGCGGCGGCCGCGTCCTTGCCCTGGACGGTCACGGTCAGCGGGCCGTTGAAGCCGGGCCCGAAGGAGTCGGACAGCAGGTCGTAGGCCTTGCGCTGGGTGGTGTCGGTGGCCATCGTGCCCTCGCCGGGCAGGCCGAGTTCCAGCTTGGTGGCGGGCAGGGCGATCGCGCCGAGTCCGATCACCGCGAGGAAGAGCACCCCGAGCGGGCGGCGCACCACGAAGGAGGCCCAGCGGGTGGACAGGCTGGGCTTGGTCCGCGCGGCCAGCTTCGCGGCCTTCTTCTCGGACTTGGCCAGCTTGCGCGCCGACAGCGGCTTCTTGGCCTGGACGAGACGGCGGTCCGCGACCCGCAGCACCCGGCGCGGCGCGAAGCCGAGCAGGGCGGGCACGAAGGTGACCGCGATCAGTACGGCGACGGCGACCGTGCCCGCCGCGGCGAGGGCCATCTTGGTGAGGATCGGGATGTCGACGACCGCGAGGCCGGCCAGCGCGATGATGACGGTGAGCCCGGCGAAGACGACGGCCGAGCCGGCGGTGCCGGTGGCGATGCCCGCGGCCTCCTGCGGGGTGCGGCCCTCGGCGACCTCGGACCGGTAGCGGGAGACGATGAACAGGGCGTAGTCGATGCCGACCGCGAGGCCGATCATCATCGCCAGCGTCGACGTCGTGGCCGACAGCCCCAGGGTGGAGCCGAGCGCGGTGATGGCCGAGACACCGACGCCCACGCCGATCAGGGCGGTGAGCAGCGGCATGCCGGCGGCGAGTACCGAGCCGAAGGTGAGGAACAGCACGATGGCCGAGATCAGCACGCCGATCTGCTCGCCGGTGCCGGACATGGTCTGCTCGATCGCGACGGCGTCACCGCCGGCCTCGACGCTCAGCCCGCCGTCGCGGGCCCGGTCGGTGGCTTTGGTGAGCGCGTCGTGCGCCTCGTCGGTGAGGTCGGGCGCGGTGACGTCGTAGGTCACCACGGCGTAGGCGGTGCGGCCGTCCGCGCTGATCGAGCCGGCGGTGAACGGGTCGGCGACGCCCGCCACTTGGGGCGCCCTGCCGAGCTCACCGAGGAGCCGGTCGACCGCCGGCTTCACGTCGGTGATCTCCTTGCTCCCGGGCGCCCGGATCACGACGCGGGCGGTGGCGCCGTCGGCAGCGGCGTCGGGGAACTTCTCCTCCAGGAGGTCGAACGCCTTCTGCGACTCGGTGCCCGGCATCGAGAACTGCTCGGTCGGCGGCGTGGGGGCGGAGGAGGCCGCGGCGCCGACCCCGACGACGATCAGCACCCACAGCAGGGTGACGAGGCCACGCCGCCGGAAGGCGAAGCGGCCGAGTTTGTACAGGAAGGTAGCCACGGGAAACCGCACTTCCATCGGATGGTTGGCATGAGGGACACAGAGGGCCGGCCGCCCCCGGCCACAGCACAGGGGTGAATCGGCACCGGCATGTACACACGTTGACCCCATGAGTGGTCACAGGGCCGGATGAGGCGGCGAAGCGAGATTGGTCCTCAAGCGGACGTCGAGTGGCGAGATCACTTCCGGCCAGCTGCGGCGGGCAGCGAAGACGTAGCAGCGCAGGACGAGGAAGCGGCCCGCGCCGGCGAGGCCGGAGGCGCCGAGGTAGACGAGTTGCTCGGTCAGCGGGCCGGGGGAGGGCTGCAGCAGGTGCAGCGCCCACACCGCGAGGCCGGTGGCCAGGTAGGCGGCCGTCGCCGAGCCCGCCGACTGCCAGTGCTCACGCCATCCGGCGCCGTGCCCCCTGGCGAAGGTGAAGCGGGCGTGGAGTTCGGTGCACAGCAGGGTGGAGACGACCGTGACGACCGCGTTCGCCAGCGCCCAGGGCATGTTCACGGCCAGCAGCGGCACCGCGAGGCTGCAGAGGACCCCGGCGCCGCCGCCGAGGACGGCGAACCGGAGGAAGGACGCGACGGCGCCGGGGCCTGCTCCGGTCGCCCCGTGGGGCGGGTGGTCGAGCGGCGACTTCATGGCGGCGTCCTTCCTCGAGGGCCAGGCTCGGGCGGCGTGTTACAGGCTGCGGGCGGTGATGTCGCCGTAGGAGGTGGTCGCGTGGATGGTCAGGCCGGTCTCGGAACCGTCGGCGTTGGTGAGGGAGTTGCGGATCCGGCCGGAGGAGGTGCCGGCGTCGAGGGTGGCGGAGGTGCCGCGGGCGGCGCCGACGGTGATGTGGCCGTGCTCGGTGCGCAGGGTGAGCGTGCCGTGGACGGCCTCGGTGACGTTCAGGTCGCCCTTCTGGGTGCTGATCTCGGCGGAGCCGTTGAGGCGGCCGACGGTGATGTCGCCGGCCTGGAGGGTCAGGCGGGCGCTCGCGGTCTCGTCGAGTTCGACCGTGCCGTGCGCGCCCTCGAAGGTCACGTCGCCGAGCCGCCCCACACCGCGGACTTCGGCACTGGCGGCCTTCGCCTCGACGTGGGAGCCGGCGGGCAGTTCGACGCTCACGTCGAGGGAGCCGGAGGCACCCAGCAGCGGGTTCGTCGCCGCCGGGGTCCCGATGCGCAGGACGCCGTCGCGACACTCGACCGTGGTCTGCTCGGCCGCCTTCACGTCCCGGCTCCTGGCGGGGTCGGCGGGCTTGACCTCGACAGTGGTGCCGGTCCGGTCCCCGGCGGTGAAACGGATCCGTCCGGCCGGGATGTCCAGGACGACGGTCATGGGGGCGGGGGTCTTGAACGTCTGCATCTCGGGCTCCTTGGCTGTTGTTTCCGACACCAGAAACACTACGTTGCGTTCACATAATCAGCAACTCTGATGTTGCACGCTTAAAACAAAAGAGCAGTTCAAAGCACAGAAACTGTTGCAATGGCTTTGAAGATAAAGCAACAACCCTCGTGGCTTTCGTTGCAATGAACGGGAATGAACGCGAATAGATGCGCGTGGGTGCGGTGGTGCCGACCCGCTTCGGCGTCTGCCGCTGCACCGCGGCCCAGGCCGCCCTGCGGACGACCTGTGGGAGTTTCCCGGCCCGGCTTCGAGCGGCGCTGGACCGGCTCTCCGGCCGTTCTTGGGACGGTGACCGGCGACTCCCGCTCCCCGTTCTTCGTCAGGAGGCCGTCCATGACCGCGCAGGTGTCGGAGCCGCCGGTGGCGGTGCCCGAGGCGCCGTCCGTCCGGCGCGCCGGTGGCCGGGCACGCAGCGCCGCGGCGCTCGGCGTGATCGCCGGATGCAACGCGATGATCCAGCTCGACGACCCGATCGTGAACATCGCGCTGCCCGGCCTGCGCGAGACGCTCGGACTGTCCGCCATGGGCGCGGCGTGGGTCATCAACGCCTATCTGCTCACCTTCGGCGGACTGCTGCTGCTCGGCGGCCGGGCCGGTGACATCCTGGGCCGCCGCCGGGTGTTCATGGCGGGCGTCGCCCTGTTCACGGCCGCCGCGGCGCTGCGCGGCCTCGCCCAGTCGGCGGAGTTCCTGATCGCCGTGCGGGCACTGCAGGGCGCCGGTGCGGCGCTCGCGGCGCCCAGCGGCCTCGCCCTGCTGCTCAGCACGTTCACGCAAGGGACCGCCCGCAAGCGGGCCATCGCCGTGTGCACCATGGTGGGCGCGGTCAGCACCGCCGGCGGACTGCTCCTGGCGGGCACGCTCACCTCGCTCAGCTCCTGGCGCTGGGTGCTCTACCTCGATGTTCCGCTGGGGCTGGCGATCGTGCTGCTCGCACCGTTCGTGCTCGACGAGACCCCCCGTCACCGCGGCCGTTTCGACCTGCCCGGGGCGCTGCTGTCCGCGCTGGGCGCCGCCCTGCTCGTCTACGGGCTGGCGCAGGCCGCCGAACGGGACTGGAGCGACCCCGTGGTCGTGGGCTGCGTGCTGGGCGGCGCCCTGACCCTGACGGTGTTCGCGGCCGTCGAGCGGCGTGCGCAGCAGCCGATCGTGGCGCCGCGGCTGTTCGCCGACCGCGACCGGCTGCTCGCGTACCTGGGCACGCTCGCCGTGCCCGGCGCGCTGATCGGCACGTACTTCTTCCTCAACCAGTACTTCCAGCGGGAGCACGGCTGGTCGGCGCTGGCCACCGCCTGCGCCCTGCTGCCGCTGCCGGTGACGATGGCCGTGGCGGCGGCGGCCGCGGGCCGGCTCGAACGGCACGTCGGCACCCGCCGGTTGTGGGCCACGGGCGCCGCGCTGCTGGTGACGGGCAACCTGTGGCTGTCCGCACTCTCGGCCGGCGACGGCTACGCCGGCACGGTGCTGCCGGCGCTGGTGCTGCTCGGTGCGGGAATGGCGTTCTGTGTGCTGCCGCCGACGGTCCTGGCCACGTCGGGGCTGCGCGGCGACGAGGCGGGCACGGCCTCAAGTGTCCTCAACTCCCTTCAGTCCGTGGGTGGTTCGATCGGCCTGGCCACGCTCGTCATGGTCTCCTCGCACACGGGCGGGATGACGGGCGGCTTCGTCACGGGGGCGGCCTTCGCGGGCTGCGCACTGCTGGCGGCACTGCTCCTGCGGCGCCGCTGAGAGCGGCTCCCGGGCTCCCCGGCCCCGGCATGCTCGAAGGCCCGTCCGGCCGTCGCGGTGACGGCGGTGACGGGCCTTCGAGGGGTGGGGCGGGACGTCTCGGCGGGGGCTCCCCTGTGCGCTCCCCTGCCGCCACTAGGCGGGGTCGCGGTCGAACAGGGACTTGGACCAGAAGTAGCCGAGGACGGCGAGTCCCAGGCACCAGGCGACGGCGAGCCACCCGTTGTGGCCGATCTCGGTCCCGAGGAGCAGCCCGCGCAGGGTCTCGATGGCGGGGGTGAACGGCTGGTACTCGGCGATCGGCCGGAACCAGCCCGGCATCGCGTCGACCGGGACGAAGGTGCTGGAGATGAGCGGGAGGAAGATCAGCGGCATGGCGTTGTTGCTGGCCGCCTCGGCGTTGGGGCTGGACAGGCCCATGCCGACCGCGACCCAGGTGAGGGCCAGGGAGAACAGCACGAGCAGGCCGAGCGCCGCGATCCATTCCAGGGCCGTCGCATTCGTCGAGCGGAACCCGATGGCGAAGCCGACGGCCGCGACGAGGAGCACGCTCATCAGGCACTTGAGCACGCTGCCGACGACATGCCCGACGAGCACCGACCCGCGGTGGATGGCCAGGGTGCGGAAGCGGGCGATGATGCCCTCGGTCATGTCCGTGGTGACGGACACGGCCGTGCCGATGGTGGTCGAACCGATGGTCATGAGCAGGATGCCGGGGACGAGATAGGCGATGTACTCGGAGCGGTCGGCGCCGCCGTCGCCGATGCCGGCGCTCATGGTGTCACCGAAGATGTAGACGAACAGCAGAAGCAGCATCACCGGCGTGAGCAGCAGGTTCAGGGTGAGGGAGGGGTAGCGCCGGGCATGCAGGAGGTTGCGGCGCAGCATGGTGGCGGAGTCGCGCAGGGCGAGGGTCGGGCTGCTCATCGCAGGGCCTCCTTGGGCTGGGTCAGGGCGAAGAAGACGTCGTCGAGGTCGGGGGTGTGGACGGTGAGTTCGTCGGCTTCCACGCCGGCGGCGTCCAGCCGGTCCAGCACCGCGCGCAGGTCGCGCTGGCTGCCGTCGCTGGGAAGGTGGAGGGCGAGGGCCTCGTCGTCGTGGGTGGCTTCGCGCAGGGTGGCGGTGGCGGCGCGGTAGACGGCGGGGTCGGTGAAGCGCAGCCGGATGTGCCCGCCGGGGACGATCCGCTTGAGTTCGCCGGCGGTGCCCTCGGCGGCGATGCGGCCGTCGTGGAGGACGGCGATGCGGTCGGCGAGTTCGTCGGCCTCTTCCAGGTACTGGGTGGTGAGGAAGACGGTGACGCCGCCGGTGACCAGGTCGCGGATGATCTGCCACATGGTGTGGCGGGAGCGCGGGTCGAGGCCGGTGGTGGGCTCGTCGAGGAAGATGATCCGCGGGTCGCCGACCAGGGTCATGGCGATGTCCAGGCGGCGCTTCATGCCGCCGGAGTAGGTGGAGGCGGGCTTCTTCGCCGCCGCGACCAGGTCGAACCGCTCGAGGAGTTCGGCGGTGACCCGGCGTCCCTCACCGCGGGAGAGGTGGTGCAGGTCCGCCATCAGCAGCATGTTCTCCTCGCCGGTGATCAGGCCGTCGACGGCGGAGAACTGGCCGGTGACACCGATCGCCGCGCGTACCGCCTGGGGGTGGGTGGCCAGGTCGTGGCCGCCGACGCGGATCTCACCGGCGTCGGCGCGGATGAGGGTGGAGAGGATCTTCACGGCGGTGGTCTTGCCGGCGCCGTTCGGGCCGAGCAGGGAGAAGACCGTTCCTTCGGGGACGGTCAGGTCGATGCCGTCGAGGACGGTCTTGTCGCCGTAGGACTTGCGCAGCCCGTGCGCCGCGATGGCCGGGTTCGTCATGAGAGTGAGGGCTCCTTCGTCACAGGCTGCGGGCGGTGATGTCGCCGTAGGAGGTGGTCGCGTGGATGGTCAGGCCGGTCTCGGAACCGTCGGCGTTGGTGAGGGAGTTGCGGATCCGGCCGGAGGAGGTGCCGGCGTCGAGGGTGGCGGAGGTGCCGCGGGCGGCGCCGACGGTGATGTGGCCGTGCTCGGTGCGCAGGGTGAGCGTGCCGTGGACGGCCTCGGTGACGTTCAGGTCGCCTTTGCGGGTGCTGATCTCGGCGGAGCCGTTGAGGCGGCCGACGGTGATGTCGCCGGCCTGGAGGGTCAGGCGGGCGCTCGCGGTCTCGTCGAGCTTGACCGTGCCGTGCGCGCCCTCGAAGGTCACGTCGCCGAGCCGCCCCACACCGCGGACTTCGGCACTGGCGGCCTTCACCTCGACGCGGGAGCCGGCGGGGAGTTGGACGGTGACCTCGACGGCGCCGGAGGCACCGAAGTACTGGTTCTTCACCGGGGTCCCGATCCGCAGGACACCCTCGTGACACTCGACCGTGGCCTGCTCGGCCGCCTTCACGTCCCGGCTCTTGGCCGGGTCGGCGGGCAGCACCTCGACGGTGGTGTCGGCCCGGTCGGCGGCGATGAACCGGATGTGCCCCGCCGCCACGTCCACCACGGCCGCGATGGGGGCGTGGGCGTCGAACGTGCGCGTCGTGCTCTGGGTCTTCTGCATCGCGGGCTCCTCGGCCTGTTCGTTTCCGATGACAGAAACGCTACGGTGCATTCACGGATCCAGCAACAAGGTCGTTGCGATATACGACGATAACCGCAGCTCGGAGCATTGAAATCGTTGCACTGGGACCAAAATCAACGCAACATCCCACCTCCGGGCGCGTTGCAATGGGATGGAGATGAACGCTATACTGGCCTTCACCACGGACCACGAAGGAGACCGCGATGCCGGGAGGCCGACTCACCCAGCAGGAACGCCAGCAGATCGCGCTGGGGCTGGCCGACGGCCTCCCCTACGCGGAGATCGCCAGGCGCCTCGACCGCCCGACCTCCACCATCACACGCGAGGTGATGCGCAACGGCGGCCCCACCGCCTACCGTGCCGACCTGGCCCACCGCGCCACCGAACGCCGCGCCCACCGCCGTCGGCAGGCCACACCCCGGGACGGACAGCAGACGCCCGAGCAGCCCCACGGACGCGACGCCGAAGCCGTGCGCGAGTACGAGGAGACCCTCACCACCGTCTTCATGGCCTCGGGCATGCCCAAGATGATGTCCAGGGTGCTGGTCGGCCTCTACACCACCGACGAGGGCAGCCTCACCGCCGCGGAACTCGTCCGGCGCCTCATGGTCAGCCCGGCGTCCGTCTCCAAGGCCATCACGTACCTGGAGAGCCAGGGCCTGGTCCGCCGGGAGCGCGACGAACGCCGCCGCGAGCGCTACGTCGTCGGCGAGGACGTCTGGTACCAGGCGATGATCGCCAGCGCCCGGTCCCTCACCCAGGTCGTCGAGGTCTCACGGCAGGGCGTCGGCGTCCTCGGCCCCGGAACCCCGGCCGCCACCCGGCTGGAGAACGCCGCCCGCTTCCTCGACTTCGTCCAGGAGAGCACCATTCGTGCCGCGGAACAGGCCCGCGCCGTCCTGCACACCAACCCCGAAGCGGCCCCGGACGACACCGCCGCCCAGCCCTGACCACCGCCGCGACCGGCCCCACCGGACCCCACCCGGGACCAGTCCCGCACGACCGCCCCTGCCTCCTCCCCGGCGGCGCCTCCACGGCTGCCGCCGGCTCGCAGGAAACAGCACAGCGCATCACGACGGAGCAGGAGCCGACGCAGAGCGGTTGCGCCGCCCTCGCCCGGGAACGCGAGAGCAGCACCGAGCCCCTCGCGCCCACTTCCGTCGTCCGGATCACCGTCCTCGCGTGCCGGCGACCCCCGTCGCGGACCCCTCGACCACGCTGGAAACAGACCGACGCGCGGTTCACCGCGGCGGGCAGCCCGGAAGCCCGCTGAGGCTGGTCCTGTGCCTCACCCCGCCGCCGGCACCGGCTTCGGCTCCGGCGCCACGGTCGTCAGCGCACGCACCCGACCGCTGCACAGCGCCGCCGCCGTCGCGCACACCACCAGCGCCGCGCCCCCCAGCAGGGTGCCCCGCACCCCGAAGTGCCCGGCGAGCGGACCGGCGGCCATCTCGCCCAGCGGCAGCGCGGCGAACGACCCCAGCGCGTCGTACGAGTACACGCGGGCCAGCTTGTCCGGCGGGATGTTCTGCTGCAGCGACACGTCCCACGCCACCCCGAACTGCTCCAGGGCGACCCCGTTCAGGAACATCGCCACCGTCAGCAGCAGCACCCCCGGCGCCTGGGCGAGGACCACCAGCGGCAGCGACTCCACCGCCACCATCGCCACCCCGAACAGCAACGCACGCCGGGCCCGCGACCGCGCGGCGAGGACACCGCCGGCCACCGCCCCCGCCATCTGCGCCGCCAGCACCACGCCCCACGCCCCACGCCCGAACGTGTCGTCGGCGACGACCGGCCCCAGCACATGGACGCCACCCGCCACCACGGCGTTGACCACCGCGAACTGCAGCACCACGATCCACACCCAGCTGCGGGCGGTGAACTCCCGCCAGCCCTCCCGCAGTTCCCGCAGCGGCCGGGCCCGCTCCCCGGTCGCGGCCACCGGCGCCGCCGTCACCCCGCGGAAGCACACCGCCGCCCCGCAGAAAGCCACCGCGTTCCCGGCGAGCCCCCAGCCGGGCCCGAACACGGCGGCGACGATCCCGGCGAGGGAAGACCCCGCGATCGCGCCGAGGTTGGTGCCCATGCGCATCAGCGCGTTGGCCGGCCGGATCAGCGACGCGGGCACGGTCTGCGGAGTGAGCGCCGCCGACGCCGGCAACGACAGCGCGGCCAGCGCCCCGTTGAGGACACTGAGCAGCACCAGCAGCGGGATCGACACCGCCTCCAGCAGCACGCTCACCGCGATCGCGCCCTGCACACCCGCCGCCGCGAGCGCCGAACCCTGCAGCACCACCGTGCGCCGCACCCGGTCCGCGACCACCCCGCCCACCAGCAGCAGCGCCACGTTGGCCAGCGAACGCGCCCCGACGACGAGCCCCAGATCGGTCAGCGAACCCGTCGCGTCGAGCACCGCGAAGGCCAGCGCGACCGGCGCCATGGCGTTGGCGAAGTACACCAGCAGGCGCCCTCCCGCCAGCTGCCGGAAGGAGCGGTGGCGCAGCGGCGCCCACGTCTGTGCGCCGGCCGTGCCGCGCGCGTCGGTGTCCGTCATGGTGCCGGCCGCCTTCTCTCGTCCGGGCCCGGGGGCCGCAGGGTGAAGTGCACCCGGGACACCGGGATGCCCAGGTCCTGAACGGCGTACGGGCTGAAGCAGTACGCCTGTGGGGTCGCCCCGAGGCCGATGACGACGGTGAACTCCGCGTGCACCCGCTCGCCGGGACGCGAGGCCTCGACGCGGCGCAGCACGGGGCCGACCCGCGCGTCCAGGTACAGCGGCAGCACGGTACCCGGACTCACCGTTCCCGCCCGCCGCCACCACCACGCTGCTCGATGTGGCCGGAGACGGACATCAGGACCGGCCCCTTCGACAGGGGCCTTCCGGCACGCGAAACCTCTCCGGGAGCCTGACAACCCCGTCATGAGGCGCCGTCTCGGAACGCTGGAGCCTCACTCGAACCGCAGGCCGGAACAACCGCCCCCCTCAGCCCCGTACGACCGCGCCCCCACCGCCGCCACCAGCGGACGACGCCCCCCGCCCCCCCCGCCCGCCGCCGGGGACGCCGTTCGGCCGCGCCACAGTGCCGGTCGAACTCCCCTGGAGAGGCGTGGCCGAGCACGAGGACGACCCGATTCACTGAAGAGATGGACCGACACACGCGCACTCCACCGCGGCCGGTCGCGTCGGCGCCCGGACTGCGGGACGCCCACGCACTCCTCCTTGACGGCGACCCGCGCGGGGCGGCCGACCGCTGCGCACGGTCACGCACCCGTGCCGCCCGCGCCGGAGCCCGCGGCAGACAGGCCGCGTACGGCGCACTGCGTGCGGAGGCACTGCTCTGCCTCGGCGAACTCGACGAGGCCGAACAGGAGGCCGAGGCCGCCGCACGCGCCGCAGCCCCCGGCACCTTCCCGGGCCGCTGGCCCACGGCGGTCCTCGCGGAAGTCCTCACCGAGATGGGCCGCCACGACGAGGCCGACCGCCACCTGCACCG
Organism: Streptomyces sp. NPDC029041; assembly: GCF_040637515.1. Taxonomy (NCBI): domain Bacteria; kingdom Bacillati; phylum Actinomycetota; class Actinomycetes; order Kitasatosporales; family Streptomycetaceae; genus Streptomyces; species Streptomyces sp. NPDC029041. The sequence continues at coordinate 100,801 of NZ_JBEZWO010000021.1, read as the reverse complement.
GGCCGCCCCGGAACCCTCCACCCGCGGCGCCGACATCCCCCGCTACCTCAGGGCCCGCGGCCGCCACCACCTGGCCGTCAACCACCCCCGAGCCGCGCTCGCCGACTTCCTGCGCGCGGGCGAACTGGCCCCCGCAGGCCTCTTCGCCCGGCTGCCCTGGCGCATCGACGCCGCCGAGGCCCTGCTGCACCTCGGACGTCCGGACGACGCCGCCCGCCTGCTCACCGAGCAACTCACCACCCCCACCGGCCTGAGCCCCCGCCACCGCGGCACCGCACTGCGCCTGCGCGCCGCCACCGAGGAGCCCGCGCGCCGCCCCGCCACCCTGGCCCGCGCGGCCAACGACCTGCGCACCGCCGGCGACCGCCCCGAACTGGCCCGCGCCCTGGCCGACCTCGGCAACACCCTGCACACCCTCGGCGACACCTCGGCGGCCCAGGCACTGCTCCGCCGCACCTACCACCTGGCCACCACCTGCGGCGCCACCCCACCCCCCACCCACCCCCTCTGGTGACCCGCCCCCGCTGACCCCGGAAGCGCCCAGGGCGCCGACAACGCGCAGACGTACGGAGAATCACGGAACCGCCCGCCTCCCAGCCGGTCAGCACCGCACTGCCACCCGCCCCACCAAGGCCAGTACAGCCAGCCACCGGCCCCGACACCCAGCGGTGACACCACCCGGCGGTTCGCCGACCGGGAGCCGGCAGGGAATCTCCGGCTTCGCTCTCAGTCGCGCCGGCGATCCGCGACGACACAGACCGATGCCGCGCTCACGGAACCATCCGCCTGATCTCCCGCCCATGGTGGTGGGCCGGTGTGCCGGTAGCGTCCGTTTCATGATCGCCTTCGACACGCTTGTTCGCCTCTGCCCACCGCCCGCTCAGTCACCACCTCCGGTGGATTGGGCGCAAGCCGAGAGCGACCTCGGTACGGCTCTGCCCGCCGATTACAAGCAGCTCGTCGAGACCTACGGCGACGGCATCTTCGACGAGACGATCTGGCTGCTCGCCCCCGACTCCGCCCATGACGACTGCGACCTGCATGGGCAGATGAGGGAACGGGAGGAGATCCTGGCCGACCTGTGGGAGTTCGAGGACAAGCCGGCCGGCCTGCAGGAGGCGGGGGCAAGGGTTCTGCCGTGGGCCTTTGAGGAGGGCACGGGAGCGTTCCTGTACTGGCTGGCGCGGCCCGGGCAGTCCCCCGACGACTGGACGGTGCTGTACAACGAAGGGCGCGGCCCCCTGTGGGAGCAGCACAACGTGGGGTGTCTAGCGTTTCTCCTCTCGGTGCTCACCGGCACCGCGGAGACGGAGTACTTCGGCCACCTCCACGAAGTGCTGAGGCCGAGGGAGCACTGCTTCGCGACGGCCGACCAGGTCCTTGGTACGACCGAGCGGTGATGCCGTCGGCAGCTCTGTACGAGGCTCTGTAGGACCTGGCTCGCCGCTGACGGACCTGGCCGAGGCCGCCCAGTGCGAGATCAGGGTTTCCAGGTGCGCAGAAAGGAGGCGATCCGGGCGGTTGTGCAGCGGGGGTTGTTCAGCTCATGGGCGAGCGCGGTGAGCTGTTCGCGGGTCGGGTTGACGGGGATGTTGCTGGCCTCGAGGTACATGACGGCGACGGCGCAGGCGACGGTGAGGTTCGAGCGCTCCAGCCAGCGGCAGCGGCCGAGAGTGTGCACCAGGGCGGCCGCGCGGGCGAAGGGGCCGTCGTAGAGGGGTGTGTCGAGGAGTTCGCCGCGGTGGCGGGCGACGGCGGCGACGGGTACGCCGTAGTCGTCGGCGGCCGGGTCACGGTGTCCGGCTCGCTCTGCTACCTCGAGGATCCAGGATTCGTCGACGTGCAGGATCACGCGGCGGCACCGGGGTGCGGATCGGCGTAGGGAGCGTCGAGCTGCTGCTCCAGGTCATCGAGGAAGGCGCCGTGCTCCTCGATGAGCCGCTGGGCAGCCGTCATGCCGGCTGCCCGGGCACCGGTGGTGTCTTCGATGATGAGCCGCTCCACGTACTTGTTGAAGTCCAATCGACGGGCGGCCGCGGCGGCCTTGCCGGCCGCGAGCACGTCCTCTTCCAGCCGGACCTGCGTCTGCTTCTTCATGGAAGTCACACTGGAATGGTAGCAGGGTGGTAGCACAACCGCCCGCGGCCCCGCCGCGCCGCATGCCCGATGCGCAACTCTCGCGAGATCAGCTCGGCGACCCTCCAGGAGAAGATCACGCCCACCACCAGATCGTGCTCGACGCGGACAGCAGCTTGGTCGTCGCCGGACCTGGAAGATCCTCCGCAAGTGCCGACTGAAAGGCGCGGGCGTCCACCACGCGATGCTCGGCATCGCCCATCTGCACAACCTCGCGCGCCGCGCATGACCGCACTCACCGAAGCAACTGCTCGTTCACGATTCGGTGGGCAGGAGCTGGACCAGGCCGACCCGGTTTCCCTCGTCGGCCTTGGTGTGGGTGGCTCGAACCCTCCAGCGGCCGGCGGGCAGCGGGACCGGTGCCTGGGCGGGCATCCCGCCGCCGGGGTACTCGATGCCCAGGTCGGCGCCTGCTTCGGCGGAGTCCATGAGCACGGCCGGACCATCCGACACCCATGTGCCGCACTCCTCCCACTCGGTGGCCGGGTCCCCGAGGACAGCCTCTGCTGCGGCCTTCAGCCCTGCCTCGGAGTCGGCTGCAAGCCACCGCAGGAAGGCGCGACGCTCGGGCAGGTAGCAACTGGTGGCCGGCTCGTCCGCCAGCACCAGTGCCTGCGCACCGTTCTCGCCAACGGTGATCACACCGGCCAGATCGTCCACCGCACAGGCCCGGTCGTAGTCGTCCGCAGCGGTGGCGTCTCCCGCCATGACCCCGCTCTCCGTGCATCCGCGCCACGCAGCCAGAGCGGAGGAGGGAACGACGATCAAAGGTCCGCCCATCGACTCCACCCAGACAGGACAGGTGTGGGACGCGTCGGCTGCGGTGGACGAAGAGGGGCTCATGCCGTCAGTGTGCCCTCACCCACTGACAACGCCCGCGCCGCTCAATGGCGCCCAGCTTCCACCACCAGCTCAGGTCCACCGGCGTGACGTCCAGCGTCTCCCGGCTGCAGCCTTCGACGGAACCCGGTTCCCCTGCCGAACGAGTCGGCCCGAGGTCGTGTCCACCGGAGACGTCGCCGTTCCACTACTCGGTGATACCGTATAGCCGTACTCGGTATCACGTAGTACCGGCAGGGTTGAGGAGTACCCGCGATGGATGACCTGACGGAGATGTTGAAGGGCACGCTCGAAGGGTGCGTGCTCGAGATCATCGGCAGCGAGGAAACCTACGGGTACGCCATCACTCGCCGGCTGAATGAGCTCGGCTTCGCCGACGTCATCGAGGGGACGGTGTACACGATCTTGCTGCGGCTGGAGAGGAACAGGCTCGTCCACGTGACGAAACGACCATCCGGGGTCGGTCCGCCGCGCAAGTTCTACGCGCTCAACGACGCCGGGCGCGAGGAACTCGCACAGTTCTGGGCGAAGTGGCAATACCTCTCATCACGCGTCAACAGGCTCAAGGAAGGCGGGAGATGAACTTCTGGGAGAAGGTCACAGGCAGCGATCTCACCAGGGATTGGAAGGCGTTCGGAGCCCGGGTCGAGGCCCTGCCGGACGATTACCGGGAGGCGTGGGACCAGATCGTCGCCCACCTCTTCCCCTACGGGGACTTCGCCGGCCGCAACCTGACACCGATCCTCGACTCCGCCCTTGGGCTGCTTGAAGTGTCGGCAGCGGACGGGCAGAGCGTCCACGAGGTGCTCGGCGACGACATCCAGGGCTTCTGCACGGCGCTGGCCGGCGGAGCTGGGGCCCGGACTCATCGCGACCGGTGGCGCGAGCAGTTGAACAGGAACGTCGCACGGAAACTGAGCCGGCTGGGAGGCTGACGTGAGCATCCAAGACATCATCGAAGGCAAGAAACAGTGGCGGGCGCACGTGGCCCGGGTCAAGGCACTCCCGCCGGACTACCGGATCGTCTACAAGGAGATGCAGAAGTACCTGTTCAAGGTCGGACCGGTCAGCCTGTCCGACGGATCTCTCCTCCCCGGAATCGTCGACTTCTTCGAGGAGGGCGTCGCCGGGCGCAAGGGAGTGCTGGAACTCATCGGCACCGATGTCGCCGCGTTCTGCGACGACCTGATCAAAGACTCTCCCACCTACGCGGATGCCTACCAGGAGTCCCTTGGCGGGGAACCCGGCGCGGCCAAGAGGTGACAGCCACCGGACCGGTTCGCGACGCTGCCGGGTCACACCACGCGGGATTCATGGTGAGGCCGGATTCTGCGCGTGGATCCGGTCGTGCTCGTGGCGGTCGGCCAGCGCTCGCAGAGGTGCGGCCGCGGCGAGCGAAGCGGTCGGCGAGGGGGCACAGGAACCGCCTCCGATGCGGCCTGCTTCTCCAGGGCCTGGGGGTTCTGCGGCACGGTGGTCGGTGCGCGCGGCGTTTCGCGCACGACGGCCGGCAGCGGCCCAGCCGCGGCGCGTCATCGGCGTCCAGGCGGTGACACAAGGCCGATCCCGGTTGCAGACGCACATCAGGAAGGACCGCGGGTTGTCGTGGGCATTCACGCTCCGAGGCGGTGTGCAAGGTGGAGGAGATCTGCCAGGTGCAGCACTCGTCCGTCGAAGCCCGGGAGCGGGACATGGAGCGGCTGAATCCAGCGGGCGGGGATCGCATCCAGCCCGTAGTACGCACCCGCGATGCCCCCGGTCACCGCGGCGACGGTGTCCGTGTCGCCGCCGAGGTCGATCGCCGCGCGTATCGCGTCTTCGAAGCTGGTGGTGGTGCGCAGGGCCCAGACGGCGGAGCCCAGGCAGGGCCAGACGGCACCGTTGAACTCGGTCGCCTGATCGGGGTGCCAATCGGGTGCGAGGACAGTGGCGTAACGGTCCCGGTGGTCGGGGTGGACAAGACCCAGGATCTCCGGGAGCGCGGTGAGAGGATCGGTGTCCTCGAACGTGACCCGGATGAGTTCATGGAAGATCGCGGTGCCTTCCCAGGCTGCGCGGTCGCCGTGGGTGAGGGCGGCAATGCGGCGGGCCGCGTCCATGGTGGCTTCTTGGCCGGCGGGTGCGAAGTGGACCGCGGAGGTCGAGGCCCGCATCAAGGAGCCGTTTCCGGCTGCTCGTTGGTTGACCTGGAAATGGATCGCGGCGGCGAGGTCCCAGGGCATGCCGTTGGTCAGGACGTCTTCGGTCTGCAGGCCGATGTCCTTGGGGGCTGATGCTGCCCACTGCTGGAAGCGGGCGAAGATGTCCGGCAGATCCAGTCGTCCCCGCTCCAGCAGTGACTCCGCGACCAGGACGGCCATCTGCGTGTCGTCAGTGGCCTCGCCGGGGTCCCAGCCGCCGCCTCCGCACATCTCGTCACCGGCACCAGGCACGGGAAACCGCGCGGAGAACGCTCCCTGGGGACCGAACTCGAAGGGGCCGCCCAGGGCGTCACCCACGGCTGAGCCGACGACCGCGCCCGCTGCCCGCTTGATCCGCTTCATTCGCGCAGGCTATCTGTGCCGCGCCGACGGTCGCGCGGCCCTATTTCACGGTGACTACGGCAGGGCCGCCGGTATCACCTTCTGTCTGGGATTCGGTGAAGCGGTCGAGGGAACCTGCACCGGTGTCGCCGGGTCCCCTTACGGGAGGTACCGGAGCAGCGGCTGCTGCTGTTCTACCGGAAACGGCAGAAGTGAGGTGCTCTCGGGCCGGGCACGGTCACCATCGGTCCCGCGGTGCCCTCGGAGACGCCGAGAGGTCATCAGGGAGAGAATGCTGGGCATGACGACTTGAAGAGCACCGGCCGGGCCGCAGCACTGGCGCAAGGTCGGGGTCTGGGACACGATCTCCAACGGAGTCCGTCGGATCTGTGCCGCCTGCGGAACGCCCGTCCGCTCGTACCAGTACCGCTTCCACCCGCCCGACTCCTCCATGTTCGAGCGGTGCATCGGACTCGCCTGGTGTTCCAGTTGCCGGATCTACTCCGGCAACATGGTGCACGTCCCGCGAAAGCGGGTTCTACTCGACGCCCTCGCTTCGCTTCCCCTCGAACAACGGGAGAGGCTTGCACGTTCGGAAACACGGCTGATTGAGTTCCTGGACCGCCAGGCCCAAGACAGCAGACATTAGGCCTCCGAACGATCCGCTCCCACACTTCGCGGGCACCCACCGCACGAACATCGACCCGTCGGGCACCAGCCGGACGGTCCCCGAGGCGGTGGTGGCGTCCGTACTGACCGATGTCGTCGCTCTGCACCGGGCGGGCTCAGGCGCACCAGGTTCAGCGGCCGAAGCGTCAGACCGGAGCTACTGACCAGAGCTACTGACCGCGAGTTGATGACACAACTCGACAGCACCCCTCACCGCCCCCGCTGACCTGCGAACCCAGCTACCAACCGGTGGTCGGTGTACCGCGGGCTTCGCTTTGGGGTGCGAGCAAGTCGGTTCTGCTGGGCAGTCAGGTGGGAACGCCGGCCCGGTCCAGGACGGCGGCCATCTCGTCCTCGGGCAGCTCCGGGTTGGCACCCGCGCTGGAGGCTAGTTCGGGGGCGTGGAGAGCCTCGCGGAGCCGGCGGAGCGGGAGGCGCGGGTCGCGGGCTGCCGCCTGACGCGTCCAGACGACGGGGTCGTGGCTGAGCCGTTCGATCAGCTTCGGTGTGGCGGCCGGGTCCCGTACGGCAAGCCGCCGGTAGTTCCCGTCGGGATGGTTCGCGTAGCGGGCGGCGAGGCCCTCGCGGGGAAAACGAGGGTGCGTCTCCGCCATCCAGGCGGAGAACGTCCCACCCAGCCGCGCGAACACCCGCATCAGGACCTCCTCCGGAGCGTCGGGGTGGTGAATGCCCAGGAGGTTCTCCACCACCGGGTCCTCGACGCGGGCGAGCAAGCGCAGCAGGTCGGGCGGCAGGTGAGGGCTCCGGGCAGCGGCGCGCTGGAGCAGCGGGTGAGCGGAGGTCGCGGCCCTGCGCAGTACCTCGGGGTCGGCGAGCCCGTCCCGTACCCACCACACGCCGTCGCCCCTGTCGAGGTGCCCGGCCGTGAAGTCGATGGCCATGCGCCGCGTCTCGTCCAGCTCGGGCCGCAGGGAGACGGCGAGCCGTACGGCCTCGTCGGGGTCCACGGCGAGCCGCTCTACGAGGTCGGCGGGCAGCGACGGGTTCTCGGCGAGGGAGGTCAGGTGCCTCCGCTCGGCGACGCACCGCTCGGCCTCGGCATGGTCGAGGAGCCCGCGGCGCAGCGCCTCGGCGGCGGAGTTGGGGTCGCGGAGGAGTTCGGCGGTGACGCGGGCGTCCCGCCGGCACTCCTGCAGCTCGGCGGCCCGCCGCACCTCGGGGTCGGGGTCGGCCAGCAGTGCCGACCGCTCGCCCGCCGACAGGGCCTCCCATGCACGCACCGCTTCCCGGCGCGCTGCCCCACGGTCATGAGTGGCCATCGATGCCACGAACGACGACGGCAGATGGGGCGACCCCAGCAGGGCCGCGCATACGGAAGGATCCGGGTCGTCGAGCAGGCGGGCGCACACGGCATCCGGGAGCGGCGCGACCCTTGCGCGCGAACCGTACACCTCCGGTCCATGTGCGAGAGCTGCCCGCACCTTGGGAGAAGGATCGCCCACGAGCCGGGCCCGTTGTGCGGGCTCCGCCCTGGCACTCATGGCGAAATCGATCCGGACCCCCGGGTTCGGGTGGGCCAGGATCAGCGCGACGGCCGACTCAGGGAGTTCGGCCCGCTGAAGAACGTCACGGGGCGGCCGGTCACCGTCTGCCCCGAAGGAGAGCAGGCGCAGCAGCAGCGGCGTCGGCAGCGCCAAATTTCGGGCCACTCCGTCCAGCGCGGATGCGTGGAACGCCACCATGATTCCCCTACCCCCTGCGTCTTCCCCGAGCAGTCCGCGCCCATGATCTCGTATGCCATGCACGGCATCTGTCGGCCACCGTTGCACCGGTCCTTGAGTTCACCGAGGTTGGACAGCACTTGGTGATCACAGGACGAGAAAATGTCGACGTGAACCGACACCTGTCGTAGGCGCACTGCGGCGCGACGGGGCGAGGATCTCCAAAACCTCCACCGCAACTCGGTTGATTGACCAGACTTGCTCCTGTTTCCCCACGGAGAAGGGACGGCAAGCATGGCGAACAGCGCACTTCTGGTGATGGACGTCCAACGGGACGTCGTGGCCATCGCCGATGACGGTTCCGGATATCTGCCGCGCTTGCGCAGGGCGATCGACGGTGCCCGGGCTGCAGGTATCACCGTGATCTACGTGGTGCTCGGGTTACGGCCGGGCGATCCTGAAGTCAGCCCCCGCAACAAGGTGATGACAAACGCCGTGCGGTCCGGCCTGTTCACCGAGGGGGCCCCTGGCACCGAGATCCACGACGACGTCGCGCCCCAGCAGGGCGACGTCGTGGTCACCAAGAGGCGGGGGAGCGCGTTCTCGGGCAGCGACCTCGACCTGGTGCTCAGGACTCGCGGTATAGACAGCCTTGTTCTCACCGGCATCGCCACCAGCGCTGTAGTGCTGTCCACCCTGTGGCACGCCATCGACCTGGACTTCGGCCTCACCGTCCTGGCCGATGCCTGCCTCGACACCGACCCCGAGGTGCACCGGATGCTCACCGAAAAACTGTTCCCGCAGTGGGCAGATGTGGTCGCCGTCGAAGACTGGATCAAAGCCATCGCACCGCAATAGCGGGAGGCCGGCATCGCCTCCCGTGCCGTGCCCAGGTCAGCCGGGGCCGTTGTGTGCGGCCCTTGCTCTCGGGTGGCCCGAAAGTCACCGTGCACAGCATCGGCCGGGACGAGATCCCCCACACCGCCTACAGCGACCACAACCTGGTCACATTTCTCGAAGGTGCCGGCGTCACCGACTCCCCGAGATCATTCACGGCCGGCGCCCGGCTTCACCTGAAAGCGCGGCGCGCAGACACGGAGGTCCGTATTGCGACGCTGCGGTGATCAGTGGCCTGACAGGCCAGCTCGGGAACTGGGACCTGATGGTGGGCGGCCTCAGCGAACTCAACCGAGCAGGCCGCCACAGCGGCGATCGACCAGGCATGCCGGACGTCCTCGAGGTGCTCGCCGAACCGTCGATTGTGCCCGCAACGATGGCGGGACCACGCCTGCCGGCACCCCCTACGAGGATGCGCACCCGGCGATCGTCGCCTGGACGCAGAGCAGTGCGGCGGACCGCGGCACGAACGAGCTGTCGCTGAGCGACCTCCAGGAGAGGCACGTAAGCCGTGCGACCAGCCTCATCCTCTGGAAGAGAGCTGTCTCGGACTACACCGCACGGAGGTCTCGCCGTCAGGCGGCTTCTTCCCACCGGCTGGGGGAGTCGTCGTCCTCGTCGGGTTGGTGGGTGGCTTCCTCGCGGGCGCGCAGGACCGCCCACAGTGGCATGGACAGGCCTGTGAGGTACCAGGGGGCGGGCCAGAGCACACGACAAGCGCACCAAAACTGGCGGACGTGCGGGCCGGACATTCGCCGCTGCCGCGACTGGCACACCGTGACCGGCCAGGCCGGGCCCATCACGGTCGCGGCCCCGGTCCTGCTACGGGTCGGCGTATCGGCACTCGTGCTGCTCCCCGGCGCCTTCGGTCTGCACTTCCTCGTGGACGGCGCCGAGTACGGCAGCTGGCTGTACGGCAGTTGAGCCACGCGCGCCCGACGTGGGCGCTTCGCAACGTGGCTATGCCTCGTTCAAACGCCCTGCAGAACACGATCGAGTGCCGCCCGACCTACAGGGCCCCAATGCGGCTTGCCGCCGGGAAGTCCTTGATCTCCGTTCTGCCCCATGAGCATCAGGAAGAGGCTCTTCATCGCAGCCAGCCCGCGGGCGCGCCGGATGGTTGCCTCGTCTGCCTGCGCGTACGTGTCGAAGAATCGTGAGGCCGTGCCGGCTGGTAGCAGCAGCCATGCGGCGGCCAGGTCCCAGGCCGGATCACCGGCGGACAGGGCACCGAAGTCGACGATGCCCGAGAGGGTTCCGTCCGCGACGACGACGTTCGCGGGATGCAGGTCGCCGTGCACCCACACCGGCGGGCCATCCCACGCGGGGGCCGCGACGGCATCGTCCCAGAGGGCCCGGGTATCGGCAGCCATGTCGTCGAGGGCAACGGCCTGGAAGAAGTGCTCGAAGCCGTCGGTGCACTTCTTGGGGTGCGCGCCAAAGTCCGAACTGATCGGTGCCTCGGCGGGCGCTTCCGCGTGCAGCGCCCGGAGGAAGCCCGCCAGCGTGTCGGCTGCATGGGCGCCGCGGCTGATCGAGCCGTAGTCCAGTGGCTCGCCGGGAACCCACGTCATGACGGTCCAGTGCTTGGGGAAACGCTCGGACGGTTCACCGAACCGGACCGGGGTCGGCACCGGGAGCGGAAGGCGCGGGGCCAGCACGGGGAGCCACCGCCGCTCCTTGAGCTGGAGCTCCGGGGTCGGGTCCATACGCTGCATGCGCACAGCCAACGCGTCACCGAGGCGCCACATCTGGTTGCCCCAGCCGCCCGCCACCTCACGGATGGCCAGCACCGCAAGGTCAGGATGCTGCTCCACCAGCAGGTCGCGGACCAGGCCTGCGGTGATCTCGATCTCGGTGTCGGTCATACGATGTCACAGTACTGGGGCGACAGACGGAGCGATTCTCGTTCCCGGGAACAGCTCGCTGTGATCCCTTTGACCCCCACCAATTCGGCTTCATTGACGGCGAGCCCCAGACAGGCGCTGTCGCCGGCCTCGTTGGCGCGTTGATATCAGGCGATGGCGTCGTCAAGGCGTCCCCGTCGGCACCGCTGCAGACCAGGATGTGCGACGCGGCGTCGATGTCGACGGCCGGGCCGTCGGTGCCCATGCCGAGCGGGTCGGCGCGCAAGAGGGCTGAGAGCAAAACCGGGCGCTCAACCCACCCGGAGCCACCTTCACCGAATCCTGCGCCCGGGCACGGAAGTTGGTGATCCGCTGACCCCGCCCTGGCCGCCGTGACACGATGCTGACCTTGGGTGCGCGGGCGATCACAGGGGTGTGGCGGTGTCACGCAGGTTGCTTTCGTTCGGTCGGGGACGCGCTGGTGCTCCTCGGTCAGGATCCCCCCGCGACGGCCACCGTGGACCAGGGGAAGCGGCGAGGTGCTCGGCATGCTGGGCGAACGCGGACGCATCCTGGGGCTGGGTCGTGCGGCGGCCCGGAGCCTGGGGGACCGCCCTGCGCGGCGCCGACGGGCGCGCGGCGCGCACCCGACTGCTGGAGGCGGCCCACACGGTCATCGTCGTGTTGGCGTTCTTCGAAGTGCTCCCAGGAGACCGAACTCCCCTTTTCGTGGGAGGACGTGCGCCTCACTCGCCGGGAACAGGTGCGGCTCGTGGCTGGCCAGTCGCCCGCACCGGAGGGGCTGGCGCAGACCCTGGCTCAGGTTGACGCACCCTACGGTCTACGACTGCCGCGCCGGTCGCTGATACACCCACCTGGCAGGCTGGGCGGCGCCCGATGGCCCGAACGAAGCGGACGGCAAACTGCTGCCAGGTGCAGCCCTGGGTACCCACGAACACGATCGCAGCCAGCACCTTCCGGCCACCATGCCGGCTCTGGCCTCCGCCTTGCGGACGGGTCGGCGCCTCCGGCACCGCCGAACGCAGCGCCGCCCGCCCGCGTTCGGCGCACCACAGCAGGTCTGGAAGGATGGCCGGCAGCCTTTCCGTGCCGGACCCGGGAACCTGCAGGCGGCGAGGCGGGAGGGTCGGGCAGCGGCCCGGCGGACGGGAGAGCGGTGCGGCACATGCAGGAGTACCCGGAGTACCTCACCGCGGTCGTGTTCGCCGTGGGCGGCGTCGTCAACGCCCTGCTGGCACCCCACCGGTTCTCCACCGCCGTCCTGTTCTGCCTCGCCGTGACCTCTGCCGGACTCGGCGTGGCCGGTCGCAGCGCGGCAGCCCACCCGACGACCGTCACTGTCCTCGCCGTCGCTGCCCTGCTCCTGGCGCTCGCGCTGGGCCTGCTGCTGCTGGCCGACGGCGTCCTCATGGTCCGGCGCTACGGACCGCAGGCAGCCCTGCTGGCGACCGGGGCCGCCGGCTGCGCGGTGCTGGCGGTGCTCGGCCTCGATGCGGTCTTCCACGCGGTCGGCGGCGAGTCGTTCGGTGCCCTCGTGGTGGCGGTGAATGCGACCGCGGGATACCTCACTCTGCTCTTCCTGGTCTTCGCCGGCTACGTGTTCGTGCAGGGCCGTACAACCCCTCTGCCCGGAACCACCCATGTCGTCGTCTTGGGCGCCGGGCTCAACGGCGACCGGCCCGGCCCGCTGCTGACACGCAGACTGGAGCGCGCCCTGGCGATCGACGCCGCCCGCTCACCGGATACGCCTGGTGTGGTGTTCGTCGTCTCGGGCGGCCAGGGCGACGACGAGGTTCGCTCCGAGGCGGACGCGATGGCCGACTATCTGCGTGGACACGGAGTGCCCGCCGACCGGATCGTCCGGGAAGACCGCTCCGTCAACACCGGGCAGAACCTCCGCTTCAGCGCGGCCCTCGTGGATGACACCATTCCCGGCCACCGTGCCACGGTGGTGACCAGCTGCTTCCACGTCTACCGCACGACCCTGCTGGCCCGCCGCGTCGGCGTGTCCGCGCACGTCGTGGGCGCGCCGACCTCCCCCGCCTACTGGCTGGCAGCGACCCTGCGCGAATTCGCCGCCATCCTGTGGCTGGACCGCCTCCCCTTGGTCGGACTCAGCCTCCTGCTGTCAGTGCCGGTGGCGACGACGGTCTTCGAGCACTGAAGCGCCAGCCACTGACCTCGTGAGAAGTCCTGACAAAGGCGCCGCACAAAGCGCGGTTGAGGAGGAGGTCGAACACCCGACCTCGTGACAAACCTGTTCGGCGCACCTGCCAACCGGAGTGCTCAGTCACAGCTGGTGTGACTGAGCGCGACATCTGGTCTGGCAGGACAACGTCGATGCATAGACCTGCTGGCTCGCCCGTGGCGCGCGAACCGGGTTACCACCGGGCGCGCAGTACACCGTCGCTGTCTGGGAGGGCAGCACAGAGCAGTGGGCGGCGTTCGGCGAGGGACAAAGGCAGGGCGCAGGCGGCTCGGGCATCGGCGACGTGGACGGTGAGTTCTCGGTAGTCGGTGTCGTCGACGATCGCGTGGCTGATCGCCCCGTCCTGCGCTTCCCAGACGAACTGGGTGGCCTCCTCCTGGGGCAATGCGGCGAGGACGGCGCCGACGTTCGAGGTCAGGTCGGGCCAGACGGTCAGCAAGGCGCGCGGGCCGAGACCGGCGCGCACTGTGTTGAGGTTCTTCAGCGTAATTCGGTGCCAGCGTACGGCGCCGCGGACGTGGCTTTCCTCGAGGAGCAGCGCATGCCGTGAGCCCAGAGCGGTGTGCACCCGTATCCAGAAGTGCTCGTCGGCCGGCTCCGTCACTTCCGCTTCGTCGAACTCGGCCGCGTAGGGCGAGGCCGTCAGCGGTTCCGGGAAGAGGCCGAGTTCCCGTGTACGGGCCACTGCGTCCGCGCAGGGCCGGTCGCTGCCCACGTACACGTACTGGTCCCACCCGACATGCACGGTGAACACATCCCCCACCTCCAGTCGGCACCAGGCGCCTTGGTCGCGGAGCATGGCCCGGACCAGTTCCAGGGCGACCGGAAGGGAGACCTCGGCCCCGTCGTGGTAGCCGGTGAGGTCGGGCGGGAAGAGCCCGCCGAGGCCGTGCCCCTCAACCGGCGGCTCCACACCGAAGTGGAAGAAGCCGGTGACCGCAGGTTCGCGGATCTCCAGCCGGTCGATGCCCGATGCCTCCGCGAAGGCGGCGATCGCCGCCAGGTACGCCGCTTCGACAGGTCCGTGGTCGCTGACTGTGTCCTCGGCGCCGGTGTAGTGGCCATGCTCGTCGCGGTCAGCGGGGTCGTACTTGGTGATCCGGTGAACGAAGGACGGTGGCACGCTACTCCTCGTACGGGGCGGAAGAAGTGCCCAGCGTAGGTCTCGGTCCCGATTCCGCGGCCGGGGGGCGGCGGCTCCAGCGTCGACGGGTGCGAGGTCCGACGGTCATCTGCTCAGGAGCGGCGAGCCCCGTCGAGGAGGGCACCTCGGTGATGGCGGCGATTTCGGCGATGCGGTGAAGTGCGTCCTGGTAGGCGTCCGCGTTGCCCGGCATCTTCGTGCCAGGTGCGGATGGTGACCGTCGCGGAATGGCGGGCGCCGGGAGTGATGCCGAGGTAACGGGCAGCCGCGGCGCGGGATCCGCCACGGGTCAGCCGTATGGTTGCGGACCACTTTCGCGACGTAGACAGCCGGAGGTGTTGCATTCCGAGACCGTCGATGTGATGCCGTATCACTGCCCTGAGTGCCTCGGGTCGGGCATGCGCGATCATGACCGGAATGGACACTCGTTTCCTTGGCATCGCTGATCTGGCCGAAGCCCCGCGCGTGGCGGTCGTGGTCGACGTCATGCGTGCATTCACAGTGGCTGCCTGGGCCTTTGCCCAGGGGGCGGAGAAGATCGTTCTTGCTGAGTCGCTGGACGAGGCCCTGGCGCTCAAGGCTCGCCACCCGGATTGGGCGGCGCTCAAGGACGGTCCGCCCGCGCCCGGGTTCGAGATGGTCAACTCGCCGGGTCTGCTGCGGTCCGTTGACCTTGGCGGACGGACCGTTGTGCAGAAGACGACGGCAGGGACGGTCGGCGCCCTTGCGGTCAAGGAGTCCTCGCTGGTGCTGTGCGCCGGCTTCGTGGTGGCGGAGGCAACGGCTCGGCTCTTGCGGACACGCAGGAGTGACGGTGTCACGTTCGTGGTCACTGGCGAAGACGGACAGGCCGATGAGGATCTGGCGTGTGCTCAGTACATCGCTCGGAGGGCCACCGAAGCCGGGACGGATGCTGCTGAGTTCCTCCGTCGCGCTGCCGAGTCCCGCGCCGCCGCCGAGCTGGCGGAGGGGGTTCGTCAAGGAGTACATCCTGATGACGTTGCACTCTGCCTTGAGCTCGACCGGTTCCCCTTTGCGATGGCGGCGACCCTGGAAGGCTCGCTGATGGTCCTCCGTCCGTGCGCCGTGCCTTCGCTGAGCGAAGATGCGTCGGTTTGATCGCACGTGAAGTCCGACTGTCACCGGGCGAGGGCCAGCACCCAGTCGGGAATGCGGCATCAACTGCATGTCCCGATGACGGTTGTCGACGAAGCTCCCCTTCGCGACCCTGCGGGGCCCCGCACCCGCAGCCCGTCGCCGCGGCCGAGGGCGGTGTCCACGGACCGAGGGGGCTTGAGCCGAGGGGTTGTTATGACCGCTGTCATGATGGATGCTGCCTCTCGGTGTCGCCTCAGCCGAGCAGGACGAACCGGGAGGGCCTGAAAATGAACGGCAGCGTCGCACGGGCGATGTGGGAGAGGTTCGAACCGGTCCACCAACTGGTCTACTTCACCCCCGAGGTGCGCGAGGCCGTGGAGGGTCTCGGACTGCGGGGCTACTGGATGGGCTACTTCGCCTTGCGCGCGGCGCCGCTCGGCCCCGTTCCTGCCTCCGTCGTCACCAGCTGCTTCTACGTCTTCCATCCCGACCGGGCGGCGAGCGTGCTGCCGGACGCCTGGGCTCTCGCCTCTCCCCAACAGCTGATCGAGGTGCGCGAGCGTGCCGTGGGGGCCGCGATGACCACCTTCTACAGCCCGGACGTGGTTGCCTCCGCAGAGCTGGCCGAGGCCGCCGACCTCGCCTGGGAGGCAGCCCGCGCTGCGGACACCGCCGGACGGGTGCTCGGCGTGGCCAACCAGGAGCTGCCCCGGCCTGCCCAACCCCATGTCAGGCTCTGGCAGGCGGTGACCACCTTGCGGGAACACCGTGGCGACGGACACGTGGCCGTGCTGGTGGGCCGCCGTCTGGGGCCGGTCGAAGCGCTGGTACTCAAGAGTGCGACCGGCGAAACCGACGCCGAGTTCCAGCGACGCATCCGTCGATGGAGCATCGAGGAATGGCGTTCGGCGCAGGCGAACCTGCGCGAGCGAGGCTGGATCAGCGAGGAGGGACGCCTCACCAAAGCCGGAGCGGCCGCTCACGAGCAGATTGAGGCGGACACGGACGCGGCGGCGGTCACACCGTGGCAGACGCTCGGCGCCGAGGACACCACCCGCCTTGCCCACCTTCTCGAACCGCTCGCGCGACGCGTCCTGGACTCCGGAATCGTGCCGACCGGTAACCCGGTTGGGCTGACGGAGAGTACATGGAGCTCAACGGGCTGACGCAGGGCCTCACGATCCGGGCCCGCGGCGGACAGTCGCGGCCGCACGCCAATCCCGGAGATCACCATGCCGGCTACCGAGTGCACGAGCACCTGTGAGGGTGGCACAACCCGAAGAAACACGGACGGGGGGCGACGGCTCCCTCACACCGTCAGCCGTCGATCGGCCGTGCGAGTGCCACCTTCGGCAGGTGTCGGGCCAGCGACCGCGAGGCCGAGCCCGAACCGCTGCAGCATGCGGTGAGGGCTGAGTACAAAGGCGGCGAAGACCAGTCGGCACACCGGACGGACGTCGGTGACCACGATCATGACCCGTACGTTGGCCGAGCCGGGGCAGGACTTCGTCGCGCAGGGTGTGAACGAGACCGGCGGTGCTCGCATCCTGGGGCGAGGTGGTGGGGAAGGCGATGACGGTGAACACGGTGCCGTCCGTCGAAGGCAGGGGCGGCGTGGCGGCGGCGATGCCCTCGGTGCCGGTCGGAGTGGCGCGCAGTTGCCCGGCGGCGTCGGTGTCGCCCCGGCCGACCACGAGCAGGGTGCCTTCGGCGCACAGCCTGCACGGTCCCATCACCGGCATGGGACCGGCACCGATGATGGTGTGTGAGGTGGAGCGCTCGTGGACGGGGCGGTAGCAGCCGGGCACAGCTGGCAGTCCTCGGGCTCATCCGCCGGCGGCGCGTCCGGACCGAGCAGCGGCACGATCCGCAGGAGGCCCTCCTGGCCTCGGCGCACAGTCCGTCGGGCGTTCCGCTGACCGCTCGAAGACGACATCGCCCGTCCGGGCCTTCGCCGGTGCGGACCGGGCCAGAGTGCCGACGCCGTCCTCGGGGTGTGGCCGGGGAGGAACGCCAGGACCGTCCTGTGTCCAGGCCCCTCGGACACGACCTGGACGTGGCCTCGCCCGGCAGCAAGGCCGCGCCGAGCTCGTCCAGCCCTTGGCCATCGTCGTCGTTGCGCAGACGCAGCGCCCACGAGGCCGGGGCGCCGTCGATCTCGGCAGGGGCCGCGGAGGAGGCACAACACCGGAGCTCTCGCTCAGCCAAACGATGCCCTGCCGGCACTCCCGGACACCGCCAAGTCCGCAGGACTACCGCCTGCCCGGCGGATCTTGTGGTTTTCAGTGATCGATTCGTTGCGGTTCGCCCGTCGGCTGCGATGTCAGTCCTGTTCGCTAAGGTCTGCGGCCATGACGGAGAGCGAAACCGAAGTCTGGCCGGAACCTCCACTCGCCGGCACCGAGGCAGCAGCCATCCTCGGCGCCCTCGAACGGCAGCGGGCGACCCTGGCCTGGAAGTGCTCCGGCCTGGACGCCGCCGGCCTTCGCGCCACACTCGGCACATCCACCCTCACCTTGGGCGGCCTCCTCAAGCACCTGGCGCACATAGAAGACAGCCACTTCACCCGGCTGTGGCTCGGCTCCCCCGTCGGTGCTCCCTGGGACACCGTCGACTGGGACAGCACTCCCGACTGGGACTACCGCTCCGCTGCGGAGGACACCCCCGAGCAACTGCGCGCTCTCTGGCAGGAATCAGTCGCCCGCTCCCGTGCCATCGTCGACGAGGCGCTCAGCAAAGGCGGGCTGGACCAACTCGGCGCCTACACCACCCGTAGCGGCGAACGCCCCAACCTCCGCCGCATTCTCCTTGACCTCATCGAGGAGTACGCCCGCCACGCCGGTCACGCCGACCTCATCCGTGAATCCGTCGACGGGCTCACGGGCGAGGACCCGCCGAGGTGAACCGAAGTACGTCGCGGGCTGATGGTCCGCCCTCATCATGCTCACCCCTGATATGGGCGAGTAGCCATCGAGTGATCACGGCCGGAGCCCAAAGCGGATCACGGCGAGGGGCACGGTGCCGTGGAAGAGGTAAGCCCTCTTGCCGCAGCGGGTGGCGACGGCTCGGAAGTTCTTGAGCCTGTTGACCGTGCGCTCGACCTCGTTGCGGCGTTTGTGGATTTCGGTGTCGAAGCCGGGGGGCCGGCCGCCCTCGCCGCCGCGGCTGGCTTTGTTCACGAGTTTCGACAGTAGTTGTTCACCATCTCGGGAGGCAGGCGGATCGGACCTGAGGCCATGTTCATGAGAACGGGAGGCACCCTGTCGCCCGGCCTCTTCGGGGCCGCCGCGCTCCGCCCATTCCTCCGGTTACGGCCCTTCCGCGGACCGTTGGATCGTCCTCCAGCGCGGAGCGTCGTCATCCGGGACGTCCGGAGACGCGAAGTGGAAGGGCACCTGAAGGTGGCCGGCCAGCGCCCGGCCCGCCTCGGCAGCAGCAACGCCAGGAGGAGGGCTGTCCGATCGGTGATAGACGGTCGCCAGGTGGCCTTCCCCTTCCGGGGCGTTCAGGACCGCGACCAAGAGCACGAACCAGTCGTGGACTGTATCGCCGTCCCAGAGCGCCTCCACCGCTGCCACACGGCCGGGAAGAGCTGCGGCGCGGGCTGCGAGCGAAGGGAGGTCCAGCGGATCAGACGGCGTGTGCTGTACGAGGTCGCCCAGAGCCTCGTATCGCGCGTGGACCTTCACCAGCGAACTGGAACACCGGATCATCCAGCCGCTGCGCCTGCGCCACTCCAGCCTGCCCGCCGCCGACGACCCGACAATCCCCTCGCCCCACGCGGAGGTGTACGTCGACGGGCAGGACGTGACCGAGCAGAGCCCGTACCCGTGGGCCGAGGGAGGCATGATCTCCACCGCCGCCGATCTGGACCGCTTCCTCACCGCGCTGTTCCGGGGCCGCCTGCTTCCGCCCGCCCAGCAGAAGCTGGTGTTCGAGGTGCCGAAGGTGCAGAGCGCCGCGGGCAACACGAACTGCGGCGGCCAGAGGGCCTGTTACAGCGTCGGCGGGCTCCTGCGCCACCAGCTCCCGGACGGTGAGTACGTCTGGGGCAAGACCGGTTCCCGCCCCGGCTGGGACAACGGGATCTTCGCCACCCGCGACCTCCGACACCGCGTGGTGTACTCCCTGAACCCGACGGGGACCGGCAATGACCTTCCCTACATCAAGGCGCTCGTCAACGCCGCGCTCGCCGACTGACAGCCGGACCGTCCATCCACTCCAGTGCATGGCGGCCAGCGGCCGAGGCTCGGGCAACCCGGCGAACCTGTGCGGTCACAGCACTGGCTACCAGCTACAGCCATGCGACGGTCCGGGCGACGACCTCGCCTACCTGGTCGTCGAAGCCGCTGGGCCGCGATCGTCTTCTTCCGGTCAGACGTCGTCTGACTGCGGGTGAGAAAATGCGACACAAGATGTCGGGTTTTAGGTGGAGCATGATCTCACCGGTCTGCCTCAGTGGAGGACGCGGACCGTGCCGTACCGACAGACAGGGAATTGCATGGCATCAATGCCCACCACATCAACACCGGATCTCCGCGGAAAGATTGCGCTGGTTGCGGGGGCCACGCGGGGCGCAGGGCGCGGCATCGCCGTCCAGCTCGGCGCGGCGGGTGCGACGGTCTACGTCACGGGCCGCACGACTGCGGCACGACGCTCGGAATACGACAGGCCCGAGACGTTCGAGGAGACCGCAGAACTCGTCACCGCTGCGGGCGGAACCGGCATCGCGGTGCCGACCGACCACCTGGTGCCCGAGCAGGTACGTGCCCTGGCCGAGCGCATCGACACCGACCAAGGGCGGCTCGACGTGCTGGTCAACAATGTCTGGGGCGGCGAGCGGCTGTTCGAGTTCGAAAAGCCGGTGTGGGAACACGACCTCGACAACGGGCTGCGGCTGCTCCGGCTGGGCGTGGAGACCCACGCGATCACCAGTCACTTCCTGCTTCCCCTGCTGGTGCGGCGACCGGGCGGCCTTGTGGTCGAGATGACCGACGGCACGTCCGCCTACAACGGAGCGAACTACCGGAACTCGTACTTCTACGATCTGGTCAAGAACAGTGTGCTGCGCATGGCGTTCGTGCTCGCACACGAGGTGAAGCCGCATGGTGGGACGGCGGTAGCGGTCAGTCCGGGCTGGATGCGTTCGGAGATGATGCTCGACACGTTCGGCGTCACGGAGGACAACTGGCGTGACGCGTTGACCACGGTGCCGCACTTCTGCATCTCGGAGAGCCCGGCGTATGTCGGACGCGCCGTCGCGGCACTGGCCGGTGACGCAGACGTCGCCCGCTGGAACGGCCAGTCGCTGTCCAGCGGGCAACTGGCACAGGAGTACGGCTTCAGCGACCTCGACGGGTCACGTCCGGACTGCTGGCGCTACCTCGTTGAGGTGGACGACGCCGGAAAACCGGCGGACCCGACCGGGTATCGGTGACGGGCATCCCGCTCGCGGGCCGCGGTGGCGATGCCGCGACCCGTGAGCGGGCCATCGGTTGGTCTGGAAGCCCGGCGCGGCGTCACGACTCGTTGCTGGCGCCCTTCCGCAGTTCCCCGGCCCTCGGCGTGGAGCCGGGGAGCGTCACGCAGTGAGCGAGTAGGACGCGGGCCCGGGCAAGGCGGCCCCGGCCCCGGCCCGGACCCGTATACGGCCTCTCCGACCGTGCCGTCGCCGTGACTCAGGAGTAGGTCATCGGGCAGCCGTTCCGCAGGGAGTACTGCGCGGCGCGCAGGTAGAGAGCCACATAGAAGGCCGCGTCCCGGTCCTCGGCCCACGGTCCCGGCCGCACTCGGGCGGTCCGCTCCGCCCCGCCCTCGAGGAACCACAGGCTCAGTGCGAGGTTCTCGCCCGCCGGTATCGCGTCCACGGGCAGTCCGACGGCGCCGGCCAGCCGTTCGGCCAGGGCGAGCACCTGCGGAGCCCCGGCGACCGCTGTCTCCTCGCCGGAGTACGCGGTGCCGACGGGGAGCACGATCTCCTCCTCCAGCGGGAGGGGCACCAGCACGCTCCAGTCGAGGAGGGTCGACAGTTCCGCATCGGTCAGCAGCGTCCTGCACAGTGCCACGAAGCCGTCCATGGACGGGCTGACCTTCTCCTCGAACCAGCCCGGCGCCTCCCGTGCGGCCTGCCGCAGCTCGTAAGGGGGCAACCCGCGCCGCTCCAGCTCGGTGTTCAGCGCGGCGGCGACGTCCCCGTACCCGTCTTCCCCAGGCTGCGACCAGTCCTGCGCTGCGACACTCACCAGATAGACACCCATGATCGCAACGTACCGGCCGCCACTGACAACGTCGGGAGGGCTCAGCATCGGCTCCGGCAGCGTCCACGTCACACCGGATGCCTTCCACCGGATGCCGTCCTACTTCCAACGACCAGCCCTGGGTCGACTGACTCTGCATGTGCTCTTCCCGGTGTTGTGCGAGGTGTCGCAGCGCACGAACCGCAAGCCGCGCGCGGTTGCTCAGGCCCTGCTGGACTGGGCGCTGGGCCGGCCTCTGCCGTACGTGGTGGGCCGGGAGCTGGACGCGACTGCACAACGCGCTCAGGACCCGACACAGCGGCAGGCGCTCACCTCTCCCCGGCAGGCGGGCCAACCGCACCTCTGAGCAGCCCCGCGCACCTCTACCGCGAACCCCCGTGCGCCGCGGCGGCGCCCCGGGGACGTAAGTGCCTGTTTTCGATCCCCGGTTTTGAGTAGCTCTGGGTCCTAGGCTGGCTGAGTGTCCGAGGATGCCGGGGAGGCCGGGAAGCTGGTGCGCGGGGGCTGCGGTGAGCGGTTGCGGCCGGACGCACGGCCTGCTGCCGTGTACTGCTCGACTGCGTGTCGTGCCAGGCAGTGGCGTCGGGACCGCCGGTTGCGCAAGCGGGTGGCCGCGGAGTTGAGCGGTGCCGACCGGGCCGAGTGTCCCGAGTGCGGGGCGACGTGGGTGGCCGGGGTGGACCGCCGTTCGAACGCGGTCTACTGCTCGCGGCGGTGCGTCACGAGGGCCTGGAGGGCCCGGAAGGAAACGTTCGGCGAACGGTCACAGTGACCGCATCGAGAACGCATCCGGATCCCAATTCCGGTCAGAGCCTGGGCAATTACGGTCGTTCAAAGAGTCTCGCCAGCCGTCGCGAATCAGCTGCGTGTGACGCAGATGTCCCTCATGCGTCATGCCGAGCTTGGCCAGCACCCGGGCAGAGCCGAGATTCCGCGGGTCACAGGTTCCATAGATCCGATGGAGCCCCAGCTCGCCGAAGCCACAGTCAAGAAGCCGCCGCCCGATCTCCATCCCGATGCCCTGGCCCCAGACTCGCGGATGCACCACATAGGAGACCTCGGCCTGACGCTGGATGTCACTACGAACACGTAGTTCCCCCATGCCCACCACATCTCGCCCGAGGCGGGCCACATAGGAAAACCGGCGCTGGGGGCTGTCCGACCAGGCTTTGACCGCGCCTTCCACGAAGTCCCGTGTCTCGTCCTCTGTGTTCGGCCCCACGTCTGATAGCGACAAGCCTCCGCCAGGCACGCCCACGAGTGAATGGCCGGCCAATCCTCCAAAGTGATCTTGTCCAGGGTCACCGAGCGTTGATTCATGAGGCAATCATGTCCACTTCAGCACCGATCCTCCCGCCGAAGAACCAACCGAGACTACGTCCTGGCGATCTCCTGCCGGAGCTGATGGGTGAAGCGGCGCAGGAGATCCTCCGTCTCCCTGTGCTCGGCCCTGCGTTCGTCCCTGCCCTCGCTGGGCCGGGAGCTCCAGACCCGACCCGCGAGAGCATCGGCAAGATCGACGGTGTCGTCGGCACACAGTAGATAGAGGGCTGACCGAGCTTCCTGCATCCGGCCCGCCAGTTCATTGGCCCCAGCGCCGTCGTCGCTCAGCCGTGTTTCCCGAAGGTAGTCGATGAGCTGGACCACGGCGGTGTTGAAGCCGACCCCGGCTTTCAGCTTCTGTTCGCGCAGCCACATGCGGTCCTGCCGGCGCGCAGTGAACCAAGACCCGAACACAGCCCCTATGAGGCCGAAACCAGCCCCGATGGCCACGGACAGGATGTTCACCACGCCAGCTCCCCCCGACACACAGCTGGCAGCAGGCTACAGAAGCCATCAAGCACCCAACTCGATGGGTGTCCGTTCGAATCTGAGCCGCGCGAACTCCATCGGGGGACTTCGAAAACAGGTACTAAGGGGCTTCACAGCATCTCCTCCTCGGGGACAGTCGTGGTGCCCGGCGCCACTGTGCGACGGTGGACAGACAGCGAGACTGACCGGCACCCCTGAATGCCGGTCCTTCGGGGAAATGCCGGGCGTTGCCCCCATCACGGGCACCCGGCTCCCGCCATCGTCGACGCCCCCAGTGGGTCGCCTTTGGGCTCATCAACCCCCGGAAAGGGGGCCGCGCCCGCATGAACATCACCACCGTCCTCGACGGCACCACCGCACGCATCGAAGTCCAGGGGGAAATCGACTTCGACACCCTGCCCCTGCTGCGCACCGCAGCCACCTCGCTGCCGTTCCAGGTGCGCGAGCTGCAGTGGGACCTGACCGGTGCGCCTTTCATGGACATCGCCGGCCTGCACCTGCTGTTCCACCCCACGGCGAACACCGCGGACTGCCGCACCACCGTGACGGGACTGGGCCGTCAACCACTGTGGCTGCT
The DNA here is from genome assembly GCF_040637515.1 of Streptomyces sp. NPDC029041. Taxonomy (NCBI): domain Bacteria; kingdom Bacillati; phylum Actinomycetota; class Actinomycetes; order Kitasatosporales; family Streptomycetaceae; genus Streptomyces; species Streptomyces sp. NPDC029041. The sequence continues at coordinate 77,090 of NZ_JBEZWO010000021.1, read as the reverse complement.
GCTCACGGCGGCTGATGTGAACCCGGGAGTCTTCGACCTGTGCCGCCTGCTGCCCGACACCTCCCGGCCGACTTCCGGACGCCCCGTAGGGTGACCTGGTGTTCGATCATCTGGAGATCAGGGTGCTGCCGCCGGGGCGCAGGTGGGCTGCTCAGTTGCGGTTCTGGGTCAACGGCGAAGACGTGGTCGAAGGGGCGGTCGACGAGGGGGGCCGTGGGCCGTTCGCAGCTGATGTGCTGCGTGCCGGCCAGCCCAGCCTCCTGCGGGCGACCAACGAAGCGCGTCGACTGGAACTGGGGGAACCTGAGTGCACCGGCGGTTGCTGCGGTTTCCTGTCCGTGGTCGTGCAGCGCTTCGGGGAGATCGTCCAGTGGTCGGACTGGGAGGTTCCGTACGCCCCTGCGCCCTCGCCGCCGGAGTTCCACTTCGACGCCAGCCAGTACGAAGCCGAGGTGGCGCGGGTTGAGGCAGACCGGTGGTGGCAGGTCCATACGTAACCCAGCTTGGTGCCCGCCGCCTGCGGGCTTCATGCCGTCACCTGGTCAGCCGCGAACTGAAGAACCCCCACCGTGAAGCGGTGCGTCAGTGACCAGATCCGCCGGCCGCGGCCGGACCTCGCCCAGCGCCTGGCCGGCGCAGTGCGCGAGCGCTGGCAGCCACGGGCAAGTCTGCACCTGAACGCGGGAGAAGAAGACTGGTACCGGGCTGCTGCGCGGGCAAGTCGGCTACCCCGCAGGGGCATTCTGCGAAAGCTGTTTTGCGAGAGATCGTGAGAACGAAGATCAGGGGCACACCGTACACAGTCCGGCGGGGGCCCGCGGTCTCTCAGAACTGCTCATTTCTGCGAGTGGCCCATCGTGGCTACCGTTACGTAACGCTACGCCGGGGCGTCGCTGTGTCCGCAGGGGCCTCGTCCGGGTAGGGTGCTGACCACCTGCCGGTGGCCTGGCCAAGGCGGCAAACCTCCAGGTCGGCGAAACGGGCACACGGCCCTACGGACGCCGACCAGACCTCCCGGCACACCCCGCGCCGTTTCTGGCGCGTTCTTCACACCCTGACCTCAGCGGGCTCGGCGGCCCACCCCCACCTTGTCCGCCGCAAACGGGCAGGCAGCAGGCTCTGTGTCGTACCCGGGCGAGGCGCCGGGCGGATGGGGTACACACCTGGCCTGGACTGATCACGTCGGGCAGGAGGATCGCAGTGACGCTTTCGGACGTGGTCTACGTCTGTCTGGGCCTGGGAGCACTGGCGGCGGCTGTGCTGCCCCGCGTGGTGTCCAGACGGCCGTTGTCGTTGCCCATGGTCTTCCTCGCCGCGGGTGTTCTCATCGAGTTGCTGCCGATGGGCGTGCCGGCTGTGGATCCCGTTCGTGACCGGCTTTGGGTCGAGCACACCACTGAGGTGTGTGTGATCGTGTCGCTGATGGGCGCGGGGCTCGCCATCGACCGGCCCTTCGGCTGGCGCCGGTGGTCCAGTGCGTGGCGGCTGCTGGGCATCACGATGCCGCTGACCGTGGCGGCCATCGCCCTGCTGGCCTGGGGGCTGCTCGACTGGCCACCCGCCGCCGCTCTGCTGCTGGGGGCCGTGCTCGCTCCCACAGACCCTGTGCTGGCCGGCGAGGTGCGCGTGGGGGAGCCGCTGGGTACCGAGCGCGACGAGGACGAGGTGCGGTTCTCCCTGACCAGTGAGGCCGGGCTCAACGACGGACTCGCCTTCCCGTTCGTCTACGCGGCGATCGCCCTCGCCGCGGCGGCCGGGACAGGGTGGTCGGCGGACTGGATCGGATCGTGGGCGCTGACCGACCTCCTGGGCAAGTGCGCTGTCGGGCTGACCGTCGGGGGCGGTATCGGCTGGCTGCTCGGGTGGATGTTCTTCCGAGCGCGTGCCCCGGAGCTGCGGCTGTCCGAACACATGGAGGGCTTCGTGGCGCTGGGAGCCACCTTCGTGTCGTACGGCATCGCCGAGGTGCTCCACGGTTATGGCTTCCTGTCCGTGTTCGTGACCGCCTGTGTCATCAGGGCCGCCGAGCGCAGTCACGGCTATCACAAGGTGCTGCACGAGTTCACCGAGCAGATCGAGCGGTTGCTCACGGCCGTGCTGCTGTTCCTGCTCGGTGGATACCTGGTGGCCGGTGCTTTGTCCGCTCTGACGTTCATGGGCGCGGTGCTGGGGGTGCTGGTGCTGCTCGTCGTACGGCCGCTGACCGGGTGGCTAGCTCAGGTCCGCACCGTCATGGGGAAGAAGGAGCGTGCTGTGGTCGCCTTGTTCGGGATCCGGGGCATCGGTTCGCTTTTCTACCTCGCTTACGCCTTGGGGCAGGACTCCTTCGGCGGGCTGGAACGGGAATTGTGGGCGATTGTGGCCCTCACGGTGGTGATCTCGGTGGTGCTGCACGGGATCATGGCGTCCCCGGCTATCGGCTACCTGGAGCGGCGGCGCGAGGGTGCGGATCTCGGCGGCCGTTCGTAGGGGGCAGGCGTACGGGCCCGTACCGGAGCCGGGCCGCCGGGGGGCGGTCAGACGGCGGTCCTCACCGGCTCCCGGTCTTCGGTATCTGTCCGCCAGGGTTCGCCACCCCCACATGGGGCAGGGCCGTCACCCGAAAGTGCGTAACAGAAGGCTGGTTGCGGAGCGCTCGAGCGCTGGCCTGAAGGGCCGACACCCGGAACTTCCAGGATCGCCATCGGCCCGAACGGCGGCGTGGACGCGGGGGCGCGCCGGCAGCGGCGGAGTGGGGCCGACAGGTGGCGCCCCGCCGTCGTCGGGAGATTCTTCGCCTTCTTGCTTCTTCCTCGCCGCGCAGGCAGACCTAGGTGCCGTGACCACATAGGTTCGCCGGGTCGATGGTTGTGGCGGTTGGTGCCATGCTCGTTCCGGTTCGGGCAACCTTCGCGGGCGGCGGGCAGTCCTACCAGTTGCCGAACGTACGCGAGAGACTGCCGCGGAGCGGTACTCCGGTGGCAGCAGCGATCACGGGCCGGTATCCAGCCGGCAGCGCCACTGAGTCCGATACGGCGTTGGGTGAGGAATTTTGGCTGGTGAGGCCTATGTACTTCACGAGTCTGCACTGGAGTGAGGACGGGGCAGAGCACAGAGACTGCTTCGTCGACTCCGACGGGGTTGTCCGTTTGCCCTACGGCCTCACCAGTGCTGAAACGGTGACCCACTGGGCTGAGCTGCCCACCCTGCCAGGCGGGATGACGCACGTCGTGCTTGGGGAAGACGTACCATCAGCTCTCCAGAACGCGCGGGGCGCTCGTCCCATCACCTGACCCACAACCTGCTCGGACACTTGACGCGAGTACCGGCATAGTCGGCCGTCCAACTCGTGCTGGGACCGCGTAGGTTTGACGGGATCTTCAGGCTGCGGTTTTGAGGGGGGCGCCCGCCCCAGCGGATGCCCTTTTCACTTCGGATCCGGGCGCGTTCCTTCTGGCACTGGTTGGGCGATCACCGGCACCCGGTTCCCGAACGTGAACTCTTGCCCGCAGGTTCCTTTCCTTTGATGCCTGGCGGCCGTCTGTGCTGTGTTGCGGTGTGAGAGTGTCCGGGCATGAGTTACGACTTGGCCGTGTGGGACGGAGAGCGGCCGGCGAATGACAGGACCGCCGGTCGAGTCTTCACGGACCTCTTCGACCGCTACCTGGAGACAGAGGTGTGCGATCCCCCGACCGAGCGCATCACGGCGTACGTTGCCGCGCTTGTGGAGCGGTGGGGTGACGTGACTGAGGACGTGGAGGACGCTTCGCCGTGGGCGGCTGGGCCGTTGATCGGCGGGGCCGGTGGCCCTCTCGTCTACTGCGCGATGAGTTGGAGCAGGGCTGAGGAAGTCTCTGCCTGGGCAGCGGACCTGGCGGAGTCGATGGGGCTGGTGTGCTTCGATCCTCAGCAGAATCAGCTCAGGCCCTGACCGTCTTGGTCAGACGGCGGTATCCGATCGGAAGCGCCGCCAAGCCGGCGAAGACGAGGAAGTGTTGCGGCTTCCGTTCGTAGCGGCGGTGCAGGCGTCGACCTCTCTCAGGTGTGGGGGTGGGGTTTGGTCCAGAGTCCATCTGCGTCTGCGGGTTAAGAGCTCCGCGTCGCGCTTTACGGCAATGTTGAAGCCTGTCCCGTGATCGCTGGCCGAGTGGGACGATCTTGGTGTGGCTGGTGTGATCACGGCGTTTCGATCCCAATGACGGTCCCGACCCCAACCCAGGGACGAACCCGGACGCAACGGGATGCCGGCTCAAGGACGGTCGGGGAAGGTCTCCTTGGTTGGGGAATCGCCCTTCGGCAGACCCAGGTAAAAGGTGATCTCGTTGCGGAACTTCTCGACGGCGGCGCGGTCACGCAGCCACGTCGGGAAGGCCGTCGGGTCGGTGTTCGGGTAGTCGAAGACGGTGCCCCAGCCCTCCTTGGGCGCCACATCGGTGCGGACGGAGAACTGGGACACCATGGTCTCCTGGTACTCCTTTGAAGTCAGCCAGCTCAGGTACAGCTTCGCCGCCGCCGGACGCCGGGCGCCCTTGAGGATGGCGGCGGACTGCGCCCAGCTGAGGAAGGTGTCCTTCCTGGGCAGGGTGAAGACCACCGTGGAGTCGGCGGGCTGCGCCAGGGCACTGGAAGCGGTGAAGGTGGCCTGCCTGGCGCCGGAGACCACCGTGTTGGCGGCGGGCCGCGTGCCGCGGATCCACTGAGGGTTCTGGGCACGCAGCCTGTCGAGGTACTCCCAGCCGTACTTCTCGATCAGCTGCTGGAATTGCCACAGCACGGCGTCGTCATCGTTGGGGTACGTGAGGACAAGCTTGTCCTTGAACTCCGGGCGGAGATAGTCGTGCGCCTCGACCGGAGCCTTCCCCTGATCGTGGAGGTCTTTGCGGACGACGTTGGCGAAGGCGATGACGCTCATGCCCGTGATGTGGCCGTCGTCCTTGAACCGCGGGTGGATCGCGTGCCAGCCGAGCGGGCGGTACTTCATCAGGTGACCTTCGCGCCTCCAGCGTTCCAGGTCGTTGGAGAGCTGGAGGTGGGCTATATCGGCCATGAGGCCGCCGCGGGTCAGTTCGAGGTCGATGCGCGGGACCAGGTCCTTGCTCAGGTCGACCTTGATGTCGATGTCGAGACCTGGGAAGCGCTGCTCGAATGCCTGGGCGATCCGGTCCTGGCCACGGTAGGCGTCTCCGCCCGCGTAGACGGTGAGAGTGCCCGGTTCATGCCGGGCCTTGCGGTACAGGGCCTCCAACTGGTCACTCTCGGACCGCTCGCCCGGTGCGGAGGATGGCGTGGCCGCCTGGGCGGGTCCGCCCACTGCGAGCGGCACGGCCAGCCCGGCCAGCAGCGTGTTCATCCGACGCCTGCTCAAGTGACCAGCATTCACTGACGTTCTCCTTGGTCTGCGGCCGTTGTCGATGGGGTTGCGGCCTGGTGATCAACAGCTTGATGGCCTGGGCCGGTGCCTGCGAGGTGAAGGTCGGACCGGTCATGGTCATTCGAGGACGGCTTGGGCGAGGGAATGCGGTCGCGTGCATGATCTGCCCGGCGGCGAACCGTCGGACGCTGGGTGTGATGTGGCTTCGCTCGGCGCGGGCCCGCAGCCGGGGAAGGACACGCCAGGTCTCGAAGAGCTTGATCATCTTGACGTGCTCGGGGTCGGCAAAGCGGGACAGTGCCCGGGAAGCCAGCGTTGCAAGGGACACAGGTACTTGTCGACATGGGGCAGGACTCCTCAGGTCATCAGGAGTTCTTCCAGGTGAGCGGCGGCCCGCCAGGGCTGAGGTTCGTGGAAGGCGTCGTCAGCGGGATCTCGCCGAGGCCGAGCCGACGCAGCAACTGCGAGGCGTTGCCCGGCTGGCTGCGGCGCATCTCCAGCCAGGCCATCCCGCTCCGGTCCGCCCCTGCCGGGATGGGATCAGGATGGTTCCGTGATCCGTTTGAAGAGCCGGCCCGCCCCCGCGGTGGGCTCACGAACGCTGTCCCGCTCAGTCGAATATCCGAACCTGCCGATAGTCCTGGAGAAGCTCGCCGGCAGGACAGGCATCACCAACTTCTGCAAGAGCGCCTCGCACGAAATGAACGGCGCGTTCCACCTCGACATCCTCTGCACTCTGACTCGTCCGACTGGGTTGTGCCAGCAAGGAGCGGTCAGTGCCGGAAGCGGGCCGTCTGTCCGTCGATCCGGATCAGAAAGTCGGTGATGGGGTCGCCACCTCCGTCGGGGACGAGGATGAGTGCCTCAGCATGGATCGCCTCATCGGCTGCCAGGGCAGCCTCTTCGTCACCGCAAACCCAGGCACCCCGCGAAGCGGCGAAGAGAGGGCGGAGGTCGTCCCAAGCGGCAGCAGGCTCGAAGTGGCAGTCCGACCAGAACATGTCGATCCCCGCGAGGGTCAAGGTCCCAACGAGGCGATCTTCCTGCCTGAGCTGCCAGCGCTTCTCTGCCATGTCATTCCTTTCCCCGACGCGAAGGGCAGGCTAGCGCCCCTGCTGCGAAGGGATGCGTGGCCGCTCAGGTGGCCGATTCGGACGAGGTCGGCGTGTGCGGTGATCTCCCGCTGCCTGTCCTGCATGGCGACGCGACAGCCCAGACCTTCTGAACCGCTTCGTCCAAGCCGGGATCCGACAGCGGTCGCTCACGCTCCCGCCCCTCAGCGTCGTCGATGCCGTCTTCCGTACGGGCCGTTTCAGACCCGGTACTCGGCCGGCCGCACAGCGGATCGCTCCTCCCACGCCCAGAGGCTCTGCCCCGATCTCGGGTCAGAGCCTCTGTGGCCGGGTGAAGGCAGGTCGGACATCCGCGTACAGAGGACCGTCCTGATCGCGCGACTCACGGCCGCACCCGCCCGGGGCCACTGACCGGTCGTCAGCGGCCTCGGAGGTCCTCAGCCGTCAGGATGCGGATGAGGGTTGGGAACAGATCACGCCGGTACCAGCTGCCATTGCTGGTTGGCGCCGTCGCCGGCGGTGTACTGCACGACCTTGGCGCCGTCGCTGGAGTTCCAGCCGTACACATCCGCCGCCAGCCCGCTGTCGTGGCTGACGATGGTGAAGTACCCGTCGGAGTTGGGGCGCAGGAACCATCGCTGGTTGGTGCCGCCGGTGGCACTCCACTGCTGAAGCTGGAGACCGACGGTCGACTTGAAGCCGTCGACATCGAGCACCTTGCCGGTGCTGACGTAGCTCAGTGTGTACGCGCCGCCGGGGGCGGAGTTGATGGTCCAGGCACCGCCGTCCGTCTTCTGGACGACCAACGCGCCGTCCCCGGTCGACCCGTCGGCCACGGCGAGCGACTTGCCGCTGTGTCGGTTGACGACACGGTAGTTCGTACCTGTCACCGGCTTGTTGACGATCTCGAAGCGGTCGATGCTGGCCCAGTCGTGCGTCGCGGCGTCCCGCTTGGTGCCGGTGACGCGCACCCGGATCGTGTGCTTGCCGGAGGCCAGCCGGGGGCTGGTCCACACCGAGACGTCGCCGGTGCGCTGCGCCGAGTACAGGTCGACCAGTGCCTCGGCCCCGCCGTCGATGGAGACGCTCACCATGCCGTGGCTCGGCGCGGTCACGGAGTGCAGCGTGACACCGGTACCGACGAAGTTCAGCGTCGCCGTGTCGCCCGTGGCGTCACTGTAGGAGTTCGTGCCGGCGTACGGGCCGTTCTCGTCGCTCGCGTGACCCCAACTGCCGCTGTAGGAGACCGCGGTGGCGGCGTCGTCCACGTTGCTCGAGGAGTTGCCCAGGTTGAGGTACTCGACCGAGTCGGTGAACGTGGTGCTGCCCGACTTCGTGGTCGACAGCACCAGGTACACGCGGGAGCCGCTGGACGGCGCCTTGAACGAGACCGGCCGGGTGACCCGGGAGCCGAGCGGGATGGTGAGGGACTCGGTTCCGGACGCGATGACCGTGCCGTCGGGCCGGTCGAGCCGCGCCGTCCAGTTGAAGCCGACGGACGTACCGCTCAAGTCGTCGTTGAAGACGGTGATGTTCCGGGTGACGGTGCTGTTGTGGGAATAGGTGTCGACCTTGTCCGGGAGCGGGAAGGCGCCGTTCGCGTCCGACTCGCCGGAGGCCGACCAGTAGGGCAGGTCGACAGCGGCGATCGGGTTGAACGCGGCCTGGATTCGCTGGATCTGCGGGTTGCTCCACGGGTTGGGCAGGTTGTCCTCGCCGTAGACGGGGTGACCGCCCTCTTCGGGGACGAAGTCGGTGCTCTTCACTCCGGGTACGAAGCCGGCCCAGCCGGACAGCAGGGTGTAGGGGCGCAGGTCGCTGGCGTCCTTGGCGCGCTTGGCGATCGTCGTGGTGGCGAACCACTCGAAGCCCTGCTTGGTGTTGGACTTGTCCCAGACGTACTCGCCCTCACCGTCGGGCCGGCCGGCCAGGTCGACGCGCCTTTCGCCGTACTTGCCGATGCCGTCGATGTAGTGGGAGAAGACGGCGAAGTTGCCGTTCAGCAGGTTGGAGTACGGGTTGGTGTTCCAGCCGGTGTCGACGCTGACCGGCCGGGTGCCGTCGTTGCCGTTCATCGCGTTGTACAAGTCCTTCTCGAAGGACTCGGAGTCGTAGCGGCTGAGGTCCGGTTCGTTGCTCTGGCTCCAGCGGATGATCGAGGGGTGGTTGCGGTCACGCAGCGTCAGCGCCTTGGCATGGCTGACCATGTTGTCGTGCCCGGCGACGAAGTCCTGGCAGCTGCAGGTGCCGCGGATGGCCGTCTCGTCGATGATCATCAGGCCCATCTCGTCGGCCACATCGAGCATGTACGGGCTGCCCGGCTCCTGATGGATGCGGACCACGTTGTAGTTGAGCCTCTGATAGTTGTCGACCGCCTTCGGCCAGCCGCCGTTGCCCGCGGACGGCGGGAGGAAGCCGGGGAGCGTGTCATACGCGTCGCCCTTGCCGCCGTTGTCGATCCGGTCGTAGTCCGCGCCCTGCAGGCTGCCACCGCGGAAGTTCATGCGGACGCCGTTGACGTAGTAGTACTCGCCGTTCTGGGTGGTGTCCCGGAAGCCGAACCGGTAGGAGGCGTCGCTGGTGCGGCCGTTGTCGGTGGACGCGTGCACCGACAGCTTGTGCAGCTGGGCGCGGTACCCGGAACGGTAGGGCACGTTCGGCCACCAGTACGAGGCGGAGCCGAGGTTCCACGCCACCGGGCCGATCGTCACCTTGGCGGTCGAGTGGGCGGCCACGGTGACCGTGCGGCTGGGCAGCGACGGGTAGTCGAACGACCCACCGCTGTCGGAGGCGAGCGAGCCGGTCAGCGTCACCGAGCGCGAACTGCTGGAGGTGTTCGTCACGGACACGTCGTAGGTGAGGGTCTTGTCGGCCACGGAGGTGCGGACGAACGCGTCACTGACGTGCACCGCCGGGTACACGCGCATGAATGCCGAGCGGTAGATGCCCTGGGGAATCGCCTCGGACCAGTTGGCGGCGTCGGGAACCAGGGTCTGCCCTCCACTGGCATTCATCAGGGCGTAGCGGCCCTTGACGTTCACACTGATCGTGTGGGTGGTGCCGGGGGCGGCGAAGGCGGATATGTCGAAGTTCGACGGCGTGAAGGAGGTGGTCTGGGTGCCGACCACCTGCCCGTCCACCGACAGCGTCGCCTGGTGGTTCACCGCGCCGAACTCGATCCGCACCGACTGCGGCTGACCCGTGTCCGGCACGGTCACGGTGCGCGTGTACGTCGCCTCGTTGACGTCCGTGAAGCCCTGCTTGTACCAGCCGCCGCCGGGCACGGTGATCGACGTCGCCGAGCGGCCCTTCGGCGTGAAGCCCCACGTTCCGGCCAGGTCGACCGACCTGATCGCGGCGTTGCCCGCGGTGAATCCGTCGATGTCCGTCACCGACGTGGTGGTCGTCTCCGGCGGCGTGGCGGAGGCCGACGGCGGCGCCGCCAGGGCTCCGGCGAACAGCGCCGCGACGACCATGAACAACCGTCCGAAACGTCTCCGGTGTAGCGGTGGACTGTGCTGATGCACGACTACTCCTCGGTGTGGGGGTCCGTAACGATGTGAACGCTCACATCGCCACCCCCGCGATGAGCTGGTGGTTGTCACCGCGGGCGTGGCGAACGCGATCGACGACTGGCTCTCGCTCAAGCCCGTCTCGTATGCCGTCAAGCAGCGTTCGTGCTTGACGACTGGTGGCAGCGGCTCCCGGTACGTCGGCCCCCTTCTGGGCCACGGTGGGTCCGTCGGGACACCAGGGGTTCGGGGCTCGACTTGCGGTGGGCGGTCGCTGAGGACCCGGCGCTCGTAGTGCGCGATCCGGGCGGGAGGCCCGTGCCGGGCGCGGATACCAGGACAGCCGCCGCCATGTCGACACATGACGCGCCATCAGAACGCGGACGGCTGCCGCGCAGACAACATCGCATGACCGGCACCGCGCGCTCCTCGAGGACCTGATGGCTGCCGCGGCCCGCACCTTTCCCCGCCGCGAGACCCGCTCCACCCGACAGCCGGCTGAGAGGCTGCCACTGCGGCGACACCCGCTCCTCCGAGCGAGCCGGGGCGGCCGCTTGGTCCTGGACACGACTGCCACCCGCACGGGCGCGCCCTCCAGTCATCAACTCGGTCATCGCGCCCGGCGCTTTGGGCTGGTCAAGCCGTGTTGAACACCCAAGGACATGCGGGCCCCTGTCTTGATGCGTCAAGGAGGCGTCCCGGTCCCATCGACAACAACCAGAACATGGGATGTATGTATAGGGTGCATCAGAAGCGTTGTCCATACTTCACACAGAAAAGCCGATCACAAGCGGGGATTACCTGCGGTTACAGTAAGATCGACGTGAACCTGCCACGTCAAAACCTCTCTCTCGCCCCCTATACATCGGATGTATTGCCGGTTCGACGCCCGCCCGGGCGATGAGCAGGAAGTCGCCCTCGTGCAGCCGACGAAGATCCCGTCCCTGTTCCACCCGTGCGTCACGGAGGACAAGAACAGCCCAGCGGCCATCTCCGTATCAGGCTGCACCTGCCGCCAGGCCTTCTACGACCCCGAGTCGGGGCGGTTCAACCAGCCCGACCCGTCGGGCCGTGCGGTGGAACGGTACGAGGAGCTGTACCGCCGACTCGTCCAGGAGGCCCCGGAGTTCCTCTACTGGACCGGTCAGCTGGAGCACCAAGCGACGAGGGCCGAGCTGCGGCGGGCGCTTTCGCATCTGGAACAGGTCCTGGCGTCCTCCGCTGCTCTGAGCCGCCCCCCGGAGCACGCGGCCCGGGCACTGGCACGCGCCCACCAGGCGGCGCTCAGTCACCGCATCCTCGCCGCCGACTCGCCTCCCGAAGGCATGCGCACACCCACCCTGGAGGACAGAGCGATGATGACGCGCATCGATTCCTGGAGAGGTTCAATGCGGGGCCGCCCTCCGCCCGCCACGTGTCGGAAGCTGCGTCGCCAACAGCGCCCCCACCGCAGCCACCCCGGCGAGCGCCAGCAGCGCCGGGCCCATGGTGGAGGTGAAGGCAGCGGCGCTGGGCCGCAGCAGCGTCGTGGCCCCGGCGACGCCGAGTGCCGGGCCGACGTTCATCGCAGTCTGCTGGAGGCCGCCAGTCACGCCGGCGGTCGTGGCCGAGGACTCGCGCACAATGACGGCCGTCGCCGTGGCCATCACCATGCCGAAACCCGCGCCGAGTACGAGGAAGCAGCAGCCGATCGCCAGGGCGGACGATGCCTCGTCGAGCCCGGACATCAAGAGGATGCCGACGGTGACGAGCACCATCGCCGCGACCGCCGTACGGCGAGGGCCTTGGAGGCGGGCCATTGCCGCGGCGGCCGGGGCGCCGAGCACCATCGCCACGGGGCCGGGCAGTGCCCGGAGGCTGCTTTGGAGCGGATCCAGCGCCAGGACATCCTGAAGGAAGTACGTTCCGACGAACAGCGCGCCGAACATGGACGCCGAGGCCGCCGTCAGGACGCCGAGTCCTGATGTGATGGGCTTCGACCCGGCCACGCTGGCGGGCACCAGCGGGCCGGCGACGCGGCGTTCGTGCCGTACGAAGGCGCCGGTCGCGACGACCGCCGCGGCGAGGCACGGCAGGGTGGCAGCCCTCCAGCCGTTCTCCGGCAGGCCGACGAGCGTGTGCACCAGACACGCCAGAGCCGTCGCGAGGAGGACGGCGCCGGGCAGGTCGAGCCTCGCGGGCGCTTCCGGAGAGTCAACGGGATCCGGTGCCGACGCAGGTACACGTACGGCAAGAGCCGTCACGCCCACCGCGAGAGCGGGCACGGCGCTCAGGAAGAACACCGCCCGCCAGCCCAGCTGCGCGGCGAGCGCCCCGCCGACGAGCGGCCCGGCCGCGGCCGCCACACCGATGGCTGCTGTGCGCACCGCAATGGGCGTGCCGAGCCGGTCGGGCGCGTACGCTGCGCGCAGCATGCCGAGGGTGGCCGGTTGCAGCAGTGCTCCGAAGACGCCCTGGGCGATGCGCAGGGCGATGACACAGCCGATCCCGCTCGCGAGGCCGATGGCCAAGGACGCCGCCGCGAAGCCGAGGATCCCCGTCGCGAAGAGTCGCTGGTGGCCGTAGCGGTCGCCGAGGCGTCCGGCGAAGACGAGAAGGCTCGCCACGGCGATGAGATAGCCGGTACTGGTCCACTGGACCTCGACGAGCGAGGCGTGGAGGTCCCGCTGCATCACGGGCTGCACGATGGTCAGCGCGGTACCGTCGACAGCGACGACCACGGCGCCGGTGATGCTGCTGAGGAGTACCAGCCGCCGATGGCTCCGGGACGTCCCCTTCTCCGTCAGTCTCGCCCGGCTCACTCGGCGGCCGGTCCGAGGTGCGCGTCCAGCACGGCCTGCAGCAGCGGTTCGATGTCTTCGGCGCCCGTCACGAGCGGGAGGCTGCCCCAGATCCACAACTGGGCTATGCCGTGCAGGTTTGCCCACAGCGTGCCCGCGACGACCTCCGGCGGCGCATCGGTGGGCCGCTCCACCCGGCTTACGAGCTCCACGAGCACGCCGAAAAGCGGCAGGCTCGCCTCCCGTAGGCCGAGGTGGTTACTTTCCAGCAGGTCGTGGCGGACCATCAGCTCGAACATGCCGCGGTTGGACAGCGCGAAGTCGAGATAGCCGCGCGCCAGCGCCAGCAGCTGGTCGCGGGCGCCCGCCCGGCCGTCGCCGACCACCTCGACCGCTCTGCGGCCCAGCTGCTCGAAGCCCTGCCGCGCGATGGCGGACAGCAGCTCCCGATGGGTGGCGAAGTAGCGGCGCGGAGCGCCGTGCGAGACTCCGGCCCGGCGTGCGAGCTCCCGAAGCGAAAGCGCCTGCGCCCCTTCGCTGTTCGCGAGGTCGACCCCGACTTGCACCAAACGGGACCGCAGTCCGGAGCCGTCACCGTGTTCGTGCTCCTGAACGGAAGTAGACATAGACAGTGTCTACCCTATTTCAGTTCACACTGAGCCGTTCTCAACCTTGGCTCGAGCAGGTCAGGTGAAGGGTGAGGACGGCCTGAACAAGGCTGGTGGTGCGGGTGGTGCTGCACCGCAACTCGCGCAGCAGGCGCCAGGTCTTGAGCGTGGCCATGGCCTGCTCACCCAGCGCCCAAATTTCTGCATGGGCGGGTCGACCGCCTGCTGACCTGCAGAGAGCTTCTCCCAGCGACCGCGGTACGGCACGCGGACGGTTCTGCCGGCTCCTTGGTATCCCCTGTCGGCCCAGCAGCGGATGCCGGCCCCAGCCAGGGAGTCGACGATGCCGTGTTCTCGGGCCGCACGAAGGGTGGTGAAGGGCTTCGGGGCAGCGCATGTGAGGCCCACAGCAGTCTGCCTGCCGGGTCGGCCAGGACTTGGACGTTCATGCCGTGTTTCTTGTGTTTGCCGGAATAGCCGGGATAGAAGGGCTGGTCAGCAGCGATACGGTCGATGGGCAGAAGGGTTCCGTCCAGGATCACGAAGGCTTTGCGGGAAGCGGCGCGTACCGCTGCGGCGAGGTCAGGAGCGAGGGCGGCCAGCAGTTCGACGGCCTCGCTCACGTACCGGTAGACGGTGCTGAGGCTGATGCCGAACCCGGTGGCCGGCTGGGCGTCGGTGTGTCCGCATCGCAGGGGAGCCAGGACGAGCAGGGCCTGCTACGGAGCGGCCCACCGCGAGGTCGTGCCCTCGGTGGAGCACCGCTCCCACGAACAGCCACCAGCCAACGCGGCAGCGCGAACGCGCGATGAAAGGCTTCCGCGGTACCGGCGCGGCCCAGCGGTTCCTGTCCGCGTTCAGAGGCATCTCACCCCATTTCTTCCGACCCCGGTGTCACCGGATGACACCGCTCCCGGCTACCGACCGAGATGACCATCCGCTTCGCGATCGGGACCAGGTGACCGGCCGACCCGCAGCGGCCTGAGCCATAGGCCTCGAGCCCGACTGGACCATGCGCTGGAAGACCGCTCTGAACGCCTTCGACATCACCTTCGACGGCCGATTCTCCGCAGCCCGCCTGTAAACCAACCACCTAATTGAACCGCTCGTTTGACAGAACCCCGCCTCAGCGGCACCGGCGAAGACGTCGGCGGGGAAGCCGTTGCCCTGCTGGGTGTACTGCCTGAGCCGCTCAGGGCATCAGCGGCATCAGTCCTTGGGCGTCTCCGCCAGGGTGCGCCAGATCTCGGCGGCCAGGTCGATGTTCGACGTCTGCTGGGCCCGCTCGGCGAGCTCGCGCAGTTGCTGGGCGCCCTGTTGCGCCTGGCCCTCCAGGATCAGTAGCCGGTTGTGCAGCACGTCGAGTCTGATCCGGTCCCGGTAGGTGAGCCGCAGCTCGTCGAGGACGAGTTCGTCGTGCGCCGCCCGTGCGTCGGCGTACCTGCCCTCCTCGAAGGCGAGATGTACCCGCAGTGTCAGCATCTCCTGCTGGTGCACCGGGGTGCCGACGAGGGAGAGGGCGGGCTCGGCCTCGTCCAGGCGCCGGCGGCACTCGTCGAGCTGCCGGGGCGAGGCCTGCAAGTACAAGGAGGCCGCGGCGAGGCGCAGCCGCATCCACAGCACCAGGTCGAGACGGCTGTCGAGCTCCGCCAGGGCCTGTTCCAGCCGTTCGCGCGCGGTGGCCGAGTCACCCTGCCGGAAGGTTACGGTGGCGGCGGCCCACAGCGCTTCGGCGCGCAGCGTGCCGTTGCGCTCCGCCACCAGCTCCACCAGGTCGTCCGCGTGGGCCCGCGCGTCGGAGAGCCGACCGGCTTCCGCCTCCACCGACACCAGCGTCAGCAGGGCCGCGCCCGTGTCCTGGACCGGCAGTTTGTGGTCGTAGGCCAGACGGCATGCCTCCTGCCCGGCCTTGAGGGCCCTGGGGATGTCACCGAGCGTGCGCAGACATCGAGCGAGCTGGGTGCGGGCCCGGCACTGCAGCTCGGGGAGCATCAACTCCTCCGAGGTGCGCACCAGTTCCTCCAGGAGAACGGACTCCTCCTGGCGCGCGCCGCGTCGGGCGTGGGCATCGGCGAGCAGCCAGAGGGCCTGCCAGCGGAGCGTCGGATCGACCGCGGGCGACAGTTCGAGAGCGGCGGCCAGCTTCTGCAGCGCCTCGTCGCCGTCGGCCGACGTGGCCAGGGCGAGTGCCTCGGCGACCGAGCCGACGCTCGGTACGTCGAACTCGCACGGGTCGACTTGGAGCCGCTCGGCGAGGTAGGCGATCACGCGTGCCGTCGGCTGCCGCGCTCCTGACTCCAGCCTGGAGAGATATCCGGTCGACATGTCGTCGCCGGCGAGGGCGGCCTGTGACAGCCCCCGCTCCGTGCGCAGTTCTTTGAGGCGGCGCCCGAAGGCAGGCTGCTCCACCATGTCATTCCACCAGCCGTTCGAGGGATCGGACCCCCACGCTAGCTCGTTGAGTAAAGCTTGGCAAATGCTTGCCACGCGCGCGTAAGCAGGTACTGCCTCATGACAGGGAAAACGGATGGCAAAAACGGAGTGGCGCATCCGTGATGGACCCTGCACTTCCTGCCAACACACCAGTACGAGCACGTTGCCACCGTTTGGCAATCTATTGCCAAACGGTGGCAATCGCTGTTACGTTCCTCTGGCAACACGACGCAGAAAGCGCATTCCCCCACATCCCAGCGCACCTTCAGGCGGTCCTCAGCCATGGAAGAGCTCCACAGCGTCCAGCACCTCGCCACCACCGCGCAGATCGACTGGCCCCGCCAGGACGCCTCCTGACCCCACGTCACCCCACAGCGTGAATCAGCAGCATGAAGGGAATCGATCCATGCCCGAGCTCATCGGAATCGAGCAGTGCGAACAGCTCAGCGCCAAGCAGGTGCAGGCCCTGTACCGGGAGTACGTGAGCCGCAGCCACGTCTCCCTCACCACCACGTTCGGCTTCGGCAAGCAGATGATCGAGAAGGCCGAGGGGGTCTGGCTGTACACCCGGGACGGCGGGAAGATCCTCGACTTCACCGGAGCCGTCGGGGTGCTGAACCACGGGCACAACCACCCGCGCATCCTCGAGGCGCGCAGGCGCTTCGCCGAACGCCACCGGATGGAGGTCCACAAGGCGTTCCTGTCGCCCTACGTCGCCGCGCTCAGCCACAACGTCGGCCGTCTCCTGCCCGGTGACCTCGACATCTCGTACTTCCCCAACTCCGGCGCGGAGGCGAACGAGGGCGCCATCAAGCTGGCGTACAAGTACCACGAGGGCAGACGGCAGACGATCCTGCGCTCGGACATGAGCTTCCACGGAAAGCTCCTCGCCACGGGCAGCCTCACCGGCTCCCTTGAGAACAGCTTCCGCTTCCCCGGCATCCCCAACGTCACGTATCCGTACGGTGACATCGACGCCATTCGCGACCTGGTCGCGCAGCATCGCACCGCCGACGGGGACTGCGACGTCTACGCGATCATGGTGGAGCCGTTCAGCGCCTCCACCATGAACAGCTGGACCGAGAGCGCTCTGCGGGAACTGCGGGAACTGTGCACCCGGGAGGACATCATCCTCGTCTTCGACGAGATCTACACCGGGTGGGGGAAGTCGGGCAGCCTGTTCTACTTCATGCGCTACGACGGCCTCATACCGGACATCCTCACCTACTCCAAGTCGTTCGGCGGCGGCAAGGCGTCCATCTCTGGCTACACCACCCGCGAACCGGTCTTCCGCAAGGCGTACGACCGGCTCAGTGAGGTGATCCTGCACTCCACGACGTACTACGGCTTCGGCGAGGAGACCGCCACCGCGATCGAGGCCGTCAACATCATCGTGGAGGAGGACCTCCCCGGCCGGGCCCGCAAGATCGAGGAGATGCTCACGCACGGACTCCAGGAGATCCAGCGCAAGCATCCCGGCACTGTGCGGCACACCGCCGGCGTCGGCGCCATCCACGGCGTCTTCCTCGACGGCGGGGCCAAACTGCTCGACCTCGCGGGCAAGCTGGCCCCCTCCGGACTGTCGTCCGACCCGAAGTTCCGCACCAAGCTGATCACCAGCGCGGTGATCGCCGAGCTCTACCGCGAGCACAACATCCTCACCTACCTCAGCCCCAACGGCGACAACCCGCTGGTGGTGGCCCCGTCCCTGGTCATGGAACCGGCCGAGGTGGACTACTTCCTGCAGAGCCTGGACGCGACCCTCGCCAAGGGACTGCCGGGCCTGCTCACCAAGTTCGTCCGCGACCGGGTGCTGGCCCGATGGTGAGCCGCAGCGTCCTGATCACGGGCAGCAGCGGCATGCTGGGCCGCAACCTCGTCGCGCGCTTCGCCGCCGACGGCTGGTCCGTGACCGGTCTGGACATCACCCCCGGCCAACCGCCCTCGGGAGTACGGGAGATCACCGCCGACATCCGCGACGCCGAGGCGGTGGAGCGTGCCACGCGGGGCGCCGACCTGATCGTGCACTGCGCGGCGGCTCTGCCGAGCTATCCGGCCGAGGAGATCCGCTCCATCGTCGTGGGCGGCACCCGCACCCTCCTGAGCGCGGCCCGCCGCCTGGAGGTCCCCCGCACCGTCTACATCTCCTCCACAGCCGTCTACGGCCTCCCGGGCGTCGTCCCCACCCCCGAGACGTACCCCTACGCCCCCGTCGACCCCTACAGCCGCGCCAAGGCCGAGGCCGAGGCCCTGGCACTGAGCTTCCGTGAACGGGGCATGCTGCTCCCGGTACTGCGGCCCAAGACCTTCGTGGGGCCTGGTCGCATGGGACTGTTCTCGATGCTCTTCGAATGGGCCGAGGAAGGGCGCAACTTCCCCGTGCTCGGCCGCGGCGACGTACGCATCCAGATGCTCGCCATCGACGACCTGGTCGACGCCGTCGTGCTGGCCGCCACCGCTCCCGCCGCAGCGGCGAACGACACCTTCAACGTCGCCGCCGCCGAATTCGGCACCCTGCGCGAGGACTTCCAAGCCGTCCTCGACGAAGCCGGACACGGCAAACGCATCGTCTCCGTCCCGGCCGGCCCCGCTCTCGCCGCGCTGAAGCTCCTGGAGAAGGCCAAGCTGTCCCCGGTATACGACCGGCTGCTGCACAAACTGCGCGCGGACTCCTACGTCAGCACCGACCACATCCGCGACGTACTGGGCTTCGTGCCCCGCCATTCCAACCGGGACGCCATCCTCGCCACCTACCGCTGGTGGCGCGAACAGCCCCGCGCAACGCGGGCCGCCAAGTCCGGCCGGACGAGCCGGGACCCGTGGCGCCAGGGCGCGCTCGGCCTTGCCAAAGTCCTCTTCTGAGCCGTACCGCTCACCCCCCTGCCTTCCCCCCCTCCTCTCTCTTCTTTCCTCCCCGCTCTCCCTCGCCTTCGTCCGAGGAGACCACCATGTCCGCCGTCGAAACCACGCCCGTGCGCGTACCCCACAGCGCACCCTCACTCCCCACCGCCCCGCTCCCGGCCCCCCGCCGCAACCCCCTCCCACATCTGCTGGCCCTCTCCCGCCCTTACCAGTGGCCCAAGAACCCCCTGGCCGTAGGGCTCGCGCTGCTCACCATCCCCGTCTGGGACGGCGGCACACTGGCCGCCATCGCCTGGTCGACCGGGCTGTTCGTCCTGGCCTCGGTGGCCGTCTACGTCCTCAACGACGTCCTCGACCGGCACCGCGACGGCCTGCACCCCGTCAAGCGCCACCGCCCGCTGGCCTCCGGCCGGCTGCGGGTCGGAACGGCCCTTGTCTTCCTGGCGACGGTGTGCGCGCTCTTCGGCGCCGGCGTCGTGCTCGCCTCCCCGGCCCGCTGCTGGCCCGTGCTCGTCTACCTGGGACTGAACCTCGCCTACAGCCTCCGGCTCAAGCACATCCCGCTCGTCGACGCCTTCTGCGTGGCCCTCGGGTTCGTCCTGCGCACGCTCCAGGGCTACACGGCGACCGGCCAACCGGCGTCCGGCTGGCTGCTGTTGAGCGTACTCGCGGTCTGCCTGCTCATGGTGTTCGGCAAGCGGCGGCACGAACTGGCCCGCGGCAACGCCGCCCACCGGCCCGCGCTGCGCGGCTACACCGTCGCCTATCTAGACCACCTGACCGTCATCAGCGCCACCCTGGCCACCGTCGGCTATCTGCTCTGCATCCGCACGGACATGGCCCTGCACCACGGTACGGCCACGCTGGTCCTGCTCACCGCCCCCTGCGCCTTCTTCGCCGTCTTCCGCTACCTGCAACTGCTGGTCGTCGGACACGGCGGCGCCGACCCCGTCCGCACCCTCTCCGGTGACCCTCTCCTGGTCGGCAGCGGCGTGCTCTGGGGCGCCCTGACCGCCGTATGCCTCGCGGCCCTGCACTGACCTCTCGTCCCCGCACATCCTGAAGGAACCTCAAGCCATGAGTGACACAGGCGACACGGACGAGCTCCCCCTCGTCTCCGTCATCATCCCCAACTACAACTACGGCCGCACCATCGGCATGTGCCTGGACTCCGTGAGCCGGCAGACCTACCCGCGGCTCGAAGTCATCGTCGTGGACGACTGTTCCACCGACGACTCCGCCCGCATCGCCCGCGAGGCCGGTGTCACGGTCCTGAGCACCGGCACCAACAGCGGCGTGGCGGCCACCCGCAATGTCGGTGTCCGGCATGCGGCCGGCGAAGTACTGCTGTTCCTCGACTCCGACGTGGCCCTGGCCCCGGACGCCGTGCACAAGGCCGTGACCCGGCTGCGCGCCGAACCCAGCGCCGGGGCGGTGTGCGGCATCTACGAGCCGGTGCCGCTGATCCGGGACAGCGCGGTCGAGGAGTGCCGCTCGCTCCAGGCCTACTACTGGCGGGAGACGGCGGAGGGCACCGTCACCTTCCTCTTCCCCTCCATCTGCGCGATGTGGCGCCGGGTCTACGACGACGTCGGGCCGTTCGACGCGCGCCTGCGGCAGACCGAGGAGGTGGATTACGGCCTGCGCCTTTCCCAGCGCTACGACCTCATCCTCACCTCCGCCGTCCGCGGCACCCACGACGACGACCACGAGCTGTGGCCCCTGGCCCGCAAGATCTTCACGCGCGGGCGGCTGCGCGTGCCGCTGTACGCCCGCCGGCGCAAGTTCGCCAAGGGCTTCGAGACCGCGTCCCGGGCCTGGGGGAGCCTGGCCGCACTGCTCGCCGTACCGGCACTGCCGCTTGCCCTGTTCCTGGGCCCCGTCGGCTGGCTCGTGCCCGCCGCGCTGCTGGCCCTCTCCCTCGGCTGCGACTTCGGCATGTACCGCTACGTGCGCAAGGCGCGGGGCGTCGGCTTCCTGCTCTTCTTCGTCGCCGTCCAGTTCGTCTTCAATCTGGCGGTCGCCTGCGGAGTGGTGACGGGAGCCCTGCACTGGCTCGTCTCCGAACGGTTCCGGGCGCTCTACGACCGCGACGGCACGCCCGCGGCCGTGCTGCCCGCGGGCTGAGGTACCCCGCCATGGCCATCGAACTGACCCGGCAGCCCGCCTCGCCCACCGGTGGGGCGGGCCCGGAGCCCGCCTCCGTCGCCAAGCCCCGTTGGTGCCGCTACACCCGGCTGCTGCTTGCGGCCGGCACCGGCTGGCTGATCCTCGTCCTCCTCCAGTACCTCCTCAGCGGCCGCTGGTGGGCCATGATGGTGCTCAACCTGGAACCCCCGATCGCCTTCGTCGCCGTACCCCTGCTGCTCCTCGCCGGCACACCGGCCGCCAGGCTCGCCCGGCGCCGGGTGCCACGGCGGCCCGCACGAATCGTCAAAGCCGTGGCCCTGACCGCGCTGGTCCTCGGCTACCCGTGGTCCGGCCTGAACCCGGCCGCCCTGTGGCAGGGCGACGGGGCGGCGCCGCCCGGAACGCTGAAGGTCGTCTCCTTCAACACCCTGGCCTGGGGCAAGAGCACCACCCCGGACCGCTTCTACCAGGCTCTCAAGGCGCGGAACGCCGACGTCTACCTGCTCCAGGAATACGTCTGGAGCGACAAGGACGACGCCAACGAACGCCAGATCGACGACATGGCCCGCATCCGGAAGGAATTCCCCGGCTATCAGGTGGTCGTCCAGGGAGAGCTCGTCACCCTCTCCCGCTACCCGATCACTGCCCGCCCGCCGATCGGCCCGTACAGGGCCACGGCCCGCGCCGCGTCCCCCGACTGGTACCGGGTCTACCGGACGGGAAAGGTGCTGCGCACCGACATCCGGGTGGGCGGCCAGGCCGTATCCCTCTACAACGTGCACATCCCGGTCCAGGTGGACATGCGGCAGAGCTTGCTGTCCCCGGCCTTCTACCGGACGATCCACGACCGTGAGGCGGCCCGCCGCGCCCAGTACAAGGGGCTGCTCGACGACATCCGAGCCAACCACAACCCCCTCCTGGTCGCCGGGGACTTCAACACCACCGCCGCGATGGGCGATCTGCGGCCGCTGCGCTCGGCCCTCGACGACGCGGCCGACCACGGCGGCTCGATCTGGCCCACCTCCTGGAACGAGCAGGGGTGGCTCAGGCTCTGGCGGCTCGACTGGACGTTCACCTCGGCGGGCCTGGACGTGGCCCGGCACGCGCTCACCGCGCTGCCGGAGGTCTCCGACCACCGCCTCCAGGAGACCGTCGTGTCGGTGAAGGCGTCCCGATGATCCGGCGCCTGGCCAGGGCGGCCGTGGCGGCGGTGTTCCTCGCCGCCGCGGCCCTCGGAACGGGAAGCGTGCTGTGGGGGCACGGCGGTGACGTCCTGGCGATGTTCACCGGGCCCCGGGCCGTGGCACTGCTCGCCGGCGCGCTGCTGTTCAAGATGGTGGGCCAGCTGGCGGGCTGGGCGTCCTGGCAGGCCGGGCTCACCGCACTCGGCTCACCGCTGCCCGCCCGGCGAAGCGTCCGCATCTACTTCCTGGCCCTGCTCGGAAAGTACATCCCCGGCCCGGTCTGGGGCGTGCTCGCCTATGTCCGCCTGGGCGGGGCGGCCGGCATCGCGGGGGGCCGGATGGTGAGCGCCTATCTGCTCAACACCGTGGTGGTGCTGCTCACCGCCGCCGTCATGGGTCTGCTGTGCGTCCAGGGGCCGGGGGCCGGGGGCCTGTGGCTCGTGGCCGTGGTGCCGCTCGCCCTGGCGGTGCTGTGGCGCCCGCGTCTGTTGTTCCGCCTGACCGCCGGGGCGGCCCGGCTGCTGAAGCGCAAGCCGCCCGCCGGGGAGTTCTCCGACAGCGGCGTACGCCGTGCGATCGCACTGGAGACGCTGTGCTGGGCGGTCTCCGGGCTGCACCTGTGGCTGATCGCCGTCCTGCTCGGCGCACCGGCCGGGCGCGCACTGTCCGTCTGCGTAGGGGCGTTCGCCCTGGCCACAGTCGCGGGAGCGCTGACGCTGGTCGTGCCCGACGGGGCGGGCACGCGCGAACTGGTCCTGCTGGGTGCGCTGTCCGCCGTGCTGCCGTGGGCCGAGGCGGGGGCGGCGGCGCTGGCCAGCAGGGTGTGCTGCACGCTGGCCGAGCTGCTCGGCGCGGGTGGGGCAGTGCTGCTGACCCGCCTCCACACCACCGAAAAGACACCGAGGTTCGCTGTCCCGCGACACCGCGAGCACGAAGGAGTGACATGACCCATCAGCGACGGACCCTGGTCGCAGGCGGAACGGAGGTGTCGGCCCTCGGCCTGGGCACCTGGGCGCTCGGCGGGCCCTCGGCAGCGGGGGACCAGCCTCTCGGCTGGGGTGCCCGGTTCGACAGGGCCGAGGCCGCGGAGGTGTTCCGGGCCGCCTTCGACAGCGGGATCACGCTCTACGACACGGCCGACGCCTACGGCACCGGCACGGCCGAGCGGCTCATCGGCGACACCCTCGCGGGCAAGCGCGACCAGATCACGATCGTCTCCAAGTGGGGCAACACCATCGACGAGGAGGCCCGTCGGCTCACCGGCCAGAACGCCACCCCCAGCTACGTCCGCGAGGCCCTGACGGCCTCCCTGCGCCGCTTGCGCACCGACTACCTCGACCTGTACCTGCTCCACCTGTCCGGTCTTCCCGTGGCCGAGGCGGAGGAACTCCTGGGAACCCTGCAGGACTTGGTGACGGAGGGAAGCATCCGCGCCTACGGCTGGTCCACGGACGAACCGGAACTCGCCGCCGCCTGGGTGGGACAACCGGGCTTCGGGGGCCTGGAGTTCGAGATCAACGTGGTGCACGACTCGCCCGCCCTCGTCGACATCTGCGAGCGCAACGACATCCCCGGCCTCGCCCGGGGCCCGCTGGGCACCGGCCTGCTGACCGGCGCCCACCCCGCCGGTTCCCGCATCACCGACGAACAGGACTTCCGCCGCCGCTCCCCGGACTGGCTCAACTACTTCCAGGACGGCTACCCCGTCCCGGAACTGGCCCGGGCCCTGGACTCCGTCCGCCACATCCTTGCTTCCGGCGGGCGCACCCTCGCCCAGGGCGCTCTGGCCTGGCTGTGGGCGCGTTCGCCTTCGCTGATCCCGATCCCCGGTGCCCAGACGGTGGCTCAGGTCAAGGAGAACGCGGCGGCGATGGACCACGGACCGCTCACGCAGGACCAGATGAGGGAGATCGACGCACTGCTGACGCCAGGCTGAGCACCCGAACGAGGAGGCGGCACCCCCGGCGGTACTACCCACACTCCTCGATCGCCCCGCGCAGATGCCGTACCGCTTCGCGCACCGCGCCGTCCGCGAGGTTGCCGTAACCGAGGACCAGGCCGTGATCGGCATGGTCCTCGGTGGCGTGGTAGGCGGTGAGGTCGGCGATGCGCAGTGACCGGGCGGCTGCCGCCGTGACCACGGCCGCGGTGTCCATGGTGGGCGGCAGGCGGAGGATGAGGTGGAGGCCGGCCGCGATGCCGGAGACCGGGGCACCGGGCAGCTGGTCGGCGAGGGCTTGGACGAGCGCGTCACGGCGCTTGCGGTACCGCGTCCGGCAGGCGCGCAGATGGCGGTCGTACGCACCCGACTCCAGCAGTTCGGCGAAGGCGAGCTGATCGAGTGTCGGGGGCTGGGTCGCCGCCTGGTCCGACCGGTGCAGGTACCGGGTCCAGCGGGGCGGAACCACGAGCCACCCGATGCCGAGCGCCGGGGACAGTATCTTGCTGAGCGACTTGAGCAGGACCACGCGAGACGGGTCCATTCCTTGCAGTGCCGCGACCGGACGACGGTCGTAGCGGAACTCCGCGTCGTAGTCGTCCTCCAGTACGACTCCGTCCACCTGGCGAGCCCACCGCAGCAGAGCGGCGCGCCGCTCGGGGGCGAGCACGCTGCCCAGCGGGAACTGGTGCGCCGGGCTCGTCAGCACCGCCCGAAGTCCGGTGTGTGCGGCGAGTTCGTCGACGCGCAGGCCCCCGCCGTCCGTGCGCACGGGCACCGGCTCCAGACCGGCGGCGTGGATCACCTCCCGCAGCCGTGTCCAGCCAGGTTCCTCACAGCCGACCGCGGTGATGCCGTCGGCGCGCAGGGCATGGCAGACACGCCGTACTCCGTCGGTCACGCTCGTGCACACCATCACATCCTCCGGGGCCGCCACGACGCCGCGGGAGCGGGCCAGGTACGCGACGAGCGTCCGCCTCAGCCGGAGGTGGCCGCCGGGCGGCGGGTACCCGAACTCCGCGAACGCCGTGGTCGTCACCTGTGCCCGTACTGCCTCGGCCCACCGGCGGCGTGGAAACGCGCGCAGGTCCGGCAGACCCGGCCCGAGGTCGAAGCGCGCCTCGGGAGCCTGTCGCGGTGCGCGGCGCCCGGAGCCGGCGTCCAGGGCGCTCGTCCAGCGCACCCGGGTGGCTGAGCCGGTCTGCGCCTCCAGATATCCCTCGGCGATGAGCTGGCTGTACGCCTCGGTGACCGCCCAGCGCGAACAGCCGAGGTCGGTGGCGAGCTGCCGACTGGGCGGCAAAGCGGTGCCGACCTCGATCCGCCCGTCCCTGATCGCCGTCCGCAGCGCCCGCTTCACCCGCTCGTGCAGCGGTCCGTCACCGGGCCGCCCCAGGTGAAGCAGAAGATCGCCTGCCAGATTGGTCTGTGATTCCCGCATGCCATTGGACAGTAGCAGCGGGCCATTGCTCGCTACCTTCGATACCTCGACAAGTGCGGGTACATGAAGGAGGCCGTCGTGGCCACAGTGAGGCGCTCGGTGCCGATCCAGGACCAACACCAGATGTTCCGGAGCGTGTTCGAGGACTGGCAGACCAGGGCCGGTGCCCTCTCGGCCCTGCCGGACGCACCGGTCGTGCCGGACGACGCCCGGCAGAAGCAGACCGCCTGGCGTCGGATGCGCACCCACTTCGCACGGCCGGGAGCCCGCCGAGCCGTCGCCATCGACTGGCCTGCTGCCTGAAGCGCTGCCGTCGCCCCGTTGTCTTCTTCGCGGTCCTGCAAGAGGGCCGCTGGCCTCCGGGCCCGGTATGGCTGTTGCCCCTTTTTCGATGGGGTGACCTGGGGGTGGTGTCACCGGGCCCGAGGGGTGCCGTCACAGACGCTGATCAGAGGTCCGGCCACCGCCTGGCCCGGCGCCATGCCGGGCAGCTCATGGGCGGCAGGTCTGCATAACGTGGATGCGCGCGAACGGCACCGCCGCCGAGGCCGGCACGGCATCGACGCATGTGGGGGCACGGTGGTCGACATCGACGCAACGGGCTTTTTCCTCGGCCTGGACGTCGGCAAGAGCAGCCACCATGGCCACGGACTCACCCCGGCCGGGAAGAAGGTCTTCGACGAAGCCCTGCCGAACGGCGAACCCCAGCTGCGGGCCGTCTTCGACAAGCTCAGGGCCAAGTTCGGCACCGTCCTGGTGGTCGTGGACCAGCCCGCCTCCATCGGCGCCCTCCCGCTGACCGTCGCCCGCGACGCCGGCTGCAAGGTCGCCTACCTGCCCGGACTCGCGATGCGCCGGATCGCCGACCTCTACCCGGGCGAGGCCAAGACCGACGCACGCGACGCGGCCGTCATCGCGGACGCCGCCCGCACCATGCCCCACACCCTGCGCTCTCTCGAACTGGCCGACGAGATCACCGCCGAGCTGACGATGCTGGTCGGCTTCGACCAGGACCTCGCCGGCGAGGCCAACCGCACCTCCAACCGCATCCGCGGCCTGCTCACCCAGTTCCACCCCAGCCTCGAACGCGTCCTCGGCCCCCGCCTGGACCACCCCGCCCTCACCTGGCTCCTCGAGCGCTAGGGCTCTCCGCAAGCACTGCGGAAAGCCGGCCGCCGCAAACTCATCGAGGCTGTCCGGCCCAAGGCACCCCGCATGGCTGAACGGCTGGTCAAGGACATCTTCACCGCCCTCGACGAACAGACGGTCATGGTTCCCGGCACCAACACCCTGGACCTGATCGTGCCTCCCTGGCCAAATCCCCGGCCGCCGTCCACGAACAACGCCGGGCACTGGAGGCCCAGTCGAGGCCCTGTTGGAGTCCCGCCCTCTTTCTCAGGTCCTGACGTCGATGCCCGGCATCGGTGTCAGGACCGCCGCAGTCCTCCTGACCACCGTCGGCGACGGCAGCAGCTTCCCGAGCGCCGCCCACCTTGCCTCCTACGCCGGCCTCGCCCCCACCACCAGACAGTCAGGCTCCTCGTTCCACGGCGAACACGCTCCAAGGCGGGAACCGGCAGCTCAAACGCGCAATGTCCCTCTCCGCGTTCGCTGCTTTCCACGACCCCGCCTCCCGCACCTACTACGACCGGGGTAGGCCGCAAACGGGACAAGGGTGCGCCACTGATCTCTGGCGCGGCATACCTCGACCGCCGGCCGCCCTTCAGGGTGGCCGGCGATCCCTAGATACGGCGACGGATGGACGGTTCAGGACCTGTTGCTCTCTGTAGGGTGAACCGCGCCTTTCGAAGCCGGGAGGTGCTCATGCCAAAGCGCGAGCACAACTCCCGTCCCCAAGCGACGCATGCAATCGACGCCGAGGGTGGTGGCTCCCTGCAGAGAGGGCAGCCGTTGACGGTGCACACCACGGCCGTGTTGCTGGTCTTCGGGGCTGATCCGGAGCTCGGAGACCCAGACAGACGGCCGCACACCCATGGACATGGCCAATCACTACGGCCACGACCTGGCCGTGAATCTGCTGCAGGCCCACATCAGCAGACGAGCCGCCGATAACAGATGAGGGTGCAGGCGATGCTCGTGCAGGCGAGGAAGTGCTCGGCCTTTCGCTCATAGCGGCAATGGAGGCGGCGGCAGGCGGCGAGCCAGGACATGGTTCGCTCGATGGTCCAGCGGTGGCGTCACCTCGGTTCCCCACCTCCGTCGTCCGACATGCGCCGAGGAGCCGCAGGGAAGGGCCGACCTGGCCAACCGGTCCGGATTCGGCACCCCGTACGCTCGTCCGTTAACCGGCCGACGCAGACTGGCGAGGGAGTAGGAGCGCATGACAGGGGACAGGGACTCACGCGGGCTCGCGGCAGGAGCCGACCGAGCAGCCCAGCCTGCCGAGAACGCCCACCCCCGGCCCCGTACGGGACCCATGCACTGGCTTCTGTTCAACACCACGTGCGTTGCAGCCTCGGTGAGCCTGATGTGGCTCGCGCCGGTGATCCCGCTGCCGGGCCTGCTACGCGGCGCGGCCTTCCTCGTCTCTGCGTTGCTAATACCCCTGGCGCTGGTCCTAGTGCCACCCCTCTTGCTCCGCCACATCCCTCACAAGAAGCCGCCGAAACTGGCCATCGTCGCCCTCACCGTTGCCCTCGTGGCCGCAGTCGTAGTGGCGATCATCACCCGCCAGGCCGGCAACGAGCGGGCGCTGCAGGAACGCGGCCGGTGGGCAGAGGCAGTCGTGATCGAGGTCGAGAACCGCAAGACCGACAAGTGCACGCTCCGCACCGGCGACGGCCGGGAGATCTCACCTCAGCTGTCGGAGGGCGACGGCTGCGAAGCGGATTGGGTTGAGCCAGGCGACAAGCTGCGCGTGCTGTACGACCCCAAGGGTGCAGCCGGTCCGGTGGAGGACGTGGAGCTGGAACCCGGCTCAGACCACGGGGCGATCGGCGGCCTGGCAGCGCTGATCATCGCGACAGGCACGTGGGGCTGTATACGGCTGAATCGGCGGGACAACGAGTAAGACGCCGTTTTTTATGGCCTGATCATTGAGCTTCTTCAGCGTTGCAACTCCAGTGTGAGGACGGCCTTGGCGATTGACGTCATGCGGTTGGGACTGCATCGGGACCTGCGGAAGATCCGCCAGGACTTCAGGCGGGCGACTCCGCGTTCGACGGGTGCGCGCGCTGCGGCCAGGGCACGGTTGCGAGTCTTCTCGGTGGGAGTCAGTTCTTCAGGAGCCTGCGTTTGATGCCCGTAGTCAGCCACGGACCGGCGCCCTGGTAGGCGAGATCGGCCACGATCGGAACGCCCTGGCGCTCGCAGATCCGGATGATCCGGTGGGCGCGGGCAGCGGTCAGGTCGTGGGTGCGGCCCGGCAGGGCGGGGGAGAGCCACAACAGCCGGCCGCCTGGATCGGTGACGACCTGCACGTTCACGCCGTGGCGCCGGTGTTTGTGGGAGTAGTCGGCCCGGCCGTCGCCGACCCGGTCGCACTCGGCGAGAGTGCCGTCGAGCAGGACGAAGTCGGGATCATGCTCGCGCAGCGTCTTCAGCAGACCCGGTGCACGGGCGGCGAGAGGTCGACGACTGCGCTGGTGTAGGCATGCACGGTGGACTCGCTGATCCCGAACCCGGCAGCGATCTTCGCCAGAGTGATGTGCTCGCGCAGGTACACCGGTGCCACCATCGCTCGCTGGGACGGACGGAGCTTGCAGCGCCGGTCGCCCTCACGGGTGACGATCAACATGGTGACCCAGTCCACGAGTGCATGCGGCAGGTCAAGTGCGGCAGGACGGACGACCACCGAGGCCCCCGAGCAACGTGATTGAGAAGTCAGACATCTCGATCAACAGCCCGGGGACCTCGCTCGTTGCGCTGCACGGGCCGTCACCCGATCGGTGGCCACATCGAAGAAGCTCAGTGGTTGTAGCCTCGGGCAGGGTGCTACCACCTGTGACTAGATCTTGCTCTGCACCCAAAGGGCGCTCTGCCTCATACCCCTTGGACAGATCATCCCCGAGTGACCCGGAACTGATCCGTCAGGCACCGTTAACGGGAGGGAATGGGTCGCCGACATGGGGCGCCACGACGACGATGCCGCCGGTCTCGTGGACGAGACCGACGACATCAAGGAGGTGGTCCGGCGAGCTCGGCAGTGCTGCTCTCAGCAGTGCCGCAGACCGCGCGCGCTCGGATCGGCGTCGAACGAGGACGGTGTGTTGACCCAGTCCGCCGGGACGTAGCCCCACCCGTCGTAGCCAGGAGCGGTCCAGTCACCCTTGGTGTGGTACCAGGTGGTGTTGCCGCCGCCGTGCAGTCCACCATAGGTCCAGCAGTCGAACCAGCTGAAGGTGGAATAGAGCTGCCCCGTTATGTTCGCTTCGTGATAGGCGCCCGAGCGCAGAATGGCGGGGGCTCCGTTCCCGCACCACAGCCGGCCGTCGCTCGCCCGAACTCCGCACTCGGCGCTGGCAGCGGCACTGGCCGAAGGGGCGGCGATCACACCGCCCGCCGTCAGGGCGAGGGCTGCCATCCAGAGGGAGAGATACTTCCTGGTCCTGGTCATCCACTGTCCTTTTCTCACTGGTTTTCGAGTTCGACCGAAAGGCGCCGGGTGCCTGCCCGGCTCTTCCCGCAGGCCCTTCGCAGCACCGTGATGCACTGCTCAGCACTGCGCGACGCCGGGCAGTTGGTTGTCCGGACTGCTTATGTAGATGTTGCAGACATAGCCCCCGTACTGAGGCAGGTAGGCCCGTGCATGTTTTCTCCCTGGGTCCAGGTGCTGAGGGCTTCCGCAGAGGGGCGCTGTGCCGTGGCGCCCGTGCTGTGACCTGACCGATGCGCTAACGGCCCTCGCTTCAGCCGCCGTAGCGGTGCAGGGGACGCCCAGCCGGCGCCTCGAACTGTAGGGGCGGACCCGGGACGTTGCGACCCTGACAGATGTCAGGGCCACGTTCAGATGCTGGCGCGCGCCATGGTCCCGCCAGGCCGCCTGGCCTGGGTCACTTAAGGGCTGATCAACTGGCTGCACGTCCCGCTGCCCTGTACCCGAACGGCAGGATCGGCGAGAAGCTGCTCTGAACTTTGACCCGGCCGGATCTCCTCGCGCCAGCGGCAGTCTCATCGTCCTCCAGGTCGCCCGCCTGAAGTCCTGGCGGATCTTCCGCAGGTCCCGCTGCAGCCCCAACCGCATGACGTCAATCGCCAAGGCCGTCCTCACCCTGGAGCTGCAACGCTGAAGAAGCTCATTCGTTGAGCCATGCATGACGGATCTGGTTGAGCGGTTGGTGCCGGACGAGTTGTGGATGCTGTTCCGGCGGACGGTGCCGCCGACGGAGGTCATACGTCCGCAGGGCGGCGGGCGACGTCGGGCCGGTGACCGTGAATGCCTTGCGGCGATCATCTTCGTGGCCGCATCTGGCTGCACCTGGCGGCAATTGCCCCCGCTGTTCGGGCCGGCCTGGCCGACGGCACCGACGCTTCGCCCAGTGGAGCCAGGCACGGGTGTGGGCCAGGCTCCACCGCCTTCTCCCGGATGAACTCGGTGCCAGAGGTGAGCTCTGGTCGTGTTGCGCGATCGACTCCGTCAGCGTCCGGGCGGCAAAAGGGGGCCCTGGCGGGACCGGATCCGACCGACCGCGGCAAGAACGGATCCAAGATCCACCTGATCACCGATCGAAACGGACTGCCACTGTCGCTTGGCATCTCCGGCGCCAGTATGCACGACAGCCTCGGCCTGAAACCGCTGGTCCAGGGCATCCCACCCGTCCGCTCCCGACGCGGGCCGCGCCGCAGGCGCCCGGCCAAGCTCCACGCCGACAAGGGCTACGACTACGACCACCTGCGCCGATGGCTCGCCCAACAGCGCATCCGTCATCGGATCGCCCGCAAGGGCATCGAGTCCGCCACGCGGCTGGGCCGCCACCGCTGAGTCGTCGAGAGGACGGTGTCATGGCTGGCCGGCTGCAGACGCCTGCACCGCCGCTACGAACGCAAGGCCGAGCACTTCCTCGCCTTCGTCGGCATAGCCGCAGCCCTCATCGGTTACCGCCGACTCACTAATTGAAACGACGCCTAAGAGCGCACGCGGACAGGCGGCGTGAACCTGGACGCTGGGTACGACTCCGCCGGTACTCGCACCGAACTGGAGCGGCGAGGACTGCACGGACTGATCGCCCACAAGGGCGAGAAGGCACCGATCCAGACCAGCCGGAGGTGGCATGTGGAGCGTACTCATGCCTAGCAGAACGCCTTTCACCGCCTGGCCAGCTGCTACGAACGCCGCACCAGCGTGATCAGCGTCTTCTTCGACCTCGATACCGTCATCACCGTCCGCAGCCTGATCCGACAGGCGTGGACCACTCACCGCTGGGACGATCGACCCCGGCGCCGCCGGTGACTCAACTCCTCTCCTGCGGCTCCCCATCCGTCTGCTGCACACCGTCCAGATCGTCGGCGTAGTGCTCGATCGCCCGCCGGTAGTCCTGCACCCGACGGTCGCCGCTGGTGGCAGCCAGCGTCTTCAGCAGCAGCCGCACCGCTTCCCGGCCTTCACCCTGGTTGTACAACGCCATGGCCAGGAAGGCTTGCAGGGCCGGGTCGTCGGGGAACTCATCAAGCCCGCGCCGCAGCGTCTGTGCGGCCACTCCGTAGGAGCCCAGGACCCGGTGAGTGCTCCCCAGCCCGAGGAAGGCCCCGTGCCGATCTTCGGGAGACAGGCCCGCACCGACCAAAGCCCGCTCATAGAACGGGACGGCTTCACGCTCCAGACCGAGAACATCGTGCACCCAGGCCGTCTGATAGGCGATCTCGGCATCCTCCGGATACCGCTCGGCCAGCTCCACCAGTTGTTCCCGGGCCTGCCCTGTTCCCGCAGCTGTACCGCTCGCGTCAGCGCCGCATCCCTCTCACGATCATCACTCATGCCGCCCACGGTGTCACACCAAAACCAGCCGACATACTCGCCAACTCGACCATTCCGCGCGATCTTTCATCAAGGTGGGTGGGGTGATCAAGACCGTTGTGCGCGCCCTTGGGGCTGCTGCTCTCGCTGTCCTGTCCACCCTTCAGTCCGCCACCGCCCGCGCCTTCGGTGGGCCCGAGGGCCGCGAGCAGTTCGCCACCCGCATCCACGCCCGCTACAGCGTCAACGCCTGGCGCATGCTCGCCCCTGAGGTCCACCCGGCGCCGAAGTCCACCAAGCGCCACGGCCGTGCCCATTCGTCATCGGCGGCTCCGCCCGCGAGACCCTGTCTGACTTCCTGTGGGGGGAAGCTGATGCATTTACGTGCTGGAAGCACGTCGTTTCGGCGTGCCCGGAGAACGCACAGAACCGCTCTCGTCGCGGCGATCACCACGGCCGCTGTGGTGATCGCCGCGGCGCCTGGTCTGGCGGCTGCACCGAAGCCGGAGCTGCCGGAGCCGGAAAGCCCGTGGACGAAGCCGACCAAGGTGGAAGCTCCCGCAACACCGGCCGGGTCGGTCAAAGCACCGGACTCGGAGGCTGAGGCCAAGCCGTCCGCCGAAGTGGCGGCTTGGCGGGCAGCGCAGAAGACTCGCGCGACCAGCGGGAAAGCCAAGAATTCCGCGTCCCGCGCGGCGACCGCAGCCGAGGCCACACCCTTCGTTCCGGAGGGCCAGGGCGAGGTGCCGTGGCACCGCATCATCGACACGCGCCTGAATGACGCGCTGGTGGCCCGGGTGAACGTGTCCAACGGCAACCTGATGCTCGCCGCGACGGATTTCGACATCGCCGGTGTGGGGCAGAAACTGCAGCTGACCCGGACGTACAACTCCCTGGAAGCGCCGTGGGGGAAGGTGTCGCAGCGCTGGTGGCAGGCGTATGAGCGCTACCTCCAGTTCGGTGACGGGGAGGTGGTCGTCCACGACGCCACGGGCGAGGCCCTGCGGTTCAAGAAGACGTCTACCGGCGGTTACACCACGCCGACGGGCTACTCCAAGGACCTGAAGAAGAACCCGGACGGCACCTACACGCTGACCGACCGGAAGTCGGGCTCGAAGGACACCTTCGACGAGCACGGCACGCTGACGAAGGTCACGGACAAGAACGACGGCACGATCACCGTCGACCAGCACGACGAGGGCAGCGAGCACAAGGGCTTCAAGCTGACCGAGACCCGCTCGGGCCGCTGGATCGACCTGGTCAAGACCAACGCCAGCCAGTGGCAGGCCAAGGACCACACGGGTCGCACGGCCGTGTTCGACCTGGACCCGGCGGGCAACCTGGCGAAGGTCACCGACACCGACGGCAAGGCCACGGCCTACGCGTACGACTCCTCACGCCGCCTGACCAAGGTGACCACGCCCGAGGGCACCGTCACCCTGTTCACCTACGACGCCCACAACCGCGTCAGGTCGATGCAGCGCGCCACCGAGGTGACGAGCGGCGGCCACGTCGGTCCGACCTGGCGCTACGACTACACGGCCGCCACCCCCTCCGACGCGGGCACCACCACAGTCACCGACCCCGACGGCGACGCCACCAAGTACCTGCACAACGCGGACGGCGAGGTCACCAAGGTCACCGACCCCCTCGATCACTCCCGGCACTCCAAGTACACCAACCACCTGCTGCAGACCGCGATCGACGCGATGGGCACGGGCGCGGACGGCACCGGCGGCAACACCACGACCTACGGCTGGGACGGCCGCAACAACGCCATCTCCCAGAAGCTCCCACTCGGCGCCACGGCTTCGGTGACGGCCTACCAGACGATCGCCGGGACCGACCTGCCCAACGACTTCACCAGCGCGGACGGCCGCAAGGACACCTTCAAGTACGACACCAACGGCAACACCATGTCGGTGACCACGTCCGGCACCGCCGGAGGCACCCGCGAGTACACCTACAACAAGGACACCCCGACCTGCGGCGGCTTCGAGGGTCAGCGCTGCACCGCCAAGGACGCAGGCGGCAAGGTCACCTCCTTCGAGTACGACACCAAGGGCAACCTCAAGACGGTCACCCCGCCGACGCCCTTGGGTAAAACGAACTACACCCACGACGCGCTCGGCCGAGTGGAGACCGTCACCGACGGACGCGGCATCAAGACCGTCTACACCTACGACAACCGCGACCGCGTGACGAAGGTGTCCTCCACCAACGCCACGGTCACCTACTCCTACGACGGCGACGGCAACGTCAAATCCCGCACCGACGCCTCCGGCACCACGGGCTGGGACTACGACAAGCTCAACCGCGAAAGCGTCCGCACCCTGCAGAACGGCGCCCAGACCGCCCTCGCCTACACCCCGGGCGGCGACGTCGACTACTACACCGACCCGACCGGCAAGACCGACTACACCTGGGACAAGGCCGGCCGCCTGGACTACCTGACCGCCCCGGACGGCAAGAAGACCGACTTCGACTACAACGAGAACGACAAGCGCACCAAGACCGTCTACCCCGGCGGCACCACCCAAGCCGTCGGCATCGACGACAACGGCCGACCCGAAAGCATCAAAACCACCTCCGGGACGACGACGCTGATCGACCTGACCTACAGCTACAAGAACACCGCGGGCAAGGACACCACGAAGATCCGCACCCGCACCGACAACCTCACCAAGTACAAGACCACCTACGACTACGACTCCCAGGACCGCCTGCGTTACGCCCTGGAAGCCGACTCCGCCGGCACGCGCAAGGCGTCGTGGCTGTACTGCTGGGACAAGGCCGGCAACCTCACCAGCCAGGACGGCACGAAAAACGCATGCCCGGGCGGCACCACCTACATCTACGACGACGCGAGCGAACTGACTGGCAAGAACGGCTCCACCACCGGCTGGTCCTACGACAAGCTCGGCAACGAGACGGCAGGCGCGAGCACCACCGCCCGCACAAACGGGGCGTGGACGGACCACAGCCAGCTCTCCGGCGTCACAGCGGGCGGCAAGAGCTACGACCTGGTCCACGCCGGCACGACCAACTCCGAGCGCGCGAAGCTGGGTTCGACGTGGTTCCACCACACCGCGCTCGGCCTGGCGTCCACGACGACGAACGGCGTGGACACCGGATTCATCCGCGAACCGGCGGGCACCTTGAACTCCATGACGACTGGGGGGAAGTCCTACTACTACCTCACCGACGCCACGGGCAACGTACTCGGCCTCGTCGACGACACGGGCAAGCGCACGCACACCTACGCCTACGGCCCCACCGGCCTGCCCCGCGGCACCACCACCGAGGCAGTCCCCCAGCCCCACCGCTACACCGGCGCCTACCTCGACCCCACAGGCCTCTACAAGATGGGTTACCGCTACTACGACCCCACCCTCGGCCGCTTCACCCAGCCGGACCCGTCGGGGCAGGAGACCAACGCATACCTCTACGCGGCCGGCGACTTCATCAACAACAGTGACCCGACAGGACTCTTCAAGATCGGGGCATTCCTGGAGGGAACGGGTGCCGCCCTTGCCGGCATTGCCTCCGGTATCGGGGCGGTCGCGGCTGCGCCGGGATGTACCACAGTCGTTGGGTGCGCCCCCACCATCGCTGCTACCGGCGGTGCCTTGACCGGCGCTGGAGTGGCAATCCAGAAGTATCAGGAGGCGTTTGAGTGAATCAAGCCAGTAAGAAGACAGCCGCAGTGCTCGCCATCGTGCTTCTGGCAGGTCTGGCCTTCGTGGTGTCAGCGTGGACAGGTTTCAGCGTTGCCCGCGTTCTGATCATCGAGGGCATCGCCCTTGTGGTCGTCGGCAGCTTGGTCTGGCTGGCAGGGCGACGGCGAACCTAGACGACTGCGACGCGGCCTCGGCGATACTTTCCGTCGAGGCCGCTGGCCGTTCGTGGCCGATGCCCGAGGTCAACTCGGCCCGGAGGGCAGTAGATCGATCGCGGCGAGAGCAGAGATCAGGGCCCCTGGCCGAGGGTTGTGTCCAGCTCGTCCTGCGTGGCCCCGGTGGTGCTGGTGATCAGAGCCCGGAATTCGCGCCAGTGAGCCGTTTTCAACCTTGGTTTGAGCGAGCCGTTGCCACACCCGCACATCCCCACGCGCGCCGTAGCACGGCTGAAGGCGTGGTGGGCGCAGAAGAAGGCAACGTCGATCGTCCGGGACTGGCACGCCCTCTACCAGGGCAACCCCCGACCCGCAGAAGGAGCGCTCGTGTCTGAGAACTGCTGCGCCTGCTGCGCGACACCACCAAGCCCGTGGAGCCGCAGAAGATCGCTGTCTCGATCGACCCGTCCGGCGGCGGCCGGGACATCGCCGGCGTCATCGGCGGGTTCCCCGGCGACGACGGCCGCGTGTGGGTCACCGACGACGTATCGGCCCCCAACGTAGTGCCAGGGGTTCCAGCACTCCGAGACCCTGATCACCTGGGCCGCCATCACCCTCATGACCAGGCGACTCGCCCGGAAAGGCGCAACCCCCAGCTGGGCGAGGAAACCGGCGCCGACCAACTGATCACCCGCCCCGCCTACGCGCAGCCGGGCTGCTCGGACAACCATTGCGTTGCCGCGTCCAGGACGGGATCTTTGCTTCCTCCGCGCCCGAGGTTGTCGACGACTGGCTGGTCAGGCGGTATGGGGCTGTCGTATGCGCGCCCCGCGCGGTCGGCGTCCTTCACCTCTGTCAGGTTGAGGATCGCCCCGTCGGACAGTGAGCTTTTTCAGCGTGGCCACTGATCGGGTGACGGGATCGATGCCCGCAACGCGTGAGGCTCCCGTGCCGTTGGGGGAGGTGTTCGAAGTCGCAACCCGAAGGCACAGGAGCCGCGTTGGTTCCGTATTCTGCCGCACTCGACCTGCCTCACGCCCTGGTCGAGTGGGTCACGATGCTTATCGTCACCCGCGAGGGTGACCGCCGCTGCAAGCTCCCACCGCACCAGCGTGCCCTGGTCGGCCTGGTGTACCTGCGCCGGCACCACACCCTCGCCCAGCTCGCTGCCGGGTTCGGTATCTCCGTCGGTACCGCCCACGCCTACACGACAGCGGTCGTCGACCTGCTTGCCGACCGCGCACCTGGCCTGCTGCGCGCCCTGCCCGAGGCCAGCCCGGACTACGTCCTGCTCGACGGCACCCTCGCGGAGTGCGACCGGGTCGGCGACAGCCGGGCCGACTTCTCCCACAAGCACCGCCGACACGGGGCAAACGTGCAGGTGGTGACCGATCCCGTCGGGCGGCTGCTGTGGATCTCGCCGGCGCTGCCCGGCCGGGCACACGATCTCACTGCGGCCCGCGCCCACCGGATCATCCGGATCTGCGAGCGCCAGGGCGTGCCCATCCTCGCCGACCGCGCCTACAGGGGAGCCGGTCCCTGGGTGACGACACCCCTCCGACGCCCTCCGGGCCGCGACCCACGCCGACCCAGCAAACCGTCAACCGCGCGCTGTCCAGAGTACGGGCACCGGTCGAGCGCGGCGCCGCGCGACTGAAGTCATGGCGGATCTTCCGCAGGTCCCGGTGCAGCCCGAATCGAATGTCGTCAATCGCCGCGGCCGTCCTCACTCGGGAGCGGCAGCGCTGAACGAGCTCAGTGATCCGATGCGGCTGGCGGTGCGTTGGTGGAGGTAGGCGGCGTGGGCCGGGAGGGTTCCGGGTTTGTGCTGCTGGAGGTCGAGGGCGTCGGCCAGGCCGGTCTCATGCTGCTGGCTGTCGTCGTGGTCGTTGGCGTGGGCGTGGGTGCGGATGTGCTGCCAGGTGTGGTCGTTGAACGGCTGGTGGAGGTGGTCGCGGTGGATCCAGGAGATTTCGGTGAGCTCGCCGTCGGGCAGGCGGATCCAGATCTGGCGGACGTCGTGGGGGTTGTAGTGGATTTCCATTTCCCGCCCCGGCCGGCGACGGGGGAGGCCTGGCCGCGGTACGGGGCGAGGAGATCGTGGTCGTAGGTGCGGTGGTGGATGGTGATGCCGGCGGGGGTGATGGCCTGCCAGCGCACGGGCAGCAGATCGAGGCAGTCGCTGCCGGTGAGCGGGACGGGCACGTACCCGGCGACGGCGACGAGCGCGGCCCACATCTGGTTCGGGTGAGGGCCTTTTTCGGCGTCATCGGGTGGCGCAGGCCTGCGTGGGGCCGGTGGTGGTAGTGCACCAGCCATTCGTCGAGCAGGTCCTGGAGCTGGGGGACGCTGTAGCAGGTGTCTTTCTCGGTGTCGGGGCCGCGGCGGGTGACGTCGGATCCGGTGCAGCCGGGCGGGTGCTGGCAGAACAGGGCGTTGATGGTGCCGAAGGTCCGCTCGACGATGCCTTTGGCAGTAGGGGCGCGGGGCGGGGTGGGCTGGACGCTGATGCCGAGGTGTTCGCAGGCGGCGGTGAACGCGGCGGAGACCCGCCGGCTGCCAGCGGGGGAACGCCCCTCGGCATCTCCGTGCTGTGACTGTGATGTGCGGGGAACTAGCGAGAGGGTAAGGGGAGTTGGGGATACACGAACGTACGGAGGCATGAGCGGCGGGAGCGGCGCGAGCGGTACGGCTGCGGCTGCCGGGGGAGGAGCGGGGGGTGCGTTTCACACTCGGCGTACAGGCGGCGAGCGGCGACCACGCGAGGGCCACGGACGACTTGTACGACTGGCTGCGTCAGGATCCCGAACTGCGCGGCCTGGTGCGGCGCGACCTCGCGGATAGCGCGCCCGCGGGAGCGATGGGCGGTGCCTGGAGCGAGCTGCTGACCCTGCTACTCGCCCCCGGCGGCCCCACCGCGGCGGCGGGCGCCGCTCTCGTCGTCTGGCTGCAGAACCGGCGGAGCAATGTGACCGTCACCATCAACCGGCCGGACGGCACCCAGCTGGTGGTCGCCTCCGAGAAGGTCCGGCCGCTGACCGCGGAGGGCACCGGCGAGCTCGCCCAGCGGGTGGCGGAGGTCCTGCGGGAGCCCTCGGCCCGGGAGACGGACGAGCGGGAACCGGCCGGAGAGGACCCGACCGGAGAGGACCCGGCCGACGGAGACGGCTCTCACCGGGCCCAAGGGGCACGCTGACCATGCCGTTAGGGGGAGGGTCCACGCAGTCAGGAGGAGGGCCGGACCTGACGGGGCCAGGCTGTCACGCGGTCGTGGTCGGCACAGGCCGCCACCCGGGGGACCGGCTGCACGATCTCCCCGCGGCCGTGCCATCCGCCGAGGCGCTGGCCGAGACGTTGCGCACCCACTGCGGCATGGGCGACCGGGTCCGCGTGCTGACGAACCCCGCGTCGCCGAGCGACGTGCTGGAGGTGCTCGCGGAGGCCATCGACCGGGCGGCACCCACCGAGGAACGCCCCGAGAGCGGCATCGTCGTCTTCTGCTTCGTCGGCCACGGTTTGCGCGGGCCCGGCGGACGGCTGTATCTGGCGACGGCGGCGACCAAGTCCCTCACGGACACTGCCCACGCGGTGCCCTACGCGGAGATCGAGCGCTATCTCGACGACGCCGCCGCGGACCCGGTGCTGATCCTCGACTGCTGCTTCGCCGGGAATGCCCGGGAACCCGGCCGCGCCCCCGCCCCGGACCCGTTCGGCGCGTCCCGCCCCCAAGG
Organism: Streptomyces sp. NPDC029041; assembly: GCF_040637515.1. NCBI lineage: Bacteria > Bacillati > Actinomycetota > Actinomycetes > Kitasatosporales > Streptomycetaceae > Streptomyces > Streptomyces sp. NPDC029041. The sequence continues at coordinate 37,299 of NZ_JBEZWO010000021.1, read as the reverse complement.
CAGCTATCTGCTCGGATCAGCCCAGCGCAACACCCTGGCCTATGCCCCCGAGGGCGCCGAGTACACCCTGTTCACGGGGCGTCTGCTGAAGCTGCTGCGGGAGGGCGACGCGGGCGCCGCCCGCCTGCTGACGCTCGGCGGGGTCTACCGCCTGCTCGACCAGCGGCTCCAGGGCGAGGCGGCCCGCCCCCACGGCGGCGGCACCGCCCGCATGGCCGAGCTGGTCCTCACCGCCAACCGCCGCTATCCCGCGCGGTCCGCCGCGGACGGCCCGGCGGCGCCGGACGACGACGCGGACGCCGTGTGCCCGTACCCGGGCCTGCGCCCGTTCCTGCCCGAACAGCACCACCTCTTCTTCGGCCGCGAGGAGATGACGGAGCGTCTGCTGGCCAGGGTCGCGAGCATCCGGCCGGGGGAGCCGCTGGCCCTCATCGGCAACTCCGGCGTCGGCAAGTCGTCGCTGCTGCGGGCCGGACTGAGCGTGGCGGCCCAGCGCGCCGCGCTGGGACCGGTGTGCCTGGTGCCCGCACCCGGAGCGCGGCCGTTCCGGCGGCTCGCCGAGGCGTGGGCGCAGGCGGTGGGCCGCCCGGTGAGCGAGGTCGTACGCGATCTGGAACAGGGCCGGTTTCCCCGCCCCGAGCCCGGGGCGGGCGGCGGGCCGGTGCCGGGGGTACTGGTCGTCGACCAGCTGGAGCAGTACTTCACGCACGGTGCGGACGAGGCCGAGCGCGCCCGGTTCGCCGCCGCGCTCACCGCGACCGACGGTCCGCGCGTCGTGCTGGCGCTGCGCGCCGACTACCACGGCGACGTCCTCGGCGACCCGCACCTCGCCCCGTTCGCGGAACGCGACCACTTCGTCGTCCCGGCCCTGAACGAGGCCGAGATCGAGGCGGCCATCGTGGAGCCCGCCCGGTACGCCGGACTGGAGTGGGAGGCGGGCGTCCCGCGCATCCTGCTGCGCGAGGTGAACGAGGAACGGCGCGGCGGACGCACCGGCGACGCGGCGGCCCTGCCGTATCTGGCCTACGTCCTCCAGGAGATCTGGCTGCGGCGGCGCGGCACCACGCTCACCTACGCCGCGTACCAGGAGGCGGGCGGCATCCGTGACGCGGTCGCCCGCGCCGCCGACCGGATCCACGACGGCCTCAACGAGGACGGCCGGCAGCGGCTGCGTGCCTTGATGCTCGCCATGGTGCAGGTCGCCGACGGCGAGGGCCGGCTGGTGCGCCGCCGGACGCCGCGTGAGGAACTGACCGGCGCGCAAGACCTGCTGCGGCTGCTCGCCGACGCCCATCTCGTCGTGGTGGACGAGGGCGGCGGGGCGCAGCTCGGGCACGACTCCCTGCTGTACGCGTGGGAGCGGCTGACCGGTTGGATCGAGGAGGCCCGCGGCGATCTGCTGCGGCTGCGGCGGCTGACGGCCGCGGCGGAGGGCTGGGACGAGGGCGGACGCGGGCCCAGCGGCCTGTGGCGGGGCTTCGATCTGCGCGAGGCCCGCGAGCTGGCCGCCGGCGGGACGGCCGGGGCGGCACCCGTACGGCAGGTGGTCCGCGACTTCGTCGCCGCGAGCGACGCCGCCGAGTGGCGCCGGCGCCGGGCTGTCCGGGCCTGGGTCTCCGTACTGTCGGTGCTGACCCTGGTGGCGGCCTCCCTGGCAGGCTGGGCGTTCTACGAGAACGGGCAGGCGGCGAACCGGGAGCGGACCCTGATCGCCCGCGAGCTGGCGGGCCGCGCCGACCGCATCCGCGACCGCGACCCGGGCACGGCGCTGAAGCTCAGCCTGGCCGCGTACCGCACGGCCGAGACCCCCGAGACCCGCTCCAGCCTCTACGCGTCGGCGATCACCCTGACCCCGGTCCACCTCACCCCCGAGGAGCCGCACCGCGAGGTCATCATGAATCTCGCCTACCGCTCGGACGGCAAGGCGCTGGCCGCGAGCCACCAGGACGGCCGGGTGCAGCTGTGGGACCTGACCGATCCCCGGCGCCCGGCCGAGGGGGGCCGCTTCCAGGTGAAGGGCCCGTCCGCCCTCGCCCACCACCCCCGCAAGCCGCTGCTGGCCGCGCAGACGGGTACCGAACTGACCCTGTGGAACACCGCCGACCCCCACCGGCCCAAGCGGCTCGCACGTCTGCCGGTCGATGGGAGCGAGGCGACGTTCAGCGTGGCGTTCAGCAGGGACGGCCGGACCCTGGCGTCCGGAAGTGACAAGGGCCGGCTGCGGTTGTGGGACGTCTCCGACCCGGCGCGCCCGGAGCTGCGTGCGCAGCGCACGGTGGCCGACGCGGAGCTGATCTCCCTGGCATTCACCCGGGACGGACACCACCTGATCACCGGTAACGGCAACGAGCCGGGCTCGGACGGGCGCTCCGCCCAGGTACGGCTGTGGGACCTGACCGACCCAGACCGGCCCGTCGTACGCGACACCGAACGGGCCGACTCGGTCATGTCCGTCGCCGCCCACCCGCGCCGCGACCTGGTCGTCTCGAATGGGGGCGGCGGGAAGACGGCCTGGTGGAAGGTGGTGGACGGGCGCCAGCTGCGGCGCGTGTCAGCCGAGGACTACAGCGACAGCTGGGGCGGCTACGACGGCATGCCGCAGCTCGCCTTCAGCCCGGACGGCAGGTTCCTCGCCGGGGCGGACCGCGACGCCGGCGTACGGCGGCTCAGGGCGACGGCCAAGACGGCCGAACTGGCGGAGATAAAGCCGGAACTCGCTGGACTGTCCGCGGGGCAGCCGGTCCAGTCGGTCGCCTACAGCCCCGACAGCCGCTATCTGGCCGCGGGCGAGGCGGGCGGCGAGATCCGGCTGTGGGCCGACCACGCCTGGGCGCCCGCGTTGCCCGGCTATCTGCCGCCTCACGAGATGAGGGGTACGAGCCCCATCAGTGCCGACGGCAGGCTGCTCATCACCAGGGAGGGCCACGAGCGGGACGACGCCACGACCACCCGGATCTGGACCATCGGCGACAACGGCTCGGCGAAGCCGCGCTACACCCTGCCGGAGGGCTGGGAGGCGAACTGGTTCCTGACCGGCCGGGGCGGCGACCCGGTCCTGCTGGCCCACCACTGGGCGGGAGGACTGGACCACACCCTCGAATTCTGGCAGTTCGGCGCCGAGAGCCCACCCCGCAGGAGCACGAGCATCCGCTACACCGCCAGCGTCCCGCACTTCGCCGTCAGCCCCGACAACCGGCTGCTGGCCGTGGGCTCGCCGGAGGAACCGGCCATCGCCCTGTGGGACATCAGCGACCCCGCGAAGCCCGTCCACCGGGCCGACATCCCCGCGCGGGCGGACGGGGATTCCTTGGAGACGGGAAGCCTGTGGTTCGCGGGCCCGCACACGGTAGTGAGCGTCGAGGACGGGTGGCACTTTCGGCTCTGGGACGTCTCCGACCCCCGCCATCCCCGTAAGGGCGGAATGATCGAGGACGCGGCGCTGAGCAAGAGCGCCTCCTATGACGACGCGTCCGAGCTGCTCATCACCGAGGAGCCCGGCGACACGATCCGGCTGCACGAACTCTCCGAGCCCGCGCGTCCGGAAGAGGGAGCCCGAATCCCGGCCGCTCCCGGGAGCTACTTCCCCGCCGGGAAGGACCAGCTCGCCTCCGCGGTCGCCGACGGCACGATCGAGTTCTGGGACGTGTCCGACCCACGCAATCCGAGGAAGAAACACGAGACCGTACGCCTCGACCGCGCCATCGAGTCCCTCGACCTCACCCCTGACGGCCGCCACGCCATCACCGGCCACCCCTACCGCATCTGGTCCCTGGGCAGCGACGGCCGCTGGGTGACCCCGGAGTTCGCCACCCTGGAGGGAGCGGACTCCGTCCGGCTGCCCTCGGGCGGGAGCTGGCTGGCCGTCACCGCCAAGACCGACGCGTCAGGACTGACCAACGGGGAGAACACCTACATCCTCGACTACGACACCGACCGTCTCTACCAGGCCATGTGCCGCTCACAGCCCGTCAGCCTGTCGGAGGATCGCTGGGAGGCGCTGTTCCCGCACCTGGAGCACCGCGTCTCCTGCGCCGAAGGGGAGTGATCACCTACGCGCCTTCTGGCCGCGCCTGATGCAGGGGACGTCCTGAACGGCGTTCGGTGCAGTCGGTGTGCGGGAAGATGTCGATCTCGCCGAGACGTGCGCTGCCGCGGTCTCCCGGTCGGGGTAGGACCAGTGCCTCGGCAGGAGGACGATCACGTCGTAGGCGTCGAGGGCGTCGGCCACCGCCGCCGTGAGCGGGCTGCGGTCGGTGTGGGGGAGGCCGCGCTCGCTCTCCTGTGATGGCGGGCCTCCCACATGCAGGTGTGGCGTCTCAGGAGGCCAGGGCCGTCCGGCGAGGCCCACAGCGTGCTGGTCGTCGGCTCCGGCGGGGTGGCCGGCTCGATCTCCTTCTTGTGGCGGCCCCGGCGGCGACCACGCCGCTCATGGTCCAGCGCCAGTAGTCCTCGGCTTCCTCGAGGAGCAGGACCCGCTGTCCGTTGTGCGCCCAGGCCGCCGCGATGCCGCCGGCCAGGTGGTGGAGGTTCCCCGAGCGCTCGGCCACGAACCGCAGGACGTGCGGCGCATCGCCGGTCGTGGCGCGGCGCAGGGCTTCGATGGGCGTTGTCACGTTGGTGGGTGCGTGACTCCCTAACGGTGCGTCGGGGCAGGGTGAGCTTGGGGGCCGGGCCTGTGGTCAGGCCGTGGTGGGCCGGTCGGCAGCGCCGGTGATGTGGTCCCAGATCGCGAAGCGGATGCTCATCTCGGCTCGGTGGGCGGCAGCGGTCATCAGGTGGCGGCGGGGCCGGAAGTGGGGCGAGATGCCGCTGAACGCGGACAGGAACCGCTGGGCTCCGCCCACGGAGCGGAAGCCCTTCATCGCGCGTTCGCGCTGCCTGATCGGCTGGTGGCTGTTCTCGGCCCGGTTGTTCAGGTACTTCGACTGCCGGTGCTCGGCGGAGGGCATGACCTCGCGGTGGGCCGCGCTGTAGGAGCGGAGCTTGTCGGTGACGATCACCCGCGGTACCGTGCGAGTCTTCTTCATCAGGCGGCACAAGAAGCGCCTGGCCGCGGCCTTGTCCCGACGGTCCTGCACGAGGATGTCCAGGACGTTGCCCTCCTGGTCGACGGCCCGTCACAGGTACCGCTGCTCGCCATTGATCTTGATGAAGACCTCGTCCAGGTGCCACTTGTCACCAGGCGCAGACTGCCGGCGGCGCAGCGCGCTCGCGTACTGCTGACCGAACTTGGCGCACCAGCGGCGCACCGTCTCATAGGAGACGGCGATCCCGCGCTCGAGCATGAGCTCCTCGACCTCGCGGAACGACAGCGGGAAGCGGTGGTACAGCCACACGCAGTGGGAGATGACCTCGACCGGGTACCGGTGCCCCTTGTACGACAGCGACACGGCCCCCACGAAACGACCCCTCCCAGGCTGATCAACCAGAAGATCATCCCACCCGGTCAACCAACGTGACAGCGCCCACGGGTTGCGTCGCACTTTGCGTGTAGCGGTGCGACAGGCCTGAGGAACGCCTCCTTGCCCACGATGACGCAAGTCCGGTAACTTTCTTTCGTTGGGTGTGTTGTGACAAGCACACCCAGGACCGAAGTCACCACCGTCGTCGAGGAGTTCCTCCATGCTGCACCGCGCTCGGCCGCGTGCCGCCGTGTTACGCCACGCGCGGGGGATGCCGGCTCGACTCCGATCGAGTTCCTGTTCCTCGCCACCGGCGGGATCGTCTGCGGAGCTGCCGTCTGCTTCGTCGCGATCCGCGCGAAGGCTAAGCCCGATGCCTTCGTAGCCGGACGCCCCGCGCCGCCCTTACTTCCCGACTTCACCATCCCGTGGGCGACGATCGGTCTCGCGGCCGGCGCCGTCGCGCTCGGAGCCCTGATCACGGTGGTCGTGGCGGCACGGCGAGCCGTATCCCGGGCACGCCAGGCCGCGCGGCGCCGCCGCGCAGCCCTCGAGACACACCACGACCGCGTTCTCGAGGACCTCGGTGTCCGCCTCGTCGTAGACCTGGCCCACCACCTCCTGGACGAGCCGGAGCTGTTCGAGGCCTTGACGGCAGCCCAGGACGCGCGGACCCGCGACGACGATCACTATCGGGCTGCTCTCCGCACTCTCGAAGCCCAGTGGAAGGCCACTACCGCTGACCTCACGGCCACCCGTACCGCATAGCCCACCTGCCCCCCGCTCGGAACACCGACGCCGGCGCCCTGCCCCACCGACCAGGAGAGAACGATGATCAGCGCCGGACGCCGGAAGTACGCCCAGACCAGCGACGAGCTCGCCAGCGCGATGGGCATCAGCATCGGCACCTTCCGCAACAAGCAGCCCTACAATGCCAAGGACTTCCCGCGCGCGATCAGTTCAGAAGACGCGCGGGTGAAGCTGTGGGACAGCCAGCAGACCGCTGCCTACCTGGCCGGCCGTCCCATCCCTGCCGTTCCGGAAGAGGACGACGACCAGGACCTCCTCGACCGCAACGAGGCCGCCGCCGAACTCGGGGTCGCCCCCAAGACCTGGGACGACTACAAAAAGCACCCCCAGATCGCCCCCCACCTGATCAAGGTCAAGGGTGTGGAGCACTGCCCGCGCGGCATCGTCAAGGCCTTCCGGACGGCCAAGGGCACCAGCACAGACGCCGGACCCAAGGGCCGCCCCAAGGGCAGCGGCGACATGGTTCCGCGCGACGAGATCCCCGCCCGGGTCGGCGCGCTGCTCGACGAGGATCCGGCGGCCACCATCGCGGCAGTCCAGGACCGCGTCGGCCTGTCCTACGCCGCGGCCGCGCGTGCCCTGCCGCGGCTGCGGGGAGAGAGGATCGCCGACTTGCTGCAGGCCGAGCCGGAGCTGACCCCCGAGGCCGCCGCCACCCGTCTCGGCTACCCGACCGCGGTGCACCGCACGGCCCTCGCCAGCGCCGTCACTGAGCTGCGCGCCCGCCAGGTCCAGCCGTACCTGCAGCGCGTCGCCGACGTCCTGGTCGGCGCCGGCCTGGCCGAGCAGCAAAACATCGTGGTGCGGCGCCTGGAGGGCGACGTGCTCGCGGCCGCCGTGTCGCTGAGTGGCTCCGGGGCCCCCGCCCTGGTGTGGGACGAGCGCTACGGCTGGCGCACCGCCGTCAGCCGGCGCCACCCCATCGGCAAGGAGACCGGCACCTCGCCGGAGGGCGACGGCATCCGCTACCTGAGCGAGGAGCAGCAGCCCGAGCCTGCCGAGTTGCTCGCCGCGCTCACCGATGGCCGGCGGGGCTCTCGGCAGCCCAAAACGATCCACCCGGCCGGCGCCGCTCTGCACGGCTGAACTGACAGCCGGCCTCCATACGGGAACGGCCGAGGGCGGATCGCTTCGGGGCATGGGCCACCAGGACTCTGGTGGCCCGGGCCCTTCACCGTTGCCGCCTGCCTGCGTTCAGCGGCGCGGGACGTAGGTGTCAGGCCCCTCGCCGGGGTACAGCGCGACCCTGCGGGCGAGTTCGGGAGCGAGATCCTGCGGTGAGACCGCGCAGGGCTCGCCGTAGCCTCGCGCCCACTTCATCGCCGCTCGGCGCGTGCGTTCCCTTCGGAGCAGTCCGTCTTGCCCGGTGTGCACGAACCTGTCGCACCGGCCCCGCGCCGACAACCGGGCGCGGCGGATTGCTGTCGGCTGCAGCCACACGCTCGGACCCCTCTCAACCTCTCGGACGATCGCAAGCGTCGTGCTCCGATCGGAGCCCTGTCAAACCACGGCACGGTGGTAGGAAGACCTGCTGACGTGCCAATTCGCGTGAAAAGCAAATGCGTCCCCCTCCCGCTGGTGATGATAGTGCGGTATATTTCTCTTGCGGGTTTCGTGGCAGAGCCCACCACCGAAGACAGGTACATCCCAGGGAGACTCCGTGCTGAACACGATGAAGAACACCGCCCGCCAGCCGCTCGCCGACACCCTCACCGACCTCCGCCGCGCTATGGACGAGCAGCGCGCCTTCGTCATCGCGTACGCCGACGCAGACGAGGCCCCGTCCATCCGCACCATCGAGATCCACGACATCATCACGGGCGGCGACGACGGAGCCGTCTTCGTTCAGTCCATGGACCTCTGTCGTCAAACTGCTGCTGGCCCTGGACTTCCTGTGGGACCGGTGCCCCGGCTACACCATCCCCGAGGCCGACCTGGCCCGGCTGGATCCAATGCTGCGCAGCAGTGACGACGCGGCAGCCAGCCACTACTGGGCGACGTGCGGCGGCTCGGCGATCATCGACCGGATGTCGGCGCGGCTGGACCTGCGCGACACCGCGCCACCGCCCGCCGGTCACGAACGGTACTGGGGCTACACCGCGCTTTCGGCCCGGGACACCGTGACGATCTACCGCCACGTCCTGGAGAAGGCGCCCGCACCCGTGCGGGACTTCGTCATGGACAGCCTGCGCCGCTCGACACGCCGCGCCTCGGACCACTTCGACCAGCACTTCGACATCGCCGGGGCGTTCGAGCGGCCCTGGGCGGTGAAGCAGGGCTGGTCGGGGGCGTTCGCGGCGGGCGCACAGGCCGCGGCGGGACCGGCCGCCGCCCCCGTGCCGGTACCGTCGCGGACGTGGATCTCACGCGCCCGCGCCGCACACCACCGGCACGGTGGGCGCGGACGACCGCGCGATCACGGCCGTGCTGACGCTGCATCCGGTGGGGATGTCGTACGGCAAGGCGTACACCGACCTCGGCCGGCTCACGCGGTCGCTGAGCGTGCCGGGCGCGGTGCTGCCCGCGGGGACGTGGCACGGCACCCGGGGCGAGTTCGTGCACGTCCGCGAGGGCCCGTCCACGGGAGACGCCCTGATCGAGCAACTCCCGGCCGGTGTCGAGGTGTTGGTCGGGGCCGGACCCGTGGCCAGGTGGTCGCCGTGCCGGCTTGCAGCGGCGAGTGGTGGGCCTTCCTGCCTCAGTACGGCGGGTACATCTCCACCCCCTGCATCGACTCGCCGGGCAACCGGCTGCCGGACGTCCCGGAGTGCGGCTCGCCGCGGCCGTGATGTGTCAGCGCCGGGCGTCGAGGGCCTCGGCGATCCGTAGAGCGCATCCCTTCTTGACGAGGTAGTGGGTTCCGGTGTGCGGGGAGCTTCCGTTGTCCACGGTGACCGGCTTGGCAGTCATCTCGGTCCGGCGGTCCGGGTCGTGGTGGTGCGGATCGGGGAAAAGCTTCGTGTGGTCATGGTGCGCGGCGACGATGTCGTCCGGATCCGCGAAGTTCGCCCAGCGGCGCAGTCCCGTCGGGGGCCCGTAGGGCCGACGCGCCAGCTGACGGCGGACGGGGTGGATGCCGAGCGGAGAGCCGAGGGTGAGGAGGAGTTCGGGCCCCTTCCTGTGGCCGGCGTCCGCTCGCTCCCAAAGCGCCTCGTAGGCGACGACGCAGCCGAGGGAGTGCCCGATCACCACCTTGGTGCCCGCGTCCAGGTACTTGTGCACCCGGTCCAGCACGTCGCGTCTGATCCGCGCCTCACCGAAGTACCGGGAAATCTGGCGGACCGGCGGCTTGGCGGCGCCGAGCGCCGACAGGGCCGCGTCGCCGAAGTACGGCAGGCGCAGCAGAGCGTGGGTCACGGCGCGGGTCGCGGACCTGACTCCCATGGGCTCCGGCGGGGTCCCGCGGAGCCTGTCCAGTTCCCGCGCGGCGATGGCACGCTGTCCGGGATCCGTCGACCTGGTGGCGGCGTTCTCGAGGACGTACCGCGAGGTCGCTTCGTCCCGGAGGATGAGGCGCCGCTCGATCTCCTGTTGTTCCTCCGCGGTCAGCCCCTCCCCCTCCGGGGAGAGGAAGACGTCCCCGTAGAAGGCCATCCGGACATCGACGGCACCCGGCAGACCACGGTGCCACACGCTCGTCGCGAGGTCCTCCCGGCTGATCTTGGTGAGTCCGTGCGCCAGGGCGGACAGCCACTCGGACTCCAGTGTCCCGGCGACACTCTGTTCATGGTCGATCCCATGTACGAGGACGATCTCGGCCATGTGCCCTTCCCCCCTTGGTGATCGCGCCCGCGTCGCCAACCCGCTGACACACCCCATCCTCACATGGCAGGCTTCCTCCCATGGGGGAACGGCGGTGTCTGCTGGTGGGGTCGCAGTGCGACACACAGGAGCACCTCTCGCGTCTGGGCCGGGCGGTCACCGATCTCGACGCGGTGTTCCGGGACCCGGCCCTGGGCGGTTGCCGGCCGGCTCTTCCCGACGGCACCTCGCTCCTGCTCGATCCCGACGCCTCCGCCCTGGAGGAGGGCCTGCGCACCGCCGTCGCCCGGGCCTCGGCGGACGGCGCGACGCTGTTCGTCGCCTTCACCGGGCACGGATTCGCGACCGCTTCAGACTTCCACCTGATGACCCGGAAGTCGTCGGTCGGCAAGCCGGAGTCGGCGTACGCGCTCGGGAAGTCGTTCACCGACCTGCTCCTGGAACATCCGCACCTCGACGGGCTCGTCCTGGTACTCGACGCCTGTGAGTCCGGGCACGTCCTGACCGTGCTTGGGGACGTCTTCAAGGACATCGCCCGAAGCACGGGGAAGCGATTCGAGGTGCTCGTCTCCACCGGTACCGGCGCCGCGTTCGCCTGCGCCTTCACCGCGGCCCTCGCCCGGCTCATGCGCAGCGGGACCGGAACGCCCCGGGCCTTCCTCACCGCGCACTCGGCGCTGCCCCTGCTGTGCGGGCAGCTACGCGCCCAGCACCCGTCCCATCGGGTCTACGACCGCGGAACCGAAGTCTCCTACAACGACCCCTCGTTGTGGCTGGCCCTGAACGCCTCACGGGCCCGCCGCGGCATCGAGCAGCTGGCCGACCTGCTCACCTGGTACCGGCCGACCTCCGGGGCCGACACGCTGGCCGGGCAACTCGACGGCCATCGCGCCGTGGCGGTCACCGCGCCCGCCGGCCAGGGCAAGTCGGCGTTCGTCGCCTCGCAGGCCGCGCAGCACGACGCGGTGGCCGTCGTGACCGCTGCGACGACGCCCGAGACCCTCGCCGAGGAACTGGCCCGTGACCTGCGCCGACTGCCAGGTTTCCCGGCGGCTGTCAGCACGTTCCGGCAGACCACGCCCGACGCGGCGCTGGCCGGCCTCGACGCGCTGCACGCCCAGGTCCTCGGCCCCCTCGCCCTCCTCGGGCAACCGGTACGCGTCGTCGTCGACGGGCTCGACCAGTTGAGCGCCACCGCGCACGATCCGGTGCTGGCGGGTTTGGACGACCTGGCGTCGGATCCGCGGCTGGAGCATGTGTCCCTCCTGGTCACCGCACGGACCGGGACGCGACTGCCGCACGGTGCCCGGGAGTTCGCCCTCGGCACCGCCACCCGCGCCGAGCTGGCCTCCTACCTCACCGAGCGCGGGGTGCCCCCGCACCTGCACGCGACCATCCTGGACCGCGCCGACGGCAACTGGCTGGCCGCACGCACCTACGCGGACGTCGCCGGCGCTCTGGAAACGGCGGACGACCTGCCGAGCTCCCTCGGCGCGGCGTTCGACCGATCCCTCGATGCGGCGAGGACCCGTCCGGACCGGGGCGACCCGCTCCTCGACGCGGTGCTGACCGTACTGGCGGCCGCGGGTCCGGGGCCCGTGCTGCCGATGTCCCTCCTCATGGAGGCCGTCCGCTTGCTGGCGGGACCGGAGCCCGCCCACTTGGTGCGAGACGTCCTGGTGCGGCTCCAGGGACTGCTCGTGCGCTCCGCAGCGGGCACGGACGAGGAACTCGTGGGCTTCTTCCACGCCCTGCTCGTCGAACACCTCACCTCGGGTGACGACCTGGACCTGTTCGAGGACCTCATGGGCCCACCGGAGCCGGACGGCACCGAGGAACCGCTGCCCCCGTCCCGCCGGGTCCGCGTGACCGACGGGCACGGCGCGCTGGCCGATGTGCTGCACGCCCGGGTGCCACACCAGACACAGGGTCACGGGACCCAGCCGTTCGACTACGCCCTGGCAGCGGAGCCCGAGCATCTGTGGCGGGCCGGCCGGCAAAAGGCCGTACTGCACGGGCTGCAGTGCCGCACCGCGGCCCGCCCCGCCGACAACCTGGCCCGTTGGAGTGCGTGGCTGCCACGCCTCACCGACGCTTTCGGTGAGCGGAGCGCGGAGTCCCTGACGGCCCGTCACCAGCTGAGCGGCTGCACCGAGGCGACGGGACGGCCGGCCGAGGCGCTTGCCCTCGCACGCCGACTGGCCGACGACTGCCGGGCGGCGCTCGGACCACGTCACACCGCGACGCTCGCCGTGCGCCACGACCTCATCCGGTGGGACGACGGGGGCGACCTCGACGAGCGCCTCGAGCAGGCTCACGCGCTCGTGTCCGACGTGCAGCAGGTCCACGGGCCCGCGCACGCCGACACGCTCGGAGCCCAGCAGACCGTCGCCTGGCTGATCGGCACGCGGGATCCGGCCCTCGGCCGGACCTACCTGGAGGAGATGCTGCCCACCGCCACCAGGGTGCTGGGGGCCGGTGACGCGCGCGTGCTCCTGCTGCGGCTGAACATCACCTACCGCCTGAAGCAGGAAGGCAGGCAGGAGGAGGCACGCAGCGCCCTCGCCGAACTCGTGCCCGAGATGGCCGCGCGCCTTCCGGCACACGACCGGCACGTCCTCACGGCCCGGGCCAACCTGGTCGAGCTCACGGCGGAGTGCGGGCGCCACGAGGAGGCTCTCGCCCAGTCGGCGGAGCTCGTGTCCGCGATGGAGCGGGTCTACGGCGACGAGCACCCCGACGTCCTCACGGTCCGCAGCAACTACGCCGTGCACCTGCTGCGCGCACACCGGCGGTCCGAGGCCCTCGCCCTGCTGCGGCAGGTCGCGAACGACCAGACGCGGGTACTGGGCCCCACGCACACCATCACCCTGGCCACGCGTGCGTTCCTCAACCGGCTGGATGGAGGCTGACCCCTTTGCCCGACGCATCTGCGCCCGACGCATCCGAGCCCGCCGCGCAGGACCTCTCCGAGCAGAGGGCCCGTCTGACGGCCAGTATCAAGCTGGCGATGCGACCACACGGCGGTAAACGCGACTCGCTGCTGCACAACGGCAGCACGATGGCAGCCATGGCCGCCACGACGGTGGCGACCGTGCTGCCGGTGGACTACTCCACCTGGGCCCGTGTGGCGGCGGGCGTGGCCACGTTCCTCATCGCGGTGGCCCGCGCCCTGGACTTCGGCGCACGCTGGCGGTGGCACCTGAACATGCGCTCGCGCTACGCCGTCCTGCTCGACCGGGTGGACCAGGCGGCCCTGCTTCCGGCCGGCGAACAGGCCGGGGCTCTGCACCGGATCTACGAGGACCTGTTCAAGGTGCGGTCTCTGGAACGGGGCATCCCCGGGGTGAGCGCGTTCAGCAACTCACTGCCCGGCGGTTCATGAGGAGGGCCCGGTGTGGGGCTGAGCGAGCCCATACCAGTACCGGGCCTCGTCCCCGTCTCCCTCCGCGGACGCCACGTCGCCCAGCAGCGACAGCACGGCCGCAGGCAGCGGATGCTGAGCGGGCCCGGGCGGCTTCGCCGCCTCGGTCGTGGCGACGGACTCCTCCAGGGGGCGGAGGCCGGGCCGGGCCTGCGCCGGTTCGTCCTCCTCGGACACCTCCGGAGCCCACACCTCCCGGGCGCGCTCCCGCTGCCCCATGCTGAGCAGCAACTCGGCGAAGTCGTAACGGGAGGCGGACTCCGTCTCCGGATCGCCGCACGCGATGGCCTTCTCGAACCACGGACAGGCCTCCTCCGGCCTGCCGTCCGCGACCAGCACCTGCCCCAGCAATCGGAGTGCCTGCAGGCGGTGCTCGCCGTCATCGGAACGGGCCAGCGGCAGCAGGACCTCCTCCGCCTCTCGCAGCAGGCGCATACGGAACAGAGTGCTGCCCAGATACCGTCTCGCCAGCGGTTCGACGTCCGGGTCCCCGGTGTCCAGCGCGTCGGACAACAGACGCCGGGCCTCTTCCAGTTCGTTGTCGGAACGCCGTACGACGCCGAGCAGGGCGCCAGCCCGGGGCGCGGTCTCCGGATCCGCCACGCTGAGCGCGCCCTCGAGGAGTTCCCCGGCGGCCTGTACCTCGCCGATGTCCAGCAGGTACTCGCCCATGCCGAGGTAGGCCACGGCGATCGCCTCCGCGTCGCCCGAGCGTTCCACGCCGAGCAGGAGTTCCTCGGCGGCCGCGGTGGATCCTTCACGCAGCAGGAGCACGCAGAGGTAGGCGCGGGCGACCTCGGTGACGTCCGAAGGCTGGTCCTCGACCACGGACCGCAGCAGTTCCCGGGCGTCGTCGTTCTCTCCGTCGTCGAGCAGGAACTTCGCCAGCTGGAACCGGGCCATCTGAGCCACGGGCACCTCGCCCGTCTCGCCCGCCTGCCGCAGGTGACGCAGGCCCTCGGCGCGTCGGCCGCCGTGCACGTGGACCATGCCGAGCAGGGTGGTCGCCCAAGCCACGGCGGTGGCGTTGTCCGACTCGGCGACCACACGCAGCAGGCTCTCCGCCCGGGAGAAGTCCTCGTTGTCGGCGAGCATGACGGCGAGGTCGAGCCGGGCGATCAGCGACCACTCGCCGTGACCGGAGTCGATCGCGGCGCGGTAGGCCTCCTCGGCCTCCCTTACCCGGCCCTCAGCCGCCAGGATGTCACCGAGGATGTCCCCGGCGCGCGGCGCCTGCTCCGGGTGCCCGGAGCGCATCACCTCTGTCAGCAGTTCCCGTGCCCGGGTCGTGTCCGGCGCCTGGGCCGCGAGCAGGGCGGCCAGGTTGATGCGGGCCAGCTGCGTCCAGTCCCGGTGCCCGAAGCCGATCGCGACGCGGTAGGCCTCCTCGGCCTCCTGCGCGTGGCCTTCGGCCGCCAGGAGTTCGCCCAGGATGTCCGCCGCGCGCGGCGCCTGCTCCGGGTGCCGGGACCCGGTCACCTCCGCCAGCAACTCCCGCGCCCCGTCCAGGTCGTCCTGCTGGGTGGCCAGTACGAACGCCAGGTCGACACGGGCGGTGTGGGCCCAGTCCGGGTGGCCGGAACCGACCGCGCGGCCCAGCCATTCCCGGGCGGCTCCGGCGTCCTCCTGGGCGGTGTACCACTCGCCGAGGACACAGGCCGCCCGCGGTCCTTGGTCGGGGTGTCCCAGCTCGGCCACCTCGCGCAGCAGGGGCAACGCCCGTGCGTCGTCACCTTGCTGGAGCAGTGCGATGCCGAGGGCGACCTGGGCGACCGGGACGAGCAGCGGATGCCCGGAGCGCAGTACGGCCTCCAGCATCTCCTCGGCCTCCGCGTACCTGCCCTGCAGGATGTACAGCTCGCCGAGTCCCGACTGGGCCTGCGGGGCGGCATGGTATCCGCCGCTGTCGGCCGCCGATTTCAGCAGTTCCTCGGCTCGGTCGAGCTTGCCCTGGTGGGCGTAGATTCCGCCGAGGTTCACCGAGGCCAGAGCGGTGATCTGGCCGGCGATCGACTCTCCGAGGGCCCGGGACAGGGCCCACGGCTGCTCCCCGAGCTCCGCGGAGTCGGCGCGGGCCGCACCCGCTCCGGCGCCGGGCTTGACCCGCTCACGGCCCGTCCGTCCGGCCGCTCGTACGTTGCGCGCCTCACCGGTCACCACGCGAAGCCACTGGGTCTGGGCCAGCGTCGTCACCTCGGCGTCCCCCGCCGCCAGTACCGCTTCCAGCAGTTCCTCGGCCCGTTCCGCCTCGCCCTGTTCCGCCAGCAGCCGGGCGAACCCGACCTGGGCCATCTGCGAGACCTGCGGGTCCCGGGAGGCCACGGCGGTCTCCAGCAGGGCTCGCGCCCGCGTGCGGTCACCGGTGACCATGAGCACCCCCGCCAGGTCGACCTGGGCCAGCGGGACCACGCCCTCCACTCCCGAGGAGGCCGCTGTGTCGAACAGGGCCGCCGAGCGCGCGAAGTCGCCCTGGAAGAGGTGTATCTCACCGAGCATCAGCGAAGCCCAGGCCGCGCTGTCCCGGTCTCCACTGGTCTGCACGACCTGCTGGAACATCCGCTTGGCAACCTCCGGCTCCTCGCGCATCAGGGCCACGTACGCGCTGTGCAGCAGGTCCGCGGCGGGCCGGCGTTCGGCGAGGTGCTCCCAGGCGAGGAGGGGCACGGCGGCGGACGGGTCGTCGGAGCGGGTGTCCAGGTACTCGGACAGGTAGGGCGACCCGGCGTACGCGGGCCCGCCGTCCGGGCCGGGGACGCGGTGCAGCAGGGCGATGCCGCCGGCGACCGGTTCGCGGGCCCAGGTCAGCCCGGTCAGGTACAGCTCGTCGTCGGCGTCGAACTGCGGTTGGTGTGCACCGAGGTAGGCGCCGAAGAGCTCGCGCAGCACCGTCTCGGGGACGGGCTCGGTCATGCCCATCCGCTGCCAGTCCGTGGCCGCCTTCACCAGGGCCCAGCCGGCGGGGCAGCTCTCGGCTCCGTCGGCGAAGCGCTGTTCCAGGGCGGGGGCGGCCACCATGAGTTCGCCGATGCCGCGGGCCGCGAAGTCCTCGCCCGGATACAGGTCCCGGGCGACCGCGGTGTCCGCCGCCCCCAGCCGCGACGGCAGTTCGACGGTGCGCGCCTTGCCGAGAACGGTCCGGGACACACGGCCGACGTCGTTCTCCATGGCCGTCAGCGCGGCCCGTTGCTTGGCCGGGATGGTGGCGACGACGGTGACGGCGGGGTGCCGGCGCGTCAGCCGGTCTAGGATCTGCAGGTCCAGACCGCCGGGCCGCAGGTAGCGGTGCAGGTCGTCCAGCCAGAGCACGCTCGGGTCCTGCCCGGTCGGCAGCGTCAGCCGGCTGAGGTCGTCCAGTGCCCGCTGCTCCGGGCCGTCGGGACGCGGCACGATCAGCCGGGCCCCCGGAGACGTCCGCAGCAACGCCTCGTACAGGGTGCGGGACTTGCCGGCCTTGGAGCGGCCGGCCAGCACGACGAACCGGGACTCGGCGAGGGCGGCGTCCAGCTGCCCGTCCTGCGGATGCCGCGGCACGTAGGGTGCCTCGCCCGGACGGTTGCTGTACTTGGATCGCGAGACACCGATGTCGTACGGGTCCACCTCGTCGATCCGGGGGATCCGCCCGTCCCCGGCCAGCGGGATCCACAGCAGGCTCTCCAGCCGGTTGCGCAGTTCCCCCGTCGTCGCGTCGCGTACCTGCGCGGCGAGCGGGGGCCAGTACCGGACCAGCGTCTCGACCTTGATGGCGTAGGCCGTGCGCCGGTCGACCTTGGACACGGAGTCACGGGCGACGAGCATCCCCACCACGCCCTGGCTGTTCATGTCCCACACCGGGGATCCGGAGAAGCCTTGTTCCAGTGCCCATCCGGTGTGCGGGCTCGCCTCCACCTGCAGCCACTCGCCGCCGGCATGGCCGATGATCTCGCCCCGGACGGGGACACCCTGGCGGGGATGCTCCTTGGGGTAGCCGTACGCGCGGAAACGGTGGTCCCAGGTGCCGGGGTCGGTGGTGCGCAGCGGGGCGGGCTCGGCTTCTGCCGGTGCCGGGGCACCGAGTTCCAGCACCGCTATGTCCCCGGAGTCGGACCCGGTGGCCGGGTGCCAGCCGTCGGGCACGACGGTGGCCGGGATCGCGCCGTGCTCCTGGGCGTACTGGAACTCGACGTACACCGGATCGTCGGGCACACCGAGCGCGCTGCCCGGCCGTACGACGTGCGCACAGGTCAGCACGTGGTGGGGGGTGACCAGCAGACCGGCGCCGACCGGGTTGTCGTCCCGGGAACGCCGGACGCTCACCAGCCAGGGGGGCCGCTCCCGCACGGCGGACACCGCTTCACTCACCGGGGGTTCGAGCGGGTCCGCTCCACTGGAGCCTGACGCTGAAGTGGCCCTCGAGGGCCGTCCGGGCGACGACGACGCCGGACTCGGCGTTGAGCTTCATCCCGAACTCGACCTCGTACGCGTCCGGAGCGAGGGCTGCAACGGAGTCGACGACCGACCGGAGGGCGGGCCGGACCGAGGCCAGAGCCTCCTCCAAGCGGCGGCCGGCCCGCACGACGCCGTTCGGATCGCGGGAGATGAGCTCGAGTCCCGCGTCGTCGTCCTCCACCTCCACCATCAGCGACGCCCCGTCAGGACCATCGAATCGCACCAACTCGGCCATGAATCCCCCGAATCAACTCCACCGGACGCTGTCCGTGCAGGATAGTGGGGGAACTCCGGCTGCGTGCGGGTTTGCGGTGATACGTCAGGGTCGGCCGGCCGCTTGGTCCGGAGCAGGCCGTGTCGCGCAGCGGCGGAGGCCTTACCAGGAACGACAAGGGTCCGCAGGGGATCCGTTGGGGGGGCATCGTGGACGACAGCAGGCAGGGCATCGCGGACGCTCTGGCCGCCACCGGCACGACCGACCAGGAGGTCGCCCTGCGCGTACTCGGGTACGCCCTGCGGTGGGCGACGGCCGTGATACGCGGGCTTGACGGCGGGGCCGGGGGAAGCCATGCCCTCGCCGCTCTGTACGCGCTGGACGAGGCCTTGGAGAGCGGCCGGGACCTTGCCGAGGCGCTGCCGGGGCTGCTGGCCGCCGCCCGGCCGGGGGACCGGGTGGCGCGCGGCACGGACGAGTTGACGCGTGAGCTCGTGCAGACGGCCGACCGGGTCCGCGGCGAGCGCGAGACTCTGGAGAAGCTCGCGGCCTCGGAGGACACGCTGCGCCGCCGGCTCGCCGAGCACGAGGCGCTGCGTCGGCAGGTGGACGAGCTGCGCCGGCTGGAACGGCTCGTCATGGCGCTGGACGCGCTGCGCGAGCAGCAGCAGATCATCGGCGCACGGCTGGCGGAGCTGCGGGGGCGGGACGCCGGTGTCGACGAGGCGCTGCGCACGAGCAGTGGCGCGCTGGTACGGCTCACCGAGGACCAGCTCTCGGTGCTGGCCCCGCAGACCCGGCAGGTACTGGAACGGGCGGCGACGGCACAGAGCGCGCTGGCCGCGGCGGAACGCGAGTACCAGGCCAGCAGTGAGGAACTGGCCTCGTACCAGGACCGTTTGGAGAACGTCCACGCCGCCCAGGGCGCCCGGCTGGCCTCCCTGAACCGGCACGCCCGGGCCGACCGGGTGCTCGCCCGGGCACTGTGGGAGGCCACCGGTCCGGGCGGCACGACCGCCTCCGCACCGCAGGAGCGTATGACGCCGGAGCAGGTGGAGGCCGTCGCGGACACCATCGAGCGGCGTCTCCGCGAGGCCGACGAGGCCCTCGCCGACGTACTGCGAGAGCGTGAGGAGCAGGACACACAAGGCCGCGACGTCATTCTGCGCACCACCGGCTGACCGGTCCCCCACCGCGCCCCGGCCGTGCAGGCCGCCCCGGCTGCTCGACACCGCTGGAACGCCCAACCGTCCGACAGCCGGCCCGGCACGGTTCACAACCCTTCGTGCCGGTGGACGGGTGGCGGGGGCGGGACGTCGTCGGGCCGGAGTTCGGGGCCGGTGGCTTCTCCCCGGGCGTAGCGGGCGGCCATCCGGCCCTCCATACTGCCGAGCAGTCCGCGCACCGTGCGGGCGTTGCCGAAGGCGGCGGGATCGGCGAGGCGGGCGGCTCGCAGCCAGCGCGCGGCCCGCTCCGGGACCCCCTCGGCCAGGGTGTAGCCCTCGGCGGCGGCCATCCTGCTCAGGATCTCGACCAGGTCCGCCATGGAGTACTCCGGGAAGGGCACCCGCTCGGTGAAGCGTGAGGGCATGCCCGGGTTGAAGGCCAGAAGTTCGTCCATGTCCCGCGGGTAGCCGGCGGCGATCACCACCAGGCGCCCCCGCCAGTGCTCCATCTCCCGGATCAAGGTGTCGATGGCCTCGGCGCCGAACCCGCCGTGCCCTTTGGTGTCCCGGACCAGGCTGTAGGCCTCGTCGATGAACAGCACACCGTCCAGCGCGTCCTGCACGGCCTTGCACACCAGCGGAGCGGTCTGGCCCACGTAGCTCGCGACCAGGTCGGCCTTGGTCGCCTCGATGACGTGGCCCTTGCGCAGCAGACCCAGGTCGCGGAAGAGCGCCCCGATCAGCCGGGCCACGGTGGTCTTGCCCGTTCCGGGCGGCCCGGTGAACAGCATGTGGGGTGGGAGGAGAGGGCCCCGCTTGCGGAACTCCTGGCGCATCCTCAGTCTGTTGGCCAGGTTCTCCAGCACCTCCCGTACCGGGCCGAGGCCGACGTAGTCGTCGAGTTCGGCCAGGAGGGCCGCCGGGTCGGGTGCCGGGCGGGGCAGGTAGGCGCGGTAGGCATCGGGAATGTCCTCGGCGGTGACCGGCTCCCCGACGTCGCGCCGGACGCGACGGGCCCATTGCTTGGCGACGGCGTCGGCGAGGGTGCGCATCTCCCGGGCGTTGGCGAAGTCCGGGTTCCTGGTCCGGTACATCTCGGCGACGATCTCCCGCAGCCGGTCCGCCGTCCCCTCAGCGAGCAGCAGACCGCGCTCCGCCAGCCGGCGTTCCAGGATGGCCTGGAGCGTGCCGGGGGCGTAGTCGGGGAACTCCAGGATGTTGTCCAGCGGAAACCGGCCGGCGAGGCCGGGGTTGGCCGCGAGGAACTCCTTCATCTTCCCCGGGTATCCGGCGACGATCACGACCAGCCGGCCACGGTCGTCCTCCATGCGCTTGAGCAACGTCTGGATCGCCTCGTCGCCGAATCCGTCCCGCTGGTCGCTCAGTCCGTACGCCTCGTCGATGAACAGCACCCCGTCCAGGGCACGGTCGACCGTCGCGTTGGTCAACTGGGCGGTCTGGCCGACGTATCCGGCGACGAGGTCACTCATCTGCGCTTCGACGAAGTGACCGCGGCTCAGCAGGCCGAGATCCCGGTACATTTCACCGACCAGTCGCGCCACCGTGGTCTTTCCCGTACCCGGGTTTCCGGTGAACACCAGGTGCAGGGCGGGCGGCTCCGCGCCGGTGGCCCGCCCGAGGGCGCGCAGTTCCGCCGCGGCCTCGGTCTCGGCCCGCAGCTGCTCGAAGTGTTCCAAGAGCATGCCCATTCCGGGCATGGACTCCAGCCGTTCCCACGGGGTGCGGCCGTCGGCGGACACGGTGCCGAGCCACTGCCGTACCGTGTCCCGGCTCAGCGTCCCGCCCTGTCGGGCCAGTCGGGCGAGCCGCGACTGCCAGGTGAGGGCCTTGCCGGGGTGGGCCGCCATCGCCTTGACGATCGGGTCGAGTTCCACCCAGTCGGCGATGCGCAGATCCTGCCGAAGCCGCACCGTGTGGATCAGCCGTTCCAGCTCGGCGGCCTCGGGGTGGCCGACCCGGAAGGTGCCGCCACGTCCCGGCGCGGCCCGCTGGTCATTCACGAAGGTCTCCAGGAACGGGAAGCTCCCGCGCACCCGCAGGAACTCGGCCACGTCGCCCAGGGTCGCCTTGCGGAAGACCAGAATCCACAGGTTGCGGTCGTCGCCGTGGTGCGCCCACCGCTCCATGGCGCCCGCCAGCTGCCGTGCGGCCCTGGTGTGGTGCAGGATCTCCTCGGCCTGGGAGAACACCACGGCGGTGCGGTGCCGCGACTGGCGGAGATAGCCGGTGAGGGTCATGACTCCGAACGGGTCGGATATCCCCGTCGACGGCGCAGGGGGCGCCGCCCCGCCACCGCTGCCGCCGGGCGGCGGTGGAGCGGGATGCGGCTCCGGGCCGGCGCGGGGCGTGAAGTCCCGTACCAGCAGCCCGTCCAGTGGGCCCCTGAGCTGTGGATGACGCATGGTGCGCCGGTCCGGCGCCCGGGAGGCCGCGGCTGCCCGGGCAGGGGCGCGCCGGGACAGGTCGCGGGAGGCGCGGTCACGGAAGTACACCGGATGGTCCAGGGAGCTGAAGACGATCCGCTCGAAGCCCTCGGCCCGCAGCAGCCGCCACAGGGCCTGTTCCAGGACGCACACCTGGTAGGCGCTGTCGACGAAGACATCCCCCACGCCGGGTCCGTAGAGGACGGTGAACGGCTCACCGCTGTGCAGAGCGGCCGGGTCCAGCCGCTCCGTCGTGGGACCCGGCACGGACGGTGTCTCCGCAGCCGTCGCGGTCATTCTGCCGCCTTCCTCGACTGCCTCTGCTCGGCGGGACGGGGAGCGGGGCGCGGGGTGGGGTGGGGAGCGGGCCGCGGGGTGGGCAACTGACCGCCGCCGGGCGTGTCCGGCTCGCACTCCGGCGCCGACACACGGTGGCCGTCCGCCTCGAGCGCCTGCTGGATGGCCCGGACACGGTCCATGAGTTCGGCCTCGGCCGTGACATCGTGGTCGTAGGACACCACCCGGATCACACACTGGTCCGAATCCCGTTCCGCCTGGGAGACGTCCACCACGATCTCGTTGCCGTTGGCGCCGTTGCGGAGCTTGGCGTAGTAGCTGCCGCGGGCGTCGGCGTTCTCGTACTTGCCGTCGACGAGGTCGTAGTACGCGTAATCGCTGAGGGTCTGGGCCACCGCGTCGGCGAGGTTGACCCGGATCTGCGAGGCGAGGTGACGCATGCCCGCCCGCTCCACCGTGCCGCCCAGGGCCTGCTCGAGCCGGGTGGCCTCCTGGTCGCGCAGGCCGCGCAGCTCGTCGGTGTCCGTCACGTCGTCGCGGGCCCGGGCCAGGGCGTCGGCGGCTTCCTGGCGCAGCTCGTCGAACTCGCCCTCCGACCAGTGGACGACGTCCAGCCTGTACCCGGCCAGTGCCTCACCGTCCGGCCCGATGACCGGCCGTTGCTCATTGCCCGCGATCAGTCTCTCGACACGGACCAGGGCTTCGACCGCCTCCGACTGGGCCGAGCAGCGCTCCAGTTCCCGGTGCTCGGTGTCCACCCGCAGGTCGCTCAGCGAGTGGAAGGTCTCCTGTGCCACAGCGAGGGCGGCCTCGAACCGGCCTTCCGCCACGTTGTGCTCCACGGTGGCGAGCCGTCCGGTCAGCCGGTTCAGTGCGCCGGGCGCGTACCGCTCGTGCGGCAGAGTGTCGGCGATCAGTGCGGCCATCGTGCGAGCGTCCGCGAGCCAGGCCCGCACCATCTCCTCGGCGCGCGCCTCGCCCGCCTTGATCACTTCGATGTCCTGGGACAGCCTCGTCATCTCTGCGCGGCGCTCGGCACGTTCGGCGGCCAGCGCCCGCGTGGTCTCCTCGTGCTGCCGGGCCAGTTCCCGGCGGGTCTCCTCCCGGATCCGGCCGGCGGTCTCGTCCAGCGAGCGGTGCAGGTCCGCGGCCTGCTGCTGGAGCCGGCGCGTGGTGTCGGCCTCCAGTTGCCGGGTCTGGTCGCTGAGCGCGCGAACGGCTTCCTCGTGCCGGCGCTGTCGCTGCTGGACACCAGCGAAGGTGCGGTCGATGTCCGCGCGTGTCTGGGACCGTACGTCCTCGATCAGCCGGGGGATGTTGCGCTGCACCTCCTTGAGCTGCTGCGCCTTGCGCTGAATGCGGTACCACTCCGACTCGTCGACCTGAATGCGCTTCCTACCGCTCATGGTGGTGCTTCCTTCCTGGGGACGTACGGGGTGACGTGCGGGGTGGCGTAGAGGCGCGGACGGCGTCGACCGCGCTGTCGAACGCGGTGAGCAGCCCGGTGGGTGGTACGCCGATGAGCAGGGCCTCCCGGCCGGTCACGGCGATCTCGGCGGTGCGGGGCCCCTGAGCCAGTTCGTGCCCGTGGACCGCCAGGCGGTCGGTGAGGTGGTGGATCCGCTGGTTGGAGCTGCCGCGCAGGCCCCGGCCGTCGTTCAGCGCGGCTACGTAGGTACCGTCGATCAGCACGTCGACGGCGGCGAGCAGGTCCGGTACGCCGGGCGAGGGAGGCCGGGTCAGCAGGTGCTCCAGACGGTGCCCGCTGAAGCAGATGACGGAGACGTCCCTGATCAGCCGGGCCTGGCAGACCAGCTCGGCCAGGCCGCCGGCCTGCTGCATCGGCTCCCCTCCGGAGAGGGTGAGACCGGTGACCCGGGGGTCGGCCAGGAGTTCCGCCGCCAGCGCGCCGGGCGCGACGTGCCGTGCCGGACGGTCCGGGATCCAGTCCGGGGCGATGCAGCCGGCGCAGTGGAAGGGACATCCCTGCACCCAGACGACGGACCGTACGCCCGGCCCCAGCGCCTCGGTGCCGATGTGTGTGGCGGCGACGTTGAGCACCGTGGTGGTCATCGCGGCCGCCCGCCCGTGGAGGTGACGCCGTCGGCACGCCGCTCGGGCAGATAGGTGAACGACACTCCGTTGACCACGACCTGACCGCCGGGCCCGCATGTGGCGTCGCTCTCCCGGCCGGCGGATCCGTCCGGTGTGTAGCGGATCCGCAGATCGACCCGCGGTCCCTGCTCGGTCGACCGGCGCCGTCCGCGCACCGAGCCCCGTCCGCCGACCGCGTGTGGGCGCAGGTCCACCCGGCGCCCGTTGAGCTGGATCCGGTCGGGCAGTTGCCCGCCGTAGACCGGGGTCAGCAGCAACTCGCCGCTCAGCCGGGGCCGGTTCGTACGCCGCCACCGGAGCCAGCAGGCCAGCAGGACGGCGAACATTCCCGTGAGGAGGGCGGGCAGGAGGGCAGCGGATCCCACCGTGGCCCGCAGCGGCAGCGGTGCGCCGGTGACCTGGACCCGGCGCGGTACGTCCAGGCGCACGTCCGCGGCGAGCGGCCGCTCCCAGTCGGAGCTGACACGTCCGGCCACGCTCAGGCGGGCGTCGGTGTCCCGGTCCCGGCGGAACGGCAGCGGGCCGTCCGAGAGGGTGCCGCGCACCCTCACGGGGAATGTGCGGGACTCCCCCGGGCCCAGGGTCACCAAGGACGGCAGGCCGGAGATCCGCAGGTCGTCGCCCGGCACCGACACGTCCAGGCCACTCACGCTCAACGGCACGTGACGGGCCGTCGAGCGCAATGTGAGGCGCGCGGTGACCGAGCCGCCGGTGATGTCGCGGCGGGGGCCGTCGGACCAGGACGCGGTGATCCCCTCGCCCTCGTCGCCCGCGAGCAGGAGTCCCGCCTTGCGCGCCCGGGCACCGTCGCCGGCCCGCTTCAGGTATCCGCCGAGGTCCTCGATGCTGTCGGGGCGCAGCACCGTCGTGTCGTCGACGACCTCCCCCAGCAGCTCGGCACCGGTGGCGCCGTCGCCCAACGGCAGGGCGTATCCGGCCAGCTCGGTGCCCTTGCCGATGTCCTGCGCCCGCTCGTGCAGGTCGGTCCAGGCCGCACCGGTCGACTTCGGGTAGCGCGATCCCTTGGGCGGACTGTGCTCGCCGTCGGTGAGCAGCACCACCGAGGCGACCTCGGCGGCGTCGTCCCGTTCGAGTTCGCCAAGCGCGCTGTTCAGGGCCGACCCGACGTCCGTCTCGCCGTCGGGGTCGGGGGACGCGGGCAGCCGGGACATGATGGCGTCGGTGTCACCGCCCGAGCCGACGTAGCGCGGCTCGGTGCTGGAGTCGAAGGTGAACAGCGCGATGTGGTCCTTGGCCGACAGACCGTCGAGGAACTGGCGCAGGGTGGAGCGGACGGTGTTGTACCGGCCTTTGTTCGCCATCGAGCCGGAGGTGTCCACGAGGACCACGTAGTCGGCCGGTTGTTCGTCCAGTCCCAGGGCGTCGTAGATCTCGGCCCGGGACGGAGCGGTGTCGGCGGACGCCGTGGGCGCGGCGAGGGGCACGAGGGCCAGGAGGCTCGCGGCCACCAAGGCGCCCCGGGCTCGCCCGGCGCGGCGCCGGGCAAGGCCGGCCGTTTCCTTGGACGGGGGCACGGCCGACGGCCCCCCGGCGGATGACATCACGAACGAGCTCCCTCGATGTCGGTCGGCAGGGCGCCGAGCGGGTGTTCACTGGGCGTCCCGGAACCCAGCGGGTGCAGGACGAGACGGGCGGTGCCGTCGACGGCGATTCGGACGCCGACGTGGTAACGGGCTCCCTCGGCGCTCGCGGGGACCGTCAGAGTTCCGATCTGTGTCGCGTTGCCGCCCCGCGCGTCGCGTACGTGTATCCGCACGGGTCGCGCGGCTCCCGAGCCGATCGGCCTGGTCCGTACGCGGACGCGCCGGCCGCCGGTCTCGGCGAAGACGGTCGCCCCGCCCGGTTCCAGCGCTCCCGCCGGGCTGACCAGCAGATCCTCCGCTTCGATCTCGCCGCCCAGGGTCCGGTGGGTGCCGACGTAGACGGCGTACGGATACCGGTCGGCGGGGTCGACCCGCCCAGCGGCGACCAGCGCGGCGCCGAACGAGGCCGCCAGGGCGGGGTCCACACCGCCGGGCAGCGCGACCGGCGCTCGGTGATGCTGCGTCAGGTGGCGCAGAAGCGTACCCGACCGCGCCACGCCGCCCACCGCGATCAGCGGCGGCGCCGAGTCGTCCCCCGTCTCGTCGAGCACGGCGTCGAGCCCTGCGATGAGCCGGTCGAGGGCCCGCCGGAGCACCCCGACGGTGATCTCTCCACCTGCCACCTCGAGGACCACGGTGTCGTCGTACCGCCCGGGACGGCGGGCGCTGTGACCGAGCGCGACATCGAGTCGCTGCTCCGCGCCGTCCCGGGTTCTGGCCCGCGCGAGCGCCAGGCGGGTGGCCTCGTCGTCCGGCAGCCCGGCGCCGGTCAGCAGCGCCGTGTCGAAACCGGCGGCGAAGCCGTCGCCAGGGGCTTGGCGTGCCGTGCCGGTCACCGCCACCGAGCCGGGGGCGAGCGCGCACACCGATACCTCCACTGCGGTAGCGCCCAGGTCGCACACCAGATACCGGTGTGCGGTCGCCGTGCCCGCGTGCCGCAGGAGGGCCAGGACCGCGTGCGGGTGGCTCAGCGTCCGTAGCCGCGGCATGGGGTCGGTGCCGTGGAGGGCGGTCAGCACGTCGGTCGCCCGGCGCGCGTGGGTGGCCCGATCGTGCTGCGGGACGACGAGTACCACCTGCTCGGGGGTGCCGTAGTGCTCGCGGTACACGGCGTACGCGGCCCGAAGGGCAGCAGCAGGGTGGCCTGCCGTGTTTCCGGAAGCGGGCAGGCCCTCCCCCGGCACCTCACCGGGCAGCGCGGCCAGGGCCGGTGTGCCGTCCGAGCCGACGTGGGCGACGCGGGTGAAGCGGCCGCCCGGGTCGATGGCGATGGCCGTGGGAGTCGTCATCGCCGCATGCCCTGGAACCAGTCGGGGCGGCGAAACACAGGCCACCGCGCCTTGTGGCCCGTCCCTTGCGGCGCCGCCGGCAGGGGTGCGGCGGTCTGGGGCGAAGCTGTCTGCGGCGGCGCGGGAGCGGTCACCGGCGGCGCACCGGCCGGTGGCAGGGCGGTGAGCGGTGCCGTGGTGGGCGGCGTGCCGGTGAGCGCACCGTGGAGCCGCTGGTGTTGGTAGGTCTCCTCCGCGTGGAACCGGTCCAGCAGGTCCGCGACCGCCCGGGTCCCCTCGCTCCGGCGCAGCGCGCTGTAGAGGACCAGGTCGAGGTTCGGTGCCGTCCGGTGCAGCGGCGCCGCGAGGGAGTAGGCGATCCACGGGCCGTTGGCCCGGATGAAGTCCGCGATCGCGGAGAGCAGTTGGGGGCTGAACCTGCCGCCGGGAGCGGCGGTGGCGATCAGCCGGGCCAACCGGTCCATCGGCTGCTTCTCACGCACCGCGCGGCCGAATTCCCACACCGATGTGAGCCAGCTGAGGTGGTGGCGCCGGCTCAGGTCCCGCACCAGGTGGTCGGGCAGGTCGAGGCGGAGCCAGCGGGCGTGCGCCTCGGTGAGCCGTCGGGCCAGGCCGTCCCGGACGAGGGATTCGGTGGAGACCCGCTGCGCCATCAGCAGTTGGAGCACACGCCAGCTGTGCGGATCCGGCTCGTCACCGAGCAGGGCTTCGACCGCCACCGCTGTGGAGGTCTGGTCCGTGTCGACACGCCGGCTCAGGGCCGCGGCGTACGCCTCCTGGGCACGGGTGTCGGTCAGCCGTCGGGCGCGGGGCATCCCGGACGGGATCCTGGAGCCGTCCGCCGCGTGTGCGTGCAGAGCGCGCAGCAGGTCGGCGTCCGCCGCGACCTCCGGTGCCAGGCTCGCGCCCTCGGCCGGGGCGAGCCTGTCGAGCGCGGGCAGCAGCCGTGCGGACGCCTCCCGGCTTCGGGCGACTTCGCGCAGGCGGGGCCACATCAGATCGACGACCTCCGGCCGTCCCTCGGCCGTCGCCAGTTCAAGGGCGGTCTCCCACGCGTCGTCGTGTGCTCCGACGAACTCTTCGGCGTCCTCCGCCGTCGCCTGCGCGAAGCCCGCCCGTCCGGTGAGGGCCGCGGCGAACCGCGGCCATCCGGTGACGCCGCCCGAGGCGCCGCCGACCGCTCGCGTCGCCAGCCGCACGAGCGGCGCCAGGTCGCGTGTCCTGTCCTCCAGCCAGCTGCTGAGCCAGGCCAGCCCCGCCTCGCGGGAACGGATCAGGAGGGTGTCGGCGGCCTCCGGTGCCCGGCCGAACGTCTGCTCCGCCCAGTAGACGAGGTATCCGGTCCATTCGGGCCTGTGCTGCGGGGCTGACACCAGAGCGGTCAGCAGTTCGTCGAGTGCACCGGGCCGTTCGGCCTCCAGGGCGTGCATCAGTCCCAGATGGCCCCGCGCACGCTCGAACGACTCCTTTGTCCCGCCGCCCGCGACGACGTCCTCGGCCAGCAGGTGCGGGAGGGACCGGCTCCAGTGCCGCAGCAGCAGCGCACGCGCGGGCCCGCCCTCCGGGCCTTGCGCGCACCGGGCCAGGAAGGGCAGGAGCACCGCGAGTCGCACCTCGCCGAGGGACTCCACCGGGTACCGCTCCAACAGCCGCTGTACGTCGTGCAGGTCACCGCGGCCCTGCCGGACGGCCTCGATCACGGAGTCCAGCAGGTCGGCATCGCGCAGCGCCCGCAGTGCCTCGGCCGGGTTCTGCACCGGGATGACCTCGGTCCAGCCCAGCAGGTGCTCGACCAGTTCGGCGGTGGGCCGGGGTTTCGCCCGCAGCCGGAGCAGTTCGCTCAGGTAGGTGCGGGCGGCGGTGCCCTGCGGGTCGGGCGGGCTGCCGGTGCCCGGCCAGACCTCCACCTGCCCGGTCTTAGGGGTGGCGGTGAAGACGAGCCGCAGTGCGTGGTCGGACTGCCCGGCCCAGGTCGCACCGCTCAGCCAGGCGCGGCAGCCGTACGGCAGGAGAGCGCAGACAGCGTCGAGGACACGGACCCGTTCGGTGACCTCCGGGAGTGTCGTCCCGGAGGGCGGGACGATCGCGACCCGCCGGTTGTCCAGGAGCAGGGCGGCGACGCGTGCTGTCCATTCGAAGCCCAGCTCCTCCGCCTGTGCGGCGAGTTGCCCGGCCTGCGGCCGGGGCGGGGAGAGGGGCACCGGCCTCCCGCTGGTCGGCGGTTGGCCGTCGTGTGGCAGCGCCTGGTCCAGCGCGGACCAGGTCAGCCGGGCAGCGCCTGCCTGGGACCAGTCGAGGAGGAACAGTCGCCAGGTGTAACTGGGGGCGCCGGTCCCGTCCCGGCTTCCGTCCCAGGTCGTCTCGACGGTCGCGCAGACCGGGGTGGGGTCGGTGCGCACGCTGCCGAGGAACACACGCCAGGGCAGTGCCGCCGCCGGTTCGCGGCTCTCGGGGGTGCCGGTGGCGGCAGCCCACAGGTAGGACTCGGCCCGGTCCGGGGGCAGGCTGCCGTCCAGCACCTCGTATCCCATGACCTGGCCCGGGTGCTTGCCCAGCACGGCCCAGTGGGCGGCCAGCCGGTCCTGGCCCTGCTCCTCGTTCACCGCCGCCACCCCTTGCGGGCGTCGCGGACGGTACGGATCTTGCGTTCCAGGTCCGTCAGCGGCTCCAGCACGTTGATCGGCTCGGGGGAGGTGCAGATCCGGCGCACTCCGTCGACGATCTCCTCGTTGGCGTAGTTGCGGTAGTCGAAGACGTGCTGCGGGTTCAGCCGGAACCCGATGGCGGACGTCGCGTAGTAGGTGATGCGGTCGGGGTGGAAGAAGTTCGCGAGCCCGTCGCGCACCAGGCGCGCGGTGGAGCCGCGGAACTCGTCGCACAGCCACTGGAAGTAGCGCTCGCTGAGGTGCTCGGGTATGCGCGGCAGCTGGGAGCCGACGGTGTCCTGGGTGACCCAGCCTGCTTCCACGGCGGGCCGGAAGACGTCCGGGTGGTCGAACTTGGCGACACAGACCGACACGTGGTGCGGCAGCCGGCCCCGGTAGTGGCCGCCCGCGTCCCTGATCCGGGTGTTCAGTTCGTTCAGCGTCGAGTAGAAGAAGGTCAGGCTCTGGGTCAGTTCCTGGGCGTCGCCGAGCGGGTCGAACAGGTAGATCAGGCCCTGGGAGCGGGCCAGTTGGTCGACCACCTGGGTCTGGAGGGGGTTGTTCGGCCGGAACGCCTCGCCCGGCGCGTCCTGGATCTCCAGGACGAAGCTCGGTTCCCGGGTGCGCCTGCGCATCATCCCGGTGCCGGGTTCCTGGCCCTGGAACGACCAGCTCATGCCCGTGACAGCCACGGTGCCGCCGGGGAACTCGCGCTGGATCGCAAGCTTGGACACGCTGTCGCTGAGGAACGTGTTGGCCTCCGCGGTCATGCCGCTGATCAGCCAGTTGCCCTGCCCGTGGCGCTGGTACTGCATCGCCGCGATGGGCAGTGCGGCCAGGTACGTGGTCTTGCCGGAGCGCGGCGCGCCCCACAGGCCGATGCGTACGCGGTCCGCGGCGGTGCCGTCTTCCTGGGGGGCTGTGGGGATCCGCAGAGGTTCGAGGTTGCCGTCCTGCACGGGTGGCATCGGCGGCGGGAGGGTGGGCTGGGACGGATAGGCCGGCGCGGGGCCGGCGTCCGTCCGTCCGGGGGCCTGGGGCGGTACTACGCGGGGAGACCACCGGGTGCCGGGCTGCTCCGGCTCGGCGGGCTGCGCGGCTTCGGCGGGCTGTGGGCCGGCCGGACCGCCAGCCGGGGTGCCGGTGCCGCTCGGGCCGCCGTCGGGCTTGTCCTCATTGGGGTTGAAGAACTCTGGGGCCATGACGTTCTCCTCGTGCGGAAAAGGAATTCAGAGCAGGGGGGTGGCGAAGGCCAGACGGCAGGGTGGCCCCTCCAGTCGCCAGGGCGGGACGAGCGCCTTGGCGACATCGGCCGCCGAGTCCTGGCCGGGGCGGAAGGTGCCCTCGGCGGAGAGTTCGGCCCAGGCCGCGTCGGTGTAACGTCGCGCCGCGATGCCCGGGTGGTCCTGCGGTGGCGGCCCGGTCTGCGGATCGGCCCTGGTCATCACCTTGACGCCGGCGGAGCGCAGGCGGCCGAGTTCCGTTCGCCAGTCGGCGCCGAGCGGGCAGGCCGGGATGATGCCGTGCTGTCGGGGCTGGCCGGGCGGGCGGCGAGCGACGATCAGGAGGACGCGCCGCACGTCCTCGGAGCTGCCCGTGGCCGCGCCGACGAGCAGAAGTACCGCCCGCAGCGCGTCTTCCAGTGAGGAGGCCATGTCCTGTTCGCGCCTGGCGGGCCGCCAGCCCGCCAGGGCGGTGAGCGTGGCGGGGGCGGGTCCGGCGGGGACCGGTGGCAGCAGGAGGGTGCGCCGGGAGGTGTAGCCGTTCTCGTGGATCTCGTGGTCGTAGTGACCGATCGCCCCGGTGCGGATCGCGGCACCTGAAGCGTCCTGCCCGGACAGTGTGGTGAGGAGGTCCCGGGCGAACGCCAGCCGCTCCTGCGTCTCGTCCCGGTCCGCGCCGCTGAGTTCGACCGTGAGGAAGACCTCGAGCCTCGGCGGGCGGAGGATCCGGTGGGGCAGGCGGGTGAGCAAGGCGGGCACGTCGACGGCGGCCGGTCTTCTCGGCGCGTGCGCGCTTCCTTCCTGCGGGGTGACGAGTTCGACTTCGCCGGGTCCGCGCAGGACGAACCGTAACCGGACCTGGGACAGCGCAGCGACGGTGACCTCGTGCACGGTCAGGGGCTCGGCTCCGGTGCCGTCGGCCGCTGGCCTGCCCGCGAAGACCGGCAGGCGCACGGGCTCGGCGCCTGTGACCCCGCCGTGCACGGTGACGTCCGCGACCGCCGTCTCACCACGGCGGAGCCGGCGCCCCGCCGGGAAGAGCACGTGGCTGTGCGTCCGCACGGCACCGGTGGACCGGTCGGCCCGGGCCAGTACCAGTGTGTGGTCGGCGAGCAGGGGCGCGGTGCGCAGCACCTCTCGTACAGCTTGTGAGGTTGTGCAGTCCGCGTCGACGGCGCTGCCCCGCCCGAGTTCGGCTCGGAGGGTGTAGGCGGTACGCACGGCGGCCGCGGCCCGCTCCAGCAGGACCCATCCGGTGCGGGGGGTCAGCAGTACGACGGACTGCTCGTACGAAGGGGGGATGTAGGCCTTGAGCCAATGCAGAACGGTCGTGTCGAATTGCCTACGGGATACGGGAGGCAGTGTTCCGATACCGCCTGCGAGTTGGAATCGGCGGATGCTGTCACGGGAATCGATCATGGGTGCCAGAGAGGGCCATTGCATACTTCCCGCGTCAGCCTGCCGGGGAAGTCCGCCTTCCCCCACCGCCACCTTGATCACATTCACTTCGTCGGGCGTGAATTCGATGAAGAGTAATTCCATGATGCGCCGGGCGAACAGGTCGTCAAGGAATTCCGCGCCGTCCTGCGAACCGGGGTCACCGCGCCCGTACGAAAGATCCGGCGCTCCGGCCGGCGCCTTTCCTTCCGGTCTCCAGGGCCCGCCGCGGATCACGTCCGCGAGTTGGTCGCCGTCCGCGTCGGCCCGGCCGTTCGGCGCCCGGCTCGACAGGGTCGCGGCTCGCACGTCCCACGCGTGTCCGGCCGCCTGCAGTGCGGAGCGGGACTGTGCCACGTCCTCCTCGGTCAGTTCCCCGAGGACCCGGTCGTCCCGCAAACGCCACTGGCAGACCCCGCAGAACTCACCGACTTCCCCGGGATTTCTGCACACAGGGCATGCCTGATCGACATGAGATTCCGTCACCCCACTCCCCCCGATACGACGGCCGAAGATCTCTGTGGGCCGTCGCTTGATCCCCCTGAGCGTCGTAGCGGATCCCCATCCGCACGCACGCCAGCCAGAAGCACTCGCTCCGGAGGGCCTCATAATGGCACAAGTGCAGGCCGTGGGATGCCCTTTGGCGGGGAATTCCGGAACTGCAACACGCCAGTACGGGGAACTTTTGTTCCCTTTTCCGGTTGGGGCGGATCGCTCTTCCGTTACGGGAGTGACTCAGGGGACGGTCTTGCCGCCCTGTACCGCCACGCGTGCATGCCGAGCGCGCGGGGAAAACGGCGGGTTAGCCGAGGCAGACCGGGCCGCCGTCGAGGCCTACGTGTACGACCAGCTCGGCGAGAAGATCAAAAAGTCCTACTGCTCACAGTGCCCCTTCAGCGGGGTCTGTGCCTCCCGCGACCGGCACGAGGAGCGACTGCGCGAACACCCGCACGTCGCCGCCGAGGTACTTCCCATGGAGTTCGTGTCCCAGGCCCTCAACGAGCAGATGTCGCTGTACGGCCCGGCCGGCTCGCTCTACCAGCGGCTCGCCGAGGACGGCCGCAACAACCCCGTCCTGACCACCTTCGAAACCGCACTGGACCAGGCCGAGTACGCCGTCTACGAAATCCGCCGCATGACCTTCATCGGCCGGACCAAGGAGTGCCGAACCCACCACGGCAAGAAGTGCACCCGCCCGAAGTGGTGGTGCCACATGAAGCGCACCGCCCGCTGTCGACGCAACCACCCCCCCGGGCGGCTACACCGACCCCGAGACCGAGGAGTACATCAAGCACCCGCCCTGGTGCTCCGGCCCCGAGGGCTGCCGCGGCAAGGTCAAGAAGGGCCAGTCCTGGCGCTCCCTGCGCACCGTATGGGTCGGCGACCGATCCACCGCCCGAGATGCTCGTCCGCCGCTACGCGTCGAAGAACGCTGACGTGAAGCTCACCATCGGCGAGCACTCCCACATCCGCCGCGCCCACTGCCTGCTGCCCACCGACGGCCTGCCCTCCGCCGAAGCCTTCCTCGTCGCGGCCCCCGCCGGCGTGGTCGACAAGCAGCGCAAATCCTTCGAGGCCCGTTGGCGAGACGTCACCGGCCGGACGGGCACCGTCTTCCGGCCCGTGCGGGAGCTGCCCAAGCCCGCCCCCAAGCGGAAGAAGGGAGCACCGATCCCGATCCGCCGGGTCATCGACACCACCGACGTCACGCTCACCGCGTGACGCCTGCCCTGGCCGGCTCGCGGCCGCGCCCCGGGACACATGTCCGGGCGCGGCCGCCGTGCTGTCGGGGGCAGTGGTGTGCCCCCTTCCCGTGAGTGATGAAAGTGCGGTATATTTCTCTTGCTGGTCGGGGTTGGCCAGCACCCCCGAACTCTCGCCTGCACGGCAGCCTTTGATGCTGCGCCGTTCCACTCCCGCCCTCCTGCCGATCGTCGCCGCGGTGACGGACGGCGGAATCGGCACCGTCAACCTCGATAACACCTTCGAGTACCGCGGCAGCCACACGTGGGCGATGGGCGACGTGACCTACCGCGAATACGGCGTCATCGGCACGGGCCACTGGGGCACCACCTGGACCGGATCGTCGACCTGGCCAACCTCGCCCTGAAGTTCGGTGAAGCGACGCTGCGCATCCGCACCGAGCACGACAACGGCGTCACCACCACCTTCCAGACGCTGAAGTTCAGCCCGGCCGGTGTCGAAGCCGTCCAGGCATCCAGCGTGCTGGCGCCGCTCCCGTTCTGACCGCTCCCCGGGGCGGGCCGACGTGGCAGCGGCCGTCCCGGGCCCCAACCGAAGGCGACCTGCTCATCGCCGAACTGGCCCGGCGCGGCCGGCGCGCCTACCTCGGCGGCGACCGCGGAGTGACGTTCCTGATCATGATGGCCGATCCGGACGCCCCCGACGACGAAGGATCCGCCTACACCAGCGCACACCTCCTGATGCACGCTGCCGAGCACGCGGACCGCCCCGCCGCCGAGCACACCGAGCCCTGGTCGGCCCACCTCCACGACGCCGAAGGCACCTACGTCGACACCCTCTTCGCAGGCGTCGAAACCCCGCTCGACGCCGAGACGGACACGGCTGGTTCAGTAAGCGAGAGCAGGCAACGTTTATCGACGGGTTTGGACAGCACTTAGCGATCAGTTGGCTCGAAAATGTCGATGAGAACCGACAACGCGTGAGTGCCGAGACTCAGTGCCCCCGCAGGGAGAGGAAAAGGGTTCGCTGAGTGCAGGCCAAGGGCGTTAACGTCCTTGGCTGTGCCCTCAACCACCAGCCCGAGCATGCCCGCCAGGCGCTGACCGACACGGATGCACTTATGGATCGGCTCCCTGAGTGCGAACGGTCGGACACCTGGCTGACGTACGGCGAGCAGAAGCCACGCCTTCCCCACCCTCGGAGACACCCGCCGCGCCCGGGAGAGACAGCAGCTGTCCGCGCCAACTAGCACCATGACGCGCACCCTGCTGAACATCGACGGCGTCGCCTGCGCCCATCACGACGGCGACAGCGATGAGGCGTGCCGTCGCACAGTCGCTGCCCTGACGGCGCTGCCCGTCGACTACCGCACCGGCCTGGTCCGCCGCCGCGCCCTGGACCTGTTCGAGGCGATCCCCGCCCAGCACCACCACGAAGGCGCCATGCGGGAGCTCCGGGACGTCCTCACGGCTTGACGCTGATCGATAGGCGGCGGACCTGCTACGTCAGCACGGGGCGACCCACGGTCCACAGATCGCCGGGGCCGCGAACGAACGCCCTGTGGGCGAGCATGGCCCGCTTCAACTGGGCGGCGGAGATGGTGTGGCCTCGTCGAGCGAGCGCGTCTCGTAGCTCGCCGGGCGTCAGTGCCGAGCCGCAGCGCGCGAGGTACCGGGCCGCGAGCTGCTCGCTGGTGGGGCAGGCCGGCGGCTTCACCACCAGAAGCGAGTTACTGAGCGCCTGGTGCTCGGTCATCCCGGCTTGCGTCAGCTCCAGCAGCGGCTTCGCCATACCCCCTACCTGCGACAGGCGACGTCTCCAGTTGTCGCGTGTCAGGTAGCCGTGACGGTGGCACCACCACAGCAGCCCGCCGACGGCGGCCGTCGCGACCAGCGGGTTGCGCGCGGCGAGGACCCTCAGGCGGTGAACACCGACACCGAACAACTGGAACGCAATGTCGATGAGTACCAGCGCGTTCGCGGCGGTGGCCTCCAGACCGGCCAAGCGCAGCACGCTCTCGGCGACGGGGATCCAGTCCATGACGGCAAACCCGAAGCGGGAGAAGACACTGTCCGCGGAGACGATGACGCACGGCCCCAGGAACTCCGCGAGCGCCATGGTAGACGCGTCGTCCGGGTCACCCCGATACCTCCGCGGCATCGTGGAATCGACTCGCAGAATGTGCCGGGTCTGCGGGGCCAGATGGTCGCGGATCTCCAGGTCGACTACTCGAAGGGTCGGCAAGATCTGCTGATCGAGCACGCGACGCGCCTGATGTTCCGACACCTCGAAGTCGGCAGCCACCTTGGCCAGGTGTTCGTCGACTTCGCCTGGTACGTGCGCCGCAATGTACGGGGTGGCGCGGCCGGTGACGGCTAGCGCTGTGACCCGGTCCTGTCGGTCGCCGCTCTTGGCCAGAGCGCAGGCTTCGACCAGCAGCGCGTTGGTGTCGAGGACTGGCAGCAGCATCCGCCGGTCCAACACCATCGGGTTGAACGCAGCCCCGGAGGGGATGAGCAGTGGCGGTGCCGCATCGGCACGGTCGAGCGTCATGGCTCAAGTGTGGCCGCCGCCAGTGACATTTGGGATAGGCCCCGTCCTGGGACCGGGACGGGGCCTGACTCGCTGGGGGTTTGCCCGGCCGCCGGCCGGCTGACGGATGCCGCTCGCTTGCTCTGTCACAGCGGACGTAGTGCCCAGAACAGCGCATGCCCGCCGTCCCCCTTCGGGGGCGAATTCTTCCTGCTCAACCGTCAGTCCCGCGCGGGTGATCCAGGCACGATCGGTGTCGGCATCTGCGTGGCTCCACCACATGGCAACCCCGCTGTCCAGCCAGTTCTCGTCCATGCCGGTCCACTCATGCTGACCGGTGCTGCAGAGAAACCAGCCGCCGGGCCGGAGCCACGTGGCGATCCTCTCCAGGAGCGGAAGCTGTTCGTCCTGTGGAATGTGAATGAGGGCATAGAGGGACACGACGGCATCGAAGGATCCGCCCGGGAAGTCCACCGAGGTGGCGTCGGCCATGATGAAGTCGGCCTGCGGCACGAGCTTCTGAGCCTGCTGGATCTGCACCTCACTGATGTCGACGCCGGTGACGTGGTGTCCTGCCGCCACAAGGTCACGAACGACCGGCGCTCCGCTGCCGCAGCCCAGGTCCAGCACTCTGCTCCCCTTCTCAAGCCGTGCGTTCAGGCTGGCGATCCAGGATTGGTATTTCGTGTCGGAGTCGTACGTCTCGTCATAGCACCAGCACCAGCACCCGCCCGCGGGGCACCAGCCGCTTCGCTGACGCCGCAGCAATCATCGTCTTCCCCGTGCCACACGCAGCGTGCACCTGA